>JAVVUO010000019.1:0-51924 GCA_036653135.1 Lachnospiraceae bacterium
CACAAGATTTATCAATGAAAAGTATTATCATGCTCCTTATGAAGAAGGAGGACTGCATCCTAATTCTATCTGGCGGATTAATCCGATTTATCAGGAAATACTGAAACAGGGATTAGATAACTTGAAAAACGATACACCGGAGTGGATATTTACTTTTACAGAAGAAGAAATCTTGCAAGCTCAGGAATTTATAAGCAAAAATGGTATAGGGAAGCTAGAAAGCAGTGATGCACTGCAGCAGTTTTACAATACAATGATGGAACCAAATATGCAATAGGGGGTACAAGAATGTGGAAACTTTTCCGGTGAAATGCATAAAATAGAAGAAAAACACTGGAGAAAATATGGAAAATGTAATTATGTTAGATGCCGGACATGGAGGACTGGATAGTGGTGCAGTTTATAAAGGCAGAAAGGAGAAAGATGATAACTTAAGAGTGACGCAGGCCGTGGGAAATCAATTGGAAAATGCAGGATATCATGTACTGTATGTCAGAACAACAGACAACTATGATACCCCGTTTGAAAAAGTACAGATAGCCAATGACTCAGGGGCGGACTATTTTATTTCTTTTCATCGTAATTCAGGAGAAACACCCGATACATATCAAGGAGTGCAGTCATTAATTTATGCCAATGATACCAGAGCAGAGCAGGTGGCAGATGCTATTCAAAGTGAGTTGGTAACTATTGGATTCAAGGATTTAGGTGTGGTGGAACGCCCCGGTCTTGTGGTATTGCGAAGAAGCAAGATGCCAGCAATTTTAATGGAATTGGGATTTATTAATAATGAGAAAGATAACCAATTATTTGATGAAAAGTTTGAACAAATGGTTACTGCCATTGTAACAGGAATTAAAGAGGCGATTCCGTTACAGCAGGGAGAAAAAAGATACGGTGTTCAGGTTGGGCTGTTCCGTTATCCAGCAAATGCAAATTTTCTAAAAGAGGAATTAGAAGCAGAGGGATACTCGGTAATAATAAGAGAAGAGCCACCGTATGATGTGGTTATTGTTGGAAACGAAAACTCTTTGGAAGAAGCAGTGACCTTACAAAACCAGTTACGCAAAGAGGGATATGAAACATTAGTGGTGAACTTGTAACAAAAAGATAAAATCAGAAAACAGGGAGAGGTATAAAAGATGAAAATTGCATTTTGGAGTGGGGAAGAACAAGTGGGAACTACGTTTAATTTAGCAGCAGTAGCGTGCACTGCAGTATTGATGCATCCAGTATCCATAGCAGTAATACCAGGAGGGTATCAAGATGAAGGATTGCAGAAACAATTTTATGCAGAGAAAAAAGGGTATCCCATTCGTACCAAAAAAAAAGAAGAGGTGCAAAGAAAAGAACTGGTGGCAGAGCAGGAAACATTTTTTGTATCCACAGGGTTGGATTATCTGCTTTGTAAAGAAAAACAGGAATTAACAGAAAAAATGATTAAGGAAAATATGCATCCAGTAATTCGAGATAAAATGTATTGTATGCCTTGTGGAAGAAGACAATATCACGATTGGTGGAATACAGGAAACCTTTTTAAAAAAATGGAAGAGGTCACGGATGCACTGGAATCTTGTTTTGATTTAGTGTTTGTAGACTGTGGAAACAGAAGAGATGATTTTTCACAGAAAATGCTTCAGGAAGCAGAGGTATGTGTACTAAATATGGAGCAGGAGGAAGAGCAGATAGGTGATTACTTTCGTAACCGCCCAAAACTAAAAGGAAAAGTATTTTTTATGGTAGGAAATTATTTTGAAAATTCCGCCTATACAAGAAAAAATCTACAACGGATTTATCGTATTGAAGAACAGCAAATTGGAATCATTCCATATAATGCACAACTTCAAACAGCTGGAGGTACGGGAAAGACAGGGAAATATATGAACTCCTATTTGGAGCATGGGGGAACAGGAAAAAATCTAGAATTTGAAAAAGAAATTGTAAGAGATGCACAATTAATTTTAAAATTGGCAGGAGCAGTAAAATAAAACTATAAAAATGATGGATAATTAGGATTAAATCTTAAGAAAGAAATCTAAAAAATAAGAAAGAAATCTTAAGAAAGAAATCTAAAAAATAAGAAAGAAACCCTAAAAATAAAATTTAGGATTTCTTCATCATAGCAAAATTAACAGGTTTGTGGTGTGGGGTAAGTTTCGCCGAAAGTGTCTACGGTTACTTTCTTTAAAATGACAGGTTTTTTAGGACGGTCGGAATAATCAGTAGGTAAGTCAGCGATTTTATTTACTACGTCCATTCCATGGGTAACCTGACCAAATGCGGCATAGGAACCATCTAAATGCGGAGAATTCTGGTGCATAATAAAGAACTGGGAACCAGCAGAATTCGGTGCCATAGTTCTTGCCATAGAAAGGACACCAGGGGTATGCTTTAGGTCATTTACAAAGCCATTTTCGGTAAATTCGCCTTTAATGCTGTATCCAGGTCCACCGGCTCCAGTTCCATCAGGACAGCCACCTTGAAGCATAAAGCCTTTGATGACGCGGTGAAAGGAAAGCCCATCGTAGTAGCCCTTTTGAATCAGGGTAATAAAATTGTTTACAGTGTTTGGTGCAATCTGTGGGTAAAGTTCAGCCGTTATGATGTCACCATTTTCTAACTCAAATGTTACAATTGGATTCTGTGCCATTGTTATTTCCTCTTTTCTATTTAATATGTTCTATTTCATCATATCCTATTTTACAATATGGAACCCATTTCGTAAAGAGCAAATACTATCGACAGGAATTGAGAATATTTTCACATACCACATGGTATTCTTTAGAAAAATTGATACATCATCGATGTGCCATCGAGATACGAAAGGGGACCAACAATTTATGGCAGATAAAATTTTTGAAAACAATCAGGTAACAATCATAGGGGAAATCACTTCTGATTTTCAATATAGTCACGAGGTATTCGGAGAGGGCTTTTATATGGTGGAAATAGCGGTAAATCGTTTAAGCAGTTTTGCAGATACTATTCCGCTTATGATATCAGAAAGACTAATTGATACACAACAATCTTATATTGGTCAGCAGATACGTGCAGAAGGGCAATTCCGTTCCTATAATCGTCATGAAGAAAAAAGAAATAGACTGGTGTTATCTGTATTTGTAAGAGAACTGGAATTTGTAGATGAAGTTCCGGATGGAGAAAAAAGCAATCAGATATTTTTGGATGGGTATATCTGTAAAGCACCTATTTATCGAAAAACACCATTGGGAAGAGAAATTGCAGATTTGCTAATTGCAGTAAACCGTTCTTATGGAAAATCTGATTACATACCATGTATTTGCTGGGGAAGAAATGCCAGATTTGCATCAGGATTTGAGGTTGGTGGTCATGTTCAAGTCTTTGGAAGAATTCAAAGTAGAGAATATGTAAAAAAATTAACTGAAACAGATGTAGAACGTAGAATTGCCTATGAGATATCTGTAAGTAAAGTGGAATATTTAGAATAAAAACATTAATTTTGCATCAAACTCATTTGCGTTTTTTAATAAAAGTTTGCATTTTTCCAAGGAGTGTGGTATTTTAAGACAATCTGAAAGACTTTATAGAAAGTTCGATTTGAGAGAGGGAAATAGCATGTGTGAAAAAAATGTTACTGTTTATTGCGGAGATGGAAAAGGTAAGACGACAGCAGCACTTGGATATGCAATACAATCAGCAAGTCAAGGGAAAGATGTAATTATCATTCAGTTTCTCAAGGGGAAAAAAGAACAGGAACTGGAATTTTTTAGGCGACTAGAGCCAGAAATTAAGTTATTTACCTTTGCAAGATCAGAAAAGAATTATATGGATTTATCGGAAGAAGAACAAAGGGAAGAGAGCATGAACATTAAAAATGGCTTTAATTTTGCAAAAAAAGTGTTGGTGACGGGAGAATGTAATATATTGGTATTAGATGAATTTCTTGGAATTTTAGATAATCAGATGATTTCATCAGAAGAGTTACGTCTGTTTATGGAAGTACAGTCTGAGGATACAGAAGTGATATTTACAGGAAGAGTAATGAGCGATGTGTTGCGTAAATACGCAGGAAAGGTTTATGAAATTCATGCCAGTTAATCTAATCATCTGTATTGACTTTAGACAGGGAAAATGCTATATTAACGATAAGTAAAACATTACTTGATAGAGGTTGCGTGATTCAAAAGTAATTTACCGGATGTGACAGGCACAGAGGAGGGTAAATGAAAGGGAAACATGCCGAAAAGATTGATTTTCTGAGAATCGATTTTTGGGTGTATAATGAATAATTATATGACTGTCATCTTAAGACGGATGGGGCGCTATCAAAGATTATTATAGAATAGGAAGCAGGAGCTTTCTATATGTGATAGAATCTTTAAGCCGGCTCATTTTGTCGGCTTTTTGTTTTGAAATAACTAAATTTGGGCTTAAAGGAGGAAGGAAAATGGCACTTTTTAAAGGAGCAGGTGTAGCACTTATTACACCAATGAAGGATAATCTAGAGGTAGATTATCAGAAGTTAGAAGAGATTATTGAAGACCAGATTAAAAATGAAACAGATAGTATTATTATTACTGGTACGACAGGAGAAGCTTCTACGCTTTCAGAAGAAGAGCACTTAGAAACTATTCGTGCTACGGTATCAGTGGTAAACAAAAGAATTCCGGTAATTGCAGGAACCGGTTCTAATTGTACTCAAACAGCAGTAGAATTATCAAAAGAAGCACAAAAAGCAGGAGCAGATGGATTATTGGTAGTGACTCCATATTATAATAAAGCTACACAAAAAGGACTCATCAGTCATTATACTCAGATAGCGGAAAACGTGGATATTCCTATTATTTTGTATAATGTACCAAGTAGAACAGGCTGTACCATTGCACCAGCAACAGCAGCAAAGCTGGCAAAAGAGATTCCCAACATTATAGGAATGAAAGATGCGGTAGGAGATATTTCCTATACCCTAAAGGTAATGGAGCTGACACAGGGAGAACTTGACATGTACTCCGGTGAGGATGGACAGATTATTCCCTTACTTGCCTGTGGTGGAATAGGAGTTATTTCGGTACTGGCAAATGTAGCACCAAAGTTTACACATGATATGGTAATGAATTACCTAAATGGAAATAGAGAAACAGCATTAAAGATGCAGTTACAGTCACTTTCATTAATTGATGCGTTGTTCTGTGAAGTCAATCCCATCCCAGTAAAAGCTGCTATGAATCTTATGGGTTGGAATTCAGGCTCATTAAGAGCTCCTTTAAGTGAAATAGAACCGGAGAATGTTAAAAAATTAGCAAAGGCAATGCAGGAATTTGGTATTCCATTAGCATAAAGAAAATAGTACTATGAGCTGCCCGATGATACGGACAGCTCCCTTGCGTTTACAGGAAGATAAAAGAAAAACAAAGAAGAACAGATAGTTAAGGAGGAAATGTAAGATGATAAAGATGATAATGCATGGATGTAATGGGAGAATGGGACAGGTAATTACAAAAATTTGTCAAGAGGATGAAGAAATTGAGATTGTAGCAGGGATTGACATTTCTAATCATATAGAAAATTCATATCCGGTATTTTCAACAATCAAAGAATGTTCGGTAGATGGTGATGTGATTGTGGATTTTGCATCTGCAACAGCTGTAAATGAGCTACTGGAATATAGCCAGGAAAAGCAGATTCCGGTAGTATTATGCACCACAGGATTAAGTGACGAACAGCTTGCACTGGTAGACGCAGCCAGTCTTAAAATTCCTGTTTTAAAATCAGCAAATATGTCACTTGGAGTAAATATGCTTATGGATTTACTACAAAAAGCGGCAAAAGTGCTGGCACCGGCAGGATTTGATATGGAAATTATAGAAAAACACCATAATCAAAAAGTAGATGCGCCAAGTGGTACTGCTCTTGCACTGGCAGATTCCATGAATCAAGCACTAGATCATGCATATCATTACAAATATGACAGAAGTCAGGAGAGAGTAAAACGGGAAAAATATGAAATTGGAATGCAGTCAGTACGAGGTGGAACTATTGTAGGAGAACATGAAGTTATTTTCGCAGGGACTGATGAGGTAATTGAATTTAAACACAGTGCATATTCCAAAGCAGTATTTGGAAAAGGAGCTGTGGAAGCCGCAAAATTTTTGGCAGGCAAACCGGTAGGAAGATACGAAATGAGCGATGTAATTGCAGCTCGGTAGATAAATGAGGGGGATTTATGGTGGAAACAGGAGATATTCGGTATTTAACAGGATTGGCAAAGCAATATAAAAACATTCCTGCAGCTGCAACAGAAATCATTAATTTACAGGCTATATTAAGTTTACCAAAAAGTACGGAGCATTTTATTACTGATATACATGGAGAATATGATCAATTTCAACATGTAATGAAAAATGGTTCCGGAGCCATTAAACGTAAAATAGAAGAAGAATTTGGAAATAGTTTGTCTGTAATGGAGAAAAAAGTAATTGCAACTTTGATTTATTATCCAGAATTAAAGTTAAAGCAGGTTTTAAAACAGGAAGAAAATATGGAAGATTGGTACAAAGTTACAATTTACCGACTTATTCGTATTTGTAAAAGTGCATCTTCTAAATACACCCGTTCTAAGGTGCGTAAGGCACTGCCACAGGATTTTGCATATGTAATTGAAGAACTCTTAACAGGAAGACCGGATATATCAGATCAAGAAGCTTATTACAATGAAATTATCTATTCGGTTATTCATACGGGAAGAGCCTCAGAATTAGTCATTGCATTTTGCAATTTGATTCGCAGATTTATTGTGGATCATCTTCATGTTGTAGGAGATATTTTTGACCGTGGTCCTTATCCTCATTTAGTGATGGATACCTTGATGGCACATCATTCAGTAGATATTCAATGGGGCAATCATGATGTGCTGTGGATGGGAGCAGCAGCAGGAAATTTGGCATGCATTGCCAATGTGATTCGTATTTCTGCAAAATACGGAAATCTAAATACATTAGAGGATGGATATGGCATTAATTTAGTACCTTTAGCCCGCCTTGCTATGACAAAGTATGCCAAGGATCCTTGTGAAGCATTTCAGCTGGATTATCGCGAAGATGAATATGATATTAAAGATGCTCAATTAGATGAAAAAATGCACAAGGCAATTGCAATGATTCAATTTAAACTAGAAGGTCAGCTAATGAAGCGCCATCCTGAATTTAAAATGGAGGAACGCCTGCTGCTGGATAAGATGGATTTAAACGCCGGAACGGTTATAGTGGAAGGCAAAGAGTATCCATTAAAGGAAACCCATTTTCCAACTATAGATATGGAACATCCTTATGAATTATTACCAGAGGAAGCAGATGTAATGGACCGCCTTACCGCGGCATTTATAAATTGTGAAAAACTGCAAAAGCAGGTTCGTTTTCTCTATACCAAGGGAAGCTTGTATAAAGTATACAATGGCAATTTACTTTACCATGGTTGTGTACCATTTAATGAAGATGGAAGTTTTAAAAAAGTGAAAATTTTTCATCAAGAATACAGTGGAAAAGCACTTTATGAGGTGTTAGAGCATTATGCTAGAAAGGGATACTATTCTATTGATCCGGTGGAAAAGGAAAAAGGATTGGATATTCTTTGGTTTATTTGGCAGAATGCCAATTCACCAGTATTTGGAAAATCTAAAATGACTACCTTTGAACGCTACTTTATTGCAGATAAAAAGACACATGAAGAACCTAAAAATCCTTATTACAGATTATTAGAAAAGGAAGAAATTGTCAATAAAATATTAAAGGAATTTGGTCTGCCATCGGAAGGCTCTCATATTATAAATGGTCATGTTCCAGTAGAAACCAAGCGAGGAGAATCACCGGTAAAATGTAAAGGTAAATTATTAATTATTGATGGAGGATTTTCTAAAGCCTATCAGCCGAAAACAGGAATTGCAGGCTATACCCTGATTTTTAATTCCTATGGATTACTTCTAGCTGCTCATGAACCCTTTGAATCAGTGGAAAAAGCAGTGCAGGATGGAAGTGACATTCATTCACATATGGTATTAGTTCAACATGTAAACAACCGAAAAACAGTAGCAGATACAGATGTGGGAAAAGAACTTCGTGGAAGTATAAAAGAATTGGAAATGCTATTAGATGCATATAGAGAGGGAACTATTGTAGAACGTCAATAATTACAAAATATAGAAAATAGAAAAAGCTCCGGTGTAAAAGCCGGAGCTACAGAGATTAACAACAAGGTTTTGGGGTAGGTGGTTTCTTCTCACAGCCTTCTAAAATGGGCTGAATTAAATCAAGTTTAGATTTTAGTACAATTTCTAATGATGTGATTTTATCAACCATATCTTCAACCGATTTATTGATTTCAATTAAATCTGATTGATTTGTGTTGCATAGTGAAATTGCTTTTTGAAGTTTTTCTCCTTCTGCGTTGAGAATATGAGAAATAGCAGTTTCTTCCAATGCAATGGACTGAAGTAATGATGAAGCAGCACAACATTTATCAATGTTTGTGCATTCAATATATGGCATACTCATAAATGATACCATCCTTATTGTTTTAAGATATAATATGAAATAGGTGAGAAAAGGTGAATGATATAGGTGAAATAAAAATAACGATTCAAAATTATCGTTGAAGATTACCTTACTTTATCTCCATGAAGTTTTGAATCGTTATCATATTACAGTAGCTGGATATTGTGAGCCTGTGCTTCTGCTACAATATCACTTGGCCACAGGGAGGACTGTACTTCCCCAATATGCGCCTTACGCAGAAAGAACATACAAATACGTGATTGTCCAATGCCGCCTCCAATGGTAAACGGCAAATCCCCTTGAAGAATGGACTGTTGATAAGGAAGATGAATGCGTTCTGGGCAGCCAGCTTTTTCCAACTGCAAAAGCAATGTTTCTTTGTCCACACGAATTCCCATGGAAGAAAGTTCGAGGGCAATATCCAAAAGAGGATAGTATACTACGATGTCTGCATTTAACTTCCAGTCATCATAATCTGGTGCACGTCCATCATGAGGTTCTCCGGAAGCTAAAATATCTCCAATTTGGAGAATACATACTGCACCTTTTGCTTTTGTAATATAGAATTCACGCTCTTTTGGTGTGTAATCTGGAAACATGTCTTCCAATTCCTGCGTAGTAATAAAGAAAATATCGTGGGGCAGAATTTCTTCAATGTAATCATATTGAATTGCCATATATTTTTCGGTTTTTCGAAGAATTTTATATACATGGGAAACGGTTTCTTTTAAATAGTCCATGGTTCGATCCGTTTGAGAAATAATTTTTTCCCAATCCCACTGATCAACAAAAATAGAGTGAATATTATCGGTATCTTCATCGCGGCGAATAGCATTCATGTCAGTGTAAAGCCCCTCCCCATTGGAAAAACCATATTTTTTCAATGCAAATCGCTTCCATTTTGCAAGAGAATGAACAATCTCTGCCTGCTTTTCTTCTTGCTCTTTGATTCCAAAGGTAACTGGACGTTCTACGCCATTGAGGTTATCATTAAGACCGGAAGCTGGATCCACAAACAGCGGAGCGGATACACGCTGAAGGTTTAAGCGCAGGGAAAGAAGATTTTGAAAAAAATCTTTTACAGTTTTAATGGCAATTTGTGTGTCATGTAAATCTAATTCTGAATGGTAATCTTTTGGAATGATTAAATGTTCCATTATGTACTCCTCACTTTAACAGGGAATTATGACATTCCCGTATTTTATACCAATTATATACTTGTGAGTGTTCTTTTTCAATAAGAAAAATGAAATTGCGACAGAACCATAAATTTATTAGTTGAAAAAAGAGCTGTGAACTTGTAGAATAGATACCATATAAAAAAATGTATATTAGGAAATAAGGAGTTTATATGATTTTAGATGTGAAAAACTTAACCCATGGATTTGGGGATAGAGCTATTTTTAATGACGTATCCTTTCGATTATTAAAAGGAGAACATATAGGACTGATAGGTGCTAATGGAGAGGGAAAGTCCACTTTCATGAATATTGTAACTGGAAAATTACAACCGGATGAAGGTAAAGTGGAATGGGCAAAAAATGTCCGTGCGGGATATCTAGACCAGCATGCAGTGCTAGAACAAGGTATGACGATAAAAGAGGTACTGTGTGGAGCATTTTCTTTTCTTTATGATCTAGAAATAGAAATGAATGAAATGTTTGCCAAAATGGGTGAAGTAGAAGAAATGGAAATGAATCGGTTGCTGGAAGAAACAGGAACGATACAAGAGCTGCTAGAACAGCACGATTTTTATATGATAGATACTAAGGTAGAAGAAGTAGCAAGGGCACTTGGAGTGATAGAGCTAGGACTTGATACGGATGTAACACAATTAAGTGGTGGCCAGCGAACCAAGGTATTATTGGCAAAACTGCTGCTGGAAAAGCCAGATATTCTTTTGCTGGATGAGCCTACCAACTATTTAGATGAAAATCATATTGAATGGCTGAAACGGTATTTACTGGATTATGAAAATGCATTTATATTGATTTCACATGATATTACATTTTTAAATAGTGTGATAAATATTATTTATCATATGGAAAATCAGGAATTAAGCCGATATGTGGGAGATTATGAAAAATTTCAGGAAGTATATGAAATGAAGAAATCACAACTTTCAGCAGCATACAAAAAGCAGCAGAAGGAAATTGGAGATTTAAAAGATTTTGTAGCACGAAACAAAGCAAGAGTAGCAACTAGAAATATGGCAATGTCAAGACAGAAGAAATTGGATAAGATGGATATTATTGAATTGGCAGGAGAACGTCCTAAGCCGGAATTTTATTTCAAGAATGCAAGAGCAGCCGGAAAGGTATTGTTTGAAACAACAGATTTGGTAATTGGCTATGAATCAGACAGACCATTATCTGCGCCTATGAATTTGCGCATGGAGAGGGGAGAAAAAATTGCCATTGTAGGAACCAATGGAATTGGAAAATCCACCTTTTTAAAAAGTGTTTTTGGCTTAATTAAACCAATTTCAGGAAAAGCAAATTTAGGAGATTATCTGTATCCGGGATATTTTGAACAGGAAATGCCGGCAAGCAATCGCAGTTGTATTGAAGAAATATGGGAAACATTTCCGGGATATTCCCAATATGAAGTAAGGTCAGCATTGGCAAAATGTGGATTAACCACAGAACATATTGAAAGTAAGGTAAAAGTACTAAGCGGTGGAGAACAGGCGAAAGTTAGATTATGTAAACTGCTTAATGTGGAAACAAATATATTGTTGTTGGATGAGCCAACCAATCATTTGGATGTAGATGCCAAGGAAGAATTAAAGCGTGCATTACAAGAATATAAAGGCGCAATATTGTTGGTATGCCATGAGGCGGAATTTTATCAGGATGTAGTAAATCAGATCTGGAATATGGAGGAATACTCTTTATTACATTAGAAATGAGGATACAAACATGGAGAAGATATTAGTTATAGATGATAGTTTGCTAGAACAAAAAATATTATCAGATATGTTAAAAGAAGACTATCAGATCATAGGGGCACAAAATGGGGAAGATGGGATTGAACTGGCAAAAAGAGAAAAACCGTCTTTGATTTTATTAGATATTATTATGCCGGGGTTGGATGGATTTGAAACATTAAAAAAGTTAAAAAATGACCGAAGAACTATGAATATTCCAGTTGTTATCTTAACGGCAATAGAAGATGAAAAAACAGAGGAAAGAGGACTTTTAAAGGGAGCAATGGATTACATTCGTAAGCCTTATAATCCTAACATTGTTAAAGTCCGGGTCGATACACAGGTGAAAATGTACTGTTATCGAAAAATGATTGAAACGCAGATGTCCATGGATGCATTAACAGATATTTGTAATCGTCGGGACTTTGAACGAAAAAAGAGAGAAATGTGGGAACGTGGAAGAGTGGAACAGAAGATGCTTTCTCTATTTTTTGTAGATGTAGATTATTTCAAAAGTGTCAATGATACTTATGGACATACTGTTGGCGATATGGTACTTTCTAAAGTAGCAGGATGTATGAAAAAAGTAATAAGAGAAGATGAAAATCATTATCTAGCTCGTTATGGGGGAGAAGAATTTGTAGTATTGATTTATAATCAATCCTTGGAAGAAGTCAAAAAAATTGCGGAAGATTTAAGAGAAAGTGTACAGCAATTACAGATTCCCAATGAGAAATCTAAGGTTTGTCCGGTTGTAACCATTAGCATTGGTGGATGTAGCGTAGTTCCCAAGGAAGAAAGTTTAGAAGAATTTATTCGAAAAGCAGATAAACTGCTGTATCAAGGAAAAAATAATGGGCGAAATTGTGTGATATGGGCACCTTAATTAGGAAAGAGTAAGAAGACAGAAAACAGACAAGCCACAACGTACCAAAGCAGTTATTTCTGCTTTGCGTAAGCTGCGGCTTCTTCTATATAATAAGCAGCATTTTCTCGAATAGATTCTATTTCTTCCAAAGATACCTGACGTTTTACTTTTCCAGGATTGCCAATAACAAGAGAATTATCTGGAATGATGGTATTTTGTGTAACAAGGGTTCCGGCACCTATCATACAATTTTTTCCAATGACTGCATGGTTTAAAATAATAGCTCCCATGCCAATCAAAGTATTGTCACCGATGGTACAGCCATGAACAATGGCTCCGTGACCGATAGTAACTTGATTTCCAATTAATATATTAGCATTATGATCTACATGAATAACAGCATTATCTTGAATATTGGTATCCTTACCAATAGAAGCAGAGCCAGCTTCTGCCCGAATAACGGCATGAAACCAAACGCTGCAGTTTTCACCTAAGGTGACATCTCCTTGCACAATGGCACCCTGAGCTAAATACACATGTTTTCCTAAAACAGGTTGTTTTATAATATGCATAATAAAATTCCTTTCTGTTTGTTTCTAAGAATGATTATACAGAATTAATGTAAAGAAGTAAAACAATTTTTGTGTCAGTAGGAAGAAGGAAAAAGCGCAGTCCAAGAGATGTGAATATCCATGTAATGTAAAAGATACTTTTCTCATGGGAAGGACAGTGTTATACTAAACAAGGAAAAAAGGAAGGAACCTAATGATATGAATCATAGCATTACAGATAAAACCATGGAATATATAGAAATTTTAGCACAGTTAGAACTATCAGCAGAAGAGAAAGAGCAAGGAAAAAAAGATATGGAAGAAATGCTTGACTATATCGAACAATTAAAGGAACTAGATACCTTAAAAGTAGAAGCTTCCTCACAGATTTTTCCTAAGGTCAATGTATTTCGGGAAGATATTGTAATTAATCAGCAAAATCCAAAAGAAATGCTTGCTAATGCCCCATCTGTACAAAATGGAAGCTGTAAGGTGCCAAAAACAATAGGATAATAGGAAAAAAAGGGTAAAAAAAGGTAAAAAAAGATAAATAGAGGGTGAATAGAGGTGGAAGATGCAGATTTTAAATCTTACAGCAGTAGAACTTGGTAAAAAAATCAAAGAAAAAGAAATTACAGCAGTGGAGGCAGTTCAAGCAGTGCTGGTACAGATAGAAAAAGTAGAAAAAAAAATAAACAGCTTTGTAACAATAGAAAAAGAGAGTGCATTAAAACGTGCCGAAAAAGTGCAAAAGCAAATAGAGTCAGGAATACTTACCGGTCCTCTTGCAGGCGTTCCGGTAGCAGTAAAAGATAATCTATGCACCAGGGGAATACGTACTACTTGCAGTTCACGTATGCTAGAACACTTTGTGCCTCCTTATACGGCTCAGGCCATTCTGAATTTAGAGCAGGCAGGAGCTGTGATAATCGGCAAGACCAACATGGATGAATTTGCCATGGGAAATACCACGGAAACATCAGCCTACGGTATGACCAAAAATCCATGGAACTTAAATCATACGCCAGGAGGCTCTTCTGGGGGTTCTTGTGCAGCGGTATCGGCGCAAGAGTGTTACTATGCATTAGGTACGGATACCGGTGGTTCCATTCGCCAGCCCAGTTCCTTTTGTGGGGTAACTGGACTAAAGCCTACCTATGGAACGGTATCGCGTTATGGATTAGTGGCATATGGCTCTTCCTTAGAACAAATAGGTCCTATAGCAAAAGATGTAACGGACTGTGCGACTATTTTAGAAATTATCACATCCTATGATAAAAAGGATTCCACGTCTCAGAAACGAAAGGAAGTAGATTTTACTTCAGCGCTAATTGATGAGGTGGAAGGAATGAAAATTGGAATCCCAACAGAATATCTTAAAGAAGGATTAGAGCCGGAGATAAAAGAGGCGATTTTAGCAGCAGCAGCTCAATTGGAGAAAAAGGGAGCTATTGTGGAAGAATTTGATTTAAAGCTGGCAGAATATGCCGTTCCCACGTATTATGTGATTGCTAGTGCTCAGGCAAGCTCTAATTTGGCGCGTTTTGACGGTGTAAAATACGGATACCGTGCTCCAGAGTATGAAGGACTTCACGATATGTACAAGAAAAGTCGTTCCCAAGGATTTGGTGCAGAAGTAAAACGCAGGATCATGCTAGGTTCTTTTGTATTGAGTTCTGGTTATTATGAGGATTATTTTCTACGAGCATTAAAGGTGAAAACATTGATACAAGAAAAGTTTGCACAGGCATTTCAAAAATATGATATTATTTTAGGACCTGTTGCACCCACCACAGCTCCCAAGCTTTTGGAAAATGCAAAGGATCCACTAAAAAGATACCTAGGAGATAGTTATACGATTGCTGCTAATTTAGCAGGACTTCCGGCAATATCAATTCCATGTGGCATAGATACCAAAGGGCTGCCCATAGGATTGCAATTAATTGGAAATGTCGGACAAGAAAAAAGTATTATTAAAGCTGCATACGCTTATGAAAAGACGAGAGAGAAATTCAAATCGCCCCTGTCAGGGAACTAGGAGGAAATTATGGGGATGAACAAACAATATGAAACAGTCATAGGACTTGAAGTACATGTAGAACTTGCAGCTAAAAGCAAAATTTTTTGTTCCTGTTCTACGGCATTTGGGGGAGAACCTAATACCCATATTTGTCCGGTATGTATGGGCATGCCAGGCACTCTTCCGGTTTTAAATAAGCAAGTGGTAGAATATGCGATAGCCGTCGGTCTTGCCACACAATGCGCCATTACCAGAACCTGTCAATTTGACCGTAAGAACTATTTTTATCCGGATAATCCACAAAACTATCAGATATCCCAGCTGTATTTACCAATTTGTCGAAATGGAAAAGTAGAAATTGAAACAGCATTAGGAACAAAAACCATTGGAATTCATGAAATTCATATGGAGGAAGATGCAGGAAAATTAATACATAGTGAAGAAGAGGACTGTTCTTTTGTAGATTATAATCGTTCTGGTGTGCCGTTAATTGAAATTGTATCTTTGCCAGATATGCGTTTTGCAGAAGAAGTGATAGCGTACTTAGAAAACTTAAGAATGATAATTCAGTATTTGGGTGCTTCTGATTGTAAGCTTCAGGAGGGCTCTATGCGTGTAGATGTGAACTTATCTGTAATGGAACAAGGAGCAAAGCAGCTAGGAACACGAACGGAAATGAAGAATTTAAACTCTTTTAAGGCTATTACCAAAGCAATTGCATGGGAACGCGACCGTCAGATTGCATTGTTGGAAGAAGGGAGTACTGTAATTCAGGAAACCAGAAGATGGGATGACAACAAGGAATGCTCGTTTGTCATGCGAAGCAAGGAGGATGCAAAAGATTATCGTTATTTTCCAGAGCCAGATTTAGTGCCTATTGAGATTAGTGAGGAATGGTTAGCAGAAATAAAAGCACATCAGCCGGAACTTCATACTCAAAAGAAAATTCGCTATGAAAAAGAATATCAACTATCCAAATATGATGCAGAATTGATGACAAGTTCCAAACAACTGGCAAATCTATTTGAAGCTACTGCAAACATTTGCAAAAATCCAAAAAAGGTTAGTAATTGGTTAATGGGAGAAACGATGCGTTTATTAAAAGAACATAATATGGAACCCAAAGACTTGCAATTTTCACCAAGTAATCTTGCAAAACTGATTCTCCTTACAGATCAAGGGATCATTAATAGTAATGTAGCCAAAGAAATCTTTGTAGAAATCTTTGAAAATGATATTGACCCTAACCAATATGTGGAAGAAAAAGGACTGAAAACAGTAAACAATCAGGAGGTGCTGTGCAGGATGGCAGAGCAGATTATCAAAGAGAATCAACAATCAGTGGAAGATTACCATAATGGAAAAGAAAAAGCCATTGGATTCTTGGTGGGACAAACGATGAAAGCAATGAAAGGAAAAGCAAATCCCAACATGGTAACAAAGATATTAAAGGACTTATTATAAAAGGTAGCAAAGATATAAAAGGTAGCAAAGATATTAAAGGTAGCAAAGATATAAAAGGTAGCAAAGATATTAAAGGACTTAATTATAAAAGGTAACAAAGATATAAAAGGACAGAAGGAAAAGAAAATGAAAAAAGGAATTACATTAGCACTATTGTTGTTTTGGATGATGATTATATGTTCATTCTCGGCACAAAATGGAAACAGCTCAGGAAGCCTTAGCTACGAGGTGGCATATAAAGCTGCTGAGATATTCAATTCCCTGTTAGGACAGGGAAAGACAGATACAGAGCTTTACAAACAGGCAGTATCTATGCAGTTTATGATACGTAAGGGAGCTCATATGAGCGAGTATGCAGTGCTGGCAATCTTAGTTGGACTTCATATCAGTACCTACAAGAAACGCCCGAAATACTTATTTTTTCTAATATGGGCATTGTGTACTGCATTTGCAGCCACAGATGAAATACATCAATTATTTATTCCCGGAAGAGCAGGACGATTTTGGGATGTGTGCATTGATTCTACAGGTAGTTTGATAGGGGTGTTACTTTTCTTACTGTGGTATGATAAAATAAATAAAAAAGTAAAAAATTATCAGGAAAGCAGGAAATAAAATGATACGGATTTTAATTGTAGAAGATGATGCAAATATAGCAAAATTAATAGAAGCCACTGTAGCAATCGGTGGATATGAAGGAATGGTATGCAATAATGGTGCACAGGCATTTGAAAAAATAGAGCATGAATCTTTTGATTTGATACTGTTAGATGTGATGTTGCCGGACATGAGTGGATTTGAAATTATGCAAAATCGAACGAATACAAATACACCGGTGATTTTTATTACGGCAAAACAAGAATTAACAGATAAAGTGCGAGGATTACGCCTTGGAGCAGAGGACTATATTGTAAAACCCTTCGAAGCCATGGAATTATTAGCTAGGATTGAAGTGATTTTGCGTAGAGTTAAGAAAGTAGAAAATTCATATAGTTACAATGATATAACGGTAAATGTAGAAGAACATACCTGTAAGTGCCTGGGAAAGGAAATCTACTTAACACCTAAAGAATTTGAAGTACTGGTGTTCTTTTTACAGCACAAAGATGTGGCAGTTTCCAGAGACCGATTGTTGGCAGCAGTTTGGGGATTTGAATACGAAGGAGAAACTAGAACCATAGATATTCATATTCAACAGCTTCGTAAAAAGCTTAATTTAAAAGACCGGCTGATTACCATTCCAAAGCTAGGGTATCGCTTAGAGAGTATAAAGGGGTAGTAGGAATGAAACTTTGGCAGAAAATTTTTATATATACATTAATACTGGTGATGCTTGCAGTGGGTATGACCAGTATTTTGCTATTAGAAAATAGCTATTCTTTGGCCATGAATCAGAAAAAACAAAGTGTATACAATGAACATGAATTTTTGGTAACCAGTTTTAAAAGTATGTTATTAACAGAACGACTGCAGCAGAATGCTATTGTGCTGGAAAAATATATAGTAAAGCAATTTATGGCTCAGACTTTTGAAAAGGGCAGTAATGGAAGTGGAGTGGTTTTTTATAATGATAAGGAAGAGGAAATTTATACCAATATCACAACACAAATTCCAAAAGAATTATTGAAAAAGGCAGAAGAAGAACCGGAAAATTATATGCAGTTAAAGAATGGATACCTTTATATGATATCCAAGGAAAATATAGAAGGGCAAAGCTACTATGTTGCTACGGAACATAATGTTTCTAGTGTTATTGAAATCCATGAGAGCATGCTGAAAAGAATACAGGTAATTAGTATGGGATGTGCCGTGGGAATTGCCTTGATTTTACTATTTGTGGTGAAGATGCTGTTACTGCCCTTACAGCAGATTAATCAAGGAACATATGCCATTGCTCATGGAAAATATGAGAAGCGAATACCGGAAAAAGGGCATGACGAACTTTCCGAACTGGCTTATAATATGAACAAAATGGCAGAGGCAGTAGAAAAGAACATTAAAGCATTAGAAAATGTGGCAGAAAACCGCAAACAATTTATTGATAATCTTTCCCATGAAATGAAAACACCTCTTACCTCTATTTTGGGATTTTCCGACTTACTTCAAATAAAAAAGGATATTTCAGATGACAAGAGAATAGAATATGCAGGTATTATTAAGGAAGAAGCCAGGCGGATGCGTACGCTTTCTGGAAAATTAATGGAATTGATTACAGTAGGAGAGGTAAATATAGAGTGGAAGCTGGAAAATATGGAAAAGTTGTTGGATGAAATCGGAAATTCCTTAAAAGTAATTGCAGATAGCTGCCATATGAAATTAATCTGTAAATCACAAGCAGGAACACTCTTAGTGGATAAGGAATTAATAAAGTCATTATTATATAATGTGGTAGATAATGCAATCAAAGCTTCCAAAGAGGGGGATTCCATTGAAGTAACAGGGTATTTTGAAGAAGACGAATATGTAGTGAAAATTCAAGATAAAGGCGTGGGAATTCCAACAGAAGAAGTGGATAAAATCATTCAGGCATTTTATATGGTGGATAAGGTTCGAAGTCGGGCAAGTGGAGGTGCTGGATTAGGACTTGCACTGTGCTCAGAAATTGTATCTCTTCACCATGGAATTATGAGTTTTGAAAGTGAACTGGGAAAAGGAACCTGCGTTACATTGCGGTTAAAAGGAGGCGCATCTGGTGAAGAAATATAATGTGAAATCGATGTTAATGCTACCCATATTGTCTCTTCTGATTTTAGGGATTGGCTATCTTGGAATAGTGCAGGGAGGAAAATTACTTTTAAACAAGGAAAGCGAACCTCAACAGATAGAATTGAAAAACACCAGCTCTAACGTGTTCTATGGAAAAATAGAAGATGATATTCAATTGTTTCCTTGGAACTATTATCCAACAGAGCAAAATAAGGAGCAGCAGCTGTTACATGAAGAAGAGGAAATCACAACATATCCTGATAACATAGAAGAAGTCACAACATATCCTGATAACATAGAAGAAAGCATACAATATGCAGACAACACAGAAGAAACATCAGTGTATTCTGATTATGAACAAGAAGCTTTATTTCGACGTCTCATAGCCTATGGTTGTCATACTTCCCTAGAGAATTTAGATGCATGGTATCAGCAAAAGGAAACCACAATTATGAAAAGTGTGGTAAGCGCCAACACAGATTTTGGAAAAATTAGTTTTTATGAAGAAGAAATAACTATATTTCAAAAGACCTATCAGGTTCGACTGGCATTTGGAAACTATATTTTATATCATTTTACTTGTAGTGAAGATGCAAAGGAAGAAGATAAACAAAAAGATTCCCCAAAGTGGACAGAAGGAAAGGAAGTATTGACACAGATGCTGGAAGAGAATCGTCAGCAAGTCAATAATCAGGCATTTCTACTTATGGAATTATACGCAAATGGGGAAGTACTTTCAGATAAGAAATATGGAAACTGGTATGCAGATGCCTATATTGCCAATACGGATTTACTGAATGGAATGTTAGAAAACAAGGGAGCACAGGAACAAAATAATGATTGGGAAAAAGAAATAGCTACTTATTATAATAAAATTGGATATACAGAAAAAGAAATAAAAAATATGATAAATAATTACAATCAGCAATGCTCCTATCAGATTGTGGAATGGAATGATATGATTCTGATTCTAGTACAGGGTAATATTACCATGGGAATTTTCTATGATCCTATTACGCAGCAATTTTGTGGATATAATTATTTCCTACGTTAGGATGATTACAATAAAAGCGTTACTTATAAAAGAATTCTAAATAGAGTATTAAATTTTTCATAAGCCTATGAGAAATCAGTTGTGCTATTTGTTTTCATGAATTATAATAAAATTAAGTCTTGAAGAAGATGGATTTCAGGACAGAAGAGGAGATTTATAAGATGGACGATAAAGAAATAATTGATGATACTGACTTTCGTGAGGTGATTCTTACGGATGATAGCAAAAAGCAGGAACTTACTGAAACAGAAGATAAGGATAAAGAAGACCAAGAAGACCAAGAAGACAATTCAGAATATGAAGATATTTGTTATATTTGCCGCAGACCTGAGAGCAGAGCAGGAAAGATGATAAAGATTCCAAATGATATTTGCATTTGTCAGGATTGTATGCAAAAGACGTTCGATACCATGAACCACTCCGGATTTCCTATGGGAGATATGGGGAATATGAACAATATGCCCAATATCAGTATGATTAATTTAGCAGATTTGCAAAATCTAGGTGGAATGCCCAAGAGTCAGAAACTTAAAAAGAAGAAAAGCAAGGAAGAAAAAAAGGAAGCTCCTATTTTAGATATTAAGTCTATTCCACCACCACACAAGATAAAAGCCAGTTTAGATGAATATGTAGTAGGACAAGAACAAGCAAAGAAGGTTATGTCTGTGGCAGTCTATAATCATTACAAAAGAATTGCCTGTGATAATTTAGATGGGATTGATATAGAAAAATCCAATATGCTTATGATAGGACCTACTGGAAGCGGTAAAACCTATATGGTAAGAACATTAGCTAAATTGCTGGATGTACCCTTAGCTATTTCAGATGCCACTGCTCTTACAGAGGCGGGATATATCGGTGACGATATTGAAAGTGTTGTTTCTAAACTTCTTGCAGCAGCAGACAATGATGTAGAACGGGCAGAACATGGTATTGTTTTTATAGACGAAATAGATAAGATTGCCAAGAAGAAGAATACGAATCAAAGAGATGTGAGTGGAGAAAGTGTTCAACAAGGAATGTTAAAACTGCTAGAAGGAGCTGAAATAGAAGTTCCCGTGGGAGCCAATAGTAAAAATGCCATGGTTCCTATGACTACAGTGAATACCAAGGATATTCTTTTTATTTGTGGAGGAGCATTTCCAGATTTGGAAGAAATTATAAAAGAGCGGTTAAACAAACAGTCTTCGATGGGATTTCAGGCAGATTTAAAGGACAAATATGACAAAGAAGAGAATTTGCTACATAAAGCATCAGTGGAAGATATGCGTAAATATGGTATGATTCCAGAGTTCTTAGGGCGACTTCCAGTTTTATTTGCACTAGAATCTTTGACAGAGGATATGTTAGTTCAGATTCTTACAGAACCTAAAAATGCTATTATAAAACAATACAAAAAACTGTTATCTATGGATGAGGTAAAATTGGAATTTGAAGGTGAGGCACTGCGTGCTATTGCCAAAAAGGCAAGAGAGAAGGATGTGGGAGCTAGAGCGTTACGTGCGATTATTGAAGAATTTATGTTAGATATTATGTATGAGATTCCAAAAGATGATAATATTGGAATGGTAACAATTACAGAAAGCTATATCGAAAATAAAGGAGGTCCGATTATTACCATGCGTGGTTGTATGGGATTGCCTGATAAACAGAGTGTGGCAGGTGCATAACAAAAGGAAAGAAAAGCAGAAAGAAAAGCAGAAAGAATTTCCTGAAGGAATGCTATCTGAATTAGGAACGATAACGTTTTTTTAGCATACATTGATTAAAAAGGAAATATGAAATATGGATTGCGAAGAAGTTGTCTATTCTAATGATTATTATGATGTGATTGCAGAATACACAAGCGTGAATCGATATGAATCCGTAACTAGATGTTTGCAAAAAATTAGTGATGTATATGATATTTTATATACCCAAAGAATTAAGAGCCCACCCTTGAGCATAGAAAAGTATAGCTATATGGCAATACCCAAGTGTTTTACGCTTTTGAACAAGCAGGCATTAGAAGTAAGTGGAATTTTAAGGGTGCAGAACTACCCTACCTTATCTCTAAAAGGGCAGGGGGTATTAATGGGGTTTATTGATACTGGGATTGATTACGAGAATAAGGTATTTCAAAATGCAGATGGAAGCAGCAGAATTGCTGCCATTTGGGATCAAACGCAGCGAAGTGGAACACCACCCAAAGAATTTATTTATGGAAGTGAGTACCGTCAGCAGCAGATTAATAATGCACTTAATCAGCAAAATCCCAGTACTATTGTGCCCTCCACAGATTCAAATGGACATGGAACCTATATTGCAAGTATTGCAGCAGGAAGTGAACGTGGAGAAGCAGATTTTATCGGGGCAGCACCATATAGCCAGATTGCAATGGTGAAATTAAAAGATGCCAAGGAATATTTAAAGGAATTTTTCTTTATTCCCAAAGATGCACTTGCATATCAAGAAAATGATATTATGGCAGGAATTGCATATCTTAATAAACTAGCAGATGAATTGCATATGCCTCTTGTGCTGTGCTTTTGTATGGGCAGCAACCTAGGCAGCCATAGTGGTGTAGGAAGCCCAGCAACTGCTATGTTGGATACACTTGCACTACGTCAGCAAAGGGCAGTGGTGTTAGCCGCAGGAAATGAAGGAAACCAACGGCATCATTTCTATGGGCAAATTCAGCCAGATCAGCAATATCAAAATGTGGAAATCAGTGTAGGCACCGGTGTGACAGGATTTATTTTAGAAATGTGGGCAAGAGCACCGGAACTATTTGTAGTGGAAATTGTATCGCCTACGGGAGAACGTGTACCTAAAGAATATATTTTATCAGGTGGACATGAGTACACCTTTTTATTTGAAGACACAAAAGTGTCTTTTGATTATCGTGTTTCAGGATTTTCCAGTGGGGATCAATTAATTTTTATGCGTTTTACTAATCCCATTCAGGGGATTTGGAATATTCGCGTATACCGTCAGTTAGCTGAGATTGGAGTATTTCAAATGTGGCTGCCTATGAGCGAATTAGCCACTGGCGAAATTTATTTTATACGTTCCAGTCCAGACCTTACCATTACGGTGCCTGCCAATTCAAGTCTGCCCATGACGGTGACCGCATATGATGCCCGAGATAATAGTCTTTATATTAATGCCAGCAGGGGATATACTACCACAGGAATTGTAAAACCGGATTTTGCAGCACCGGGAGTTGAGGTCTATGGTGCAGGGCTGCGGAATCAATTTGTAACTAGAAGTGGAACCAGCGGGGCTGCGGCAGTAGCAGCAGGAGCCTGTGCTTTATTATTAGAATGGATGGTGGTTCGAGGAAATTTCTCAATCGTAACCAATACAGAACTTAAGAACATTTTCATGAGAAGTGCAGATAAAGATTCCGGGCGTTTATACCCTAATCGGGATTGGGGATATGGACGATTGAATGTTTACCGGGCATTTGAGATGTTTCGTCTATATTAGAGGAGAAGAATGTTATGATGTATGCAGTCATTGCAGTGGGAATATTTGCAGGAGATTTTTTTCTTAAAAGAACAATAGATAAGAAACGAAAGCTAGGAGAACAAACTAAAATCTGCCAAGAAAAAATAGTGATACAAAAGTATTATAATAAGGGAGCAGCATTAAACTTTATGGAAAAGTACCCTAAATTATTACGAAACTTTGGTGGTGTGGCATTATTACTTATTGGAATTATGGGATATGCTCTGTGGAAAAATAAAAAAAATCCCAGTGTTCTTTTGGGAATTAGTTTTATTTTAGGGGGAGGCGCAAGTAATTGGTATGACAGGGTAACCAAAGGGTATGTGATAGATTATGTAAGCTTTTGCACTCCATGGAAAAGATTTAACCGTATTGTGTTTAATATATCGGATTTTTTTATTTTTCTTGGAAGTTTAATGGCAGTACTTTTTAGCTAGGAGGAAATGCATGATAGCCTTAAAGGTTATAAATATAAAAGAATTTATGAATTTATTTTTGCGTACAGAGTTGTTTGATCATTTTTTAATGTCAGAGGGAAGTATCAGCACCTATATGACATATTTATTAGATGGGCATATCAATCGGGAATTTTTTGATTCTCAAGAGGAATCTTATTCTCAAATAGAAGCAGAGGAGTATTTGCCATTTTCTATGGTACGCAATACCTGTTTTGACTTGATAAAAGGAAAGCGTACGCCGATTTCCTTTAAATTTGTGTTTCTATTATCCAAAGAAAATCAAAATAGAACACTATCTTCTCTTAAAAGCAGTTTTTCGTCAGAAAATATATCCGGAATGTATCTCAATCTGAAATATAAGGAAAATCAAGTGATTTTTACTACAGGAATTTCTTATCGAATGTTTTCTTTGGATAAGTCATTGGAACATTCATGGGATGATATGATGATACTTTTTTTGAAAAAACATGGAATTGCCTGTGAAGTGCTAAGCTAAAGTATAAAAAACATGGATATTGGAAAATAAGTATAAAATTTTTTGTGTTTTTGTGAATAATATACCTTTACTTTTAGAGAATGATGTGGTATTCTATGACTATGTTGCGAGTGCAGCATATATTATATTTTGGAGGTACTAACATGCAAGGTACAGTAAAGTGGTTTAATAACCAAAAGGGATATGGTTTCATTTCTGACGAAAAGGGAAATGATGTATTCGTTCATTATTCAGGATTGAGTATGGATGGTTTCAAATCCTTAGAAGAAGGCGCAGCTGTTGAATTTGATGTAACTGAAGGATCCAAAGGACCTCAGGCAGTAAATGTTACCGTAGCACGCTAATTTAATCAGGTTTCCGCAATGTACCTTTGTCTATAACATAGAAATTTCGATTTTTATTGAGATATAAGATATTTGATGAAACACAAGTGATTAAAGAGAGAAGTCCTATAACTGTATACAGTTATAGGACTTTTTTTAGTGAGCCCAGCATGGGCGCAATCCTACGTGTTAAAGGTCTTAGTCTGTCCAAGTAGTGGGAAAAATAGGAGAACATCAAGATGTGGTGGATAACTGTGAATTTTATGAAAAGTTAAAAGTGGCTTTTACTGGAAAAAAAGTAAAACTTATAGTATAGTAAGAAAAGAATAAAAGCAAAATAGAAGAATAAGGAAAAGTAGAAACAAAATAGCAAAATAAGGAAAAATAAAAGCAAAATAGAAGAATAAGGAAAAATAAAAGCAAAATAGAAGAATAGAAAAATGGAATGAAGCAGGAGGATGTTATGGCACAGACAACAGAACAATTATTTCGTATGCTTAAGAATGGAACCAGTGCGGTAATGGTAGTACAAGAATCCATAGAGCAACTGGCAGCTGCTGGTTTTGAAGAATTGAAATTTAATCAAAGCTGGGGTTTAACAGAGGGTGGATCCTATTATCTAAATCATCATGATACGGCATTATTTGCATTTACAATTGGAAAAAACATAGGATTTCGGGATGGATTCCGGATTGGGGCAGCTCATACTGATTTTCCATGCCTTCGGGTAAAACCGAATCCTGATGTAAAAGCAGGTGGATACGCACAGGTGAATGTCGAAGTGTATGGTGGAGCTATTTTAAACACTTGGCTGGATCGCCCTTTAAGTATTTCAGGGCGTGTTGCTGTGAAAAGCAAGGATGTTATGCATCCAGATATGCGCTATATTGCAGTAAAAAAGCCATTGATGGTAGTTCCTAATTTAGCAATTCATATGAATCGTGAAGTCAACAAAGGTGTGGAACTGAATAAGCAGACAGACATGCTGCCAATTACAGGATTATTGGAGAAAGAACTAAATCAACAAGGCGTATTTTTAGAGTTTCTTGCAAAAGAGCTAAAGACCTCACCAGAAGATATTTTAGATTATGAACTTTGGATTTACTGTATGGAAGAGCCACGCTGTGTAGGAATCAAAGAGGAATTTATTGTGTCTCCTAGACTAGACAATCTTACTTCCGTACAAGCGCTTCTTACAGGAATTATCAATGGAAAGCGTAAAAATGGAGTAAATGTAATTGCACTATTTGATCATGAAGAAATTGGAAGTCGTACCAAACAAGGTGCCGGTTCCCTATTACTTTTAGACATTTTGGAACGAATATCTGACTCGTTGGGTAGAACCATGTCACAGACAAAAGAAAGTTTGTATGATACCTTATTCTTGTCTGTAGATGTGGCACATGGTCTTCACCCCAACCAAATGGGAAAAATGGACATTACAAATCAACCGGTTCTAGGAAAAGGCTTTTGTATTAAAGAAGCAAGTGCTCAATCTTATGCTACGGATTGTCAGGCAATTGCCATTATAGAACAAATTTGTAAACAAAAAGAAATTCCATATCAAAAATTTGTAAATCGTTCCGATATGCAAGGAGGAGGAACATTAGGCTCTATTGCATCTAGCATTTTACCGGTGCGAACGATAGATATTGGTGTGCCATTGCTTGCAATGCATTCAGCAGTGGAAACCATGGGCAGGGAAGATATGAAATCAATCACAGCCTTAGTGGAGGCGTTTTTTCAAATATAGAAAGGATCCAAATAGGTGAATTGGAAAAAACGAAGAAAGTATGCAGTATGGTTGTTGCTACTTGGAATATGCTTTGGTCTAACGTTGGGGTGTGGAGCCAAAGAATTATTAGTACAAGTACAAAAGGAAAGCAATCAAGTAGAATCGGTATTTCAAAAAGAAGTTCAAAATCCCAAACAAGTACCGGAAGTTGAGATAGAACATATTTCACAGGAAAAATATGGTTATGCGCAGCTAAATGAAGAAGGCAGACAGGTATATGATGAAATGCTATCTGCTATTTTGAATTATCAGGAAAAAATCATGCTGTCTAGTATGGAAATAGAATTGATGAAAAAGGCTTATGGGGCACTTTGCGCAGATTATGGTGGATTGTTTTGGGTAGAAGGATATGTATTTACCAAATATACAAAAGGAGCAGAGTTAGTTGGACTGGAATTTTCTCCCACGTATAGTATGACAAAGGAAGAACAAAAACAGATACAGCAGCAGATTGATGTTGTAGTGGAAGAATGGATGAGCGGTATTTCAATTACTGATTCAGAGTATAATAAAGCAAAGTATGTATATGAATTACTGATTAGTAACACCACATATGAAGAAGGGGTGGAAAATAGTCAAAATATTATTAGTGTATTCTTGAACCAAAAGACGGTATGCCAAGGTTATGCATGTGCAGTGCAGTATCTATTAGGACAGTTGGGCATGGAAAGTGTTATTATTTCCGGAACTGCATTAGAAGAACCTCATGCATGGAATTTAATACGTTTGGATGGAGAATACTACTATATGGATGTAACGTGGGGAAAGTCAGGCTACCGAGGTCAAAATACTCAGCAGATGCCTTTTGTGGATTATAATTATATGACCATGACCACACAAGAAATGGAATGGAATCATATGACAGAAGTAGAATTTCAACTTCCACAATGTACTGCTGTGACCAATAATTATTTCCGCAAGGAAGGCACTTATATAGAAAGCTTTGAACCCAAAATAATTGGAGAAATATTAAAAAAATATTGGGAAAATCAACAGTTTGTTACACTGCGTTTTGCGAAAGAAGAGGACTACAAGCAGGCGCTCACATATTTTATAGCAGAAGGAAATATTGCACTATATTGTTCCGAAATTTCAGAGGTAAGTTATATTGAGGATGCATCTTGGATGGAAATTCATTTTTGTTTCTATTAAATATAAAAAAACCTTTCCAAAGAGAAATATTTATGCTAGTATAAGGTAGTATTAAAAACTATGTGTAAAAACAGTCATATTTCAAATAATTAGAAAAGAATACTATATTGGCAGAGATATTTAGGAGGAATAATATGAGCTATAAAATTGTGGTAGATAGTTGTGGAGAATTGCCAAAGAAACTAAAGGACGATGGACATTTTGAAACCGTTTCTTTAGAAATTTATGTAGATGAATATCGTATTGTAGATGATGAAACATTTAATCAGGAAGATTTCTTAAGAAGAACAAAGGCAAGTCCTAATTGTCCTAAATCCACCTGCCCTTCTCCAGAACGCTATATGAAAGCATACGACTGCGAAGCAGAGCATGTCTATGCAGTTACCTTATCATCACCATTGAGTGGTTCTTACAATAGTGCTGAATTAGGAAAAAGTTTGTATTTAGAAGAACATCAGGAGAAATTAATTCATATATTTGATTCTAGAACAGCCTCTGTGGGGGAAACATTGATTGCTATGAAGATTCAAGAATGTGAAGAAGCAGGAGCATCTTTTGAGGAAGTAATTCAAAAAGTAGATGATTATATTTCTAAAATGAACACTTTTTTTGTGTTAGAAACATTGGAAACACTTCGGAAAAATGGAAGACTAAGTAATATAAAAGCATTTGTAGCAAGTGCCTTAAATATTAAGCCGGTGATGGGTTCCACTCCAGAAGGAACTATTTGCCAGTTAAGTCAGGCGCGGGGAATGGCAAGAGCTTTGGACAAGATGATTGCCACAATGTTGGAAAAAACCAAAGATCAAGAAGAGAAAATCTTGGCTATTTCTCATTGCAATTGTCCCAAACGTGCAAGTGATATTATGGAAAAGGTAAAAAGTCAGGGAAAATTTAAAGAAGTATTTATGATGGATACCGGAGGAATTAGCAGTATGTATGCCAGTGATGGAGGAATTATCATAGTGGTATAAAAGGAGAAAAGGATGACAAGTATTTTTATTGGGATGTTATTGGTACTTTTAAATTTGAATATTACAGTAGGGGTAAGCTGTATTGAACTATTACCGGATTTTATAGGATATTGGTTTATCATGAAAGGATTGGCAGAATGTTCAGCAGAAAGTGCAAGGCTTGAACTGGCTCGTCCTTGGGCAGGTGGAATGGTAATTTACAGTGGCTTAATCTTTGGTATGAATTTGTTAGGAAGTGGGGCATCACTTGGTTGGATTGCTCGTATGCTTAGTTTGATTAGTTTAGGAGCTATTTTGTATATTTCTTATTATGTTGTAATGGGACTAGTGGAACTAGAAGAAAAATATCAATGGGAATTGCAAACAGGCGCACTGCAAAAAGTATTTAGGATAATGGCATTAATTAGTATAATATGTTTCGTATGGAGATGGATAGGTGTTTTTCAGCTGATTTGTTCTATCGTAAACAATGCTGCTGTGATTGGATACTTGTTGCTATTTTATAGAACTAAGACCCAATATGCACAATGTCAAAAGAATTAGAGATGGCAGAAAGTCAGCAATAAAAGAATCCGCAATAAGAGAATCAGCAGTGACAAAAATCTGCTTTATCAGAATAAAAAATGGAAAAAGCTTATACCACATAGCAAATATGTGGCATAAGCTTCTTTTAAAACCAAAAGGTATATTGTGATACAAAATAGTTATGTATACAATATAAGTTTTCTTAAGTCCATGGAGTTAAGTCAATGGTTGGTAATGAGGATAGCCAGGGAATAATATAAGCGCCATAACCTTTGATCTCATTAGAGCGGAAAGAAAGTGTAGCAGTGCCAGACTTCATACCTAATACATCGTAGTTACCCCAAACATCTTCCCGTATATAACTTTTCATATGTGCAGCAGCAAAATCACTTCCATATCCCCCATCTTCCCGTGTAAGACCATAAATCTGGTGCACCGGATGTGTGAACGTATTTACACTTAAATAGGGTACGACATCACCGACATCGCCTAAACGATTGAGGGTTCCTTCCCTTCCAGAGGGATTGATTAATGGAGAACCAAAAGAAATTACATTTAAAATATTGTAGTTATTTTTTAAAATGCTGTTTTCAGAGGCCTGTTGTGCCTCCATGCCGCCTAAGCTGTGACCAGTTAAAATAATAGAGGAGCCTTTTGGAATTTCGTTACAGATGATTTTAACAATCTCTCGGAGATAATAATTATTTTGCTCAAATCCACATTGTAAATCGGAAATAATGTTGGTGGGTTGATTTAAAATCAATTCCGTTCCAGAAAGTCCAATTAAATACACTGGAGTATTTTGGTTATGTTCTGTTAAGGTGGCCTCTACAATGTGAATTGGACCGTTAAAATCAGGGTTCGTACCTGTGTCACAGTGATAGTATCCGGCATAAATATACCTAGCCATATCACAAACTGTAGTGTATGTAGTGTCTGATGAAATTGTTGGAGCGGCTGCAGAGACTAGAACGCCCTGTGTCAGTGTTAGAATTAACATAAAACATAAAAATACTTGAAATCTTTTTAATACCTTCTTCATTTTTTCCCTCCCTGAAAAAAACTGATACATGAAATAAATGTTCGCTACAAGGAAATTGTATCACTTAAATCAAGAACTGCAACAAGGAGTTTTAATAAATTTGTCAGACAAAAGAAAGTGACAAAAAGTGTGTAAATATAACAAAAAGAATATGAAATATCAAAAATATAAGCAATTAGTCTTCGGTATAAGCAGCTTTATCAAGTGCAGAATGAATTGCTTGTATTAGGACAGTAGAGGTATATTGGGTGTCATCATCATAGGAAATATCATCTAAGGATTGCTTTTCATAAATCTGCTGGGTAAGATGGTCAAGGGCTGGCTGCATTAATGGATACATGGCAGCAGTTGTTTCATCTAAATTCACCAAAGAAATGGAATTGATATGACTGGAATCAACTACCACCTCCACGTCAATAGCATTGTTATTAAGCTGAATAGAGGAAGTGTATACCCCCGCTGCATACTGTATGGTTTCCTCTGTTTTTTTATCTCTTTTATCATTAGGCAGAAACATAAAAACCAACAGCAAAATCAACAAAATACCCAATGTGGCGAAGATAGCTGTATAAATCAGCTCTTTCATATGCAGAACAACAATTTTGGTTTTTGAACTCACAGGAGTCCTCCTAAGGTTCTCTTTGTTTTACTATATGAAAAAGAGTGTTGAAATATGAAGAAAACCATTGACAATTATAAAAAAATATTGTATCATGCTAGGTAGTGCGATAGTGGCGTAGTTGGTAACGCGCGACCTTGCCAAGGTCGAGACCGCGGGTTCGAGTCCCGTCTATCGCTTTTGGGTAATAAAAAGGCTTCCGGAATTTTCCGGAAGTTTTTTTGCATTTTTATGACCTTTTAATGTTTTTTTCTATGTTGATGACCTTGCTGATGACCCTGTTGATATTCCTGTTGATGATCCTGTTGATGACCCTGCTGATAATCCTGTTGATGTTGATGGACATACTCTTTGAGCTGAGGAATACTGTGATGCTGGCAGTCTTCAAAAGTAATGGTGGAGTCCACTTACTGAAGAGCTTTGATGGCAAGATAATGTGCAGGACTGATATTTAATTTTTGAGCAGTTTTTTTGGTTTCCTTATTTACGGAATAAATATCCTGAGCCATATGATTCATATGGTGATTTTTCATAGTACAGCTAACGCTGGTATGAATGTAATTTAACAACTGACTGTCGTCCCCATGGGATTGAAGGGTAATGGACAACAAGGAGCTATCATTCATATAACCCTTTTGAGTCATAGTTTCCATTAATGAGGCTAGGGCATCTTCGCAGGTCTGATTCTTCAAATTGATGCTGGACAGAACCTGTTCACCATCGTAATTATAGGCATAGACTCAAGAAATTCACCTCCTCCTTACAGTTCTTTTAGCTGTAACTTAGCTCGTGCAAGCCAAGTATAGACGGTATTTTCTTTTTTATGAAGTAAGTGGGCGATGTCAACTGCAGAATAGCCTTCATAATAGTACATATAAACGACAAGACGGTATTTTTGAGGTAATCGAAGTACAGATTCCAAGATTTCTCTGCTTTCATCCGGAATACAAAAAGGCTCTTCTGTAAGATTTTCCAAAGAAGTAATATTACGGTGAAAAAAACTTTTTAATGTATCTTTACAAGCATTAATTGTGACTCGAATGAGCCATGATTTTTCAAATAAACAAAACAAATGCGCTGTACAATATCAGCATATTGCTCAATTGCCATTTTGACCTGCCGGTTATTTTTCATAAGTATGCCCTTTTAAAAAATCTAATTGTGATTTCTTCCGTGTCCCTGACCATGATGATTGGCTTCCCTATTGTGAGAATGGGCGTCAAGCTGGGTACATCCAGAAATCGGACAAATCCAAGAGTTATCACTATTACCAGTGCTATCGCCAAGATCATTACCATTGCCAAGTCCATTGCCATTACCATTGCCAAGTCCATTGCCATTACCATTGTCAAGTCCATTGCCATTACCATCGCCAAGACCATTGCCGTTACCAAGACCATTGCCGTTACCATCGCCATTACCAAGACCATCGCCATTACCAAGACCATCGCCAAGCCCATTGCCGTTACCAAGATCATTACCATCGCCAAGACCATTGCCATTACCAAGAGCATTACCATCGCCAAGACCATTGCCAAGACCATTGCCATTACCATTGCCAAGCCCATTACCGTTACCAAGCCCATTGCCGTTACCAAGCCCATTACCATTACAATACTGGTGTCCATCATTATTATAGTGTCCATAGTAGCAGGTACCATCATGGTTATGTGATTCTTGAATGTTATAATTAGCTGCATTACAAAGAGTGTGGGAGTGTTCCCAAGTCTTCGTACATTCTGAAATATCACAAACAAAGTCAGGAAGGACGGTTACCTGTGGTAATATTTGCCTCTCGATGGTTTGTGATTCTGTTGGAGTTTGAAGCTCAGTCGTAAGGACGGGTTCTGCTGCAACAGTAATTGCTGTTGAAGGTGCAGAGTCTATTTCATCAATGGTAGCAGAAGAAGTTGCAGAGTCTATTTCATCAATGGTAGCAGAAGAAGTTGTAGCTAGTACAATGGAGCTGGCACCAATGCCAAGGGTACCAATTAATAGCAGGGATAATAGTTTTTTCATTTAAAAACCACCTTTCAGTTAAATTGAAGAAATATAGAGGATTAGGAATAGTTCTATCTTGTATACGATTCAAAAGGTGAAATCCTTTCAACATTTTAATTGTTTCGTTATAAATGATAATTATAGTATAACATTCTTTTGGATATTTGAGTAGAATTCTGAATTTCAGTGAAACAAACGTAGATAACAGTCTTGTTCTGTGATAAAATAAAAGAAAGGTATCAAACTAATTGTGGTAGATGCAACTTTAATGGAAAACTAATGGAAAAGGAAAGGAGTGTTCTTATGATTGGAGGAGTTTCTACGCAGCCATATGTAGGATATGGAGCGTATAGTCCCTATGATAACTATCAAAAAGCAGGAAACCTAGAGAAGGCAGAGCAAGATAAAGCGATATCGGGAGAATGTGAAACTTGTAAAAATCGAAAATATCAAGATGGTTCCAATGAAAATGTATCATTTAAGTCAGCAACGCGTATATCCCCAGAAGCTGCTGCTAGTGCAGTGCGTTCCCATGAAGGAGAACATGTTTCCAATGCCTATACCAGTGCATCACAAAAAAACGGAAAAGTAATTATGGCATCGGTAAGTATCCATACGTCCATATGTCCGGAATGTGGAAAGAACTATGTATCAGGTGGAACTACGAATACAAAAGTGAAATATCCTGTAAATCCTTATGAAAATACAAAAAAAGTACTATCAGAAGAAGCTTCCAAAGGGCAGACGATAGACTATGCAGCATAACACAAAAATAATCCCTGAGCACATTCTAAAAATAGGATGTACCAGGGATTATTTTTTGAACTCATTTCTTTAAAAGTAGGAAAGTACTTATTGTCTAAAATTAAATTGAGCAACTAAATCATGTAATATTTGGGCTTCTTCAGCCATTTCTTCAGAACTTGCAGAACTTTCTTCTGCCATAGCAGTGTTTTCCTGGATAACAGAGGATATTTGATTTACTCCATCTGTTATTTCATTTAGAGCAGAAGCCTGACGTGAAGAAGCATCTGCAATCTTTCCAATATTATCAACCAATGTAACTGTTTTTTCCAAAGACTTAGATAAAGAATCTGTGGTTGCATGTGCAATCTGCATTCCATTATCCACATAAGACAGGGAAGTCTGAATGAGCTGTGTAGAATTCTTTGCAGCTTCAGCACTTTCACTTGCTAGTTTACTTACTTGATCTGCAACTACGGAAAATCCTCTTCCGGCATCTCCAGCTCTTGCAGCTTCAATGGATGCATTTAAAGCAAGTAGATTTGTCTGGGAAGCAATATCGTTAATGGTATCAATAATATTGCTAATCTGGTGGGAGGATTCATTGATGGATACCATAGCCTTTAACATAACCTGCATCTGGCGATTACTGTCTTCTACTTCATGTCCCACAGTCTGAGCCATTTGGTTGGATTGCTGAGCACCTTCGGCATTCAAATCTACTTCATTGGAGATAGAAGTAATCATTGCCTGTAATTCTTCAATAGCACTTGCCTGTTCGGTGGCACCATCTGTTAATGCCTGAGCACTTATTGCAATTTGATCAGCAGCGGAAGATACATGGCTAGAAGAATCATTGATTTGTGAAAAGGCAGCAGTAATTTTAGAAACAAAGCTGTCAATAGCAACTTCAATACTTTTAAAATCTCCAATAAATTCCTGAGTTGCAGAAATATCAAAATTGCCTTCTGCCATTTCACTCATACCATGGTCAATATCAGTTACATAGCTAGATAGTGTAATCATACTAGATTGCAAGCTTTGAAGCACATTGGCAACTTCATCAGTTCCTTCCGTATTAAGTGTTAAAGAAAGATTACCCTTTGACATCTCACTTGCAGCATGCTCCATTTCGGAAAGTGGAACACAGATACTTTTGGTAATTTTTCCGGCTAAGGTAATACAAAAAACAATAGCAATTCCAAGCAGTATCAAAAGGAGAATAATGGAACCAATAATCATAGATTGATTGCCAGAAACCACACGTTCCTGTTCTGCTGCAATTTCATCATCTAATGTTTGTGCAGCAGAGATGAGTTCTTGAAGTGCAGGGGCACATTGATTGAGAATCATATCTTGTGCTTCTTTGGAATGACCGCCTTGTATATTGTCTACAATAGTATTAGCAACTGTCATCCATGCAGTTACTTTTTTTTCATAATCTGTAATTAAATTTAAATCAGAGGGAAAAGTTTTCTTGAGTGTTTCGATATTTGTGTTCAAAGACGTTTTGTTTTCTCCAATTTTATTTGTATAAGCATCATAGGAGGTTGGATCCGGATTAAGAGCCATTTCGCGAATGGAACGTGCTGCAATGTTAGCTTCAATTCGACAGTCATTGATAGCTAGTTGTGCAGTATAAGCACCACTTAAAAAATTATTAAAATTTTGATTGCCTACACGTAATGAGTTAACAGCCAAAGCCACCATGATAATCAGTAGTCCAATGGCTACGGAATAGCCAACCAAAATTCTTTTTTTGATGTTCATGCTGCGAAGTCCTCGTATTTTTTTCTCGGTAGTAGTTGCCATAATCGTCACAGTTAGTCCTTTCATTTGTTTTTTGTTAATAGTGTCTATGATGTATTCCCATGTAAAAAACTTCCATATAGGAACTTAGATATTCTGTTACATTTGAGTGAATGCTCTACCAAGAGGCATATTACTAAAATGTTTCTAAATATCAACGCATAGTACTATTGTACCACATAAATCCATTAATTACTATAATTATAGCATAGAAAAATGTTAAAATCCATATATTTCATTCTCAAATGAGCAATAAAATAGGAATAGAAATAGCTCTCTTCTTATCATCTAACATATTGCTCAATTAACACATACAATATTAATAAAAATATGGTGGAAAAGGGGTATGATACATGAAAATAGAACAGAATATGATGGAAGATAATGATGTTTTAAGTAGAATCAAACAACTCTTAGGAGATCGAGGCTGGTCTATTTACCGACTTGCCAAAGAATCGAAAATACCGTATTCTTCTATTAACAATCTATTTATCAGGAATACACAACCAACAATTACCACCTTGGAAAAAATATGCAAAGGATTCGATATGTCTCTTCCAGAGTTTTTTCAATACAAAATCAATTATAGTAAAAATAATGAGCTTACAGTAGAAGAACGAGAGTTGATTGCCATTTATCGTAAATTACGTCGTATGGACAAAAGACTGTTGCTGGCATATTTAGATGGTCTTGCGAAGGAACAGAAATATAAATAAAAGGCAAAACGATGGGAACCGTTTTGAAAGAATAGAATCAAGTTCTAAGGTAACAAACAGTGAAATTGAAGTTAAAATAAAAAAACTACCATATGACAGGTAGTTTTTTAAAATAAATCATTGCTTATTGAGCATCTGTTTTTTCAGTGTTATATAAAGTGTCAATATAGTCGGTAGCTGCACTTAAATCAATTTGTGTAGTGGTAGGATTCTCGGCCTTTTGAGATTGAAAATATCCATAACCGGAATACCCGACCCACCCTATGATGGCAACACCGGCCACAGTACCAAGAATCATACTAGTAATGTGTGTAATCTTTTGCTTTTTCATGTTTTTCTTGCGATTTGCTTTTTCTTCTTTATAATGGTCTACTTTTTCCTGGCTCATAGTAATTCTCCTTGTTTTTTAATAATAACAGTATGGTAACTATTTCAATCGAGTTTCAAAATAGTTAGACTGCATTTATTATACACTATTTTTGTGAAAAAATCTAAAAAATTTTAAAAAACAAGAAAAAAGTTCAAGAAAAGGAGATAAAACGTGGTTTCCTGTTTCTATGATTTGTGTTAGAATAGCAGATAAGTATAAAAAGAAACAGGAGAACAAGGATGAGTATAGCAGATAACATATTTATTACAATGTGTCAGGATATTATAGAAAACGGAACCAGTACTCAGGGAGAAGAAGTACGTCCCCATTGGGAGGACGGAAGCAGTGCTTATACGTTGAAGCAATTTGGAGTGGTGAATCGATATGATTTATCCAAAGAATTTCCAGTCATTACTCTTCGAAAAACCCCAATCAAAAGCTGTACGGATGAAATGCTTTGGATTTGGCAGAAGAAATCTAATAACATTAATGAACTAAACAGCCAAATATGGGATGAATGGGCAGATGAAACGGGATCCATTGGCAAAGCATATGGATACCAGATGGGAGTGAAGCACTTCTATAAAGAAGGAATGTTTGACCAAGTAGATCGAGTTATTTATGATTTAAAGCATACTCCATTCAGTCGCCGTATTATGACAAATATTTATGTACATCAGGATTTGCATGAAATGCGTTTATATCCTTGTGCATACAGCATGACATTTAATGTAACCCAGAAGAAAGGAAAAGAAAAACTGGTGCTGAATGCAATTTTAAATCAGCGTTCCCAAGATGTGCTGGCAGCGAATAATTGGAATGTATGCCAGTATGCAGTATTGGTTCATATGCTGGCACAAGTGTGCGATATGGAAGTGGGAGAGTTGGTACATGTAATTGCAGATGCCCATATTTATGACAGACATATTCCACTGGTAAAAGAGTTAATTCAACGAGAAACCTATTCACCACCAAGCTTTTGGCTGAATCCAGAAATCAAGGACTTTTATCAATTTACCAGAAATGATGTGCGTTTGGATCATTATAGCACAGGTCCACAAATTAAAGATATTCCAATTGCAGTATAAACAGAAAGATGAGGATACAGCATGAATTTAATTGCAGCAGTAGACAAGAATTGGGCAATCGGGCGAAACAACAAATTATTAATTAATATTCCCGAAGATATGAAGTTTTTTCGTAAAACCACAACGGGAAAGGTAGTAGTTATGGGGAGAAAGACATTAGAGAGTTTTCCCAATGGACTGCCGTTGAAAAACAGAGTCAATATTGTGCTGACCTCCGATTTGAATTATAAGGTGAAAGATGCCATTATGGTACATTCCCTAGAGGCATTGTTAGAGGAATTAAAAAAGTATCATAGTGAAGATATTTATGTCATTGGCGGAGAAAGTATTTACCGCCAACTGGTGGATTTGTGTGATGTGGCACATATTACCAAAATTGATTATGAATATTTGGCGGACTCTTATTTTCCGAATTTAGATGAAAAAGAAGAATGGGAAGTTACAGCAGACAGTGAAGAGCAGACATTTTTTGATTTGGAATTTTATTTTGTGAAGTATGAAAAGAAGAAATAAATATGAATAATGAGGTGAAAGATATGTCAATGGATATTACCGGAAGAAAGTTATTTGTAAAGGCATTATTAGAAGAAGGAGTAGACACGGTTTTTGCTTATCCTGGGGGTATGATTACGGATATCTTAGATGAATTATATAAGCATGAGGAAATTGAACTGGTACTTCCAAGACATGAACAAGGATTGGTTCATGAGGCAGAAGGATATGCAAAAGCAACTGGAAAACCGGGAGTTTGCATTGTAACCAGCGGACCTGGAGCTACTAATATTATGACAGGTTTGGCAGATGCACATTATGACAGCATACCATTGGTATGTATTACAGGTCAGGTTCCATCAAATTTAATAGGAAATGATGCATTTCAGGAAGTAGATATTGTGGGAATGACTAGAAGTATCACGAAATATGGTGTTACCGTACAAGACCGCAAGGATTTGGGGAAGATACTAAAGATGGCATTTCAGATTGCACAAACTGGTAAACCAGGTCCTGTGCTTATTGATTTACCCAAAGATATTCAGACTCAGATAGGGTCTGGAGAATATCCACAGAGTGTAGATATTCGGGGATATAAACCCAATCAAAGTGTTCATATAGGACAGCTGAAAAAAGGATACAAATTACTGAAATCAGCAGTAAAACCATTGTTTTTAATTGGTGGTGGTGTAAATATTGCCAAGGCGAATGATAAGATGCAGGCATTGATTGAGAAGACAAAAATACCGGCAGTTACCACCATTATGGGAAAGGGTGCTATTCCAACCACGCATCCATATTACATAGGAAATAGTGGAATGCATGGAAAATATGCAGCGAATCTAGCAGTGAGTGAATGCGATGTGCTGTTCTCCATTGGAACACGTTTTAATGACCGTATTACGGGAGATTTGAATGAATTTGCACCAAATGCCCAGATAGTTCATGTGGATATTGATACAGCGTCGATTTCACGTAATGTAGTGGTAGATGTTCCTATTGTAGCTGATGCCAATCTGGCATTGGAAAAGCTGCTGGAATGGGCAGAACCACAAGAAACAGATAGTTGGATGGAACAGATAAGGGAATGGAATCAAGAAAATCCATTGGAAATGCGAAGAGATCATGGAATGACACCACAGATGATTATGGAAGAAATTAATGAACAATTTGAAGATGGAATTATTGTTACAGATGTGGGGCAACATCAAATGTGGGCAACACAGTATATTGAGCTAAATGAAAAGAAACAATTTATTACTTCTGGTGGTCTTGGAACTATGGGGTTTGGTTTTCCGGCAGCAATTGGAGCTAAAATTGGATGCCCAGATAAAAATGTAATTTGTATCAGTGGTGACGGCGGTATGCAGATGAATATTCAAGAACTTGCAACAGCCATGGTTCAAGATGCACATGTGATTGTCTGTATTTTAAATAATCACTATCTTGGAATGGTGCGTCAGATGCAGCAGTTATTTTATGGAAAACGCTATGAAGCTACTTGCTTAAGACGCAGAAAGAGCTGTTCGAAAGACTGCAAAGGACCCAATGCAGCGTGCCCACCTTATGCACCAGATTTTGTAAAGCTGGCAGAAAGCTATGGAGCATGTGGAATCCGAGTAACCAATGAGGAAGAAATGGGGCAGGCATTTGAAAGAGCCAAAGAGCAAAAAGGACCTGTGCTCATTGAGTTTATGATTGCAACAGAAGAAATTGTACTGCCCATGGTAAGGGGCGGCAATCCTATTAGTGAAATGATTTTAAAATGAGGAGGAAAGACCTATGAATAATACTGCAAATAATAGTACAAATCATATTATGAAAAATCGCTGGATTGCAATGTATGTGGAAAATCAGGTGGGGGTATTAGCGAAGGTATCCGGTCTTTTTTCCGGTAAAGCTTATAATCTCCAAAGTCTTACTGTTGGAATGACAGAAGATGAAACGATATCACGTATGACGATTTGTGTAACCAGTGATGATATTACTTTTGAACAGATAAAGAAACAGCTAAACCGCATGGTAGAGGTAATTAAAGTAATTGACCTGACCAATGTGCCAATCCATATGAAAGAAATTTTGTTTGCAAAAATCAAAAATTGTTCCGTAGCAGAAAAAGCAGAATTGTTTCAAATTGCAGGGGTATTTGAGGTACAGGTAGCAGATATTGGAAGTGACAGTGTGCTGTTAGAGTGTAAGTTGACAGAGCGAAGAAATAATGAATTGATTTCATTGCTGAAAAGTAAGTTCAAGCAGATAGAAATTGTTCGGGGTGGAGCTGTGGCTATTGAGTCTATCAGTACCTCTTGCAGATAGGAATGAGTGATGAAAAGTACAGATTACTAGGTCAACGAAAGAACCTGATAATCTGTACTTTTCTATTAGAATCTAATATATCTTGCGAGCGTTATCTTGCTAATACCTCTAAAATCTCTCCAACATACATGGTGTGAGGATTGCCTTCGTTATCTGCGGTATACCATTTTTTCATAATTTCAGGATCCACAAAATGGGCTTCTTCTATGGGAATAGCAGCCATTTTCTTGCATAAAAATACAAAATTCCCCTCATCTATATAAGGAATATTGTATTTGTAATCTAAGCTTAGACCAGAAGTTTTAAACTTATCTTCTTGACGACCAGATACAATGCCAAAATATTTCAAATCGTTCTTAAATTTTTTATCAAAGAAAGTACAAGAAAAAGTGTCTCCTTTATCTATAAATTCCTTGGTATAACGATGTTCTCGAACAAAAATAAATACAACATTTTTACCCCAAAGAACACCTAAACCACCCCAGCTTGCAGTCATGGCATTTGACTTTTCCACATTGCCAGAAGCAATGAGAAGCCATTCTTTTCCTATTTTATTAAATGGATTTAATTCTAGTAAATCTTGAGGATATGGTTGAAATTGATGCATAAAATTCTCCTTTTCCTTTTTGTTTAAAATGGTATAAAATTTTAAGAAATAATGCTATTATAAAAAGAGTATACACCATTCTGAAAAAAATACCTACACTGTATTGAAAATAAAGATATCATTTCTATTCCAACTATATAAAAATATTATTATAAGGAGAGATAACTATAAGAAAAAGTTATAGAATACATAAGCACGGAGAATAATCTTGACAGTATGCGAAAAAAGTATAATAATTAAAAAAAGTAAGCAGAAAAAGTAAACAGAAAAAGTGAGCAGAATACAACTGGACGAAGAAAGTGGAGGAGATAAAATGGAAATCAAATTTGTAAAAAGAGAGATATTAAAAGAAAAGCCAGATCAAAATCATCTTGCATTTGGTAAATATATGACAGATTATATGTTTGAAATGGATTGGGATAAAGGACAAGGATGGCATGATGCTAGAATTGTTCCTCACGGACCTGTGGAAATGAATCCGTCTTGTGTGACATTACACTATGCACAGGAAACATTTGAAGGCATGAAAGCATATAGAACTACAGAGAACAAAATACTGCTATTTCGCCCAGAAATGAATGCAAAGAGAATGATTAATTCCAACGAAAGACTTTGTATGCCAGGGGTTCCAGTGGACATGTTTGTAAAAGCAGTAGAAGAACTGGTAAAGGTAGAAGAAGCATGGATACCATCATTACCGGGAACTTCTTTGTATATTCGTCCTTTTATGTTTGCAACAGAATCAGCCTTAGGAGTACATATGGCCACTTCCTATAAATTTATGGTTATCTGCTGTCCAGTAGGGGCATATTATGCAGAAGGAATTAATCCAGTGAAAATATTAGTAGAAGATGAATTGGTACGTGCAGTACAAGGTGGAACTGGATTCGCAAAATGTGGGGGAAATTATGCAGCGTCTATTTTAGGACAGGTAAAGGCTGAAAAAATGGGATGTACCCAAGTACTTTGGTTAGATGGCGTACATCGTAAATATGTAGAAGAAGTTGGAACCATGAATATTATGTTTAAAATAAAAGGTGAAATCTATACGGCTCCCATTGAAGGAACGGTACTTCCAGGAGTCACAAGAGATTCTATTATTCATATTTTAAAGGATTGGGGATTCAAAGTAAACGAAACTCAGTTATCCATTGATGATTTAATGCAGGCAGGACATGATGGAACGTTGGAGGAAGCATTTGGAACAGGTACAGCTGCGGTAGTTTCTCCAGTAGGTGAATTTGTCTATAAAGAGGATTCTGTAATGGTGAATGAATTTAAAATCGGTGAATTAACACAAAAACTTTATGATTATCTTACCGGAATTCAATGGGGAAATCAAAAAGACAAATATGGATGGACAGTAGAAGTAAAATAAAAGACAAATATGTAACAATTTTTTCATAGTTTCTTAAGAAAAATATAGAATGAATTTAAAGGAATATTCACAAACTAGTGTTAGTATAGAAGAGATAACAAGGTAGAAACACTAGAAGGAAGAAAAAATGAAAAAAAATCAAGATGAATTTGCTTGTGTAAATGAGAAGAAGAGTAAAGGTAATGGAGTTATAGTAACCATAGCGGTGCTGGCAATTTGCGTAACTGGAGCTTTGTGTGCAAAAAAGCTTCAATTAGATCAAAAATATATTACAATGCAAATAGATGTTCAGCAAGATGTAAATGTTCAGCAAGATGTAAATGTTTAGCAAGATGTAAATGTTTAGCAAGATGTAAATGTTCAGCAAGATGTAAATGTTCAGCAAATGTAAAAACATAACAAAATAAAAGTAAGAAAACCGCTGCTGTGTGCCTATGTAGCGGTTTTTTGCATTTTTTCAAAAATACCGCATAGAATATCCATAAGTTAGTATCTTAGAGGTAGCTATGGAACAAAATCAAATACATGCAGTGCAGGCAGAACAGGTAGATACAGGAAGTCTAAAAATACAGGTAACTTCACTGGTTGGATTAATTCCGGTACAAAGTGCCAAAGTCACTATTTCGTATACAGGAGATCCACAAACTCCCATGGAACAAATTTCAACCAATGCCAATGGACAGTCAGAATTATTGTCGGTACCGGCTCCACCTTTGGAGTATAGTATGAAACCTCAGGAATCTCAGCCCTATGCAGAATATACGGTGCAAGTAGAAGCAGAAGGGTATCGGCCGGTAAATGTAAACGGCATAGATGTATTTTCCGGAGTCATTTCCCTTCAAAATATAAGAATGGAACCAGTTCAGATATTTGGAGATGAAATAAAGAACATTGTAATTCCGGCAAATACATTATTTGGAGATTTTCCACCTAAAATAGCAGAGGCAGAAATCAAACCCATGGAAGAAAGTGGAGAAATTGTACTTAGCAGAGTAGTTGTTCCGGAATATGTAGTGGTACATGATGGTCCCCCAAAAGATTCCACGGCCAAGGACTATTATGTTAAATATAAAGATTATGTTAAAAATGTAGCATCTAGTGAAATATATGCTACCTGGCCAGAAAGCACCATTCGGGCAAATATTCTGGCAATTATGTCCTTTACTCTTAATCGCGTATATACGGAATGGTATCGAAATAAGGGATATGACTTTACCATTACTTCTTCTACTGCATATGATCATAAGTGGATTTATGGCAGAAATTATTTTGATAATATTGCTAGAATTGTAGATGAGATTTTTGCTAATTTTTTATCTCGACCCAATGTAAAACAGCCGATTTTAACACAGTATTGTGATGGAGAACGTGTAAGCTGTCCTAATTGGCTTAGTCAATGGGGTTCTAAGTATTTGGGAGATCAAAATTATTCTCCGGTTGAAATTCTTAGATATTATTATGGAACAGATATGTACATTAACGAGGCGGAAGAAATATCAGGAGTTCCCGCTTCCTGGCCAGGCGAAGACCTTTTAATTGGTTCAAGTGGTGATAAGGTGCGTCAAATGCAAGAACAGCTTAACAGCATTAGCAGAGTGTATTCTTCCATTCCAAAAGTTGCAGTAGATGGTTCCTTTGGACCTTCCACCAAAGAGGCGGTCAAAGCATTTCAGTCTACCTTTGGATTACCAGTAAGTGGAATTGTGGATTATCCTACCTGGTATAAGATTTCGGAAATTTTTGTGGGCGTTACCAGAATTGCAGAATTAGTCTGATATCTCTTGACAATATAAAAGGAATCTATTACATTTAAAATAGAATTAATTGGTAGAACCAGTCAACTATTAAAGGAGGTAATACACAAATGAAAACAATAAAACTTCCATTTGGAAAAGAAACAATGATGGTGGAACTTCCGGAAGAAAGAATAGCCGGAATACTGGAATCAGCAGCACATGATTATCATACTGCGGAAAGTGAAACAGATATTGTGAGAAGGGCAGTGGAACATCCCATCCATTCCAAACCGTTACGAGAACTGGTAAAGGGAAAACAGAACATTGTATTAATTGCCAGCGACCATACCAGACCTGTACCAAGCAAAATTATAATGCCAGTGATTATGGAGGAAATAAAGAAAGGAAATAAAGAGGCGGTCATCACAATTTTGATTGCAACCGGATTTCATCGCCCAACTACCAGAGAAGAATTAATTTATAAGTTTGGAGAAGATATAGTAAACCGGAAAGACATTAAATTCTGCATTCATAAGGGAAATGAAGAAGCAGAAATGGTAAATCTTGGAACATTGCCTTCCGGAGGTGAACTAAATATCAATCAAGTTGCAGCCAATGCAGATTTGCTTTTAGCAGAGGGATTTATTGAACCACATTTCTTTGCGGGCTATTCAGGAGGAAGGAAAAGTGTGCTTCCAGGGGTGAGCAGTGCTGTTACAGTTATGGCAAATCATTGCTCTGAGTTTATTGATAGTGCATATGCAAGAACGGGAATTCTAGACGGAAATCCCATTCACAAAGATATGATTTATGCAGCAGAAACCGCAAAATTAGCATTTATTGTAAATGTAGTATTAGATGGAAATAAAAAAGTGATAAAGGCTTATGCAGGACATTTTGACCATGCACACAGGGAAGGCTGTAAATTTGCAGAACAGCTTTTTGGAGTGGATGAAATTTTGTCGGATATTGTTATCTCTACCAATGGTGGATATCCATTGGATCAAAATGTGTATCAGTCTGTAAAGGGAATGACAGCAGCGGAGGCAACCTGCAAACCTGGTGGAGTTATTATTATGGTAACCAGCTGTGTAGATGGGCATGGAGGCCAGTCTTTATATGACACGTTCTCAAAAGAGAAGTCAAAAGAAAAAATAATGAATCAGTTTCTTACAACAGGAAGAAACGAAACCATTCCAGATCAATGGGAAGCACAGATTTTATGCAGAATTCTATTAAATTATAAAGTGATTATGGTAACCCAAGCACCGAAGCAGATGATTGAAGAAATGCAGATGAGCTATGCAAATGATGTAACCCAGGCCATTAAAATGGCAGATGAATACCTAGGAAATAAAACCAGTAAAATCACGGTCATTCCAGATGGAGTTTCTGTTATTGTGAAAAAACAGAGAGGATAACGTATGGCAGATAAAGCTTATAGTCAAGTGATTGAGTATTTGAAAAAGGGGATTATAAATAAAACATATGGATTGGGAGAAAAATTACCTTCTGAACGAGAATTAGCAGAACAACTTAAAGTAAGCCGTAATTCAGTTCGGGAGGCACTACGAGTGCTTGAAATCATTGGAGTGGTAAGAACACAGCAGGGAGCTGGAAACTACGTTTCAGATGATTTTGAGAATAGTATTGTGGAGATGATGTCCATGATGTATGCCTTAAACCGCATTGACAATGAGCAAATATCAGAATATCGTCACGCACTGGAACTGCGTGCCTACCTTTTAGCCATGAAGAAAATAACACCAGAGGAAATTGAAAAACTGAAGTACTATATAAAAAGAATTGATGCAAGTAATTCAGATGAAGAAAAGGCACAATGTGACAAAAATATTCATTTTACCATTGTAAAAGCCTCAGGAAACTGGATGTTAGTAAAGAACATTGAGGCACTAAACCAAGTAATTGATATTTTTATTCGTGATATGAGATGGAGAATTCTACAAAGCAAGGAAGGAGAAAAACTATTGCAGGAATCTCATTGGCAAATGGTGAAAGCTTTGGAAACAAAGGAGGAAACCAAGGGCGTGGAGGCGCTGAACAGACATTTTAGCTATATAAAGAATGAAATAGTTGAAAATAATAAGCGATACATAGATGAAAAAGAGATAGAAATCACATATGAATAGTGAAAATGCATGAAATGCAGAGAAAAAACAAAAGAAATTGCACGAAATACACAACAACCACTTGACTTGTTCCGGTGGTTGTGTTAATTTTAAAATATGAACTGGTTCTACCAATGATATTCAGCTTCAGAATAAAAAGATTATGTTGCTAAACAATTATTTTTTTAAAACAACTGGTACTACCAGTTGAAAGATGAAGGAGGGAACTATGTAGTGAATGTAGTGATTATGTTTTTTCTTGCAGCCTTACCAATCCTTTGGCTTGTAATAGCGTTAAGTGGATTGAAGATGCCTGGATATTGGGCATGCCCGATTGCACTTTTGATGGCGGGAATTCTGGCAGCACTGGTGTGGCATATGGATACTATTCCACTTTTAACAGCGGGATTAGAAGGAATTATTATGGCATTATGGCCAATATCACTGGTGATTATTGCTGCGATTTTTACTTATAATTTGTGTCTTCATACAGGTGCTATGGAAGTTATCAAAGGAATGCTTACTACGGTGTCTAATGATAAAAGAATTTTGGTTTTAATTGTAGCTTGGGGTTTTGGGGGTTTTATGGAAGGAATGGCAGGTTTTGGAACGGCAGTTGCAATTCCCGCAAGTATGCTTTGTGGCCTTGGATTTGAGCCGATATTTTCAGCACTGGTATGTCTTATAGCCAATGCAGCACCTACGGCATTTGGGTCTATTGGAATCCCGACCATAACGGTATCTAATATTACAGGATTAGATTCCATGGAAGTGGCATTTGCAACAACAGTACAGCTTGCACCGATTGTTATTCTCACTCCCTTTTTGCTGGTAATGCTTACAGGAAAATCAGTAAAAGCATTAAAAGGAGTATGGCATATTACACTTGCAAGTGGTCTAGCTTTTATTCTTCCACAAATGTTAGCAGCAAAGTACATGGGAGCAGAACTACCTAATATTTTAGGATCAATTTGTGCAATGGCAGTTACCATATTCCTATCAAAAATAAATAAAAAAGAAACACCATCTGAATATTTGATCAATACTTCGAAACAAAGTAAAGAGCCAAAGATTACTTGGAAAAAAGCAGGAAAGGCGTGGAGTCCATTTTTACTGATTTTTGCATTTTTAGTTCTTACCTCTAAGCTCATTCCTGTTATCCATTACAATATGGCAAAGATAAGTACATCTATTGTAATATATCAAGGAGAGGGTGGAATGCCAACTACATTTTACTGGATTATGACACCAGGTATCCTCATACTAATAGCTGCAATCATTGGTGCAAAGATACAAGGAGCATCAGGAAAAGAGATTGGAACGGTATTTGCCAGCAGTTTAAAGCAGATGTGGAAAACAGTTCTTACCATTGCCTCTATTATGGCAGCAGCAAAGATAATGAGTTACAGTGGAATGATTAGTGAAATTGCGGCACTATTTGTGGGAATTACAGGAAGTTATTATCCATTGATAGCACCATTTATAGGCTCTATCGGAACATTTGTAACAGGAAGCGCAACTTCGGCGGGTGTCCTGTTTGGAGGATTACAGCAGCAGACAGCTCAAACATTAGGGATCAATGAAGTATGGCTTGCAGCAGCTAATACAGTTGGAGCAGATGCTGGTAAAATCATATCACCGCAAAGCATTGCAATTGCCATAGCAGCAATTAATCAGCCTGGAGTAGAAAGTAAAATTATGTCAAAAGCTGTGAAATATTACTTATTGTTCGTAGGATTAATGGGTGCAATATGCTATATAGGACTTCAAATATTTTTCTAACACAATTGGTACTATCAGCAAAAAGTGATAACATATAGAGTATAAAAAAGATGATAAGAAAAAGATAATAAGAAAAAAATGATAAGAAAAAGATGATAAGAAACGGAGGAATTAGATATGAATATTTTAGTATGTATCAAGCAAGTGCCATCATCTAGTAAAGTAGAAGTAGATCCAGTGACTGGTGTATTAAAAAGAGATGGGGCAGAATCCAAAATGAATCCATACGATCTTTATGCACTAGAAACAGCATTAAGACTAAAGGAAAAACATGGAGGAAAGGTAGCAGTAATTAGTATGGGTCCCCCACAGGCGGCAGTTGTAATCAAGGAAGCATTTGCAATGGGAGCAGAAGAAGGTACGTTGTTGTCTGACCGTAATTTTGGAGGTGCAGATGTACTTGCCACAAGTTATACACTAGCACAGGGAATTAAGAAAATGGGAATCTTTGACTTAATCCTATGTGGAAAGCAGACCACAGATGGAGATACTGCCCAAGTTGGTTCTGAAATATCAGAATGGTTGAATATACCAAGTGTCTCTAATGTAAAAAATATACGAGAAGTGAAAGAGGACGCTATCACCATAGAGATGGATCTTCCAAATGAATTGGAAATTGCAAAAGTTCAATTTCCATGTCTTCTATCCGTAGACAAAGACATTTTTCAGCCGCGTTTACCATCTTATGTAAAAAAAATGAATGCGAAAGAACGGGAAATTACAATATATTCCCTGACAGATATGGAAGACACAGACAGTACACATTATGGATTAAATGGATCACCAACCCAGGTAAGAAAAATTTTCCCACCAGAAGTGAATGATCATCGTGAAACATGGGCAGGAACAGGAGAAGAATTATCACAGAAATTATTTGGAAAAATCACAGAATTAAAATTCATTTAGGGAGGAAGAAAGTATGCCAAGATTAGAGATTTGTCAGGAAAAAATCATGGATAAAGAGGAATTTGTTAAAATATGTCCATTCGGAGCATTGGAAGAAACAAATGGGAAGATATCGATCAATGCAGCTTGCAAAATGTGTCGTCTTTGTGTAAAAAATGGTCCCAAAGATGCAGTGAAATACATAGAGGATGAAAAGAAAAAAGAAATTGATAAAAGCAAGTGGAATGGAATTGCCGTGTACGTAGACCACGTAGATGGAGAAATACACCCAGTAACGTATGAACTTATTGGAAAAGCAAAGGAAATGGCAGCGAAAATTAACCATCCAGTGTATGCAGTATTTATGGGGAGCCAAATAAAGGAAAAATGTCAGGAACTTCTTCACTATGGTGTAGATAAAGTATTTGTATATGATGCTCCTTTATTGGATCGATTTAAAATAGAATCTTATACGGCAGTATTTGAGGATTTCATAAAAAAGAATCAGCCCACAGCCATCTTGGTTGGAGCAACAACGGTAGGACGTCAATTAGCACCAAGAGTTGCAGCAAGAATGAAGACTGGACTTACAGCAGACTGCACGATATTGGATATAGATGAAAATACAGATTTGTCCCAGATACGTCCGGCATTTGGTGGAAATATTATGGCACATATAGTAACGCCCAATCATAGACCACAAATGGCAACAGTAAGATATAAAGTAATGAATGCACCTCAAAGGCAGGAAGAACCCAGTGGTGAAATTATAGATTGTCAAATCGAAGAAAATAAGCTAAAAGCACATGTAGAAGTATTGGACATTGTGGCAAAGGCTCAAGAAGAATTCATAGAAACGGCGGATGTTTTAGTTGTAGCAGGAAGAGGCGTGAAAAAAGAGGAAGATTTAAGTATGCTAGAAGAACTAGCAAAGCTGCTAGGCGGTCAGATGGCATCTACAAGACCAATTGCAGAAAGTGGCTGGGTAGAAGCAAAGAAGCAAATAGGGTTAAGTGGAAGGACAGTTCGTCCTAAACTTATTATAACTTGTGGTGTATCTGGTGCAATTCAGTTTGTGGCAGGTATGAATCACGCAGACTGCATTGTAGCAATAAATAAGGATGAAAAGGCACCTATTTTTAAGACAGCACATTATTGCTTAGTAGGAGATATTTATGAAATTATTCCACAATTGATTGAAAAAATAAAAACAGCAAAGGAGGCATAGCTATGAATTATAAAACGTTTGATCAAGAGGATTTAAAAGCAATTCGCCATATTATAAAAGAAGAAGATAGAATATTATCAAGTAATATTAATGAAGAATATAGTCATGATGAGTTAAGTGGAACCATCAGCTATCCAGATGTGGTGATAAAAGCAATATCGAAAGAAGAAATAGCTGCTGTTATGAAATATGCATACGAAAACAATATTCCAGTTACACCTAGAGGAGCAGGAACTGGTCTGGTTGGTTCTGGCGTAGCAATGGAGCATGGAATTATGATAGATAGCAGTCTGATGAATCATATTTTGGAATTAGATGAAGAAAATCTCACCATTACAGTAGAACCGGGAGTTTTATTAATGGAACTGGCAGCATATGTAGAAGAACATGATTTCTTTTATCCACCTGATCCTGGAGAAAAATCAGCAACAATCGGTGGAAACATCAGCACCAATGCAGGTGGAATGAGAGCAGTAAAATATGGTGTTACAAGGGATTATGTAAGAGGATTGGAAGTTGTATTATCCAATGGTGAAATTGTAGAGTTTGGTGGAAAAGTGGTGAAGAACAGTTCTGGATATGCACTAAAAGATTTGATGATTGGTTCAGAAGGAACCCTTGGCTTTATTACAAAAGCAATCTTAAAGCTGCTGCCATTACCTAAAAAAGCAATTAGTTTGTTAATTCCATTTGCAACATTAGAACAGGCAATTGGAACGGTGCCCCTTATCATCCAATCTAAAGCCATTCCTACTGCAATTGAATTTATGCAAAGAGAAGTAATTATAGATGCAGAAAAATATTTGGGCAAAAAGTTTCCAGACTCTCAATCGGATGCTTACTTATTACTAAAATTTGATGGAAATTCAGTGGAAGAAATTGAAGCCACCTATGATAATGTGGCAAAATTATGCTTGAAACAAGGAGCACTGGATGTTTTAATATCAGATACGGAAGAACGTGAAGAATCTATATGGAAAGCAAGGGGAGCATTTTTAGAGGCAATCAAAGGCTCTACCTCTTATATGGATGAAGTGGATATGGTTGTTCCTAGAAATAAAGTAAACCAGATGGTAGAATATCTTCATGCACTGCAAGAGGAAGCAAAAATCAGAATTAAAAGCTTTGGTCATGCAGGTGATGGAAATCTCCATGCCTATATTTTAAAAGATGATTTGAGTCAGGAAGAATTTGAAAAACGTATGGCATATGCAATGGATAAAGTATATGAGAAGGCAAATGAATTAGGCGGGCAGGTGTCAGGAGAACATGGAATTGGTTATGCAAAACGACCATATTTAAAAAAATCCTTAAATCCTGAATTGATTCAGCTTATGACAGGAATCAAAAAAGCATTTGATCCTAAAAATTTATTGAACCCACACAAGGTATTTCAAGAATAACTATGAATAAAAACAATAAAAATGTAAAATCATAATTTACAGTTACCTTACCTATAAACGCAAAACAAAGAGATAGAATTCATTATTCAAATTCTTGCCAGCCAACTGGAGAATCTGTTTGATGAATTCTATTTGTCTATAAATGCGAACTTGGTTTTTTAGTATTCATTCTTGAGTTTCCGCAAAATGTAAATCTGCAATAATTAAATCCTCCCAAAGTACCAATCTGCCGATTTTTGAGAAATAT
>JAVVUO010000020.1:0-50957 GCA_036653135.1 Lachnospiraceae bacterium
CTGACCATGATTGAAACCCTAAAGCGAAGAAATATGGGAATCATCCAAAATATAAAACTAATATTTGAAGGCACACCAGCTATATTTTAGCCGGTGCTAAAGTCGTTATTGTTCAGCCGAAGGCTGAACTGTTACACAACTTCCACCGCCCTATCAACAAATATAAAGCACAACCACCTTGTCGTGCTTTATATTTGTTTATAAAAAATTAATAAATTAACGTCATTGCAAAAAAATATCTTTTTGTTATAATAACTAAAACGTTTTTATACGAAAGAAATGGAGTGTACTCATTGTCAGAACAAAAACAAAAAATATTTGATTTTCTCAGGTTCTTTTTCAAAAACACATTTAGTTTTCTAATGATGTTCCTTTTTATCAATGCCTTTTCTCTGGTATTTGGTTCCGCAAATATACTCGCAGGCGTAGCTGTTGCCGTAGCTTTTACTACGATCCCAAGCTGTAATTTTGGCATAAAACCACCACTGATGGCTATTCTTATTACTGCAATCTTTTTTGGAATCGGCATCGCTTCTGCATTGTCTATGGTAAATCCATGGCTTGGGTTTCTCATCAATCTTATTTTCATCTTTTCCATTATGATAATCAGTTGTAAACCCATCATCATGAAGCCTTATATCTCATTTTTAATTGCTTATATTTTCTGTCAGACTACACCAGTAGAAGGAAAAGATCTTCTGCTTAGAATCGTTGGGCTTACTTTAGGTGGTATCGCAACCTCCATTTCCTATTTATTAAGCCGAAGGAAGGAGTCTTTTAAACCCTATGCTTTTGCAAAGCAGGTACAAAGTGGATTTATCCAGTACAAATTTGTCTTTCGCATGACGGTAGGAATTGCCTGCGCAATGCTTCTGGCCGCACTGCTGCATTTGCAAAAGCCTTTATGGATTAGTATTGTAGTCATGTCCTTAACCCAGCTTGAAATAAAAGACACCATAGAAAGAATTCATCACCGCACCATTGCTACGGTATTTGGTGTGATTTTATTTGTGTTGCTCTTTCGCGTTCTAATACCACCGGAATATGATGTTTTATTGATTTTATTTAGTGGATATCTGTCTACTTTTCTGTCACAATACAAATATAAGCAAATTATCAACGCCATTTCCGCTATTAATGCTTCGCTAGTTTTAATGGATACCAGTACTGCTGTTATCAACCGTTTCTTATGTCTATTGGTGGGAGTTGCAATTGTACTTGGCTTGTTTTTACTGGAAAAAACAGCTACACAATATCATCATAAAATTCAACTTCGCAATTAAGAAATATACTTATCTAACTCATGAGAGGTAGTGATCACTTTTTGCAGAATATCTTTTACCTGTTCTGCATTCTTACTATTGTTTTCACTTACCATGGCAGCCTCTTTGGAACCTGCTGATACCTCTTGTGTAGTGGCAGATAAGTTTGTAATGTTATCTACAATATTGCCATTTACCTCAGAAAGATTAATGAGCATTTTGTCAATCTGTTCAATCTCTTTGGTGAGAGAATCTACATTTTGACCAATGGTTTCAAATCCTTCTGACATATTTTCAATTAAATCTTCCTGTTCCATGGTACCACTGACTGATTTTTCTACAGCATTGGTGGCCTCCATTGCATATTCATTGAGATTCTCAATTATTTTAGCAATACTCTCCGTTTCCATTCTAGTTTCTTCTGCAAGTTTTCGAATTTCATCTGCAACCACTGCAAACCCTTTTCCCGCTTCTCCCGCTCTGGCACTTTCGATAGATGCGTTTAATGCCAGCAGATTGGTTTGGCTGGATATTTCAAAAATAACATTGGCAATGTTTTTGACCTCTGTCATTTTTTCCTTAAGACGGTTCATGGCATCTCCTACCCTCGTGTTGGTTTCTGCAATTAGATGCGAGCGCTGCTTTAAGTTACTCATCATGGTTACGCTTTCGCTAATTGCCACGTCAGATCTTGCTGCTAAACCAACCATGTTTTCGGAACGTTCCACTGTATTATCAATGGACTCTTGAATGCTTTGAGTCATCTTTGTCTGATCTATGATATTTTCTGCGGTATTCTCTGTGTTTTCCGATATTTCTTCCACTGCATTTTTAACAGACTCACTGGATCGATTTAATTCTTCCATAATCTCCGTGGCTGTCTGTGTTCCACTGCGTATTCTTCCTGCTATGTTCAAAATATCATCTAGCATTTTTTTCTGTAATGCCTGTTCATCTCTCAAATTATATAATGCATCATGATTAAATTGATGCCCCACTTCATTTGCATATAAAATAATACCTACAATTACAAGAATAGAAAATAAGGCACCACCATTTTCCTGAATCTCGTCCAGCGGTATTTTGTGTGTGAAAAATGCATTTACTATAAAGCAGAATATGTTAATTAATACAAATCCAAACACATTCACTCGTAACAGTTTTCTGTCATAGTACAAAATATACCCAATTAATGGTGCAATTGCCATAAATTTCAGATATTGAGAATCATAAAATGCCATTAAAATAAAGAAATCCACAATAAGCAGCCCAACAGAAGAAACAACTCTAAGAGATTTTCCTCCCCTGTTTTTTAGAAAGACTACTACATTCACAGATGCAAGTACCAACATCATAATTCCCATTAAAACAGTATAGCTCATAGATCTAGCTCCTGCCTGATAGGCTACAAATACATTTACAAATACAAAAAAATAAAACGATGCCATTCCAATTGTTACAAATCTATTTACCTTTTTGCTCTGCGTCCCTTTTTCTCCATATTCACGCACCTTTTTTGTCATTTCTTCCATTTCATAACCTTCCCTTCTAGACACCTTCCTACATGTTTCATGTTTTTTATCATAGTACCATATCATTTATTTTTTTAACTCTTCTGCTTTCTCTGCCGCAAGTATTTCTTCACATGTCTTCATTTCTACGATTTTTCTTGAATCAATTCCTTTGATTGCTGTTCGATCCAGCTGCATTCCTTCCTGATATACAACAAACCGATTGCGTCCATATTCCTTGGCTTTATATAGTGCAGCATCGGAATGTTTATATAGTTCATCATATGTCCTGCCGTGTTGGTTATATATAGCAATTCCAACGCTAACTGTTACTTTATACTTCATATTGTTTCGTACATATACTTCACTAACTCCTTCACAAATTTCTTGAGCTTTCCTTGCTGCAATCGTGTCATCTTGAATGTTCTTCATGAACACTACAAATTCGTCTCCGCCAATTCGTCCTAAAATATCTGTATTTCGAAAAAAAGAAGCAATTTTAGCAGAAGTTTGTGACAGCACTACATCTCCAAACGCATGTCCAAATTTATCATTCACTATTTTAAAATGGTCTAAATCAATCACAAAAAATATGTGAGAACCGCGTTTCCCCTCTTTACTTTTTAAAAAATCAATTATTTTTTCAGCTGTGGTATTTTTATTATAAAATCCTGTCATCAGGTCGTGCTGAGCCATATGAAGCAGTGCAAGTTCCGTTTTCTTTTTCTCATCAATGTTTAGATTATAAGCACGAATGTAGATATCTCCATTCATGTCATCCTTAATAATGTTCAGTCTTGCTTCAAACCACTGATATCCCTTTTCCTTTATCCACTTACGATATTCAAAGGTAATAATATGTTCCCCACGTTTAAATGCAGCAAGAATAGATTTTCTAGAATGTTTTTTATTAAATAATTTAATATCTTCCTTATAAATAACATGTTCACATATAAATTTTAAGGAATCGGATAGCGTATCTGCTAAGTCAATCCCTATTTCTTCTGCCCATTTATTATGATATCTAAGAATTTTATCTCTCGTTACGTTTGCCTCATAAATAAAGTTAAATTCTGCTGCAAATAAATCACTGTATTCCTTTTCCTTATGAAATTTAATACTTTCTGTAATATCTTTACGGACTCCTACTGCATAGGCTGGGGTGCCATTCTGGTCGAAAATAGTAACCATTTTGAGCTCAAGAGTACGTTCCTCACCATTTACAGCATTGGCATAAATGGTAGCATATGCAGAAGGTACTCCCGCATCTATTTTTTGATATAATTCACGAATATCATTCTTGCTGCGTTCTGCAATAATTCCGGAATCAATCACATCTTCGATTCCTTCCTCAAAAACTGCCGACATGCCAAAAATTTCAAAATCTTCTGGTTGTGTTAAAATTCTCTTTGTTTTTATATTATAATCAAATATTGTTATATCTGAAAAACTCACTGCTATTTCATAGCGTCTTTGACTCATTTTCAATGCATTTTCCATATTTTTAAGTCTGTTTTTTAAGTCTGCATTTTCCTCACGTAGTTCATCCTCATTCAAATCTTCTCCTCCTCATTTGCTGCCTAAAATAAGATTTATCATGTTACGTGTATTCGTTTCAATTATAGCATTGCATATCGTAAAAAACAATTTGTTTTTACTAGATACCCACTGTTTTCATTCCTTTTTTCAACAATATATAGTATAATATAAAAAACGATTCTACACTTTGTGACATTTTGACATTTATGTCACATCATTGAGAGGAGTACCTTGTCATGAAAAATTTTTTTTGCTTTTTTAAAAATCAAGGTGTTATTTTAATTGCTTTAGTTGGCGCAAGCCTTTGTATTCTTTTTAGTATGATTACTTTTGATATACAGGTAAATCGATACATTCAAAAAGATATGCATTCTCAAGTAAATGCTGTTCAGAAAAATAGTGTACGGCTACTGCAAAATGAAATGAACTATCGAAAGCAAATCACAGCATCTGCTGCAAAATTTATGAGTCAGTCCAAATATGAAACAGATTCTGATATTATACAAGCATTAAAAGACTATACTCAAAGCACTGATTTGTATCGCGCCCTTTTCATTACGTTAGAGGGAGAAGCCTATACAAACTATGCCGGTTATCTAGGGCAGGACGATGCAAATAAGAATTTAGACGGAATTGCCTTGTCTGAAATACATACTACCATTTTTTCAAAACCACGATATTCTAAAGAGCTTGATAAAGTGGTTTTTGGTGTTGTTACCCCTGCTGTTTTGGCCAACAAAACAGGTGTTTTAGTGTCTTCCTATAACATTGAAGAGCTTTACTCTCTATTGGAAAATGAACTCATGGACAGGTCTTCTGAAATCGGTATTTTAAACCAACAAGGTGAAGTTATTGTAGGGAAAAATATGGATGATTTTCAACTTAATATCTTCGATGTCTTTCTTCAATATGATATTCCATTTTCCAATAATTCTCCCAATGGTATGCGGCAAGACTTTGCCAAGGGGATTTCCGGTTTTTCTTCTTATTCTGTTAACGGTATGGAACGTTATTGTTCTTATGCTCCAATGGAGTTTAATGATTGGTACATTATCGCTATGGTGGAAGAAAGTGTGTTGCGAAACAATTCCGCTGCATTAAAGCACTATGGTACACAATTGACACTTGAATTAATTCTTATCATGGCTGCTCTGTTGCTTATTATTACATTTACACGTCATAAGGAACAAAATCGTATACAAAGTGTCTTGCAGGACTTGGCTATGTTTGATGGATTAACGCATGTCTATAACCGTGCTACTGCGGAATCTAAAATTGCGAATTATCTAGAGGGAGCTGGCAAGGCCAAAACTCATGTTTTATTTATTATGGATATTGATAATTTTAAGATGCTTAATGATAACTTTGGACATATTTTTGGAGATTTTGTGCTGAAGGAATTTGCACAGCGACTAAAAACCCTTTCTGCAAAGCAAGATATTGTAGGGCGTATTGGCGGAGATGAATTTATTGTACTGGTAAAAAATTGTTCTGATTTCACACGTCTTCAGGAAAAAGCCAGGGAAATTATAACTAACTTTTGCGTAACTACCGATACGGGTGTAAATCAGCCTATTTCTATCAGCTTGGGCGTGGCATTATTTGATACAGATGGACGTACTTTTATGGAATTATATAAGCATGCAGATGACGCCTTATATCGCGCAAAGAATCAAGGAAAGAGTCAATTTTCATTCTAGTTGTATTTACTGTATCCTATCTGGCTTTTTATTTATGTTTTTATAGTTTCAAAAAAAGTGGTGATACCCCTGAACTTTATTCACTGGTATCACCACTTTTTATACTATATTCAAAATAACGCCTATCACTTGAAATGGTTTTCCCAATTCATCCAGCTGAGCCGTAATTCTGATTTTATGCCATTCATATTCTCCATTTTTTCCAAGAATACGAAGCTTTAACTTCATATGAGATTCTCCTGCTAAAATTTCTTCTATTACTTTTTTCACCTTACCTAAATCTTCTGAATAAATATGTGAAGATTTCAAAATCTCTTTTTGTACATTTTCGGTAATCGGAAGATAACCAAATATATCTTTCCATCTATCGGGAAATTTCAGTTCATCTTTTGCAATATTCCATTCAAATACCACATCATTCGTCTGTGACTGCACAATCTCATATCTTTCTGTGGCTGCCCGAAGTGCTTCCTGTGCATTTTTTAATTCTGTAATATTGGAATGAATTCCACAAATATATTCTTTTTCATCTTCTTCTACATACATCTGACACTTAGCAAGTACCCATATAATACTTCCGTCTTTGGTAATAATACGATATTCCAACTCCAAGGTTCTTCCTACATGTAACTGATTTTTCCACTGTCCTAGTACTTTCATTCGATCTGCGGGATATATCATTTCAATGAAATGATTATGAAATCTTTCTTCTACGTCTTGAACCGTATACCCAAGGCTTTCTAAAAACTCTCCATTGTTTTGAATAATCGTTAACCATTTGTCATTTACACACTGTTGGACATTGTTGAGCATACCGCGAACTAATTCTTCTTTTGCTGATATCCTCCTCTTTTTTTCTTCTGCCATATCTGTTATATTAATTTCTTTCCAAATAATCATTACTTTCTTTTGACGTGGATTGTCCATATCTACCCGCAGCAACGTTTCTGTGTGCCAGCAGTATTTTTCCTTTATTGGATGATAAATGCGATACCGCCTAGTTTCTTTCATCAATCCCTCGTCTAAAAACTTCGTCATATAATCGTCTAATATCTCCAATACTGTTTCTTTATCCTCAGAGTAAACCAGCGTATCTACAAATACCTGCATTGCTTCTTCAAAATAGTGCTCTTTCGTTAAAGATTCAAAGCTGTGTTCCGCAACATAGGCAAGTCGAAACTTACCGGTATTCACATCTACTTCCATAGCAGTGGCATCATTATAGCGCAGTATGGTATCGTACTTTGCTTTTAGTTCTTCCTTAAAATCCATATGTTCTTGTTCTGTTTGCCTTGTTCCAATATCTTGTATCTCATATTCCGGCTTTATTCTCGTTCCGTCTGCATACTTTTTTTGCAGCGCTGCAAACTCATTCTTCACTTGAGCAAAACAATTGAGTAATTTTTGAGAAAACGCACCACACTCTCCCCCAAGAATCATCTCATATGCTAACTCTGATGAAAACGCTTTTTTGTATACTCTGTTGGTAGTAAGTGCATCGTAACAATCTGCAATACCCGCGACCTGAGCACAGATTGGAATATTATCTCCTTTTAATCCATCAGGATATCCGCAACCATTCCAACGTTCATGATGATAGCGGCAAATACTGTAGGCATATTGCAAATATTCTTTTTCATCCAGCCTTTCCAATCCTCTTAGAATCTCATATCCTTTAGAAGTATGAGTCTTCATGATTTCAAATTCTTCCTTTGTCAATGCCCCTGGTTTATTCAAGATTGCATCTGGTATTGCTATCTTTCCAATATCATGCATAGAAGATGCTTCGACAATAATTTCTATCTTATGTAGGTCCAGCTCATACTCTGGACACACTTCTGCTACTTTTTCTAATAATATTTTGATAAACATACGAATTCGCCTAATATGCTGGCCTGATTCCAAACTACGATATTCAATGACATTGGAAAGTACATCTATCATCAATGTGTTAGACTTACGTAACCCCAAAGATTTCTGCTCTACCAATTCCTCTAAGTGACGCTTGTAACGATTCAGCTCAATGATATTTTGAACTCTTCGCTCTACAACACGGGGCTTAAATGGCTTTAGAAGCATATCCGATGCTCCCATATCTAGTGCCTTCACTTCGCTCTCTACCTTACTGTCGGAAGAAATTATAATCACCGGAATCTGTGTTAAAATACCCATATGCTGCATTTCTTCCATGACTTCATACCCATCTTTTTTTGGCATTACCAAATCTAGTAAAACAGCTTCTATCTTATTCTGATGATTTCGTAAGATAGCCAGCGCTTCTTCTCCATTTTCTGCTTCCAATAGATTATATTTGTTTTGGAATAAATTACAGAGTATTGCACGATTCACTTTTAGATCATCTACTATTAAAAGCGTATCCTTGATCCCCATTCTCTCTTCCTCCAGTCTTTTTTGCTCAGACTTTTTGATTTTGTCCAGCTCTCTATTTTATATTATAATCATTTTTTTATGCAAACACAACACTTCCTTTTTTCCTTTTTTTGAATGTTCTTTGCTTTTTCTTATCTTATCTTGTTTTATTTGAAAAAAAAGATTGAAGTTCTGTCCATTTCCTGTTAGCATTAACGATAGAAGATTATGTAGATTTCGTTCTAAAAGATCCGGTCTTCTCTAAAAAACACATTGGAGGAATTTTCATGAAGATTATCAAAGCTAAGAATTATAACGAAATGAGCCGTAAGGCTGCAAACATCATTTCTGCACAGGTAATTATGAAACCTGATTGCGTACTCGGTCTTGCCACCGGTTCCTCTCCATTAGGAACTTATGCTCAACTTATTGAATGGTATGAAAAAGGAGATTTGGATTTCAGCCAAACTAAATCTGTTAATTTAGATGAATACCGCGGACTTCCAAGAGATAATGATCAAAGCTATTACTATTTTATGAACGAGAACTTCTTTAAACATATTAACATTGATTTAAACAATACTCACGTTCCAAACGGAACAGAACCAGATGCTGTGAAGGCATGTATGGATCACGAAGCTATTATACATAGTTTAGGTGGAATTGATTTACAGTTGCTAGGACTTGGCTTAAACGGTCATATCGGTTTCAACGAACCTGCAAAAGTTTTTGACAAAGAAACTCACTGTGTTGACCTTACAGAAAGTACCATTCAGGCAAATGCACGTTTCTTCGAAAAAGCAGAAGATGTACCAACTCAGGCATATACCATGGGCATTCAGTCTATTATGTTAGCTAAGAAAATTGTAATTGTTGTAAATGGCGAAGGAAAAGCCGATATTGTAAAACAGGCATTTTTCGGACCAGTTACTCCAGATGTTCCTGCTTCTATCTTGCAGATGCACCCAGATGTAACCTTAGTTGCTGATGAAGCTGCATTAAGTAAATGTCCTCTTTAATCTAATCATTTTATCTAATAATTTAACACTTTAATTTTAACAAATAAAGCAGCCATTCAAAAAGAATCCCTTTTATCGGATGCTTTTTGAATGGTTCTTATCATTTACTCTAACTGTTTTTCCATAACAACTATTATTTTATACTTTTTAAGGGGGATTTAAAATTGAAAATTATCAATGGTCTTGTCTTTCATGAAAATGAAGGATTTAAAGAAGAAACTTTATATGTGGAACATGGACGTTTTAGCGATCACACCACTGATTCCAAGGTAATAGATGCTTCCGGTGCTTACGTAATTCCCGGACTGATCGACATTCATTTTCACGGTTGTGTGGGACATGATTTCTGCGATGCGTCTTTAGAAGGTTTAACCTCTATGGCAGAATATGAGCTTAGTCAAGGTGTTACCTCTATTTGCCCTGCTTCCATGACGTTATCCAAAGATGCGTTACTTGAAATTTGTAAAAATGGTGCTGCTTATGCTGCCATGGATTCTGCTGCTAATCGTTCCCGACTGGTGGGTATTAATTTAGAAGGACCTTTTATCTCTTACGAGAAAAAAGGTGCACAGAATCCAGAATATATTGTTCCCACTGATTACAATGCATTACAGGAATGGCAGAATGCTTCTGGCGACTTGGTGAAACTTATTACCATTGCACCTGAAACAGAAGGTGCAATGGATTTTATTCAGAAAGTAAAGTCTTCTCACCTTAAGGATATTTCCATTTCTCTTGGTCATACCACCAGCGATTATGATACTGCACAACAGGCATTTGAATTAGGTGCTGACCATGTTACTCATTTATTTAACGCAATGCCTAGCTTTACCCATCGTGCCCCTGGAGTAATTGGTGCTGCTTTTGATGCCAAGCACTGTTATGCAGAAATGATATGTGATGGAGTGCATATTCATCCCTCCGCTATTCGCTCTGCTTTTACACTGTTTACTAGCAAACGCATTGTACTAATTAGTGACAGTATGATGGCTACAGGTCTTTCCGATGGAATGTATGCCTTAGGCGGACAAGATGTTACGGTCAAAGGTTCTCATGCTACTTTAGCCGATGGCACACTAGCAGGCTCTGTTACAAATCTGCCTAACTGTATGCGTACTGCTGTTTCTATGGGAATTCCTCTTACTGATGCTGTTGCCTGCACTACTATCAATCCCGCTCGTTCTATTGGAATTGATTCTGACTTTGGCAGTCTTGAATTTGGTAAGGTTGCTGATTTTGTCTTATTAAACTCTGATTTAACATTAAGAGAAGTACATAAAGCATAACTGATTTTATCATTTCTAACCTAGAAAAGGAACTGTCCTATGATATTCATAAGGACAATTCCTTTTCTATTTATTTCACTCTATCTATTATAGTTTAAATATTCCCCTAACTCTTCCCTAACTCTTTTTTAACTCTTTCCTAATATTTGATTTCTATACTCATTAGCTGATATTCCAGCCTGTTTTTTAAATACTCTGGAAAAATGTGCCATATCTAAGAATCCCACAGCTTCTGCAATATCCCCAATTCTAAGAGATGGCTCTTCTAATAATTTCTTTGCCTGTTCAATTCGAACATTATTCAATAGTTCTGAAAAATTCTGCCCCGTATGACGATTTAAAAGCTTGCTTAAATGCCATTGGCTTACATAGGTCTTCTCTGCTACATCTGAAAGCGTAAGCTTTTGGGTATAATTTCCTTGAATATAGGTTAATGCATTCTTTACAATAAAACTACTTGCCGGACTTTCATGTACTTCATCTTTTGCTACTTCTTCTTGCTCCGGAAGTATATTCTTCTTTTTCAAATTAGCACACATAATATCAATCGCTTCTTCCAACTCGTCCATATTAGAGGGCTTTAGCAGAAATCTCGTTACTCCTAGGCGAATGGCCTGCTGAGCATAATCAAAATCCCGATACCCTGTTAAAATACTGATTTCTATATTTTCAAATTCCGACTTCATTGCAGCAATCAACTGTAATCCGGTCATCTCCGGCATACAAATATCCAGAAATATCATGTTGGGCTTATACTCTTCAATGAGTGCTTTCCCCTCAAGACCATCGTTGGCAGTTGCTACCACACGACAGTTCCACTTCTCCCATGGAATACTTCTGGATAATCCTTCTACAATAATTGGTTCATCGTCTATAATCATAACTTTATACATGCCACTCCACCTCAGCTTAGATATAAAGTTATTTTAGCCCTTAATTGCCCCTGCTGTCAATCCTTTGATGATATTCTTTTGCAGGAATATGTATATAATCATAACTGGCAATACAATTAAGGTAACAGATGCTGCCATCAAACCAAAGTCCGTTCCATATTGAGAACTAATTCTCTCTAATAAGTTAGAAATTGGGAACTTAATTGGATCTTTAATCATAACCTTTTGTACAAACAAATCATTGTAAGACCACATAAAACTGAAGATAGCTACTGTGGAAAGTGACGCTTTACACAAAGGAACAATGATTTTTGTAAATACCTGAAATACATTTGCACCTTCCATGTATGCCGCTTCTTCCATTTCTAATGGAATGCTTTTCATAAATCCCACCATTACAATGGTGGCGAAGCTTAAGTTTCCAGCAATCTGTGGTAGAATAACTGCTACATTGGTACTGATTAAATTCCAAGATACAATCATTCGAAATACCGGTATAATAGTGGAAAATACTGGGAACATCAAACTGGCTGCTAGAAGACTTTCTACTATTTTCTTTCCTTTAAAATTATATCTAGTAATTGCAAAGGACATCATGGCTGAAAGTAACATTACGCCGATGGTAACTGTACCTGAAATAATCAAACTGTTTTTATAAGCATTCAAAATGTTCACGCTGCCGAATGCATTTTGATAATTTCCCCAGGTAAATTCCTTAGGTAAGGAAAAGGATGAGGATAGTACTTCAACGGATGGCTTTACTGAATTTAGAAGCACCCATACAAATGGGAATATAGTTGTTAGTGCCCAAAGTATCAAGATTACATATACTATGATTTTTCCCACGCTTATTTTTTTATGGCTTTTCATGATATTCCCCCCTTAATCTCTTTCTTTGGTGAAGAATCCAACAACCCAGGATACTATTACACCCAACACTACTATAAATAAGGATAAGGTAGCACCATAATCATAATCACCCATATTAAATGTCTTTTGATACATGTACGTTCCAAGGAAATGTGTTAATCCCTGTGGTGCACCATTTTCTGCCAATACCCATGGAAGGTCAAATACTTTTAATGCTCCGGTGATTGCCAGTGTAACACACGTTGCTAATACCGGTTTTACCATTGGTAAGGTAATATAAAATACTTGCTTTATTTTACTGCAGCCATCAATATCTGCTGCTTCATATATGTCATCAGAAATATCGCTCAATCCGGTTAACAGGATAACAAAGTAAAATCCTATATAACTCCAAATCGTTGGAATACAAATCATTGCAAATGCTGTATCTGGTCCTAACCAATTCACCGGACCTTTGCCAAATGCATCTAAAATCTGATTTAGCATACCGCCATTATAGTTATAAAATAGTTTAAATAACAAACCGATTGCAGTTGCAGATATTACTACTGGAAAGAAATATACTGTTCTAAATACCTGCTGGAATTTTTTTACATTTGAAACCAAAACCGCTAATATAAATGCAATACCCACTTCAAATACTACCGTTAAGAACATCATTTTTAAGGAATTCCAGACAGCTATTCTTATCGTTGGGTCTGCCAATAATTTTCTGTAATTTTCCAATCCAATAAATTTCCAATGCGTGCCCGGCATTTCTATAATTGCCGTCATGTTATAAAGACTGTTTCTAATATTTTCTACAAACGGTATGTAAAGAAAGATCAGCATAAATAGGAGTCCTGGTATCACAAATAAAAGTAAGGGCCATTTTTTCTTGTATAACATCTTTCTTCCACCTTTCTTTTTGTGTCGGTTCAACCAACTTATTTGTTTTAATAGTTTCTCATTTCGTAAATCGCAGGAACTTTCCTGCTTTTTTGCGTAAAAAACAGAGGGAGCGGTTATGTCCCCCTCTGTTCAATTATCATACTGCTGTTTATATCCTGTTATGGATTATTCAGCGTCTGGATTTAATTCTTTGTATAAAGCTAATGCTTCATTTATGATATCTTTTGCTGTTACAGAACCAACTGAAATCTTTGCAACGTTAGTAGTAAGTACGCTGTATGGGTCTGTTCCAAGTCTTGCGTCTGTTGGCAGTGCAGTTGCTGTTGCAGCGTTTACTAATTCAAGTGCGGATTTTCCTAATGTGCTTAATCCTTCTGGAGCTTCTAATTCTGCTGCTGTTACCTGAATCTTGCCTGTTGATTCCCAATATTTCTGAATTCCTTCTTTAGAAGTGTTAGCCATTACATATTTAACTGCTGCATCTCTTTTAGCAGGATCGTCCCAAGCTTTTTTGGTGATATAGAATCCGGAAGACATACCACTGATAATAGTGTTTGCTTCTGCTTTTTGGTTTTCAACTCCTGGGAATGGTACAACAACGGTTGTTTCAGCATTTCCAGCTTCTACTACTCCGCCTGCATACCAAGAACCATCTAACTGCATAGCAGCTTTTTTGGTCTTAAATAATTCTCCAGCATAAGCATCATCTACGGTATCTGTATCTTCTGGGAATGCACCCATATCTCTTAATGTTTTAATGGTTTCAAGACCTTTGATCCAGCTTTCTGGAGCTGTTGCAGGAACGGATTGATATTCATCAAGACCTGCTGTGTAAAGCATACAGTACTCTAACCAGTAATGTGGTACATTATTTAAAGAACAAGCGATTGGAATAATTCCGTTTTTCTTGAAAGTTTCAATTGCTGTTGTAAAGGTAGCCCAGTCAGTAGGAAGTGCTACTTTGTACTGATCAAATAAATCTTTGTTGCAGAACAAACCTTCCCAATATCCTGTGGTTGGAACTGCTCTATTTACTCCATCTGGATTTGCTGTTGCTTTTAATGCTACATCTGTAATGTCTTTTGCGTAATCTGGATATTCAGCTTGAATATCTTTTAATGTTACAAATTTGTCTGTTGCCAAAACAGTGTTTGCTGTTGCATCAGTAAAGAACTGAATAACATCTGGTTCATTTCCTACTGCAAAGTCTGCTGCGATGGATTGTTTCCAGTCTTGGTCAGATGTCTGTGAGTTGTCTTCCAGTGTAATATAGTCATACTCTTTTTGGAACTGTTTGCTGATTTCCTGATATGCTTCTGCATTAGGATCTGTTCCTGCAAACATGCTGACTGTCTTTAATGTTACTGCCTCTGTTGATGGCTCAGCATCCTTGTCCTCTTTGTCTGTTTCTGTTTCTGTTTCTGTTTCTGTTTTTGTGTCTGTGTCTGTGTTTTTGCTGTCACCGCATCCAACCAACATGGTTGCCACCATTGCAGTTACTAACAGCATTGATAAGATTTTGTTTTTCATAGTAGATATATCCTCCTTTTTTTGACTTGCTTAAGTCGTTGTTTACTATAGTTATATTATAGGTACAACTTACACAAAAAGCATTAGACTGATTTGACATTAATTGTTTATTCTTGCTATGTTAAATTGTTTTTGACTTATCTTGTTCGTTCTCTTGTCTAAAATTGTCATGAGCAGTCTTATTTCCATTGGTGGAAAAGACTGCTCATGTACTTTATTTTTTCTATTTTCGATAGGGCAGAACAATTGCTGATACCGTTTCTTCCCCTTCTCTTGTGATGGTTAAACCATATTCTTCCCCATATACCAGTTTAATACGATTATTTACATTTCGTATTCCAATAGATGTATGCTTGCCCTTTCCTTTTGGAATCTTATCCTTATCTCCACCTAAAATAGCCCGTATTCGTTCCTCTTCCTCTGGTTCTAGTGGCTTTCCCGTATTGGATACCCTTAAATAAATTTTATCTTCATCATGATAAATATGAAGTTTTATTGTTCCACTCTTTACCTGCTCTACTCCATGTACAATTGCATTTTCCACCAAAGGCTGTAAAATCAAAGGCGGAACATTAAGATAAAGCAGTTCCTGATCAATCTCACGTTCTACTGCAAGGCGCTGGCCAAATCGCATAGACATAATATAGAAGTAAGCGTCTGTACATCTTAGTTCATCTGTTAAGTAAATTTCTTTCACATCTGCCCTATTCATGCCATAATCTAGAACTGTTCCTAAGGATTCAATCATTTTTGATACAATCACATCCCCATTCATTCTAGCCTGCCAATTCATCATTTCTAAGGTATTGTTTAGAAAATGAGGGTTGATTTGAGCTTGAAGTGCCAGAATCTGAGCATCTTTTCTCGCTAATGTTTCATCATAAACATATTCAAATAATTCTTTCACCTGTGTTGACATGCTGTCAAAGGATTCTCGCAAATAGTCAAATTCTTCATTGGGCATACTCCCTCCCTTTACCTTAATTCCTATATTCCCTTCCTCCATCTTTTCAGCAGCATTCATCAAACGTTTTATGGGTTCCTGCACCTGTTTATTCATGAAATACACCACATATACAATAATGGGTATAAACATCAGCAGCATGATCCCTTCCACTTGGTACAAGTCATAAAGGCTGGAATAAATTTCTCGTTTTTCTGCTAGAAATGCAATTCCTATATTATAATGATCAAATTTTTTTTGATACAGATATCCATTATAAACTTTATTAGATTCTCTGATTACCGTCCCATTAGAAAATGCCTGATACTGATTCATAAGCTGATTCAATAAAATGTCTTGAGGAGTACCCTCTTTGGCATTTACATAATCGATTACATTGGAAGGGTCATCAATGCAAATTACCATATTCTTTCGCTGGTCATCTGGAATATCTTTAAAAATCTTCTCTTTGTTTAGTTCTACTACTAAAGTTCCAAAGTACTCGTATTCGCTGGTAGTGTACAAATTACGCATTACATAAATTCGTTGGTTGATAATCTCTACATGTGCATAATCCGTTCCATTAGTAACCCATTTTTCAACATAGTCGTTCACTTCTTTTGTATAATCTTCTCTACTCACTGCTCTTTGAGAGGAATAGCAAGCTGGTTTTTTTCCACCATTTTCATAAAATGCATATAAGCGAAATCGATTATCTAGATAAAATTTTCCACGAAGGCTGGCATCTACGCTGCTGATGTAATCCATTCTACTCATTTTTCCTGTTCGATAGTTTCGCCATGCTAGTTCACAAGTCTTTTCATAAGAAGGTCTTTTGCATATATTAATGGCCTCTTCGATTCGAATTGTAGAAAGTACTGCTGCATTCACCAGCTGGTCTTCGATTAACTTTTCTGTCTTTTTAATAATTCCTTCCCGATATGATACGGTAGCAAACAAAAAAAGTAAAACAATGGGTACTACCCAACAAAGAAAGGTAAACACTACTAACCGTCGCTTCAAGGAACGTGGTTTTCTATTCTTTTTTTGATTCCAATTCCATACTTTCCTGCTAACCTTCTCCATCTTTCGTCCCCCACATCCTGAATAGTTGTTATAATTCACAGTAAATAGTCACACCTTATTGTACCATTCTCGCTAAATTTGTGGAATACTTTGTTGCCATTTTCACCTACAGGCACAAAAAATCCCATGGTTTTTACACTCATGGGATTTTTTGATACTTTTGCTAGAGCTGATACTTCTTTTTATGAGCCTGATTTCTCTCATATGATGCCCTTATTTATACTCCACGTTTCATTTTACACATTCCCTATCAAAAGACCATGAACTTTGAGGAAAACTTTCTATTTTTTCTTGTTTCTTCTGTCTTTTTTTACGTTCTAAGTCTATTTTCTCTTTATTCGGGATTTTTGTTTGTATTTTTTCTGTGCAAATAGGTTTCTTTCTTTGCGTTGTAGGATAAAGTCAAGCACTTGCAGCTTCTTATGATATCTTTGCGATTTCTTAACATAAATTTCTAAAATTTTCCTCATAGTTCATGGTGTTTTGTAAAGCGCAGTGGTATGCTACCTATGTTGCATTCACCAAACACTATTTTAGGAGGATTTACGAAATGAAAAAGATCATTACTAACTTATTTTTAACCTTATTAATTGTAGCACCTTTATTACCAGCTTTTCATAATGACGCTGCTGCTTCTAGTGAAAATTCCATTAGTACCATGGCATTTTTTGAAAACGGTCAAGAATATTAGTCTATTTTCAAACCACACTTTTCAAATAAATATCTTTTTATATGATGACATTCCTTTTGTTCTTGAATAGCATCAAATATATTATAACCTTTTCTCAATATTTCTTTTGCCTGTTCTTTTTTTCCTGTTTCCATTAACGCTACGCCTTTGTTAACAAGAAATTGTGGAAATAAGCGCAGGCGATTATTTCTAATACATAGTTCAATTCCCAAATCACAAAATTCCACTACATCTTCAAAGTAGCCTTCGTCTATGAGCATATTGGACAAGTTGAATAAAATCAGGGGATACTTCATCATTTTTTCATTTGCATCTATGATATGTGTATCCATGTATTCTTTTAATCCATACAAAATTTCTATTCCTTCTGTTCTTTTTGACAAATCTGCATAACTATTTGCAAGATTTATCAATATGACAATTTCGTTATAGGTTAGTAATCCCTTGGTAATACTTGCAATATCTCGATATTCAGGCTTGGTCATGTGTAGTATTTCTTCTAATTCTACTATCACTTTTTCCATTGACATTCCCTTATATTGTTTAATTAACGTTCTTGCAAACCTACAATACTGGGAATTTAAAATATCTTCCTCTGATATCATCTGTTGAAATTCTTCTACTAATACCTCTAATTGAACATAGTTTTTTTCTGCAATACTCTCTACAATCTGATTGCAGATTTCTACCTGATGTAGCTCTTCTCTCGTAGCATACTGTAAGAAGCTCTCTTCACTTCCTAGCCTTTGCATCAATGCCTCTACTGTTTTTCGACTGGGCATACGAGTGCCATTTTCAATTTTAGACAGATTTCCACAGGAACAAATGCCATGAGAAAGATCCTCCTGTGAATATCCCCGTTCTAGCCTTAAGTCATGGATATAATTTCCAATTTCATATACTGCCACATTTTTCACTCCCACTTATTAACAAAATCCCTCACCCTTTATCACTTTTCTAGTATAATTTAGTACTTTCTTACCGTCTATGTCATATTACGCAAACCCTTGTATTTATAGGCATTACAGCCATTTTCTCATTGTGTTTTTCATTTTATAGTAGCCATTTTTCTTACCCCAAAAAGTGCCTATGCATCTTGAAAATTTAATAATAACTGGCTGAAAAATGTAACACAAGACAAGCAAAATGATAACTAGGTTTCCAAAACTGGCAGAAGATTTTGTTTTAGCAAACAAAAAAATGCCTACAGTAAATTGAATGAACAAAAAATTCTCCAAAGCCAGACATCAGTCTAACAATGGAGAATTTATGATTCCCTTGATATAACTTTTTTTGCATACTTAACGTAATGATTGCGCATTAGATATTGTCCCATCAAAGGAATATATTTCATTCTTTCCTAGCAATCCTGTAATCCCAAAAATTCTTCATAGATTTCACAAACTTCTTTTGCACTTTCTGCATCTGGCATTTCGCAGAAAATACGCAGTAATGGTTCTGTACCAGAAAATCTTGCAATGACCCAGCCACCATTTTGAAAATATACTTTACTTCCATCTAAATAAGAAATATGGTCAATTTCCTTTGGAAGCTGTGGAAGCTGTTTTTCCTCCATAAGAAGTTTCAGCATTTCTTCTTTCTTCTCATTGGTAAATTTATAATCTCTTTCTTCCATGTGGATACATCCACATTCTTCACGAATTTCTTCCATAATACTGGACAGTTTTTTTCCTGTTACAGCAATCATTTCAATCAGCAGTGCTGCTGCATAGATACCATCTTTTCCGTTAATGTGACCACGTACTGTTAATCCACCAGAAGATTCTCCACCAATAATGGCATTGGTTTCCTGCATTTTAGCAGAAATATATTTGAATCCAACCGGAACTTCATAGCTTTTTTCACCAAAACGATCTGCTACCTTATCCAGCATATGAGTGGTTGCAATATTACGAACCACAGAACCATGCCAGCCCTTGTGTTTTACCAAGTAATAGTATAACAGCACTAAAATATCATTTGGATGCAGGAAATTGCCCTTATCATCAATAAGACCAATACGGTCAGCATCTCCATCTGTCGCAATACCAATATCGCAGTTATGCTCTAATACATAAGTCTGCAGTGTGCGTAAGGTGGTTGCATTAGGAGCTGGCAGTTTGCCACCAAACAAAGTATCATGTCTGTCATGAATGGTTTCCACTTCACAGCGGGCGGTAAGCAAAATTGTCTTTAAGGAAGTCTCGCTTACACCATAAAGAGGATCTAATGCTACTTTTAGTCCAGCTTTACGAATTGCATCCATATCGATGGAGGCAATAATATTGTCTAAATACTCATTCAGAGGATAAATTTCTTTTATGATGCCAGTTTTAGTTCCCAGCTCATATTCCATTTCTTCCACTTGTGAAGGCTGAACATCTACGATATAGTCTTCAATATCTTTGGTTTGAATTTCATCTGCATCTCTGCCCCCTGCAGTAAACACTTTAATTCCGTTATAAATTGCAGGATTGTGGCTAGCTGTTACCATCATTCCATAAGGGAAATCATATTTCATTACATAAAACATAACCAATGGTGTAGGTGATGATTTGTTAATCAGAAATGATTTGATTCCTTCTTTTGCAAATACCATAGCTGCCCATTGCATTGCTTCTTTTGCCAAAAAACGTCGGTCATATCCTAGCACAATTCCCTTTTCCGCTACACCTTCATTTTTCATTTTATTTACCAGTGCTTTTGCTAATATCTGAATATTTTCTTTTGTAAAATCGTCTCCGATTACAGCTCTCCAGCCGCCGGTTCCAAATTTAATCATTGTCTATCTCCTTTGCGTTAGCCCATTACTATCTTTACGTCATGTTGACTGCCTATCTTTTGTACTGATATGCGTTCTACCTTTTTTCCGTCTAAATAAATTTCAGCCACACCTTTCATGACTTGTTTTGGATTTTCTACTGCAATATGGAAGGTTGCTCCTCTCCATTCACGCGTTGCCTGAAATCCCTTCCATTCTCCTGGAATACAAGGATCAATTTCTAAATAATCAAATTGTGGACGAATACCAATCATGTACCGTGTAGCGGAAAAATAAGCCCAGCCGCCAGTTCCTGTCATAAACGGATGTCTTGCACGTCCAAATCCAGTATGGTCTTTTCCCATAATAAACTGACAATAGGAATAAGGTTCTGCCTCTCTTACTTCAATTTTGTCATTTTGGAAATATGGACATAGGGCATCATAGAATTTCATTGCCTTATCCCCTCTGCCTAATTTACATTCTGCTGCCCATGCCCATGGGTTTGGATGACTGAAAATAGAACCATTTTCCTTTAATCCTGGATATACACGAGTTACAAATCCAATATCATCATCTGCTTTTGTATAGGAGGGTGCATTTAACATGATTCCGTAAGGGGTAAATAAATACTTTTCTACACTGTCCATTGCCTGCTTGCCTGTTTCTCCGGTAGCAGCTCCTGACAACACGGCCCATGCGTTGGATTCTAAATGAATCTTTCCTTCGGTATCTTCCATGGTTCCAATTTTTTTACCATTCTTGGTTACGCCACGAATAAACCACTCTTTATCCCACAACTGGGTATCACATACTTTTTTTACTTTTTCAAGCATGTTGGTATATTTTTCTATCTCTTCTTTTCTATTTAAGAATTTAGCTGCCTCTAAGAAGTTACTAATTGCCCAATAATGTAAGAAACTTACCAAGGCACTTTCTCCACCACCTAAGTTCAAGCAGTCATTCCAGTCTGCACGCAGTCCTTTACATATTCCTGTTTTACCCACCTGCTCAGCTGAGAAATCCAAAATTTTCATCATATGCTCATAAACAGTTCCTTTGGGACCGTCTGGATACGTGTCCGCATAGGTGATTTCTTCCTCTAGGAATTCTATTTCTCCTGTTTCTTTCACGTACTCTATGATAGATGGAATGAGCCACAGTGCATCATCAGAGCATGCATCTTTAATTCCGTGAACCATATCTGATGTATTTGGCGTAGGCACAACGGTAGGTGACTTAAATGGCTTTGTATTAGCATCTGGCTGGAACCATTCCGGCTGGAATAAATGCAAGCCATATCCCGATGTGGTAAGTCCTCTTAACAGTTCTACAATACGCTGTTTACATTTTTCTGGATTGGAATGAGGAATTGTCATAGCATCTTGTGCCGTATCCCTATAACCTAGTCCAACTCTTCCCCCTACTTCAATAAAGGAAGCAAAGCGGGAGAACATAACATTTATTTCTGCCTGATATAAAGTCCAGGTATTGATTAACGTATTCATTCCCTCATTGGGTGTTTGAATCTGTAATTTTTGGAATTTGTTTTCCCAGTATTCCCGTAATTCTTTGTATACTGCATCTACCTGTTTCATGTCAGAGTATTTCTTACGCATTTGAGCACCGACTTCTCGATTGCCTTCTCCTAATAAGTAGACCAAACGTACTTCTTCCCCTGGCTGTAAGGTGATATATTTTTGCAGTGTGGCACAATGATTGTTTCCTTTTTCATAAGAACCAGTACATTTTCCTTTTTCTACTACTTCTGGATTATCTTCTGTACGGTATCCGCCTATAAATTTATCTCTAAGGCAGTCAAATCCGTCTGGTTCAAAATTAGCGGTAAAATATTGGAATCCAAACTCTTCATAGAATAAATCATGTTCAATAATTCCATTTTTATAAGAAGAACCCGCACAGTACATACTCATTTGATAATTTTGGTTATCCATCTCAATATGATGATAAGAAAACTCTAAATAAGAAAATACATCTAACTTGCGCACTTTATCATCATTATTTTTAATGGTAACATCCCAAAGTTCTACTGCATCTTCCTTTGGTACTACCAATGTCTGTTCTGCGTGAATATTTTTGTAATCACATTCATAAGTGGTGTAACTCATTCCATGACGGCAAACATATTTTGCCTGATCTAATGGTTTGCCTACTGGCTGCCATGAAATGCTCCAGTAATCTTGATCTTCTTCATCTCGAATATACACATAATGTCCCGGTCTATCCATTGGTACTGCGTTTCCCCGGAAACGTGTAACACGATGATATTGAGGCGATTTATAGAACATATAGCCTCCAGCAGTATGATTTACTACAACTGCCATATCCTTAACACCCAGATAATTTGTCCATGATGTAGGCAAATCTACCCGATCAATGACATATTCTCGCTTTTCATTGTCAAAATGTCCGTATTTCATCTTAAAACCCCCTGTTGGTATTTTTTTCTTATTCAGCATTACGCCAACTATGATTCTATTATAGAAACTCCCTACCATTTTTCCAATTGTTTAAAATGTTATAATTTGCATATTATTGGTTACTATAATTTTCCGATATGTTTCTTCCTTCTGAAAACCCTCATTTTTCTTGCCTTTTGTTTTATTTGCCTTTATAATGAACGTAACACGCAGATAATGTAAGGAGAAAATTTTATGAAAAAAGTATGTATTGCTTTTTTATGTTTTTGTATGTGTCTTACGGTTATGGTAGGATGCGGAAAGCCACAGCGAAATGCCGCCGATTCCATTAAAGCAATTTATGATTTATACATTTTAAGGGATACGGATGGAATTTCTTCTCTTGGTATGACAGAGGAAGAGATTGCAGATGCTCAGGCTGCTTATGATGATTCTCTCAAAGAAACCATTCGTACCAACTTTTCAGAAAGTGGACAGAGTATTGAAGAAGATGTGCTAAATGACCTGTGCGATGCAAGAAAAAAAGCATTGTCTAAAATGACTGCAACTGCCGAAATCACCAGTGAATCCGATGGTCGCGCTACTGTTTTACTTCATACCACCTATTTTGACGAGGCTACCCTAGATGAAGATTCCTTTTATAATGCAAGAGAAATCGCTCAGCAGACTTCCTTTGATGATTTAAGTCAGCAGCAAATTTTTTTAATGGATACTTATACTCAGAACTTAATCGCTTCTTATGAAGGCGTTACTCCCTCTAAAGATACGGTGGCAATTACTGTAGACTGTGTCATTCAAGATAATAACTGGGTTCCTGCCAATATGTCCTCCTTTGGTTCTGACCTTGCTATTGCAATCAGTGGTTCTATGCAGGATTAATAGAATAGCCATGCCGCTCATTTATCTTTCTTGGGTTATGGGCATAATCTACTATTTGATGGAATAAGATATAAAAAGCTTTTGGGGAGCAACTGAATGTCTGAATTTCATCGCATGATTACTTATCTCTATTTATATGAAGAGAATCAGAAAACCCGCAATACCGGGTTTGCTAAAATAGAAAAAAGAGACAATTGCTGTCTTGTAGAAATACATATGAAAAACACCGGATGCAGACCCATTTCTGTTCCGGTGTATTTCTATACACAAAACAATACCCATCTTGTTGGTGTTAAGCTAGGGGAAATCAATTTATCTTTAGGCACCGGAGATTTTAAGGAAATTTTAGATGTAGAACATATTGCCGGCAGTTCCTATTCTTTATCTGATGTGAAAGGGATTTTCATTCCGGTGTCTGATTCTATCATGTTTGTAAGCCAGTGGGATAATACCGAATTTAATCGTACTCTCTTTACCGCTCCATCTTTGTATCAATCTAAGAGCAGTAATCAGATTCCTCACCTAAAAGCTGCTGAAGCTGCACTTTCTTTAGATTCATTGGAAACGAAATCTAATAGTTTTCAAAGGGGTTCCTCCAATGAAATGCAAAAGAAAAAAATAGTGCAGCAACAGACCCAGATAAGGCAACACACTCAAGCAAGATTGCAGAACCAAACTCAGCAACAACATCAAGCAAGAACGCAGAACCAAACTCAACGGCAAAATCAAACAAGACCGCAGAATCCAACTCAGCAACAAAATCAAACAAGACCGCAGAATCCAACTCAGCAACAAAATCAAACAAGTACGCAGAACCAAACTCAGCAACAAAATCAAGCAAGAACGCAGAACCAAACTCAACAACAGGCTCATGTAGAACCACAGACCTTGCCACAGGCGCAACAGCAAAATCAAACAGAACCGCAGAACCAAACTCAGCAGCAAACTCATGCAGAACCGCAGATTTTGCCACAGGCGCAACAGCAAACGCAAACAGAACCGCAGATTTTGCCACAGGCGCAACAGCAAATGCAAACAGAACCGCAGGAGCAAACTCAGCAACAAAATCAAGCAGAACCGCAGAGTCAAACTCAGCAGCAAAATCAAGAGCCGGAAGAATCTTGGGAGTTAAAATGGCGGTTTATCTTGGAAAGTCTTCCCGTTATGACACCCTTTGCCGGAGATGAAAACACCATTTGTGTTCGTATGGAATTAAAGGATTTAAGATTACTGCCCAAATATTACTGGTATCTTGGCAATAATAGTTTTCTACTTCACGGCTTCTTCAATTATCGTTATATGATACTGGGTATGACCGAAGAATCCGGAAAAAAACGATGGTTTATTGGTATTCCCGGTGTTTTCCAAAATCCGGAGCGCGTTATGGCATCCTTATTCGGATTTCCTTATTTTCGCAACGAAAAATCCTCAGAGCTTAATACTGGAGAATTTGGTTATTGGTATCGTCATTTGGAAGAATAATGATAATCCGATTCCAGCAAGCTGTAAACTGCGTGGTCCTGCCACCTGCCATGCAGTTTTACATTCTGCCTGCTGATTCCTTCCAAGGCAAATCCCAATGACAAAAGCAGTTGAATCGAAGCTTCATTTTCCGGCTGTACCAGTGCTTCAATTCTGTGAAGTCTCATTTCTTCAAATATTGCTTGAAGCCCTCTGCCAATGCTTTCCTTAGCATATCCTTTTCTCCAAATGCAAGAATCAAACTTATATCCTAGCTCCGCGCTTTGATAATATTGGTATCTAATATTATGAAAGGAAAAGGTTCCAATAATTTCTTGTGGATTTTCCTTTTCCGACACCCAATAGCGAGCTGATGTTTCTCTCATTGCTAAATTATATTCACAGCGCAGCAGCGTTCTATGATAATCCTCTGTATAAAATTGTTCCGATCGGTCTGTTTCATATAATTCAAATACTTCTTTATTTTTAAGATAAAAATCAAGCACCTGAAAAGCTGCACTCTCTGGAAGCATTTGAATCAGCAAGCGTTTCGTTTCATATTTTGTCTGCATCTCAAATTTCCCCTCTCACATGAGTCTGTGGTACAATTTCCCTAATATGTTTTGCCATTTCTTTCAGTTGCTCCAAGGAATATCCATGAAATCCCGGTTGTATCACTTCAGGAGAATCCTTATAATTTTGCAAATAATATGCCTTGGCACCGCGAATCCACTTTGCTACATCTAATAAATTCTGCTCTGAATGAAGTTCTTTTACCACTGTGGTGCGAAATTCATAAGGCACCTCCTGGCTCATTAATAGTTCCATAGACTCTTGTATTTTTGTTCTGTCCAAATTCTTGATTCCCACAATTTTATCATATTGTTCCGGTGCACCTTTCACGTCCATGGCAACATAATCCAATAGCTTTTCCTTGTATAAGCTCCTTAAAATCTGAGGTTGATATCCATTGGTATCTAACTTCACCTTAAAACCCAATGCCTTTATTTTAGTTAAAAAACAAGGCAGCTCCGGCTGCAACGTAGGTTCCCCACCTGATACACATACACCATCTAAAATATTTTTTCTCTTTTTTAAATGTGCTAACACCTCTTCCTCATCTAGCATCGGCACTTCTTGGGGGGTAAGAACTAAACCCTTATTGTGGCAAAAAGAACATCTGAAATTGCAGCCTCCTAAAAATATGGTAGCAGCCACAAATCCAGGATAATCTAATAATGTGGTTTTTTGAAATCCTTGTATTTGCATTTATCTTCTTCCTTATTTCATCTATTTTGTGTTATACTTCTTACATTGTATCGTAACATATCACATTCACGAAGTACCTATCTATAGTAACATAAAGGGGATTAAAATGTATAGAAATGATAATGAAAAATTTATGGCAGCCGCTATTCGTCAGGCAAAAAAAGCTGAAAAATTAGATGAAGTTCCTATCGGCTGTGTAATTGTATCAAATGGCGTCATTATTTCTCGTGGCTATAATCGACGTAACACCGATAAAAACACTTTGGCTCATGCAGAATTACAGGCTATTAAAAAGGCTAGTAGAAAATTAGGTGACTGGCGATTGGAAGGCTGCACCATGTATATTACCTTAGAACCTTGTCAAATGTGTGCTGGAGCCATCGTCCAAGCTCGTATGGATAAAGTTGTCATTGGCAGTATGAATCCCAAAGCTGGCTGTGCAGGTTCTGTACTAAATTTACTTCAAAATCATGCTTTTAATCATCAAGTAGTCTTGGAAACTGGTGTGTTAGGAGAAGAGTGTTCTGCTATGCTCACTGGCTTTTTCCAAGTTTTACGGCAAAAAAAACGACAAAATTCTTTGAAATAGTGTCCATGTTGTTCCAAACAAAAAAATTTTTGGAATAGTTGACTTTTTTTTTAAAACACGATATACTTATGTTTCCGAGCAGCTGGGGCGTTAGCGGTGCCCTGTACCAACAATCCGCTATAGTTGGAGTGATGCTCTGCCCCGGATTTTTGGCTGTGGGGCTGCCTTTTATAAGTGGTGATGACGTTTGGGTCTCACGCAATGGAACTCTGTGAACTGTGTCAGGTTGGGAACAAAGCAGCACTAAACAGAATCTTTCATGTGCCGTGAGGCTACCTGAATCGAGCTAACTGTAAGAGTAACGTCCATGGTCTTGATTCAAAGCAGAGCGCTCGGATTTTAATTGTAATAATTTGGCACTATCCGAAAGGAGTTAGGATTTGGAAAAATTAATACACAAATTACGAAATATGCTCTATCATTCTTGCAATATCTTAGATCTTGCTATGGCTCTCATGGTATTACTTGCTATTTTAGTTGCCAGTTTTTCTCTTGGTCATTCTTTTCTTATTTTTTGGAACAATAGATATGCTGAGGCTTCCTTTTTAGTATTTGTAGGGCATGTATTTACCATTCTCATTGGAATTGAATTTTTAAAAATGCTTTGTCAGCCTAGCGAAGATACGGTGTTAGAAGTCTTGATTTTTTTGGTAGCACGCCACATGATCATTGAACAAACCACTGTCATGGAGAATTTTATTACTATTGTAAGTATTGCTCTTCTCTTTGCCATTAAAAAATACATCAGTTTATCTGTTAAAAAGGATTCTTCCACTATTTTTTCCAATAATTCCAAACTGCACACCTTATTTTCTTCTTCATCTGAGAATCAATCCGATGCATTAGAGGAGGAAGATACTTCTATTTCTACAGATAAATAAATATAATACCTTGGCACTTGACAAACAAGTTCCAAGGTATTATATTTATATTATAACAATAATAATTACTATTATCGAATAGGAGGATTTTCGTATTGATTAAATACAGTCGCCAACGGGAACGTATTAAGGATTTTTTAGCTGACCGTTACGATCACCCCACTGCTGAAACCGTTTACATGAGTGTAAAAAAAGACTTTCCAAACATTAGCCTTGGTACGGTTTACCGTAATTTATCATTGCTGGAGGAATTAGGTGAAATTCAAAAAATTTCTACCGGTATTGGACCTGATCGTTTTGACGGAAATGCCGCACCTCATTATCATTTTTTCTGCACGGAATGTGGTGCTGTACTAGATCTAAAAATGGAGTCCATGGAACATATTGACCAGCTAGCCGAAAGTCAGTTTGATGGGGAAGTTCAAGGACATGTTGCATATTTTTTTGGTAAGTGCGCAAATTGTCTGCCAGAGAAAAAATTTAAAAATTAGTTCCAAAATGTATTGACAATCACACTGGTTTATGTTAAATTAAAATCAGTAATAGTTACTATTTTTATTTTAAACATAAATAATCTTGATAAATGAAAGGAAAATAAAATTATGAAAAAATTTGTATGTAGTGTATGTGGTTATGTTCATGAAGGAGAGGAAGCTCCAGAATCTTGTCCTCAATGTAATGCTCCTGCTTCTAAATTCACCCAGCAATCCGGTGATTTATCTTGGGCAGCAGAACATGTTGTAGGTGTAGCACAAGGTGCTCCAGAAGATATTATGGAAGATTTAAGAGCAAACTTTAATGGAGAATGTTGTGAAGTTGGTATGTATCTTGCAATGGCAAGAGTTGCGCATAGAGAAGGTTATCCTGAAATTGGTTTGTATTGGGAAAAAGCAGCTTATGAAGAAGCAGAACACGCTTCTAAATTTGCAGAATTACTAGGTGAAGTAATCACCGATAGCACGAAAAAGAATCTTGAAATGAGAGTGGACGCTGAAAATGGTGCTACTGCTGGAAAAACAGATTTAGCAAAACGTGCAAAAGCTCTTAATTTAGATGCAATTCATGACACAGTTCATGAAATGGCAAGAGATGAAGCTCGTCATGGCAAGGCTCTCAAAGGTTTACTAGACAGATATTTTGCTTAATTAGTTCTCTCAAGGATATTTCCTTTTGATTTATTTTCTAACTCTGGAAACAGCCGCCCACCCCCGGGCGGCTGTTTTATTTGCATCTATTGATAAAAGACGCTGAAAAATTGTAACTTTTTCTTATAAGTTTCGTGGCAATTGTCCTGCTCCCCTTGTAAATTTTTCTAATTAGTGTAAAATAAAGTATATAGTTATTTTTTTATAGTACTAACATACCAATAATGAAATGTAACTATTGGATAGACTAATTTTTTCAAACAAAGGAGCCTTATTATGTACGAAAACACATTCTCCAATGATAAAGCAAAACATCTTGAGATTTGTAAATATCTCACATTCTGGTGTAACCAGAACATATATGCCGTTTCTACCTTTGATGTATTACAAATTATGGAAATGACCCACATTACTCCTATTCCTGATTCTCCTAGTTATGTTCGTGGAATTTTACATTTAAGAGGGCATAACGTTCCTATTTTGGATTTAGGTCTACGTCTTCATGAAGCACCTGCTGAGCAAAGCAAGACAGCACGAATTGTTATTTTGTCTACCAAAGAAGGGGATCTTGGTCTCATTGTGGAGTCCATTGGTGAAATTGTAGATTTATCCTCTTTGGATATTGAAGATGTTCCAAAGCTGGCAGTATCCATGGGAAAACGTACCTTAAATGCAGTTGCCATACATGATGGAACATTGATACCTATTTTGGATATTATCACCTTATTATCAGATGATGCCATTAGCAGCATTGATTTGTCTCAGGATTGATTTTAGCATGGTTTCTTCCATCTTACATTTTTTACAAGCAAAAGGGCTTTTGTGTCATAAATGATTTCCATCTATGACGCAAAAGCCCTTTTTACGTTCTTACCAGTTTAGCTTATTTTTGGTTTGCCGGCTCTATACTAATGCTTTTTCCCTTTATTTTTGCATCTGTCATTGCCTGCATAACTGCTTTTCCGTATTCTCTTGGTACTTCAACAAATGTATATTTGTCGTACATATCAATTGCGCCTACTAATTTACCCGGCATTCCGGATTCTCCTGCAATAGCTCCTAAGATATCTCCCGGCTTTACATTTTGCTTTTTGCCGATATTAACAAATAATCTTACCATTCCTTCTTCTGCTCCGGTATTTCCAAAATCAAAACTTTCCGGTTGTGCAGACGGTTCTTCATTGCCACCCAGTGCTAATTTCAAAAATGCTGCTGCAATGTCCATGGCTGTATAATCTGCTTCATTTACCTGATTTTCAATCATGGTTAACATCATTGTTAAATCTTCTTCGTCAATTACAGTCTCAATCTTTTCCATTACTTTTTCTATTTTGACTTGAGCTACATCTTCCATAGAAGGAACCTTCTGTGCCAAAATCTTAGTCTTGCAATAACTTTGAATATCTTTTAACTTATATACTTCTTTTCCTTTTACAAATGTAAATGCACGTCCTGTTCGTCCTGCACGACCTGTTCGTCCAATACGATGTACGTAATATTCATCATCTTGAGGAATATCAAAGTTAAATACTGCTTCTACGTCATCTACATCAATTCCTCTAGCAGCCACATCAGTTGCTACTAAAATCTCTGTCTTTCCATTACGGAAATTATTCATGACCCGGTCACGTTGCTGTTGTTTCAAATCTCCATGAAGACCTTCTGCAAAATAACCACGTCCTTGTAAATCATTGGTCAATTCATCTACCATACGCTTGGTATTACAAAATACCAAAGAAAGCTTTGGTGCATAAACATCTAATAAACGGCTTAATACTTCTACCTTGTCTTTACGCTTTACATCATAATAATACTGTTCTACATTTGGTACTGTTAATTCTTTCTTTACTACACGAATGGTAACTGCATCTTTTTGAAATTTCTTAGTGATTTCTAAGATTGGCTTAGGCATGGTTGCAGAAAATAATACTGTTTGACGTCCTTCTTTGGGAATATACTCTAACACGGTTTCAATATCTTCCCGAAATCCCATGTTTAACATCTCATCTGCTTCATCTAATACAATGGTATTTACATGTTCGCACTTAATTGTCTTTCTGCGTAAATGATCCATAACACGTCCGGGAGTTCCAATAATAACCTGAGCACCACCCTTTAAAGAACGAATCTGTTTCACAATGTCCTGTCCGCCATATACCGGAAGTATTTTAATACCATGCATATATTTTGCCAAATTACGGATTTCATCTGCAACTTGGATTGCAAGCTCTCTTGTGGGGCAGAGCACAATTTCCTGTGTATTTTTATTCTGTATATCAACCTTCATCAAAATAGGAATTCCAAATGCTGCTGTTTTACCGGTTCCTGTCTGTGCCTGACCTATAATATCATGACCTTCCATTACTACCGGAATTGCTTGTCCCTGAATTGGTGTCGCCTCTTCAAATCCCATTTCCTGAATTCCTCTTAATATCTGAGGATTCAAATTTAACTCATCAAATCTCACTGTTTCCATATATGTCCTTTCATCGGCTACTTTTAAAGCCTGTTGCTTATCATATCAAAGAATTTACACCTTGTCAAACAAATTTATATATTTTTTTTATTTTCTCTTGACTTTTTATCTTATAAGTTGTAGTATCGAATCATCTTGTATGTAGTTTTTGATACTATGTGTTATATTTTTCATTGACACTACATATACTATTACCATTATTAACGCACATTTTAAAGGAGATGTTTCTATGAAATTAAATTTGAAATTAAAAGACCCCGGAAGTTCTATTACACACTTTATTGGAATGCTAATGGCTTTATTTGCTGCAACGCCCTTGCTCATTAAGGCATCTGCCAATCCGGATAAAATACATCTTGTTTCACTGGCTATTTTTATCGTCAGTATGATTCTTCTATATGGTGCCAGTGCTACCTATCACGCATTTGATTTATCGGAACGAACCAATTGTATTTTACGCAAACTAGATCACATGATGATTTTTGTCCTAATTGCCGGAAGCTACACTCCTATTTGTCTTGTTGTACTTGGTGGAAAATTAGGTGCCATTCTTTTAGCTATTGTGTGGGGAATTGCTATTTTGGGCATCTTAGTAAAAGCTTTCTGGATTACCTGTCCAAAATGGTTCTCTTCCTTATTATATATCGCCATGGGATGGGTGTGTGTGTTAGCCTTTACGCAAATAATAAATTCCCTTTCTCCTCAAGCATTTGTCTGGCTGCTTGCCGGAGGCATTATCTATACCGTAGGTGGAGTTATCTACGCACTAAAGCTTCCCATTTTCAATTCTAAGCATAAGAACTTTGGTTCTCATGAAATTTTCCATTTATTTGTCATGGGTGGAAGTATCTGCCATTTTATTATGATGTACTGTTTTGTAGCAACTATGCCTTTATAGAGGATTGCCGTTTATCATGTGATATTGTAAAATCAGAGCTTCTTTTTGAACTCTACTAAGCTTTTTAATTGACACTTCCCGTTGCATTGCCTCTTGTCTTGTCTTGTGAGCTTCTAAATATACCAAGGTTACCGGTGTTCGTCCTTTGGTATATTTCGCCCCTTGGCTGCTGTTATGGGCTTTTAAACGCTTTTGTATATTGTTTGTCCAACCAGTATACAAGGTCTTATCCTTACATCGCACGATATAGGTTACATTTTCATTGTCTTCTTTTTTATCTTTCATATTACCATCCATATCTATGTAATGAGACTGCCCGGGCAGTCTCCTCTATGTGAAGCAGCGGTTACTAAGGTACCTTGCCCAAAACATATTCTCTATTTCCTGTAAATAACAAATACAGCTGCGAATTCTTACATTGTTCTGGTACTTTATTATATGGTTTTCGCTTCATCCTGTGCCTGTATATTTCCAAGCCCATCGCAAAGAGCAATCTCACCTCTGCACTCTTCCTTAACATGATAAAGCATTACATCTGCGCAGTGTAGATAATCCCATACTTTTTGTCCTTTACTGGGAGTATCCACACAAATTCCCTGTGAGATAGACACAATTCCTTCTACCGGAGCAAATGTATGAGGTATCGATTGTTCTTTCATTTTTTCCTTTAACGATTTCGATAATTGAAACACTTCCATCAAGGTGCAGTTTTCATAAATAATAATAAATTCATCTCCACCATATCTAGCACAAAATATATCATTTTCAGCGCACAGGTTTTGCAATAATTTTGCAATTTGAATTAAACATTTGTCACCTGCCTGATGACCATAATTGTCATTATATTCCTTAAAGTAATCAATATCTAATATTTCCATTCCCAAAGGCTTTTGTTCTGCATATGCCTTTTGAAACGAAGTTTCTGCTACATGATTCAGTCTAAATCGATTGGGAAGTTCTGTCAGTGGATCCTTTTCTGATTTTTCCTGTAATATCTGATTCTCCTGTTCTATTTCCTGTCGGTGCTGCCTGGCTTCTTCCAAAGAAAACTGCACTCCCATAATTGATTTTATTACGTATTGATTCTCCCGTTCCGTTGCCTGACTTAATTCATAAAAAGCTGCTGTATAGGTAAAGTATTTTTCCTCTTCTCCTAGCCTCTTATACAATTCAATTTGAATTGCTAATATATTTTTTTTCAAATGAAGAATATCTGCTTGTTTTGTGATTGTTTCTAGAACTGTCAAGGTATGCTTTAATTCCTCATAATACTGAATTTTCAAAAGCATCTGGCAATACAAATAAAGGTCATCAAAAATTTCCATAATAGGCATTCTCTCATTTATGGAAGTTGTGACCTTTTTGATATTTTCATCTTGTTTTCTTTGATTGGAGCTATGATTATAAAATCTTGCCTTAAAACACCACAGATATAATTGAGTCAGTTCATCCATCTTTCCTATGGGTTCTGTCTGGGCACGTTTCAAATACTGCTGTGCTTTCTCTTGATTATCTTCTTCTAGATAACAAGAGGCAATGCTGATATCTGCATAAAACGCATTGATTCCAGTACCTCGTTTTAATGCATCTTTACAAAAAAAGCTGTGGCTGTTGACAAAATAATTCCGTGCCTGCAAGTAAGCATGATATTTCGAATACAGTGCACCAATATTATATTCTATCATGGCTAAAATTTCTAAACATTGATGCTGTTTGCAAATTTTCAAACCACTTAAGTAGTAATTTAATGCAAAATGTGCATTTCCCTGGTTCACTGACACAATCCCCAGTAAGTTATAGGCACTTGCCTCCAGTTCATGCACACCTGCACGTTTGAGATTCTCTACGCAGCAAATAAGATTTTGGAACATACCGTCTACACAATTAAGTGAATAGTATGTTTCACCCTTATAGTACTGGGCAAATCCCAATAAGTTATAATCTTTTATTTTTTCACCATGCTCCTGTATTTTATTACAGAAATAAAGAAGATTCTCTGCATTTTTTCCACGATTTTCCATTACTTTGTCCATCCATTCTAAAATGGTGGGGCTGTAAGTTCCCTGTTTCATGGCGATTCCTTCTTTACCTTTTTCTTCTATTATACTGAACTTCCTAAAAACTGTAAAGAGAACTTTCTGTCAAATTTTATTCCTGAATATATTCCATAGGATTTACCGGAGCACCATCTTTGGTCAGTTCAAAATATAGATTTGAGCCTTCTACTGAATAGTATTTTGTAGGCTCATTGACATAGCCTATAATCTCTCCTGATTCTACATAGTCCCCTACTTTTTGTGAAATTTCCTTTAGCTGTCCATATATAGCACTGTATCCATCTCCCAGTTCTACTGTCATGGTCGCTCCTGTTTCTTCATTTGTATCAATGGCTGTTACCTGTCCTTGGGCAACTGAGGTTACTTGATTATTTACTTCCGACTGTATGATAACGGCAGGGTTATATTTATATTGATCTAATGTGGCAAAATATATGGTCTGATCCATGCTGTAATTCATAATTACATTTCCCTGCAACGGCCATAGGAGGTCCATATCCGCATTAAAATGAAGTGTTGGCTCTATCACCTCAGTCTCTGGACTAGGCTCTATCTGTGGCTCTTCTGTAACGGTTTCCTGCACCGGAGGAATAATTCCGGATACTGCTTCTGTTTCTTCTGCTTTTTCTTTTTGTTCTTGTTTTACTCTTGCCAGTTCTGCTGCTTTTTCTCTACTTTCTTGTGCTTTTAATAAATCCTCTGTTTTGGCCTGCTGTACTTGTTCTTTTTGCTCTTGTGCCACCTTTTGCTCCTGAGCCTTATTTTGTTGTGAATAGTACAGTCCTGTCATTCCAAATGCTGCCATTACCATGATAACAGCTGCTATTACATATGATTTTTGCGTGAAAAATGCTACTACTTTTTTCTTTCTCATCCTATCTACCTTCCATCTTTTATTTTCCTTGTTAGTGTTGCCTGAAAAGATAGGATTATGCAATGAAAAAAATATTATTGCAACAATTGTGTTATTTCTGCACCAGTATAATAATACTGTAAAATTTCTTGATAGTTCTTTCCTTCCTTTGCCAGTTCATTGGCTCCATATTGACTTAAACCTATCCCATGACCTAATCCTTTGGTAACAATGCGCACCTGTCCTTCTACTTCTTTTATGTAGAAACAGGAGGAATTTAATCCCAGTGCCTGGCGAAATTCCTCTCCTGTCATGGTAATATCTTCTATTTGCACTTGTAATACATAGTCTGCACTATCTCGTAGCGTAATGTTGATTTTATTCATAACATCTTCTTCACTGATTGTAAGCTCTCCATGCACTGCTTTTAATTTTTCTGCAACTTGATTTTTTTTTAGAAATATCACTTTTAGATATTCTTTGGAGGGAATATCCATTGTACTGTCTACACTGGTAAGGTATGGCTCGTCTTCCCTATTTAAGGCTTCTTTTGCCGTTCTTGTTTTCCCAGCACTTACCGCATGGTAAGCTGCATCTATTAATTGACCTTGACAGGTGAGTACTTCACCTTTTGTGTCTGCAATTGCCTGTTCCAACATTCTATAATTTTCTTCAAAACCTTCTTGTCCCCAAAGTTCTATCATCGCTTTCGTAGTCATAGCTTCTGGCAGAGTATCCTTTTTTGCCTCAATCATTTGACTCAACGTGGTACGTGCAATGACTGCCTGGGCTTTGATTGATTCTATCTGGTAATTTAATGAAATTTCCTGAGCAATCATACCCACCAAATATTTTTCACGGTCTAGTTCCTCTGTCTGTACGATTTCCGTCACACTTTTTCCCTCTGCTTTGATTTTTTCTGCCAAACTGGTCGTTATGCTTGTCTCTTTTCCTTGAATTAGAAATGTTATGATATACGGAACTGCTACCACTAATACACAAACAGAAAAAAATGTTTTAATTTTTTCTTTCAAAAATATTCCTCCGGGATTGATTTATCCTAATATATGTAAGCCACATAAAAAAAAGAACAAACAAAACAAATGTTCTTGCTTTTTTTATATTGCTATGATATACTCTCTTTAAGAACACTTGTTCTTTTCTATGTTGAATACACGAGGTAACCTACATGAATTTACAAATGGATATGAATTTATTAGAAAAACTTACCATTTTATCAGATGCTGCCAAGTACGATGTAGCCTGTACTTCCAGTGGTTTAGACCGTAAGGGGAATGGGATAGGCATGGGGAATTCCATTGCACCTGGTATTTGTCATACTTTTTCCTCTGATGGCAGATGTGTGTCTTTATTAAAAATATTATTTACCAATGAATGTGTTTTTAATTGTTCTTATTGTTTAAACAACTGTAATTCCGATGTAAAGCGTGCCTCATTTACTCCAGAGGAAGTTTGTACAATTACCATGCAGTTTTATCGCCGTAATTATATCGAAGGACTTTTTCTAAGTTCCGGCATTATGATTAGTCCTAACTATACTATGGACTTAATCTATCAGACCATATATCAGCTGCGCAATGTTCACCATTTTAATGGTTACATTCATGTAAAAGCCATTCCCGGAGCAGATCCCGTATTGGTGGAAAAAACTGGGTATTTAGCAGACCGCATGAGTATTAATTTAGAACTTCCTACTGCAGAAGGGTTAAAAAGATTAGCTCCTGCCAAATCCAGAGCTTCTATTCTAAAGCCCATGCGACAGATTCAAACTACTATTAATACTAATAAGCAAGAACTTACGGTCTATCACAAGACTCCGCGTTTTGTTCCCGCCGGGCAATCTACCCAGATGATTATTGGTGCTACTGCAGAGAATGATTTTCAAATTATGAGTGTTGCGGAAGGTCTTTACAACAAGTTTGGCCTAAAGCGCGTATTTTATTCCGCTTTTATTAATGTAAATGAGAATTCCAATCTTCCCATGCTTCCCAACGGACCACCTTTGCTTCGTGAACATCGCCTGTATCAGGCGGACTGGCTGCTGCGCTATTACCATTTTGAGGTATCCGAATTGCTTTGTGAGGAACATCCTGATTTTAATATTTTTTTAGATCCCAAATGCGATTGGGCACTGAGGCATTTAGAACTTTTTCCAGTGGAAATTGCCTCTGCAAGTTATCAGACACTACTGCGTGTTCCAGGCATTGGCTATAAGTCTGCGCAACGAATTGTAAAGGCACGAAGGTTAAATTCACTTGGTTTTTCTGATCTTAAGAAGATTGGTGTGGTGCTTAAGCGAGCACTTTACTTTATCACCTGTTCTGGCAAGATGATGTATCCTACAAAGATTGATCAGCGTTATATCTGTGAGAATCTTATGCAGGACAAGACTCAAATTCCCAAGGAATTTCGGGAACATGGATATCAGCAGCTTAGCTTTTTTGATCAAACGGTTTCCAAGAATTTTCATCTCAATTAGGCACCGCTTTCGACGTATTGACGCATTTTTCTACATTATAATGCAGGAAGGAATTTATATGTATTTATTTATTTGTGAAGATAGTATTGACGGTATTTTTACTGGTGTCTATGATGCTTTTGCAAGCAGATATGGGCATGCTAATATAGCATTAACCACCTATGAGCCAGAGAATTATACTTTATTCCACCAGTATATCCAAGTTCCCGTGGATAATGTGAAAAGTGAAAAGGTTGCACGAACCTTACAACAGCGGCTGGGAATAGAAGTGTATGGAGAGCTTTGTCAAGCTGCCTGTGCCCTAACCTCTAAGGATTCTCAGACTGCCCCTAGGAGTAAAGCAGATTCTATTTATCGAACAATCGTACTTGCTTTCTCCCTTTTAGATGGCAGTAAAGTTCTGAATTATCTAGGAGAACCTTATGTAAACCACGTCTTTCAGCTTTGTCGCGCTACCGGAAATGAAGCGCATCATTTTTTGGGGTTTTTACGTTTTCAGGAATTAGAACATGGAATTCTATTTGCAAAAATACATCCGAAGAATGATGTACTGCCTTTATTAGCAGATCATTTTGCAGACCGTCTCCCTATGGAAAATTTTATGATTTATGATGAGACACATCAAAAAGCAGCCTTACATAAAAAAGGTGCCTATTTTCTAATTACAGATACACAAAGTTTAGATGAGTCTGTATTAACTTGTCTTTCTGTTGATGAGATAGAATATCAGAAATTATGGAGAGGATTTTTTGAAAGTATAACCATCGAAGCCCGGAAGAATCCCGGGCTTCAAAATCAAAATATACCTAAGCATTTTCAAAAGGACATGGCTGAATTTCGCTAGACTGCGGCACATTGCTGCGCTTGCTAGACTATGGCACTTGTTGCGCTTGCTAGACTATGGCACTTGTTGCGTTTGCTAGACTGCGACGCATTGCTGCGCTTGCTAGACTATGGCACTTGTTGCGTTTGCTAGACTACGGCGCATTGCTGCGTTTGCTTTATATACTTTCCTACCACATTACTAAGTTCTGCGAATTGCTCTAAGGTAAGTGCTTCCCCACGAATATTATCACTTACACCTAAGGTTTCAATTGCTTGGGCTATCTGCTCTTTGGACAGGGAAATAGTTCCTGCATTATTTAATCCATTCACCAATGTTTTTCGGCGTTGATTAAAGGATGCCCGTATCAAGCGAAACATAAGCTTTTCATCGGTTACCTGAACAGGATTTTCCTTATGTCTAGTTAGCCGAATCACAGCACTTCCCACATTGGGTCTTGGCATAAAGCAGTTAGGGGAGACATTTGCCACAATTTCCGGCTTAGCATAATATTGTACTGCCAAAGACAATGCACCATACTCTTTGGTTCCAGGTCCTACCTGCATGCGGTCTGCAACTTCTTTTTGTACCATAATGGTAATACTGTCAATAGGTACTTTGCTTTCAAATAATCCCATAATAATAGGGGTAGTGATGTAGTAGGGTAGATTTGCTACAACCTTAATGGGATTTCCTTCATTGTTTTCCTCTGCCAGTGCATTGATATCTAACTTGAGAATATCTTCATTAATTATTTGAACATTGTGATATGCACTTAAGGTATCTTTCAAAATGGGAATCAGATTCTTATCAATTTCCACTGCTGCTACTTCTCTAGCTGTTTCACAAAGGTATTGTGTCATAGTTCCAATTCCAGGTCCAATTTCCAATACAAAATCCTGTTTTGTTACACCCGCTGATTCTACAATTTTCTCTAATACATGAGTATCTATTAAAAAGTTCTGTCCATATTTTTTTTGAAAATTAAATTTATATTTTTGCAATACTGCTATGGTATTCTGTGGATTTCCTAATGTTGCCATTACTTACTCCTATTCCTATTGGTTACTAAGTTCATTTCGGTATTTACTTTACTTTTCGAAATAAATTTCTGGCATTTTCACGAGTTACTGCTATTACCTCTTCTGTGGTAATATTCTTCAATGCTGCAATCTCATCCACAACATGGGTTAAATAAAGGGAGGAATTGCGGCTTCCGCGATAGGGTTCTGGGGACAGATAAGGCGCATCTGTCTCTAGTAAAATCCATTTCAGGGGAACTGCAGTAGCAACTTCCTTCATTTTTCTAGCATTTTTAAAGGTTACTACTCCGCCAATTCCAATGTAATATCCCATGTTTATATATTCTGCTGCTACTTCTGCCGAATACGAAAAACAGTGAACTACACCGGGAATATCTTCTGCATGAATTTCTTTTAATAACTTCATGGTATCCTCTGCTGCATCTCTAGAATGTATCACTACCGGAAGTCCGGTATCTCTTGCCAGTTCTAATTGCCGACAAAACCAATAGCGCTGCTTACGTTGTATTTCTTTTTCTTTTTCCCAATAGTAATCCAGACCAATCTCGCCTATTGCAGCCACTTTAGGGAGGCGACACTGCTTTTGAAGCCATTGGTAATCTTCTTCCGTCAAATTTTGGCATTCACTTGGATGAACCCCTATTGCTCCATATATAAAATCATAGGTTCGCGTTAACTCCAGTGTTCGTTTACAAGATTCCAAATTGGCACCTACATTGATAATCGTCTCTACTCCGTTTTCTTTCATGGACAACAACAGTTCGTCTCGATCTAAATCAAACTGTTTATCATCATAATGTGCATGGCTTTCAAATATCATTTTCATCTTCCTTATCCGTTAACATAATGTCGTCTGATTCCCCACTACCTGTTCTGTGAGTCAGACAAATACTGTTTTTTTGTTTCTGTTTCACTTGATATAATGCCTTGTCTGCAGAATGTAAAAAGTCCCATACCCTATTTCTCTCTTCAGGAATCATATTGCAAATACCCTGAGATATGGTTACATACTTTGCTATTAAAGATTTTTCATGAATAAGCTTTAATGATAGAATATCCTTTTTTAACTTCTTGGTGAGCTTTATCACTTCTTCACTCTGCTTTCCAACATAAATCAGCACAAATTCATCACCTCCATAGCGACCACAAAAGATATCGTTGTCTTCTTTCATTTTCTCTCTTAATAAGCATCCTATTTTCTTAAGACATTCATCTCCAGCCTGATGTCCATAGGTATCATTATATTGTTTGAAATAATCTATATCCAAAATCTCCACCCCTAAATATAGCTGTTTTTCAAAGGCTTTTCTAAATATTTCTTCTGCATAATCATTTATTTTATATCGATTAGCCACTCCTGTAAGTGCATCTTTTTCTGATTTTTCCTGAAATTTTTTCTTCTCTTTTTGCAGCCACGCTTCTTTGTTTCGTGCCTCTTCCAGACTAAATCGCAATTGTGTGGAACGTCGTATGGTATTTATATTTTCTTCTTTTAATTCTTCACCTAGCTCATACAATTTTGCACAAGCTTTGGTATAATACTCTTTTTTTTGGGTTTCTTTATAATATCGTATCTTTAAATGCAGAAATTCCATTTTCATATTAGTAATCTTCATTTGTTCTACTTTTGCTTCCACTAATTCAAAATATTCTTCCAGTTCCTGATATTTCTTTAACTCCAATAAAAAATTTCCAAAATAGAAAATGTATTCAAGCATTTCAAACATGCTCGTAATATCTCTTAAATCCTTTAATATTTCCTTGATATAAACTTCTCTTTCTTTTGTCTGCCCTTGCTTGTGTCTTAATTGAGCCCGAAACCCTTTCATAGGTAAAACTTCCATATGATTTTTGTTCAAAGGCTGCATCATATGTTCCATTTTTTCTTCTACTTCTTCTGCCATAGGTAATTCCTTCAGCTGAAGATAGCAATGTCCAATTAATGTATATGTTAATAACAAATTTTTTCTTCCAAATGGGTTATCTTGATTATTCAGGAAAAATGTTTCTCCCCAGTGGAGATAGCGAATGGCGTTCTGGTACTCTTCCATATTAAAATACAACTGACCAATGTTGATGCATACCAATCCTGTTTCATATTCAATATCATGTTCTTGTCCATAAGATAATGCCAAAATAAAATGGTCTAATGCCATAATAATGTTTCCTTTATTTATAGCATTTACACCTAACATATTGTAAGAGCGAATCAGTAGTGTCCATTGACCTGTTTTTTCTTGAAAGGGAATACTTTTTGTCAAATACTTCATAAAAGCATTATAATCATTCAATATAAAACATCCTGCCGCAAGATAATAATATCCAAATCCCAATAGATAGATATCTTTCTTTTGATGTCCTATTCTAATTAATGTTCGGCAGTACCCAATAGACTTTCGTACCTCCCCCAGTCCTCTGCTTTCTATTATTTTCTCTGTTATCTCACATACATTACTGTCATAGTTAGAAAAGTCCATTTTCCCACTTCCCTTCCTGTGTAAACTTATCTAAAAAACAACTTACTTCTCCTTATTTAGAAAAACGCATCTAAGAGCAATTCTTCTTCCCACCCTCTTAAACACGTTTTCTCTTTTGAAGTTCTTACTTTGTTTTGATACTTTACCTTTTGTTTTGATACCTTATATTTTGTTTTGATACTTTACATTTTGTTTTGATACCTTACCTTTTGTTTTGATACCTTACCTTTTGTTTTGATACCTTACCTTTTGTTTTGATACCTTATATTTTATTTTGATACCTTATATTTTATTTGATACCTCTATCTTCTGTACACACAATTTAGCAGATTTCCGCTCCAGAAGGCATTTTTTTCTCTGGAACCATCAATGCTAAGGTGCCTTCTTCATCTTCTGCACAAAGAAGCATTCCTTCCGATAATACACCGGCTAATTTGGCAGGTTTTAAATTCACTAAAACCATAACCTTCTTTCCTACCATTTCCTCCGGTGAATAGTACTTGCGGATGCCTGAAACAATCTGCTTTATTCCACTTCCAATCCGAACCTGAGAACAAAGTAGTTTCTTTGATTTTGCTACTGCTTCACATGTAATGATTTCTCCGACCTGAAACTGCATTTCCATAAACTTATCATACTCGATTTCTGCCTTTTCTGCAATATCTATTCCCGATTCTTCTTCTGTTTTTTCTTCTTTAGGGGGCAGTTTTTGTTCTACTTTTTCCAACACTTCTTCCACTTTCATCCGTTCAAAAAGAATTTCCGGTTCTGCTGTTACTTTGGTTCCACTTACATAATGTCCAAATGTATTCAATTCTTCAAATTTTACTTCTTTTGCATTTAACTGTGTTAAGATTTTATCCGCAGTTTCGGGCATAAAACTCTTTAATAAACTAGCACCAATGGAAATGCTTTCTACCAAGTGGTAAAGTACTGTTTCTAATCTAGGCAGTGTTGCTTCTTCCTTCGCTAAAATCCAAGGTGTGGTTTCATCAATGTACTTATTACAGCGTTTAAACAAATTGAAAATTTCTGTTATTGCATCTGCCACACGTAAATGGCTCATTTTAGCAGTAACTTTTTCTGCTGTAGAAGTTACTACATTCTCTAATTCTGCATCTACAGGCTCTGTTATTTTTGTATTATTTACAACACCATCAAAATATTTATTGCTCATGGAGATGGTTCTGTTTACCAGATTTCCTAAGGTATTTGCCAAATCCGAATTTCGTCTTTCTGTAATTAATTCCCAAGAAATGACCCCATCATTGTCAAATGGCATTTCGTGAAGCAAAAAGTACCGTACTGCATCTACACCAAATACATCTGTTAAATCATCTGCATATAACACGTTTCCCTTAGACTTGCTCATTTTCCCATCACCTTGTAATAACCACGGATGACCAAATATCTGCTTGGGCAGCGGCAAATCCAACGCCATTAGAAAAATAGGCCAGTAAATAGTATGAAACCGAATAATATCTTTTCCAATAAGGTGCAGTTCTGCCGGCCAGTTTTTCTTAAATAATTCACTGGAATCTCCCTCTGCATCATAACCAATCTTGGTAATGTAGTTAGTTAATGCATCCAGCCATACATACACTACGTGTTTGGGATCAAAATCCACCTGAATTCCCCAGGTAAATGAAGTTCTAGATACACATAAATCCTGAAGCCCCGGAAGGAGAAAATTATTCATCATTTCATTTTTACGCGATACTGGCTGGATAAAATCAGGATGCGTATTAATATGTTCTATTAAGCGGTCTGCATACTTGCTCATTTTAAAGAAATATGCTTCTTCTTTGGCCGGCTGTACCTGCCCACCGCAATCCGGGCATTTTCCATCTTCTAATTGTGATTCTGTCCAAAATGATTCACAAGGAGTGCAATACATTCCTTCATATGCACTTTTATAAATGTCCCCTTGGTCATACAGCTTTTTGAATATTTTTTTCACCTGTGTTTCATGATCTTCATCTGTGGTACGCACAAAACTATCATAGGAGGAATTCATTAAATCCCAGATTTCCTTTACATCTCCAGCTACCTTATCTACGTATTCTTTGGGGGTGATTCCTGCTTCTTCTGCTTTTAGCTGAATTTTCTGACCATGTTCATCTGTTCCTGTCTGAAAATATACCTCATAACCTTCCTGTCTTTTAAATCTTGCAATACTATCTGCTAATACAATTTCATAGGTGTTCCCAATATGAGGTTTCCCTGATGTATAAGCAATAGCGGTTGTCATATAATACTTTCCTTTATTACATTCTGTACACATGCTATATTCCTCCTGATTTTAATTTATATTTTTGCCGCAGTGCGATCCTCGCGGAGCGTTTTTTATTACATAGGGAGCACTTTCCTATGTAATGAAGAAAATCTCTCTTGCAGGATTCTTCGCCGCAGTGCGATCCTCGCGGAGCGTTTTTTATTACATAGGGAGCACGCTCCTATATAATAAAAAACTCCCATCTTCTATGTTGCCATAGAAGACAGGAGTAAATTTCCCGTGGTACCACTTCTCTTCGCTAATTTCTCACAAAACAAGCCTTGTTCAGTATGTCTGCATACTTCTTCGCTATAACAGGCGATTCCCGTCATCACTTATCCCGAAGGTTCATTGATGCCACTCCAAAGCCATCTTCTGCATAACTTCCTGCGTTCCTTTTCAGCTGCCGGAACTCTCTTTTTCATTCCCTTATGCGTACTTTCTTTTTCATCGTGTTTACATTTTCTTATTAAAGATTATCACGAAAAATTGGCAAAGTCAATGGATTTTGCTATTTATTCCACTGTTTTTGTTTCATCTGCTACTTGAGCTTCCTGATCTGCTTTTTCTAAATTTTCAGCCATTTCTGCTGCCTTATCTAATTCCACTTCTGGGACTACTTCTTCCTCTGTATCCTCTTCTTTTGCAGCGGTATCCTCTTCTTTTGTAGCGGTATCCTCTTCTTCAAATACAGAATCATATTTTGTTCCGCATCGATTACAGAAAATAGCATCTAAATCCATTACTGCACCACAATTGAAGCACTTTTTCTGTCCTCTTAGCTCTATCATCTCTGCTTTTAGCTGTTCGATTTCTTTAAATGTCTCTGCAATGAGATTTATTTCTTCAAATAATGGTTCTACATCATCTTTATGCAATTCATAATACTGTTTTCCTACTTCTGTGTACTGGTGCTGTATAAAGTCTTCTTTTGCTTTAAGATCAATATTCAGCTTGGCTAAACCTGTAAGGTCTTTTGCTTTTTGAGTTACATCTTTACCTGTTGCAGAAATTGTTTCTCCTAATTTTGAAAAAAAATCCATTTGTTTTCCTCCTTGATTTCTATTCATCTGTTCCATGATTGCGTCCTGTATACTTCCGTGCAGCAACACTCCCTGCTGTATTGGTATTATAACATCAATTAAATATTCCATCAAGACCGGTATCATACTTTACGTATCAAAATAATATTCTAATTTCCGTTCCTATACCTAGCTCGCTTTCCAATATCAATTCTCCATTGTGCTGTGCTACAATATGTTTTACAATAGCAAGTCCAAGTCCTGTTCCACCGCCTTGCTTAGAGCGACTTTTGTCTACCCGATAAAATCGTTCAAATACGCGTTCCTGATGTTCTTTGGGAATCCCGATTCCTGTGTCTTTTACCGCTAATAACACTTTTCCATCTTTCGGTGCTACGGTTACTGTCACACTTCCACCATGATTATTATAGCGTACCGCATTACTGCAAAGATTATAAATCAATTCATCCATTAAATTGCGATTTGCCAGCATACAGCAAGATTCCCCTTTCAGCTGTAATTGAATATCCAGCTTGGCTGCTGCAACTTCCAACATATCCAGACACCCTCTTGCAACCTGATACAAATCCACCTGCTCAAAATCAAATTCCAAATCCTGATCATCCAGTTCCGAAAGCTTTATAATATCGTTAATTAAAGTCAGCAGTCGTTCCGCGCTTCGCTGAATTTCTTCTGCAAATCGTTTGGTATCTTTTTCATCTGCCATTCCACTTCCAATTAGCTCCGCATATCCAGAAATAGCCGTAAGTGGTGTCTTTAATTCATGGGACACATTTGCAGTAAATTCTTGCCTCATCTTGGCATGATTTAAAATATTAATATGCTGTTCTTTAATGGTTTGTATAAATGGCGTGATTTCTTCATAAATATTATCTTGATTTACTCCATCTAAATTGGAAGCTAATTTTTCAAGAGGCATCAGCAAACGTCTAGAGAGAACATGGGATAATAATCCACACAATAGTACAACAAACGCAGAAAGCACAATCACTAGGCATACGGTATTTCTCATAATACAAAAAATATTTTCCGAATCTTTTCCCACCCGAAGTATCTCTCCATTTTTCAGCCGTTGGGCATAGTAAAGAGTGTGCATGGAACTAGTAGCAGACCAGCGCACTGCTGTTCCCTCTCCATTTTTCATTGCCTCTTTTACTTCCGGACGATTCCTGTGATTGTCCATGGTGGATTCTTCCACAATACTGTCATATGCTACCGTTCCATTTTCCTTGATTAAGGTAATTCGCAGTCCGTCTTTCAGCAGGCGTTCTTTGTTTTCTTCCTGATCCCAAAAGTTCTGATTCAAAGGCTGTATTACATGAGCATATGCTTCCACATCATCAAATACCTGATTTTTAAAAATATTGTAAAATAAAATCATAGAAGTAATTGCTGTGATAACCACTGCCAGTGCAGATACTGCCATAAACTGTACGTTTATTTTCTTTTTCATTCTAAAATCACCTACAAACAGTCTATTACATAGCCAACGTTACGCACAGTCTTAATTGCACTTCCTACACTGCCTAGTTTTTGCCGTAGTGTCTTAATGTGCATATCTACCGTTCTGCTTTCCCCTTCATATTCAAATCCCCAGACTTGGTCCATAATTTTGTCACGACTTAACACAATACCCTTATTCAGCAGCAGTATTTTTAATAATTCAAACTCCTTGTATGTGAGTTCACACAGCTTACCTGCCACTGTCACACTGCGCTTGTCCGTATCTAATACAATTTCTCCATCTGCAATCACAGATGCTTCTTCCAAATCCTGAGTTCGCCGAAGCAATGCTTTCACTCTAGATATCAGTTCCATTACTCCAAAAGGTTTGGTCATATAATCATCTGCCCCTAAATCTAGTCCTTTCACCTTATCCAACTCTGTACTCTTTGCTGTCACCATAATAATTGGCACTTTTTTTGTAGCCTTATTGCGTCTTAGCTGCGCTAAAATATCCAGTCCATCTTCATTGGGTAACATAATGTCTAGCAAAATAAGATTGGGAACCTTTTTTTCCACTGCCCGATACAGTTCTTTTCCGCACTCACATTCCACCGCTTCAAACCCGCTGTTTTTTAATGCATAGCGTTCAATTTCCCGAATATTTACATCATCTTCCACAATATAAATCAGTGCCATATGTGTTCCCCTTTCTTGTTGCTAAGAACACCACATCTTTTCCTGCTGTTCTTACTTTTCACAAACCCATGATTCTTTTCCATCTTAGCTTCTAAGAAAGCGTATATTTTTCTTTATATTGTTCCTGTAATTCCTGAAATTGTTTTTTATCTTCTATATTTAAGCTCTTAATATATTTATGTTGCTCCAAAGAATTATCTTCCATTTGCATCATGTATACTGCAATATTTGAGCAGTGATCAGCTACCCTCTCATAATTTGCTCCTATTTCAGACAATACCAATCCCAAGTCAATGGTACATTTTCCTTTACGTAAACGCTTAATATGGCGTTTTTTAACCTCTTGATTCAAATCATCAATTACTTCTTCTAATGGTTCTACCGTTGCTGCAAGCTCCACATTATTCTCAACAAAAGCCTGTACTGAACGATTCAAAATATCCTCTACTGCATTCCTAAAGATATCCATTTCAGATTTTGCTTTTTTAGAAAATTCCATTTCCTTTTTATTCATTTCTCCTGCAATTTCCATTAAGTTTATTGCATGATCCGCAATTCGTTCAAAATCATTGATACTGTGCATTAACGTAGAAACATTTTGGCTGTCTTTGTATGCTAAATCCTGACTATTTAACAAAATCAAATAGGCACTTAATTTGTCATCATATTTATCAATCAGATTTTCCTGATTTTCCACCTGTAACGCTGCTTCATTGGAATAATTTTCAATTAAATCCATTCCTTTTACAAAGGTATCCTTTGAAATCTCTGCCATTTTTTTTGCAAGGCTTACACACTGTTCAATTGCAAAACTGGGTGTGGAAAGAAAACGGCTGTCCAATACCTTAAATTGCTCTTCTTCTCCAGACTTAGAAAGTTCTGTTTCATCAATCGGAATTGTAAGATATGCTAATTTCTCCAGCACTTTTGTAAATGGTAACAATAGTAATGTGGCGAATACGTTAAATACGGTATGAATCACTGCGATTCCTGCCACTCCCACTGTCTCTGATGCAAAACTAAATTGAAAGACCGCGTTTAGTATACTGTAAGAGATTAAAAATACTGTGGCACCTATAATATTAAAGTATAAATGTACAAATGCGGTACGTTTAGCACCTTTATTTGCTCCAATTGCTGAAAGCATTGCCGTGACACAAGTTCCAATATTTTGTCCCATAATGATAGGAATTACAGAACCATAGGTAAATGCTCCTGTTACTGACAGTGCCTGTAAAATACCCACAGATGCAGAAGAACTTTGAATCACCGCCGTAAGCAGTGCTCCTACAATAACTCCTATGATTGGATTTCTAAATCGAGTTAACATTCCAGTAAATTCCGGTACATCTGCCAATGGTTTTACTGCTGTGCTCATCATATCCATACCAAACATCAGCACTGCAAATCCAATGAGAATTCCACCTATTTCTTTCTTCTTTTCACTCTTAGCACTCATAATTAGAATAACACCAATCATTGCTAAAATTGGCGAAAATGAGGTGGGTTTTAACATACTAATAAAAAAGTTTTCACTTTCAATTCCGGTTAAACTTAAAAGCCAGGAAGTTGCGGTAGTACCTACATTGGCTCCCATAATAATACCAATTGCCTGTGAAAGCTTCATAATTCCTGAATTTACAAATCCTACCAACATTACTGTAGTAGCTGATGATGATTGTATCACCGCCGTAACGCCGGCACCTAACAGTACCGCTTTCAGCGGATTTGATGTTAATTTTTCAAGCACACGTTCCAGTTTACCACCAGATACTTTTTCCAAGCCGGTGCCCATAACACTCATTCCATACAAGAACAAGGCTAATCCGCCCAATAATGACAGAAACCCAAAAATATCCATTTTAAATCCTCCTAAGTATTCCTCTATTATATTCTTATCTTAACAATACAAGTATGGTGTAGTACCTTCGTTATTTTATACTGTTTCTGTAAATCAAATACATAATTTATGTAAATTTCATGTAAAATGTTCTATTCTTTCTTCCTTTTTCGTTCTAATCGTGCATTCATCCATTCACGCAGTAAGGTGTAGATTACAGACACCAACGGAATAAACACAAGCATTCCCGCAACTCCCATGAGTTTTCCACCTACTGTTACTGCAAACAGCACCCAAATAGAGGGAAGTCCCACAGACCCACCTACTACATGTGGATAAATCAAATTGCCTTCCACCTGCTGTAATACAAAGAATAAAATAACAAAAATCAGTGCCTGCATAGGGTTCACCATAAGAATGAGCAGTGCTCCTACAACACAGCCGATAAATGCTCCTACCATAGGAATCAAGGCGGTAAATGAAATCAAAACACCTACCATCATCGCATACGGCAGTCTGAGAATCAACATACTTACAAAAAACATTGTTCCTAGAATCAATGCTTCTATGCACTGCCCTGTAATGAATTTAGAGAATGTCTTATTTGCCAATGCACAAATATAAGTAACTCGTTCCACAACCTTCGCCGGAAAAATTGCGGTGATTAACTTATGCACCTGTCTTCCCAAATTTTCTTTCTGCATTAAAATATAAAGTGCAAATACAAAAGCAATGAAAAAAGTCAACACGCCGTTTACCACAATCATAGTTGCTGACATAGTATAAGACAATACATTTCCTGCACCGCTTAATGCAAAATCCTTCACTGAATTCAGCCAGGTTTTCCAGTCAAAATCTATGGAACTAATAAATGCCACCACTTCTTCCTGTTCTCGGAACACCTGCTCTAGCCAGCTTTGCACCTTGGGCAATGCCGTTGTCATAGCAACTCCAACACTATCCACGGTCTTTCCTAGCTGTGGCACTACCACCCCTATCACTACATTGATGAGGAAAAATACAAATAGGATAGACAACACCATACTAATAGGTCTGGTTAATTTCTCTTTCCATTTTTTTGCCCGACTATTTTTAACCTTCCACCTAGCACCTGCCCTTTCCAGTGCAGACATGGGGATATTTAGAATAAATGCAATCGTACCTCCTAACACAAACGGAAATAAAATTCCCCATAAAAAATCCACATATTCACTCACTGATTTCAAATTTGTTAAAAAAGCCAATAGCACCAAAGTAAATGTAATAATACCTAAAATTTTTTTTACGTTATTTTTGTTTAGCTCCATCCTCTTTTCCTTTCGATTATGATACACGGTTATGTAACATGTTTTCCTTTTTATTATAAAGATTTTTCATTGCTTTTCCTAGTGTATTTTGAATTTTTTTTTGTTTTTCATTTTTTATTTTGTTTTTTCGTAACAGTTCAGCCTTCGGCTGAACAATAACGACTTTAGCACCGGCTAAAATATAGCCGGTGTGCCTTCAAATATTA
>JAVVUO010000021.1:0-49497 GCA_036653135.1 Lachnospiraceae bacterium
ATTTCTCAAAAATCGGCAGATTGGTACTTTGGGAGGATTTAATTATTGCAGATTTACATTTTGCGGAAACTCAAGAAAAAGATTCCCACAAAAGGGAATCTTTTTATATTGAAATAATTATTTTGCAGTAATATAACCTTGTGCTTTTAATAATTCTGCACAAAGTACAGCTCCGCCTGCCGCTCCACGAACGGTATTATGGGATAATCCCACAAATTTCCAATCATATACACTGTCTTCTCTTAAACGTCCTACACTAACTCCCATACCCTTTTCGTAATCTACGTCTTCTAATACCTGTGGACGATTATCTTCTTCTAGGTATTGAATAAAGTTCTTTGGAGCACTTGGGAGATTTAATTCCTGAGGCACACCACGAAAACTTCTTAGTTTTTCAATTAATTGTTCTTTGGTTGGTTTCTTTTTAAATTTTACAAATACCGCCGCTGTATGACCATTTAATACAGGAACTCGAATACATTGACAGGTAATTACTGGACTGGTTGCCGGTACTATGACACCATCTTTTACAGTTCCCCAAATACGCAGTGGTTCTTTTTCTGATTTTTCTTCTTCTCCACCAATAAAAGGAATAATATTTCCTATCATTTCTGGCCATTCTTTAAATGTTTTTCCGGCTCCTGAAATTGCCTGATACGTGGTAGCTACTACTTCGTATGGTTCAAATTCTTTCCAAGCTGTTAGTACCGGAGCATAAGACTGAATGGAACAGTTTGGTTTTACTGCTACAAATCCTTTCGTTGTTCCCAAACGCTTTTTCTGAAATTCAATTACTTTCATATGTTCTGGATTGATTTCAGGTACTACCATAGGTACATCCGGTGTCCATCTATGTGCACTGTTGTTAGATACAACAGGTGTTTCTGTTTTTGCATAAGCTTCTTCAATTGCTTTAATCTCTTCTTTGGACATATCCACTGCACTAAATACAAAGTCTACCTTAGAAGCAACTGTCTCTATTTCATTTACATTCATAACAATTATTTTTTTTACTGCCTCTGGCATAGGAGTATCCATCTTCCATCTTCCGCCAACTGCCTCTTCGTAAGTTTTTCCGGCGGATCTAGGACTTGCTGCAATTGTTGTTACTTCAAACCATGGATGATTTTCCAACAAAGAAATGAATCTTTGTCCTACCATACCTGTTCCACCAAGAATACCTGCTTTTAATTTCTGACTCATATCTCATTCTCCTCACTTTTTGTCCGTTAGTCGCGTACATTTGTCTTCCTGTTAAATATATTATTCTATTTTGGACAAAAAAACAACCTGCATAATATACAAATTTCCTATTTTATCTGTCCGGTTTCTAGGTATTTTGTATAATAACGGACATTTTTATTTCAACAGCTCCTCTTCCCACTTAAGGACTTCTTGCTTCCAGTCTTTGGTAAGATATGCTTTCTCCATTGCAATTACCTTTTTCATGGCTTCCTGTCCAGGTGCCCCTATGGTTAAACGCTTATCTACACAAGTTTTCATAGAAATCGCTTCAAATATATCTTTTTCAAAAACAGGACTCATTTTCTGCAATTCTTTCAAAGACATTTCATCAATGGCAATTTTTTTATCAATACAGTATAATACAATCTGTCCTACGATTCCATGTGCGTCACGGAAAGGCACTCCACGGTTTACCAAATAATCTGCCGCATCCGTGGCATTGGTAAATCCTTTTTTGGCACTTGCTTCCATTTTGTCTTTGTTGAACTTCATAGTAGCTAGCATTCCACTAAATAAAGCAATACATCCTTTCACCGTATCCATTGCATCAAAGGTTAATTCCTTATCTTCTTGCATATCTTTGTTATATGCCAATGGAATTCCCTTCATCGTAGTAAGAAGAGAAGTGAGTGCCCCATACACACGCCCTGTTTTCCCTCTCACTAGTTCTGCAATATCTGGATTCTTTTTCTGTGGCATAATACTGCTTCCCGTACTATATGCATCATCAATTTCTACAAATTGATATTCATTAGAATTCCAAATAATGACTTCTTCTGAAAAGCGGCTTAAATGCATCATAATTGTAGCCAAAGCAGCCAAAAATTCAATGAGGTAATCACGGTCCGACACCCCATCCATGCTGTTTAATGTAGGACCATAAAATCCCATAAGTTCTGCTGTATAATCACGATCCAACGGATATGTAGTTCCTGCCAAAGCACCAGAACCCAATGGACAATAATTCATTCTATGGTAAATATCCTGTAATCTTAAACGATCTCGTTTAAACATTTCAAAATAAGCTCCTAAGTGATGTGCAAGTGTTACCGGCTGAGCCTTTTGTAAATGTGTAAATCCCGGCATAAATGTATCTATATTTGACTCCATAATTGTTAAAATTACATGTAACAATTCATTTAGTAGTTCATCTACAGCCATTACTTCCTGTCTGGTGTATAGACGCATATCCAGTGCTACTTGATCATTACGACTTCTTCCAGTATGAAGTTTCTTCCCTGTATCTCCTAAACGATCAATTAATGTCGCTTCTACAAAGCTGTGAATATCTTCATATTCGTGAGAAATTTCCAATGTTTCTTCTTCTACTTCTTTTAAAATCTGATGAATGGCTTCTACAATTTCATTCATTTCCTGTTGCGTAAGGATTCCTTGCTTTCCTAACATTTTCACATGGGCAATACTGCCTTCCATATCCTGTTTATAAAATTTTTGATCAAATGATATAGACGCATTAAAGTTGTAAACTAGCTGATCGGTTTCTTTTGTAAAACGTCCTCCCCATAACTGTGCCATATAAGTACCTCTTCCTTTTCTATAATTATGATTTAATTATTATCCATCATTTCCTTGTTTGCTTCTCTTTCTCTCATTGAAAATACACAGCCACAATAATCCTGCCGATACATTGCATATTCTTTAGACAGTTCTACTGAACGCTGATATCCGTTTTTTTTCTTAAAATCAGAGTTGAGATATTTTACTCCATATTCTTTTCCTAATCGTTCCCCAATCTCATTGAGCTTTTCTGCATTTTTAAGAGGGCTTATGGATAAGGTGGTAGTAAAATAGTCTATTTTTAATATTTTTGCACATTCTGCCGTTTTCTTCAACCGCAGTTCGTAGCAGCCAAAACAGCGTTCTCCTCCTTCTTTCATTTCTTCCAGTCCTTTTGCCATTTGATAAAATTGTTCTTTGTCAAACGTTCCTTCTAAAAATGATATTTTGTATTTTGCTGGAAATTGTTTGATAAAATTCTGTTGTTCTTCTACTCGTTTTACATATTCTTCTTCCGGATAAATATTGGGATTATAGTAAAATACTGTAATTTTGAAATATTGGGACAAATATTCCAATACATAACTGCTGCAGGGTGCACAGCAGCTGTGCAGTAATAGTGCAGGTGCCTTTTTTTCCGTCTCCAAATACTCCAATTGTTTTTCTAGTTCCTTTTGATAATTGCGTTTCATTCCTCTTTACCTCATCAAAGTTTAAAACATCGTTCTCATGAGTGTACAAAAAAACTGATTAAATGTCAAGATACTGCTGTTTTGTACTGTTATGCTCTTTCTCCTCTACTTCGTAATCAAATAAAGTACAATTTTTATTTATTTTTTTACTATCTATTGGTATAATAAGATTAAAGTTACAAGACATTTTGTCCATGTTCTGAAAGGAGACCTGCCCATTGAATACTTCTGACGAAATTTGTATGACCTATTCTGGATTGTTAATGATAAAAGGAAAGAAAATTGTTCGCGTTAATTTTCAGCGAAACCCCAATGATTATGCGGAAGGCATCGTTCCAAGTGGGATGATCGAAAAATCTTTTGGTTTTAACCAAGAGGAACTAGAGCAGCTTAGCCATTATTTAAAAACAAATGCGGATGATATTCTTTTAAAAGCAAAAGAAATCAACCCACTAGGGGACTGGTTAAAAAAATAAACCTTATTTGGCTGTGATTTCCAATAGTTTTTCACATTCTTTTCCTCTTTTTCATACAATAGTTTATAGTATCGTTAGGAGGTATCTATGGATAAGCTTATGGAAATCAGCCATGTGGGGTACTCATATCACTCCGTTCAAGGAGAAACTTTGGCTTTAACCAATATAAATTTCACGGTAAGAAAAGGTGATTTTATTTCTATTGTAGGACCTAGCGGATGCGGTAAATCTACTCTTTTATCATTATTAGCAGGACTTTTCCAACCAGAACATGGTTCTATTTTGCTTTATGGACGAAAGATAGTTCCTACTGGAAATAGTTCTATTGGATATATGCTCCAGCATGATCACTTATTTGAATGGCGTACCGTTGAAAGGAATGTATTACTTGGTCTTGAAATTCAAAAACGACTAACAGAGGAAACAAAAAAAAATGTAATAGATATGTTGAAAACTTATGGTCTCTACAAATTCAAGGATGTCCGTCCCTCACAGCTTTCTGGTGGAATGCGTCAACGTGCATCCTTAATTCGCACGTTAGCATTAGAACCTGAAATTTTATTATTAGATGAACCATTTTCTGCTCTTGACTATCAAACTAGGCTAACCGTAGGTGACGATATTGGCTCTATCATTAAAAAAGAACAAAAAACAGCTATTTTGGTAACCCACGATTTATCGGAAGCTGTCAGTCTTGGAAGTCAAGTGATTGTTTTAAGCAAACGCCCTGCTACCATTAAGAATATCCTTCCTGTTGGATTTCCCCCTTATCTTTCTCCTTTAGAACGGCGAAATTCACCAGAATTTAAAGATTATTTTAATCTTATATGGAAGGAGTTGAATTCTGATGAATGATATATCCCCGGCACAGCAAAATTATCTCATTGCATGTAAGAAACATAAACGTACCGTTACCATCAGCAGGCTGTGTATTTTTATACTATTTTTAGGATTATGGGAACTAAGTGCACGGATTGGGCTTATTGATTCTTTTATATTCAGCAGTCCTTCCAAAATATTGCAATGTACCTATGGTATGATACAGAATGGTTCCTTATTTCTTCACATAGGAATTACATTATTCGAAACACTGATTAGTTTTTTTCTTGTGCTGATATTTGCACTGGTCATTACTATTTTGCTTTGGTTTAATCAAAAGTTTTCTGAAATATTAGAGCCTTATTTGGTTGTACTGAATAGCTTACCAAAATCTGCTTTAGCACCACTTTTAATTGTATGGCTTGGAGCAAATTATAACACCATTATCATCACTGGAATGTCTGTTGCTATTTTTGGTTCGATTTTAAGTCTATACACCAATTTTTCCTCGGTGGATTCTGAAAAAATAAAGTTAATTTATACTTTAGGAGGTAAAAAATATCATGCTCTAACAAAAGTAGTGCTTCCTTCTAATATACCTGCACTTTTTTCTATTATGAAGGTAAATATCGGTTTATGCTTGGTTGGTGTTATCATCGGAGAGTTCATTGCTTCAAGAGCCGGTCTTGGATATTTGATTATATATGGAAGTCAGATTTTTAAATTATCCTGGGTTATCATGAGTATCGTAATTCTTTGTATTATTGCTATTAGTCTTTATGCGGTACTAGGTTACTTTGAAAAAAAATGTAAAAAAACTTTCTAAAAAACCTCCAAATGCACAGTGTCACTTCTCTGCATTTGGAGGTTTCTATTTTTAGGATACTTCCATCCATATTACTTCCAATTCTTCTTTTCCACACACCGAAATCCAATACTCTCCCACTTGCCTTTGGGTGAAAAAACCTTCCTGACTGGCATAAATTTCATCTGCTTTTTGTTCAAATGTAATCTCCAGCAAGGGAAAATAAAGTCCTTGACCAATCATCTTAATATAGCTTTCTTTTAATGTCCATAATCCCATAAATCGCTTGGCCTGCTCTATTTGATCCTGAGTTTGCAAAACATAATCCTGTTCTTTTTGATTACAGCTTTTTTTTAAAACAGCCATATGAAATGGCTTTATTTTTTCAGTATCAACACCTACCGCTATATCAGATATTACGCACACTACCATTCCATTAGTGTTGCTTACATTATAATGATACTGTGTCATATCCTTAAAATAGGGCTTTCCGTATTTCCCTTTTACTATATTTTCCTGCTCAAATTCAACATCAAATCTTTTTCTCAAATCTTCCTTTAATATGTTATCCACTACATTTCTTTGTTCCATATGATAGGCACTATGATGCTGCTGACCTTTGGAGCACAGTTTATAATAGATATAGGCTTGATGTTTCATCTTCCATCCTTCTTACTCATCTTCATTTCAAATTAAGCCAAAGAAGGGACTCGAACCCTCGACCTACGCATTACGAATGCGACGCGCTACCAACTGCGCCACTTTGGCACGGATGAAAAAACAATCCTTATGTATTATATCTGTTTTCCATCCAATTTGCAAGATTTTTTTCACCTTTTTCTGAATTTTCCGTTATAGTTGCACTGCTTCAAATCCTAAATCGTCTAATATTTCAATTGCCTGCTTCACACACTCCTGCTCTTCTTCAATGGAAACTGTTTTTTCAGCAAGATTAATCTTATGAGTAATCTTGGCTGCCATTAATGCTTTTTCAATTCTTTCCACACATTTTTCACAATGCATATCTTCTGCTTTTAATACTGTCATACTAATTCCTCCATTTTGATTTTGTTTTTAATTTTAATTTCAATTTCAATTTCAATTTCAATTTCAATTTCAATTTTTATTTTAGTTGTTTTATGTTCTACTTCATTAATTTTTGTATAGTATTACATAATTCATCTACTACTTCATCATTTCCTTGTCTGATATTTTCTGTTACACAAGACTTAATGTGATCTGAAAGCAGGCATTTAGAAAATCCATTTAATGCAGATTGTATTGCGGATACTTGGGTTAAAATATCTACACAGTACCGCTGATCCTCCACCATGGATTTCACCCCCCTCACCTGTCCTTCGATTCTATTTAATCGGCTTATCATGTTTTTTCTTTCCTGTGGGGTACGTTCCTTTTTTTTATTACAGGAATCACATTCCTTTTTGCATTCTACTTTCCTCTCTTCCATAATGCATCGCTTCCTTTCAATCCATTTATAATTTCATCCGTCGCAGTCTCAAGGCATTTCCAACCACACAAACCGAACTAAAAGACATTGCAAGTCCGGCAATCATAGGACTTAGCAGTGGTCCGCCCAAAGCGTACAAAACTCCTCCTGCAATAGGAATTCCCAAGCTGTTATAAAAAAATGCCCAGAATAAATTTTCCTTAATGTTTTTTATCGTTCCCTTACTTAATTTAATTGCCTTACATATATCCATTAAATCTGATTTCATCAGCACCACATCACAAGACTCCAATGCAATATCACTGCCATTTCCAATAGCTATCCCCACATCTGCCTGCACCAATGCTGGGGCATCATTGATTCCATCTCCTGCCATAATTACTTTTTTTCCCTCTTTTTGAAGTCCTGCTACAATATTGGCTTTATCTTGAGGCAGTACCTCTGCAATGACGCGATTTACACCCACCTGCTTTCCAATGTATTCTGCGGTAATCTGATTGTCTCCTGTAAGCATAATAACCTCACGACCAGATTTTTTCAGATATGCAATTGCTTCCTTGCTGGTGTCTTTCACCGTATCTGCCACCCCAATCATTCCAATCACTGCCCCATCTAGCACCACATACATGGGGGTTTCTCCTTTAGACGCATTTTTCATTGCCTCTAAATCCAGTGTAGAAACATCTACGCCTTCTTCTTCCATAAAACGACGATTTCCAATTTGTACCCGACTCTTTGCATATATGCTACGAATGCCCATACCGCTTACCGCTTCAAACTCCTGTACCATATCATCTATTTCTTCTTTTAACAATCCCTTTTCCTGTGCATCTGTTACAATTGCCTGTGCTAGTGGATGTTGAGAATAACGTTCACAGGCTGCTGCTATTTTCAAGATTTCTGTTTCTTTTTTTCCTCCTGCTGCAAGTACTGTTACCACTTTTGGCTTTCCTTTGGTTATGGTTCCTGTCTTATCCAACACAATAACATCTGTTTTTTGAAGAATTTCCAAAGCCTCGCCACTTCGAAATAAAATTCCATGTCCTGCTCCTAGCCCAGTTCCCACCATAATGGCTGTGGGTGTTGCCAGTCCCAAAGCACAAGGACAGGCTATGACCAATACTGATACAAAAATATTCAATACAAATGATGTTTCATATCCCGCCAGAAACCAAATCAAGGATGCTAAAACAGCAATTCCCATTACCATGGGAACAAAATATCCTGCCACTGTATCAGCTAGTTTAGATATTGGTGCTTTTTTCCCTTGAGCCTCTTCTATCATGGCTATTATCTTAGAAAGCACAGTGTCCATGCCAACATGAGTGACACGAATCTGCATGGTTCCATTATAATTTATACTTCCACCAATCACCTTATCCCCTTTCATTTTTTCCACTGGTACACTTTCTCCGGTAAGCATAGATTCATCCACGGAACTTTCCCCTGACACCACTTCTCCATCTAACGGAACTTTACTACCTGGTTTAATAAAAAGAATATCGCCTTCTGCAATTTCATCCGTTGGAACATTTAATTCTTTTCCCTCCCGTAACAAAATAGAAAAATCCGGAGCAAGGGCAATCAATTTGCGAATTGCCTCCCCAGTCTTCCCTTTGCTGCGACTTTCCATATATTTTCCAAGCATAATCAGGGTAACTACCATTGCTGCTGATTCATAATATAAATGATGAACCAATTCTGGTTGGGATGGAATTTGTATTGTCATAATCAAACTGTAAAGAAAAGCACTTCCGGTTCCAATTGCTACAAGAGAATCCATATTAGGATGTCCATGGAATAACGTTTTAAATCCTACTGCATAAAATTTAATTCCACAAAGCATAACTATTACTGTAAAAAGCATTTGAGCCACTGCAAAATTCAAGGGATGTAATGTCATGTTTAAAAATTGCGGTAATGGCAATCTGATTGGCAGCATATGTCCCATGGAAAGGTAAAGTAAGGGAAGCGATACCATGATTGCTGCCACTAAACGACTTTGTTTTTCTTTTAATTCTTTTTTCTCCTTTTGACCAAATTCATCTTTGGCTTCTAGGGTAATCTCCTTTGGTTCAAATCCCGCTTTGGAAATTTTATTCTTAATGTCCAATAGCTTCACCTGTTCCGTATTATATATAATGTGTGCACGGTTGGTAGCAAGATTTACTTCACATACCGCAACACCATTTAATTTTTTAGTTACTCGTTCTACTGCTGCCGAGCAGGATGCACAGGTCATTCCATCTATTTCTAGTGATATTTCTTTTTTCATTCCTATTTCTCCTTTTCGCTATTTTTGTATACCCTATGGGGGTATATTTATCATATTGCGTCAACTTGAATTTGTCAACCTTTTTTTTCTTGTTTGCTCAAAGTATACTTTCAATATTATTTGCTGAAATTCTATTGACTTTTTGCATTTTCAAGCTATAATATATCTTGATTTGTTTATTATCATTAAACATTAAATATATTAGCAGTTTCATTTATCATAAAATACATCAGGGTTTCTATCAGAAAGGGTGATTATATGGATATCGGACACCGTATGAAAGAATTGCGTATTCAATATGGAATGACACAGCAAGAACTTGCTGACCGCAGTGAACTTTCCAAAGGATTTATCTCACAATTGGAACGAAATCTCACTTCTCCTTCTATTGGCACACTTCTTGATATTATTCAGTGTCTTGGAACTACACCAGCAGAATTTTTCACTGATGAAGAACCAGAACAGCTTGTATTTAAACAAGAGGATTATTTTGAAAAGGAAAATGAAGAACAAGGCAGTACTATAAAATGGCTCATTCCCAATGCTCAGAAAAACGCTATGGAACCTGTGCTTATGACTTTAAATCCATCTGGCAGTTCTGAAATCTATCTGCCTCAGGAAGCAGAAGAATTTGGCTATGTATTAAAAGGAACCATCAAACTTTTTTATGGTCTACGCTCATTTCAAGTAAAACAGGGAGAATCCTTTTATTTTCGTTCTGGAAAAAAACACTATATTGAAACATATGGCAATCGGGAAGCTGTTATCCTTTGGGTTACCACTCCCCCTAGCTTTTAGGAGGTTTTTATGAATAAAACATTAATTGATTTGCAGCAAATTACAAAATCATATGATGGACAGATGATTTTAGATGATTTAAGTCTTTCTATTCGGGAAAATGAATTTCTAACATTACTAGGTCCGTCCGGTTGTGGGAAAACCACTACGTTACGTCTTATTGGAGGATTTGAAACACCGGATAAAGGAACTATTATGTTTGACGGTAAGGACATTACAAATCTAGCTCCCAATGAACGTAAACTTAATACCGTATTTCAAAAATATGCCCTTTTTCCTCATATGACCATTGCCGAAAATATTGCATTCGGATTGAAAATTAAGAAAAAAAGTAAATCCTACATTGAAGACAAAATCAATTATGCCTTAAAACTAGTAAATCTAGATGGGTTTGGAAAACGTAGTGTGGATTCTTTAAGTGGTGGGCAGCAGCAGCGTATTGCCATAGCTAGAGCCATTGTAAATGAACCTAAAGTATTGCTTTTGGATGAACCTTTAGGTGCATTGGATTTGAAACTACGTCAAGATATGCAGTACGAGTTGATTCGCCTTAAAAACGAACTTGGAATCACCTTTATTTATGTAACACATGACCAGGAAGAAGCCCTTACCATGTCGGATACAATTGTGGTTATGAATCAGGGCTACATTCAGCAGTTTGGTACTCCGGAGGATATTTATAATGAGCCTACTAACGCTTTCGTGGCCGATTTTATTGGAGAAAGCAATATTATTGATGGTATGATGTTAGAAGATAAGCTGGTGCAGGTTTTAGGAATTCCTTTTCCCTGTGTAGATGAAGGATTTGGTCACAATATGCCTGTAGATGTGGTCATTCGTCCAGAAGATGTAGAACTAGTTTCTCCCCAGGAAGGTATCTTAGAAGGTGATGTCACATCTCTTATTTTTAAGGGTGTTCATTGGGAAATCGAGGTACTTTCCCATGGATATGAATGGTTAATTCAAACAACACAAATGCATCCTGTTGGCTCTCATGTTGGAATCAAAGTGGATCCTTTCAACATTCAGATTATGAATAAACCAGAATCCAGTGATGAAAGGGCGGTGGAACTTGATGCGTAATTTAAAACGGCAGTTACTTGCAGGACCTTATGTTTTATGGATTGTTGGGTTTATTCTTCTGCCGGTAGTGATGATTTTATATTACGCTTTCACTACTTCCAACGGAACTACTACTTTAACCAATGTTTTGGCTATTACTCATTCTGTACATTTAAAAGCATTATTTCTATCTCTAAAATTAGCTTTTATCTGTACCTTTGTTTGTTTGGTTCTATCCTACCCACTTGCCATGATTTTAAGTAAAATAAAAACAAAGCGACAAAATTTTATTCTTTTTGTTTTTATTTTACCCATGTGGATGAATTTTATGCTTCGTATCCTAGCCTGGAAAATGCTGTTATCCAATAATGGAGTAATCAATACTTTTCTTCACAGTTTAGGATTTGCCGGCTTAGACATCTTAAATACTTCCACCGCTGTGGTATTTTGCATGATTTATGATTTTTTTCCTTTTATGATTCTTCCTATCTACAATGCCATGTCGCGAATTAACAAAGATATTGTGGAAGCTGCCAGAGATTTAGGTGCCGGAAGTATTACTATTTTCTTTAAAATCATTGTGCCTTTAACCTTGAGTGGCGTCATCAGTGGCATTATTATGGTTTTTGTACCTGCGTTGACCTCTTTTGCTATCTCAGATTTATTAGGCGGTGGTAAGGTACTGCTGATTGGAAATGTAATTGAGCAGGCATTTATGCAGGAATACAATTGGAATCTGGGTTCTGGTCTTTCTTTTGTATTGATGATTTTTGTCATTGCCAGTATGACACTTATGAATTCCAGCGATACCAAAGGGAGGTGCTGATTTATGGTAAAAAAATGTGCTGAACGGGTTTATCTTGGAGTAATTTTCCTGTTTTTATATCTTCCTATTTTTGTATTAATTATACTTTCCTTTAATAACTCCAAATCCAAAGTAGTTTGGGGCGGCTTCACCTTAGACTGGTATAAAAAATTATTTTCCAGCCCCACTATTTTAAATGCCGTTGGAACTACTATTTTTATCTCTTTCGGTTCCGCATTAATTGCCACTTTATTAGGCACTTTGGCTGCTTTGGGAATTGACGCTATGCGAAAACGCAATCAAACTATTATGTTGGGAGTCACCAATATTCCTATGCTAAATGCAGATATTGTAACAGGCATTTCCATGATGCTTTTATTTGTCCGCTTTACCCGCCTTGGAATGGGAACTGTAATGATTGCACATATTACATTTAATATTCCCTATATTATTTTAAATGTTCTTCCCAAGCTCAAACAGATTAATCAAAATACTTACGAAGCTGCTTTGGATTTAGGGGCAACTCCTTTGTATGCTTTTCTTAAAATACTGTGGCCTCAAATTCGCCCCGGTGTATTCTCCGGATTTTTAATGGCAATCACCATGTCACTGGATGATTTTTCGGTTACTTATTTTACCAAAGGTGCCGGCATCAACACCTTATCCACTATGATTTATACGGAAATGCGCAAGGGCATTAACCCTGAAATGTATGCGCTTTCCACAATTCTGTTTTTAATTGCATTCATACTGCTGTTGTTTATGAATTTTGGTCCTTCTGCCCGTAAAACTAAGTAGTTGCATCTCAATAGAAAGGCGACGATTATGAAAAAGAAATTATTATTTGCACTTTGTGCATGCACCCTACTAGGTGGTGTCTTAACAGGATGTGGCTCTAATCATTCCAAAGATACCCTGACCGTTCTAAATTTTGGGAAATATATAGATCCCGATGTACTTGCTGCTTTTGAAGAGGAAACCGGAATTCATGTAGATTATGAAGAATACATTACACCAGAAAATATGTACACCAAATACCGTGCAAGTGCTATTGATTATGATTTAATTTGTACTTCTGACTATATGATAGAACGCTTAATTAACGAGGGCGAAGTTCTAGAATTGAATTATGATAATATCCCACTTTCCAAGAATTTAGATTCCACCTATTTTGAATTTTCCAAGTCTTTTGACCCAGAAAACAAATATTCCATACCTTATTTCTTTGGCACAGTTGGTATTCTTTACAATAAAGAAATGGTAGATACATCCAAAGTAGATTCTTGGAATATTTTATGGGATAAAGAATATAAAGAACAAATTATTATGCCTGATTCCGTACGTGATTCTTTTATGGTTGCACTAAAACTTTTAGGCTTTTCTTTAAATACTACGGATGAAGCACAGCTTTTAACAGCCTCTAAACTCTTACAAAAGCAAAAGCCTTTGGTATATTCTTATTTAGTAGATGAAGCACAGTATGAAATGATTGCAGAAAATGCTGCTATGGCTGTGGTATATTCCGGAGAAGCTGCTGTTGCCACAGGATACAATGAAAATCTTGCTTTTTCTATACCCAAAGAGGGCTCTAATATGTGGATTGATTCCTGGTTCATTCCCAAATCCTGTAAGCATCAGGAAAATGCTGAGCAGTTTTTAAATTTTTTATGCCGGGAAGATATTGCTATGAAAAATTTCAATTATGTTTATTATGCTACTCCTAACAGTGCTGTTTTTAATGCATTAGATGATGTCTTACAAACAAATACCACTATATTTCCTCCAAAAGAAATTTTAGATAATTGTGAGATTTTAAAACCTTTAGATGATAAGGCCACTGTAAAATTCAACGAGCTTTGGAAAGAATTAAAATCTTTTGATTAAGAGCATCATTTGAAAATTGCATTTTAACTACGCAAAAGTTGAATCACTACTTTTTTTCTTGTTTTTCTTTCTTTGTTATGATACAGTAAGTTCACACGCAATTTGTGTGGACTTTTCTAGTTCAGAGCACGGCTCTGATTTCTTATCCAGTCTCCTCGTCACTGCCAGCACAGCGCAGGAGGTCCTATGACATACGAAGAATTCAAAGAACAGATTACCTTAGAATTACCCCTTCATTTTCCACAAGGTACCCATATTACCTTTCATTTTATTTCACATAACAATCATACTTCTGAGGAAGGACTTACGATTTTAGAACCCGGATTCAATATTTCACCTACTATTTATCTCACTTCTTTTTATGAAAAACTGATAGCGGGAATGCCTTTTTCCGAGCTTCTAGAAGAAATGATTCACTACTATCGCAAACATCTTCCTGTGAAAAATTTTGATACTTCCTCTTTTTTGAATTTTGAAACCATTCGCAGCCGCATTGTATACAAATTAGTTCATTATGAAAAAAATAAAGAACTTCTTCAGGAAGTTCCTTATATTCCTTATCTTGATCTTGCAATTGTGTTCTACTGTCTAATATCTAAATCCCAATATGAAAATGCCACAATTCTCATTCGTTTAGAACATCTTTCTTATTGGAATATTTCTATTGATACGTTAATGACACTTGCCAAACAAAACACACCTTTTTTATTATCCTTTTGCTGTGATTCTCTCTCAGAATTACTTCTTCCGCTGATTACGCAACTCCCAGAAACAGAACAATTAGAAACCCAAGAGATGTTGTCTGCCACCCCCACTGCTCCCATGTATGTTCTAACCAATCAGCAGCGGTTAAATGGAGCCTGCTGCATTTTGTATGAAGGAGTATTAGCGGATATGGCAAATCGCTTAAACAGCAGTCTTTATATTCTACCCAGCAGTATTCATGAGGTCATTATTATTCCTGCTGATGCAGCCACCAATCCAAATTCTCTAACACAAATGGTTCAAGACATTAACAACACTTCTGTCTTACCGGAAGAAGTTCTCTCAGACCATATTTACTATTACAATAAAGAGTCCCAACAACTGTCCAGCTAAATACTATGATTTCTCTCCATATTTGCTATAGAAAAGAATCCTGCTTGCAGGATTCTTTTCTATGTAATAAAAACAACCACCCAGTTGGCTAGGAAAAATCAATGGGGTGGTATCTCACATAAAAATATTCTCTTTATGCTAAAAGTTCTAAATACATAGTTTCATATTTTTGCACGGATACTTTCCAAGAGTTATCCTTCTTCATACAGCGTTTCATCATTGCCTGCCATTCTTTTTTATGATTTTGGTAAATATCCAATGCATACCCGATCATCTTACGCATTTCTCCTGCATCATAATTAGCAAAGCTAAATCCATTTCCAGTACTCCAAATTTGATTATATGCTTCTACGGTATCCTTCAGTCCACCTGTTTCCCGTACAATGGGAATGGTGCCATAACGCATACTAATCAATTGACTTAAACCACAAGGTTCAAATTGAGACGGCATCAAAAATACATCTGCTGACGCATAAATCTTATGCGCTGCTTCTTCACTGTATTGAATACAGACAGACATTTTATCTGAATATTTCCATGCATAATAGCCAAATTCATGTTGAAACCGCTCTTCTCCGGTTCCTAGGATAACAATTTGTACTGGCTGTGTATGCAAAAGTTCTTCTATTACCTTAGAAACCAGTTCAAACCCCTTCTGTTGCGTTAACCTAGACACCATTCCTATCATCATGATATCATTGTCTTTCTTTAACCCTAGTTCCTTTTGCAACGCCGCCTTATTTTTCTTTTTCTGCCCAATATTTTTTATTCCAAAAGGCTGTGCAATTAATTTATCGGTCATAGAATCATATATTTCATAATCAATTCCATTGGTAATTCCTGTGAGTTTTCCTGATACTTCCCGCATGACACCATCCAGTCCCTCACCTTGTTGTGATGTCTGGATTTCTTTTGCATACGTTTCACTCACAGTAGTTACCCTGTCTGCATAAAGAATTCCTGCCTTCAGAAAATTACTATCCCCATAAGCTTCCATAGCACCATAGCGATAATAATTGGGTAAGTCACTACAGTTTAGTATTTCTTCTATTAAAAAACGCCCTTGAAACTTTTGATTATGAATGGTCAAAACCGTTTTTATATTTTGAAAGAACTTCTTTTGACGATATTTTGCTTCTAAAAAAACCGGAATTAATCCGGTCTGCCAGTCATGGCAGTGAATCACATCTGGGCAAAAATTTAATGCAGGCAGACATTCCAATACTGCTCTGGAATAAAATGCAAATTTATTCACATCCTCATGAATGTTACAGTATGGCTTTTCCCCTGTAAAATAATATTCATTTTCCACTAGATAATATGTAATTCCTTCTACCACTGCTTTATAGATGCCAATATATTCCTTCCCTCTTGGCATGTCCGCAAAAAAATGTGTGGTATAAATCATGCTTTTTTCATAAGACTTTGGAATACACTGGTATTTTGGTAATATGATTCTAATATCGAATTTATCTCGATTAAAATACTTTGGCAGAGCTCCTATGACATCTGCCAGACCTCCTGTCTTAATAAATGGATTTCCCTCAGATGCTGCAAAAAGTATTTTCTTCATGTTAAAAACCTCCGGACATTTTAAGTATAAAAGAGTATTACTCTCTTAACTTATATTCTAACCTAATTTTGTCCGCAATTAAAGCTATAAATTCAGAATTTGTTGGTTTTCCCTTTCCATTATGTATCGTATAGCCAAATAATTCATCAATTGTATCCATTTTTCCTCTGCTCCAAGCTACTTCAATGGCATGTCGAATGGCGCGTTCTACACGGCTAGGTGTAGTTTGATAGCGTTTTGCAATCTCCGGATATAAAATTTTAGTAATGGAATTTAGCATTTCCATATCCGTAACTGACATCACAATTGCTTCTCTTAAGTATTGATATCCCTTAATATGAGCGGGTACTCCTATTTCATGGATAATATTGGTCACATCACTTTCTAAGTTATATTCCCGATGTTGTTCTTTATTCTCAAATGTATGATTTCTTGAAGACATGGTAATCGCTTGTGTTTCCTGTTTACGCACATGTTTAATTCTGTTAATCACCACATCATTGTCAAAAGGTTTCATAATATAATAATCTGCTCCTAATGAAAATGCATCTTCCATGATTTTTTCCTGTCCGATTGCTGTTATCATAATAAATGCCGGACGTTTTTTCATCGTTGTGTCTTGTTTGATTTTATCCATTACGGTTAATCCATCCAATTTTGGCATAACAATATCCAGTAATACAATATCGGGTTCTTTCTCCCTAATCATTTCATACGCTTCTTCTCCATCTTTTGCCGTTCCTACCATGTGAAACTCTTCCTCGCTTTTCACAATATCCCCTAATACTTGCAGCATTTTCTCATTATCATCTGCAATTGCTACGTTTAATTTCTCCACCTTATAGTCCTCCTGTTGTTTTTCATAATAAAATCTTGTAAAACGAAACTATTTGTATTATAGTCGTCTTTCTCTTTTCCTTCAATGAAATATTTTCTTGCATTTTCGACAGCTCCCCTGTCACTTTATCCATATTATCACGAACTTTGTCACTTGAAAACTCTTTTTCCCGATTTCTTTCCATAATACAAATTGTATACAGGTATATTTTGTCGAATTGTGTCGCCTACTTATTTTTTCCTATTCTTTTTCCTGCTGCATCATTTTTTCAAGAAATACTCCATACCCTTTTGCAGCATCTTGAATAAATACATGGGTAACCGCGCCAATGATTTTTCCATTTTGTATAATAGGACTTCCGCTCATTCCTTGTATAATTCCTCCTGTAAGTTCTAGCAGTTTGGGATCGGTGACTTGAAACATAATTCCTTTATTTTCACTGCTGCTGTTATAGTCTAATCCTGTAATTTCAATGGCATATTCTACGCGTTCTCCAGATAAATAAGATATCAGCGTTCCAGGGCCTTCCTGTACCTCTTGCTTTAATCCAATTGGATAGCTTTGTAGCTCACTTACCGTTTCTGGAATATGAGTAAGGTTTCCGAAAATTCCTACTTTTGTATTTTTACCAACGGTTCCCAGTTTATATTGATCCAAATACGTAATAATTCCCGTGACTTCTCCCGGTTTCCCTTTTTCACCTTTGGTAATACCTGCCACCTGTGCTTCATATAAGGTTCCTTCTCCCATATTGATTTGTGTTCCAGTATCCATATCACTAACAGGATGTCCTAAGGCACCATAAATTCCTTCCTTATTATAAAATGTCAATGTTCCCACTCCTGCTAAATCATCTCTAACCCAAATTCCCAACTTGTATTCATTTTCTCCAGTACAAACAGAATTTACTTTTAATTTAATATATTCCTGATTTCTTTGAATACCCAAAATCACCGGTTCTCCATTACATTTATTTACGGCATCTATTAAGTTCTCTTTTGTTTCTATCACTTGTTCATTTACTGTTTTAATATAATCTCCACTTTTTACTAAATTGGCGCCCGGTTCGTAATTCATCCCATCTATACCAGTTACCGCTCCAGTTCCGATAATGAGAACCCCATCTGTTTGTACGTAAATCCCGATAGGGATACCACAGGGAACCACCTGTTCTTCCTTGACTACCTCTACTTCAACTTCCTTCATATGGAACATGCCAAAGAGTCGGCAAGCCAGATGAAAGTCCCCCGCTTCTTCTGATTTCAAAGAAAAACTTTCGTTTAAATTCAAATGCAGATTATTCTCTTTTAGCTGATCTGATTGGTTCCCAAACACTTCCAAACCATTAGATTCTACTATCCCTGTCATAGGTACATGAAAATCAAAGTTTTCTTCTTTTCCTTCTACAATCCAGATTTTATCTGGTATAGATTTTTCCATTAGATAACCGGAAAATACAAACAAAAGAAAGAATCCACCTATTATACTAATTTTTCCTATCCATTTTTGCCAAATATATTTTTTTGAATTCATTCTGTGATATCCTCCTGTCAGCATAATTACACTTGCTCATTATCTAATAAAAAGAATCCTGTTTACAGGATTCTCCGCCTGCGGCGGGTCAATTTATTGGTCCATTACATCTTTGCCACAGTGCGATCCTCGCAAAGCGTTTTTTACATAGGGTGCACTTGCCTATGTAATAAAAAACACATAATAAAAAGAACCTCCTATAGGAGATCCTTTTTATTATGTGTCTTTTTTGATTTTTAAGTCTGGGATTTTTTTACTATCTTTGCCAATTCTTTCATTTCTTTTGCACTTTTTTCCACCGTATGGGTAATTTTAACACCACCAAGCATTCTAGACAATTCCTGTATACTTTCTTCTTCTCCTAAGCGTACAATATTAGAACTAGTTACTTGATTTGTCACATTTTTTTGAATTAAATAATGTTGGTCTGCCATAGCTGCAATCTGGGGAAGATGGGTAATACAAATAACCTGATGATTTTTACCGATTACATTCATTTTTTCCGCTACCATCTGAGCCGTTCTTCCACTAATTCCAGTATCTATTTCGTCAAATATTAAGGTTTCTATCTGATCACTTTCTGCCAAAACAGTCTTAATTGCTAACATAACACGACTCAGTTCACCTCCTGAAGCTACTTTTCCCAAGGGTTTCACTGGTTCTCCTGGATTTGTAGAAATTAAAAATTCAGCTTCATCCATTCCATTTGAGGTAAATCCTTTGCTCAAAGTAAAGGACATAGTAAAAGTAACATCCAAAAAATTCAAATCCACCAAAGCTTCGCAAACCTGTGCTGTAAGTTTTTTTGCTGCTTTTTTACGAATAGCAGAAACTTCTTTTGAACATTTTTCCAGTTCTTGCTCTGCTAAAATCTTTCGGTTTTCCAATTCTATTAGATACTGATGATAATCTTTTAATTTTAAATAGCGTTGCTTTCGCTTCTCTAAGCCTTCCAGCACTGCTTCAATGGTTCCTCCAAATTTATCTTTTAGATGGTTTACTTCATCTAAGCGTTTTTCAATACGAAAAAATTCTTCCTCATTCATTTCTGAATCAGATATATAAGACGCAAGTTCCCGATTAAAATCATTGAGTAAACTGTCAATTTCACCCATCTGCTCTATAAAGCCCTCTAGTTCCTTATCATAAGACGCTATACCGCTTAATTCCTTCATTGCACGCCCTATTTGTTCTGTGGCACTACCTTCTCCACCAGTAAGCTCATGAGCACTTCCTGCTGCTTCTATAATCTTTTTACTGTTAGCCATTTTACTATATGCTGCTTCTAATTCTTCATCTTCTCCCACAATCAAGGACGCTTCTTCCATTTCCGCTATTTCATATTCCAAAAATGATATTTCACGTTCTCTTTGCTCCTCATCTAATAATGCTTCTTTTTTCTCTTCCATCACTTTCTGATACTGAAGATAAGACACTTTTAGCAGTTCTTTCTTGTTCTTTAATGCTTCTTTGGCGTATTCATCTAAAATCTCTAAGTGCTTCTTTTTATGAAGCAGTGACTGATGTTCATGCTGACCATGAATATCGATGAGAAATGCGGCTACTTCTTTCATTCTAGATGCAGATACAGTTTCTGAATTAATTCTTCCAATGCTTCTGCTGGCTGTGATTTTTCTAGACATAATAATTTCACCTTGTTCCGGAAAAATATCCATCTTGGCCAGTTCTTGTTTCTGATGTTCATTTTCCACTTTGAAAATCAATTCTACCAATGCATATTCTGTCTGTTCCCTCAGCATTTCTCTAGGCACTTTTTCACCCAGTGCTAAATTTACCGAGCCTATAATAATAGATTTACCGGCTCCTGTTTCTCCGGAAAGAATATTCAATCCCTTCCCAAATTCTACCTCTGCTTCCTCTACTAAAGCCAAGTTCTTTACGTGAAGACTTACTAACATACTATTCTCCTTCTACTCTCTCTGCACAAGGGTTTAAAATCCGTTAGCTTTCTATTATTCTGCGCAGACGCTCCATTAACTTTTCAGTATCCTCAACGGTACGTATGGCACACATAATGGTGTCATCCCCTGCAATACTTCCTACTATTTCATGACAGTCCATGGCATCTAATGCCGCCGCTACTGCCATTGCCATTCCAGACACAGTTTTTATGACAAGAATATTCTGTGCCATGTCCATGGAAAAAAATCCATCCTTAAATACGCGGCTATATTTTTCGCTTAAATCTACATGGTTTTCATGTAAGGTCACGTATTTCTGCCGTCCTGCTATACTTGCCATTTTGGTCAGTTTTAATTCTCTAATATCCCGAGATACGGTTGCCTGCGTCACATGAAATCCTTCTTTTTCTAAACGATCCGAAAGTTCTTCCTGTGTCTCTATGTTATATTTACGGATAATTTCCAAAATTTTTGTATGACGCTTGGACTTCATATATTCTCCTTCTAACCCTTTCTATGTGTATTCCTGTAATTTTTTAGCTAATCTTTCTAAGAAACTTAATTTGCCCAATTTCAAAATCCTTGTATGCGATTTTCCTCGCTTTATTATGATTTTATCTCCTACAGCTAATTCTCCAAAATGATCTCCATCAAATGCCACTTCTACCCGTTCGTCCTTCTCAATTCGTCGTTTTCCAATTTCTATGGTAATTTCATCGTCTGCTCCTAATACAATGCTTTTGGCACTTAAAGAATGGGGGCTAATTGGTGTAATTAAAATCAAATTAGCTCTTGGGTCCACAATTGGTCCCCCAGCTGACATACTGTATGCTGTGGAACCTGTAGGTGTTGCAATAATAATTCCATCTGCACTGTATGTATTTAGATATTCTCCATTCACATAAATAATCAAATCTACGATTTGAAGCAGTCCTGACCTGTGAATTACAATATCATTTAAGGCTAATTGTTCGCTTCCTTGAATTTTTTCTGTTACCATACGTCCTTCTAATAACATTCGTTTCTCAATTGCAGGATTCTCTTCTAACAAAAGTTTTTCCACGCCTGCCATTACCGTAGCCCCTTCTAATTCACACAAATATCCCACATGACCTGTATTTACTCCAATAAAAGGTACCTTTCCTTTTACTAAATCTCTTGCCACTCGAAGCAGTGTACCATCTCCACCCACCACCAAAATACATTCTGTTTCCTTTGGAATTTCTTCTTGACATAATGTGGCATCTTCCGATTTTCTATTAATTTGGTATCCGCAAGTTCCACCTTGTTTTAAAATAGATTGCTGGATTTTTTGAGTAAGAACCAAATTAATATCTTTTTGTGGATTTGCAATAATATAAAAATGTTTCATACTTTTACGCCAGTATTTGATGTGCCTGTGCTACAACTGTTTCCACATGAACCGGCTCCTCCTGACTATCTGATATCCCTTTTTGAATATCTATTAAATACTCTATATTTCCTTCCGGACCTTTTATGGGAGAGAATTCTAGATTTTTTACCTGAAATCCTATTTCCTGTGCAAAAGAAATTATCTTGTGAATCACTTCTTCATGCACACTAGCATCTCGTACCACACCCTTTTTTCCTACTTTTTCACGTCCTGCTTCAAATTGTGGTTTAATCAAGCAAATCATTTCTCCTTGGTCTTTTAATAATTCTTTTGCCGCCAAAAGCACCTTGGTTAAAGATATAAATGAAACATCTACTGAGGCAAAATCCAAAACATCTTCCACGTCTTTTGGTGTTACATAGCGGATATTTGTCTTCTCCATACATACCACGCGAGGGTCTTGACGAAGTTTCCAGGCAAATTGACCATATCCCACATCTACCGCATATACCTTTTTTGCACCATTTTGCAGCATACAATCTGTAAATCCTCCGGTAGAGGCACCAATATCCATACAAATCTTGTCTTGAAGGGATATGTCAAAATTAGCCATTGCCTTTTCCAGCTTCAGGCCTCCACGGCTCACATATTTTAATGTATTTCCTCGTACCTGTATTATGACACTATCGTTAAAAAAAGTCCCCGCCTTGTCTTCACGCTGTTCTTCTACAAATACATTTCCTTCCATAATCATGATCTTGGCTTTTTCTCTAGAAGGAGCTAATCCGCGCTGAACCAGTAACACGTCTAATCTTTCTTTCATATTATAACCTTTCTCTCGTGCTTTTCTATTCGTAATCATAAAACTGTAAGCTCTGCTACTATTCTTTGAAAAATAGATTTTTCATCTATTCTAAGTTCTTCTCTAAGAAGTTCTACCTTTCCTTGCTCCACATATTCATCCGGAATTGCAATGTTTAATACACGCACTAAAGATTTTTGCTCATTTAGGCATCGTACCACCCGTTCCCCGAACCCTCCTTCTATTACATTCTCTTCTAATGTCACCAAAAGTTCATGAGATAAGGACAATTCTTGAATCATTTCTCCATCTAAAGGCTTGGCAAAACGAGCATTTACTAAGGTACAGTGATATCCAGCTTCCTTTAGTAGTTCTCTTACTTTTACTGCAATTTTTACCATACTTCCAATTGCAAACAGTGCAATCTCTTTTTCTTTTACAAGCATTTCACTTTTGCCATAGATGATGGGAAGACGATATTCTTTTAATCCAGTATATGCTTCTCCTTTGGGATATCGAATGGCAATAGGATGATTAAATTCCACCGCAAATTTAACCATATCAGAAAGTTCCCATTTATTTTTAGGTGCCATAATATTCATATTTGGAATAGAAGACAAATAGGATAAATCAAAAATTCCCTGATGTGTTTCTCCATCACTTCCCACCAGTCCAGCTCTGTCAATGGCAAATATTACATGTAAATCCTGAATACACACGTCATGAAGTATTTGATCGTAGGCACGCTGCAAAAATGAGGAATACACTGCCATAATGGGCTTTAATCCTGCTGCCGCCAATCCTGCTGCAAAAGTTACGGCATGTTCTTCTGCAATTCCAACATCAAAAAAACGCTCTGGAAACATATTATGGAAACGTTTAAGCCCCGTCCCATCCCCCATTGCGGCTGTAATCGCTACTACTTTTTCATCACGATCTCCTAATTTACGCATTACCGTGGAAAAAATATCGGTATAATTTGCCACCGTACGCATGGTAACTGGCAATCCTGTTTCCACTTGAAATGGTTCTGTACCATGAAATCTAGCTGGATGACGTTCTGCCGGAGGATATCCTTTTCCTTTTTTCGTCATCACATGTACCAATACTGCACCTTCTACTTTAGCAGCTTCCCTAAATATCCGAAGCAATTCTGTCATATCATGCCCGTCCACCGGACCTAAATAAGTAATTCCCATATCTTCAAAGAACATTCCTGGAATAAATAATTGCTTAATTCCACTTTTGGTCTTGCGTATTTGAGCTACCATACGTTCTCCATAAATTGGTATTTTATTTAAAGAGTTTGTCACTCCTGTTTTCAAATCCTTATAAGCATCTGCGGTTCGCAGATTTCCAAGATGGCTAGATAGCCCACCTACATTTTCTGAAATAGACATATTATTGTCATTTAATACAATAATAAAATTTGTTTTCATTCTAGAGGCATTATTTAATGCCTCATAAGCCATTCCGCCAGTTAAAGCGCCGTCGCCAATCACGGATAATACCTTATAATCTTCTCCTGTAATTTCTCTAGCTTCTGCAAATCCGAGCCCTGCTGAAATAGAAGTGGAACTATGTCCTGTATTAAAGCTATCACATGAACTTTCATTTCGTTTGGGAAATCCACTCATTCCTCTATATTTACGCAAATCGTCAAACCCTTTTTTACGACCGGTTAATAATTTGTGGGTATAAGATTGATGTCCTACATCCCAAATCATCTTATCCTCTGGTAAGTTAAACACCAAGTGCATTGCCATAGTTAGTTCTACCACTCCTAGATTAGATGCCAGATGACCCCCACTAATAGAAATTTTATTAATCAGAAATTCTCTGATTTCCTCTGCCAGCATCGGTAGTTCTGCACTTGTAAGTTTTTTTATATCATTGGGTTTGCTTATCTTTTCTAAAACCATAAAGATTCCCCCTCTTTCTCAGCTTCTAAATCTTACCTATTATTTTCTACGATGTATCAGCTCTTCCATTAATTGCGTTAAAAATTCATTCTTAACCACCAGTGTGTTCATTAATTCCACACTGTGACAGGAAAGGCGTGCTACCTCTTCTCCTGCTTTGGCAATTCCCAATATTCCAACATACGTGGTCTTATGATTTTTTTCATCGCTTCCCACCGGTTTTCCTAATTCTTCTGTGGTACTGGTAATATCTAGAATATCGTCCTGAATCTGAAATGCCAGTCCTAGCTCCTCCGCTGCCTGAGCAATAATTTTCTGTTCCCCTTTAGTAGCTCCTGCTAAAATCGCTCCTATCAGCATGGAACTTTCCAATAAAGCCCCTGTCTTTAATCGATAAATAAAACGCAGCATATCTTCTGTAGGTACAGAGCCCTCTGCTTCTATATCCACACATTGTCCCCCAAGCATTCCATAAATTCCTGCCTTTCCGGCTAATATCTGAAATGCTTTCCCAATATTTTGGTTATGCGGTTCAATATCAAAAGCCTTTGCTGCTGTTTCAAACGCATAATTTAAAAGTCCATCTCCTGCTAAAATTCCAATAGCTTCCCCATATTTCGCATGAGTGGTTTTCTTTCCTCTTCGATATTCATCATTATCCATAGCAGGAAGATCATCATGTACCAAGGAATAGGTATGTATCATCTCCATGGCTGCCATAAATGGTTCAATCACTTTCGAACGTCCTCCAAACATGCGATAAGTCTCCTGCATCAGCATAGGGCGCAAACGTTTCCCTCCTGCTTGTACACTGTAATTCATCGCTTCTACTACCGTTTTCTGATATCCTTCCACTTTAGGAAGATGACCTTCTATGATTTTTTCGATTTGCATTGTACGATTTTCAATTTCTGTTTTCATTTCCATAGACTTGTGCTCCCTGTTTGTATTTTATTCTGTATCCAACGGCACTAAATCCCCTTGTCCATTCAAAAGGAGCATTTTCTTTTCTACCGTATTGATTTTTTCATTACATAATTTTAATTTTTTAATTCCTTGTTCATAAAGAGAAAAAGAATCCTCCAAGGACACCTCTCTTTGCTGCATTTTTCCAATAATTGTTTCAATTTCCTGAAACGTTTCTTCTAATGACTTTTCCTGTTCTCCCACGAAAAGACCTCCGTTCCTGTTACGTTTGCCAATACGGTTCCATTGAGCATATGAATTTTAATATGATCATCCCTTTTGACTTTAGTTACATCAGAAATTCCAGCTCCCTGTTCATTCACAGTAAAAGAATATCCCTGGCTTAATTTTTTTACCGGAGAAAGTCCTTCCAGACTCCCTGCATACAATTCCAGTTCATGAATTTTTTCCGTAAGTTTTTGTTCCATCATTCGTTTCATTTTTTCTTCCAAGTCTATGGTAAACTGTCGTTTTTCGTTAAAACGACTTTGAGGACTTAATAATTGAAAACGGCTTTCATACTGCTTTAAATGTTCCTCATACCATTCTAGTTTTGTTCCCATACAACGATTTAATTCCATCTGAAAAGACAGCAGTGTGCTCATCCATTCTCGCCAGTCGTATACTGCAAGTTCTGCCGCTGCTGATGGGGTAGGTGCTCGTAAATCTGCCACATAATCTGCTATGGTGTTATCGGTTTCATGTCCTACTGCCGATATAATTGGAATCATACATTCAAAAATGGCTCTTGCTACTACTTCTTCATTAAATGCCCATAAATCTTCCATAGAACCACCACCCCGACCTACAATGATCAAATCTACCTGTTGCTTTTCTAAGGCATGTATTCCTGCTACAATACTTTGGGGTGCTCCTTCTCCTTGTACCAGTGCAGGATATAGAATCATCTGCACGTAAGGATTGCGTCGCTTAGCAATGGTTTGAATATCTCGAATAGCTGCTCCTGTAGGTGCCGTTACAATCCCAAGTGTTTTAATATATCTTGGAATAGGACGCTTATATTCATTAGAAAACATTCCCATCTCTTCCAGCTCTTTTTTTAATTGTTCAAATCTTTGATATAAAAAGCCAGCACCATCCGGTATGATTTCTTTTGCATATAACTGATATTTCCCATCTCGCTCATATACGGAAATGGAACCAAGTATGATAACATTATCCCCATTTTTCATGGAAAATTGTAATCCTTTGCGACTACCTGCAAACATTACTGCTGTAAGTGCACCAGTTTCGTCCTTCAATGTGAAATAGATATGACCTGTGGTGTGATATTTACAGTTAGAAATCTCACCCTTTACATAAATGCGGTTCATCATAAAATCCTGGGTAAACATATTTTTAATGTAGGAATTTACCTGGCCTACGGTATATACATTTTTTGTCATACTAACTTTGCAAGTATTCCATTTACAAAAGAAGGGGAATCATCTGTACCATAGGACTTAGCAAGTTCTACCGCTTCATTGATTGCAACTCCTGTTGGAATTCCCTCCTCAAATTTTAATTCATACACTGCCAAACGAATCAAAGCCAAGTCTACTTTACCCATGCGGCTAGTCTTCCATCCTTGTGCCACTTCATTTATCATTCCATCTATTTCTGTTCGATGGTTCATAATATTTTGGAATTTTGTCTTAATGTCTTCCTCATCTTTTTCTCGATGCTGATCCATATCCTCCAAAAACAGTTCTAGCTGTTCGGCTAACTCATCTTCTCCATAAAATTCTGCGCGGAACAGTATTTTAAATATTTGTTCCCTTAACTCTCTTCGGCTCATTTTGTACCCTTTCTTAACATAATAGGGTGTCCATGCAGACACCCTATTATGTTGATTCCTCTTCGTTTACTTTTAAATGTCCCTTATTTGCTTTTCTCCATATCAACACCAGCAATTCTAATATTGATAGTGTTTACTTCCAAACCTGTCATGCTCTCAATTGCAGACTTTACTCTCTCTTGTACCTTGGCCGATACTTTCGGAATTGCGTAGCCAAAACTAATGTTTAAGGCAACATCTACCGTCACCACATTGTTTAATATCTCTAACTTAATCCCCTTGGAAAGATTCTTCATTCCAAGCTTGCTTACCAGTTCATTGGTAATATTACCCGCCATGGAACTAACACCTTCTACTTCTGTTGCTGCCAGTCCTGCAATAATGGTCACTACCTCATCTGCAATACGAACTTTTCCTAACTTATCATCCTTTATCATATATGCTTTTCTGTCTTCAGCCATATTTACGCCTCCTAAGCCTTATTCATTGTTCTATTATAACAGAATATTCTATGTTTGCAAAGATTTTCTACCAGTTTTCCTATTTTTCAGGAACGGTAATGTACTCATAGGGGCTTGTTTGGTATACATAGTAATTCAGCCAGTTAGTGTACAATGCATTTGCATGTGAACGCCACTTCAAATTTGGTTTTTGGGTACAATCATCGTTAGTATAATAATTTTTGGGTAGCTCGATTTTTAGTCCTTTTTCCTTATCTCTCATATATTCCGTATGAAGTGTCATGCGGTCATATTCTGGATGACCCATAACAAATATTTTTTTGCCCGTATTGTCAATTACCAAAAATACTCCAGCCTCTTTTGATTCTGCCAAAATAGTGAGTTGAGCAACTTTTTCTATATCTTCTTTTCGTACCTGTGTATGTCTGGAATGAGGTGCAAAAAAGCAATCATCAAATCCACGTACCAATGGAATTTTACGATTTTGTACTTTATGTTCAAATAATCCAAACATTTTATGTTCCAATTCATATTTTGGAATTCCATAGTGATAATAAAGTCCCGCCTGTGCACCCCAGCATAAGTGCATGGTGGAGGTTACATTCGTATCTGTCCAGTCACAAATTTCCTTAAATTCATCCCAATAATCTACCTTTTCATATTCCATCTGTTCTACCGGTGCACCCGTTATAATAAATCCATCAAATTTACGTTTTTTAATTTCTGCAAAGGTACTGTAAAATTGATTCAGATGACTAATCGATGTATTTTTAGATTCATGACTTGAAACTGTAATAAACGTCACATCTACCTGTAATGGGGTGTTGGAAAGTGCACGCAGAATTTGTAATTCAGTATCTTCTTTTAATGGCATTAGATTTAAAATCCCAACTTGTATCGGACGAATATCTTGATGGCTAGCACGATTTTCATCCATGGTAAATACATTTTCCCACTCTAATTTCTCTCTTGCAGGTAATTCACTTTGAACCTTTATTGGCATATTTTTCTCCATTCCGTGTATTTATTTGGCACACATTCATTACATATTTAAAAATTCTTCCTGTGTTATCACCGGAATTCCCAACTCTTGTGCCTTTGTAAGCTTACTTCCAGCATTTTCTCCTGCTAGAACATATGTTGTCTTTTTAGACACAGAGCCTGACACTTTTCCACCCTTATTCTCTACTATTTTTGCTGCTTCTTTTCGTTCTAGGCTTGGTAATGTTCCGGTAATTACAAAGGTCATTCCAGACCAAATATCGCTTGTTTTTTGCGTTTTACTTTCTAGGTTTACACCATAATTGCGTAATCGCTGCATCAAAATACGATTTTTCTCATTTTCAAAAAAATCCACGATATAGTTAGCACTAATTTCTCCAATATCATTTACTTTCACCAATTCTTCTACTGTGGTATGTTCTAGTGCTTCTACTGAATGAAATGCTTTCAGTATTTCTTTCGCCGCTGCCTTACCCACATTGGGAATTCCAAGACCGGTAAGTAAGCGATATCCATCATTTTCTTTGGAATTTTCTATTGCCAGCAATAATTTATCTGTGTTTTTTTCTTTTCCAATTATCCCGTGTTCAATCAAAGATGCACGGTATTCTTGTAATGTGTAAATATCTGCCACATCTTTTAGATATCCACGCTGCACCAATTCTTCTACATAAACCGTTCCAAATCCTTTGATGTCCATGGCATCTCTTCCCACAAAATTAATAATATGACGCTCTAGCTGTGCTGGGCAAGTTAAAGAGGTGCATTTCATATCTGCTGTATCTTTTTCCCGCTGGGTCTTTGCTCCACATACAGGACAAACTTCCGGCAGTTTGTAACTTTGTGTTCCCTGAGGACGTTTTTCTTTCAGTACCTTACGCACTTTAGGAATAATTTCACCCGATTTATAAACCATGATTTTATCTCCAATGCGAATATCCAAATCATTAATAAAATCTTGATTGTGAAGTGTTGCTCTAGACACACAGGTTCCACACAATCGTACCGGTTCAAAAATTGCAGTGGGTGTAATTCTTCCGGTTCTTCCTACTGATAATTCTATCTCTAGTAATGTTGTCTCTTTTTCTTCCGGAGGATACTTATAGGCTACTGCCCATTTTGGAACCTTGGACGTTGTGCCTAACTGCTCACGGTCTGACAAGGAATTAAGCTTCACCACTGCTCCATCAATATCATATCCTAAATTTCCTCTATTATCTCCAATAGCACAAATTGCATCCCATACTTCTTCTTTAGATTTACAGATTGTATAGTTTTCAATCACGGGTATCTTGTTTTGTTTTAAATATTCATATCCTTGTGTGTGCGTAGCAAATTCCATTCCACGTACCTCTTGAATATTAAATACAAACATAGATAATCCACGTTCTTTTGTAATTTTGCTGTCTAACTGACGTAGAGTTCCTGCTGCACAATTTCTAGGATTTGCAAATGGTTTTTTCTCATTTAATTCCTGCATTTCATTTACTTTATCAAAATCCTTATTATTCATGTAAACTTCTCCACGAATTTCTAAATATTGCGTAGGAATTTTTAATTTTTTCTTCACATCCTGTATCACTCTTGCGTTTTGGGTAACGTCTTCTCCAAAGTTAATTCCATCCCCTCTGGTAATGGCTTTTGTTAATATTCCATTTTCATAACGCAGTGCCATCGATAAACCATCAATCTTATATTCCACCACAAATTCCGGTTCTATTAGCTGTTCTTGCATTTCCAATACAAAGTTTTCTACTTCTTCTTTGGAAAATACATCTTGTAAACTTAACATAGGAATTTTATGTGCCACCAGCACACCTGCTTCTCGTTTGGGTGCCCCTCCTACATGTTGTGTAGGGGAATCCTTTGTTTTAAGTTCCGGAAATTGTTCTTCTATTTTTTTTAATTCCTGCATTAAAGTGTCATATTCAAAGTCTGACACCTTGGGATTGTCCTGATTATAATAGCATTCATTATGATATTCTATCTGTTCACATAATTCTTTGATTCTATTTTCTGCCTGATTTTTTTCCATATGCTACTATCCTTTCCCTTGTTGGAACTACGGTTTCATTGGAAGATTCTTTGATTTGCTCCATAAGTTCTGACCATTCTTGTGATGTGAGTTTTCGATAAGTACCTTCTTTTAATTCTCCTAACCTAATATTCATAATGCGAACTCGTTTTAAATCCATAACACGATATTGAAACGTTTCACACATACGCCGAATTTGTCGATTCAGTCCCTGGGTCAGTACAATGCGGAAAGTGAGTTTTCCAATCTTTTCCACCTTACATGGTCTGGTGACTGCTTTTAGCTCTTTTAAATAAACCCCTTTGGACAAGGTATCCAAAAAAGATTTGGTTACTTCATGATTTACTTTCACAATATATTCTTTTTCATGTAGATTTCCGCTACGCATGATTTTGTTTACTAACTCTCCTTGATTTGTCATAAGAAGCAGACCATGCGAATCTTTATCCAATCTCCCTACTGGATAAATACGCTTTGGATATTTTAAATAATCTACAATATTGTTGGGTTCGCGTTTTTCTGCCGTGCACACAATGCCTGCTGGTTTATTTACCGCAAGAAGAATCACTTCTTCTTCTTTTTCCACCAGTTTCTTCTCAAATAGAATTTTATCAACGGGCGACACTTTGTCGCCCATTACTGCTGTTTTTCCATTAATTGTCACATGTCCTGCGGCTATCTGTCTATCTGCTTCTCTTCTAGAACAGATTCCTGCTTCACTTAAATACTTATTAATTCTCATGGTTTCTAACATGTTCTTCCCCTGTCTATAAAAACTGCTTTAATCGTTCCATATTTATTTCTTCAAAATCCATCAATTCCTCCGCCAGTTCATTGGCAAAACTGCCTGCATTTTTATTATTATGCCTTACCTTGAGTAATTCACCAATCCCTCTAGTATTGCCTTGAATTACCATTTCAGCAACATGGGGTGTACTAATATTAAATGCTGTATTCCCATGAATTGCACTGATTAACATTGCTTTTTGTATTTTGGAATCTTTCACCGGCATACCCAAACAAAATAATTCTGCTTCTGCTTTATGCTTAAATTCTCGAAAACGATTTCTTTCAGCTACTAATTCATAAGAAAATTCTTGATTATAAACCTTTCCCATCAATGTATCAATGGCATTAATAGCCATTACTACATTTTTTCTTATTTCCTTTAGTACATTGATTTCTTCTTGATTTTTCATTGCTTCCTCCTAATCATTTTATGATTAGCTTGAAGCATTTTTCAGATTTTATACTATTTTTTTAAAAAAGAGAACTGCCTCATAGAAAGCAATTCTCCCTTCATTTTTTCTTATCTCTTTCTGGTTAATTATTTAACAGCAATTCTGTCTTAATAAATCCTGTTTTTCCCTTCCATTCTACCTTTGTCCATCCCTCAGCATAGCTTAGTACAACTTTCACGGACTCTCCAATGGCAACTGTTCCTATTTTATCTGAAGTTTCACTCATGGAAGCTCTCACATTATATCCATCCGTTGCAGTAAGAACCTTTCCCTCCGCTATATAGTTAATGCCGCCATTTGGCTGCGCTGCTGCTTGTTGTGCCGCTGCATCTGCTGCCGCCTGAGCTGCTGCTGCATCCGCTGCTTGTTGTGCCGCTGCTTGTTGAGCTGCTGCATCCGCTGCTGCCTGCTGTGCCGCTGCATCTGCTGCCGCTTGAGCTGCTGCCTGCTGTGCTGCTGCATCTGCTGCCGCTTGAGCTGCTGCTGCGTCTGCAGCTGCTTGTTGTTGTGCTGCAATATCAGAATAAGACGCTACCCAGTTTTGAATTGCTCCGGTAACTGTATTGACCATATTCTGTAAATTTGCATCTGCTGTTATGATTTCGGTATATTTATTCTGAAAATCTGTCTGTAAGGTTCTTACATCTTCATTTTCCTGAAAGCTCTCAATTAAAGTGTCCACCTCTTGGGCTGTAGTCTGTTCCTTCATTTGACTGTTAAAGGCACTGTACAAATTGTCAATATATAACGCACCTGTTTCATTGGTTCTCACATAAAAGAAATCCAATCCAGGCAGAGTTCCTTCAATTCCTTTAAACTTCATATCAAAGGTTACAGACACCAAATAAGAGGTATCATCCAATCCCCTTTTGCTATAACACGCAATATTGTTGTAGCTTTCCACATATTGGCTCATAAGTTGAATGTAGCTCTTTTCCATATCAGAAACTGGTGTTGCTTTGGTAGCAACGGTATTCACATCTCCTGCTGTATATGCACTGTAATATTCTGATACAAGAGCATTCAGTGTTGGCAGTTTATTCACTGCATAGCTCTCTTCCTGCTGTTCCTCCTGCTGCTTAGGCTGCTTTTTTTCCGTTGTTTTTTCATTATTGATAGCGGTCACTGCCAATGCTATTACTAAAATCACAGTTAGTACACCGGCCGAAATATATTTAGTGTTATTTTTACAAAAACTCATAATTGCATCTATGTTAATCTTCGAAAAGTCAAATTTCTTATTCTCTAAAGAGTTTTTCATATACCCTCCTGATTCAATTTTTATCTATATGGTAATAAAAGTAATTTACGGTTACAATGCACCCAGAGGGAATCGAACCCCCAGCCCCAGAACCGGAATCTGGTGTTTTATCCGTTAAACTATGGGTGCTTTACTGTATTGGTATATTAATCTATATTATTTTGTGAATTTACATCAAATGTTTTAACTCACTGTCGCTCATTATATCACACTTTTTTCTAAAAATCAAAAGAAAAATGGATGGAATTTAATTCTTTCAAAATTTCCTCGGAAATTTCCTCGGGAGTTCTTTCATCTGTAGATATAATCAATTCCTGCGCTTTTTTATAATGCTCCTCACGCTTTGCCATAAGATTTTCTATGTATTCCACATTCATATGATCCTTTAAAATAGGACGGTCTTTTCCACTTTCTACTCGTTCCAACACCGTTTTTGCTGTTGCTGTTAATAATATAACTATACCATTTTTTTTCATGAGTCTAATATTTTCTTCCTTTAAAACCATACCACCACCACAGGAAATAATACAATGCTGTGTTTGATTCATTTTTTTTAAAAATTGTGTTTCTAATTCTCTGAAATAACCTTCTCCGTACTTTTCAAACAGTTCTGGAATACTACTATTTTCTTGCTTTGAAATTTCCATATCCGTATCTATTTCTTGAAACATCGTTATTTCCTGTAAGGCTTTGGATACCGTACTCTTTCCAGTTCCCATAAATCCAATTAAATAAATATTATTTTTCATCCCATTCTTCCATGCTTTCCATAATTTTATCAAGTATTGTCGTCAACTGTGCTACCGGAAGCTGCCCCGGTGCTGATGCATGCTGTGCGGCTCCAAAGGTTACACACGAACCGGAAAAGGTACCTGCTATTCTTGTTATCATTCCCATACATCCCATAGACATTGTAATAATAGGATAATCAGGATAGTATTCTTTCAACATGATACTTGCCTCTAAAAGATGTAGTACCTCTAGCTTATTTTGGGGCATCACTGCAAGTTTTCCAATATCTGCACCAATACGTTTCATATACATTAATTTTTCTGCCATAATTTGTACAGATGGTGTCTTTAAAAAATTGTGGTCTGAGCCAATAATACACCTTGTTGTCTGATGAAGCAATTCAATCACTTCTTTGGCATTTTGCAAGTTGCATACCTCTACATCAATTATGTCCGCATATTCACTTTCCGCTACCGCCTTTAGAAGTTTACAATAGGTTTCTGGATTAAGCTCCTTCTCACCTCCTTGACTTTTACTTCGAAAAGTACACAGCAAAATCACGTCTTGGCATATATTGGAAAGCTCTTCCAGTAACGTCAGACAATTTTCTATGGAATTCGATTTTTCATACCAATCCATTCTCCATTCTATGATATCAATATTTTCTTTTGCTAACTCTGTAATTTCCTTACTGATTTCTTCCCTTGTTTTCCCAATTACAGGAACACATACCAGTGGACGTTTTCCACCAATTTCACGGTTTTTTATCCAAATTTCTTCTTCCATTCAGACTACTTCCTTTTCCTGCTGTTTTCGCTATTTTGATTCCTCACTAGATAAAATATATCAGGCAGATTTGCCTAGTTTACCAATAAGAAGCTGCAAATCATGATTTTCATTATTATAACTTAGGAAAACAAATGATGCAAGTCATTGACATATTTTTTATAATCAATTAAGATAGTCCATGAGAAATTTTTACAAGGAAGACATACAAAGACATCTATAGAAACAGGTGAATATTATGAATTACGAAATTACAGGAAAGACAAAACTTACCGCTTTGCTAGGTTCTCCCGTAGCACACAGTATCTCCCCACAGATGCACAATGAAGCTTTTCGTCATCTTGGTCTTGATTATGTATATTTGGCATTTGATGTGACTCCCGAACAGTTAGAAGAGACCGTTATGGGATTAAAAGCTGTCGGAATCTGCGGTTTTAATTTAACCATGCCCTTAAAGGTATCCATTTTACCATTACTAGATGAGCTTACTCCAGCCGCTAAGCTTGCTCATGCTGTAAATACCGTGATAGTAAAAAACAATCGCTTGATTGGGCATACCACAGATGGAATTGGGTATATGCGTTCTGTTGCTGATGCTGGATTTGACATTATCGGGAAAAAGATGACTTTATTAGGCGCAGGCGGTGCAGCTACTGCAATCTGCGTGCAAGCTGCTTTAGATGGAGTTGCTGCCATTGATATCCTGAAACGTAGAAATGAAACATGGAATGCCACAGCTGCTTTTTGCAAAAATGTAGCTACCGAAACCAACTGCCGGATTCGGCTTTTGGATATTGAAGATTCTACACAAGTAGAAGAAAGTATTTCTCAAAGTGCTATTTTAACCAATGCCACCAATGTTGGAATGTACCCTAATTGTAAGAACAGCCCTTTAAAAGACACTATTGTTCTTAGAAAAGATTTAATTGTATCAGATATCATTTATAACCCCAGACAAACAGCATTATTGACTTTAGCACAACAGTCAGGCTGTCCCTATTTCAATGGGCTATATATGTTGCTCTATCAAGGTGCTGCTGCTTTTACTTGCTGGACCGGTGAAGAAATGCCAATTTCACTGATAAAGGCAAAATATTTTTCATAAAATGGAGGAGAAAAAATATGAGTTTTACATTTTTAAAAGAACTTCCTACACCGGAAGAAATCAAACAAGAGTATGCCTTATCTAAAAAAGCGGTTCAGGTAAAGAAGGAACGCGATCAAATGGTTCGCGACATTATTGTAGGAGATTCCGATAAATTTTTAGTAATTATTGGACCTTGTTCTGCAGATAATGAAGATTCTGTCTGCGATTATATCAGCCGTCTTGCCAAAGTACAGGAAAAAGTGGCTGAACGCGTGGTTATTATTCCACGTATTTATACAAATAAGCCACGCACTACTGGAGAAGGTTACAAAGGCATTGCACATCAACCAGATCCTGAAAAAAAGCCGGATTTACTAGCCGGATTAATTGCAATGCGTAAAATGCATATTCGTTCCATTGAAGAATATGGATTGTCTGCAGCAGATGAAATGCTTTATCCTGAAAATTGGGGCTATGTGGAAGACCTTTTGTCCTATGTTGCAATCGGCGCACGCTCTGTGGAAGACCAGCATCATCGGTTAACCGTTAGTGGTTTTGATGTTCCTGCCGGTATGAAGAATCCAACCAGCGGTGATTTTTCGGTTATGCTAAATTCCGTCTATGCCGCCCAGCATCCCCATCACTTTGTCTATCGCGGTTTCGAAGTCCGCACCACTGGAAATCCACTTACACACGTAGTATTGCGAGGTGCTGTTAATAAACGAGGTGTGTGTCTGCCCAATTATCATTATGAAGATTTAGAATGTCTAATTCAAATGTATGATAAAATGGATTTGCTTCATCCTGCTGCTATCATCGACTCCAATCATGCCAATTCCAACAAACAGTATGAGCAACAGGTTCGTATTATAAAAGAAGTTATGCACAATCGTCAAATTGCACCTAATATTCATCAAATGGTAAAAGGAGTTATGATTGAAAGCTATCTTGAACCGGGATCTCAAAAGGTAGGGGAACACGTTTATGGGAAATCAATTACCGATTCCTGCCTTGGTTGGAAAGAATCAGAAGAACTTATTTATCATATTGCAGACATGAATCAGTAAGAGGATTTGTATTTTAATCTTTCACAGTTTCTAGCTGCATTCAAAAAGGCTGTTACACCATTCAACTTGCAATCTCAATGGTGTAACAGCCTTTTTATTTTTTCCCTATCCTCTTGGATGTGCCTTCTTGTATACTTCCCGAATTCGTTTTTGGTTCACCTGTGTATAAATTTGTGTCGTCGAAATATCAGAATGTCCCATCATTTCTTGTACTGCATGCAAATCCGCACCATTGTCTACAAGGTGCATTGCAAAGGAATGACGTAGTGTATGTGGTGTTAATTCTGCTGTAATTCCAGCTTTCTTGCCATAATACTTCATTAGCTTCCAAAATCCCTGACGACTCATGGTCTGACCTGAACAATTGGTAAAAAGAATAGAGCTGCTTTTATCTAATACTAACTTTGGTCTTCCCTTTTCTAAATATTGGGTTAATGCCTGTTTCGTAACCTCTCCAAAAGGTATCATACGTTCTCGGCTCATCTCTCGGCAGATAATATACTCCATACTCATATTAATATCCTCCAGTTTTAGAGAAATCAGTTCTGACACTCTAATACCTGTAGCATATAAAAGTTCTAACATCGCACTGTCTCGCAGCTCTTTTGGTGTTGTACCTTTTGTTTGTTCTAAAAGACGTACCGTTTCCTCTTTGGAAAGTGTGGCTGGTGCTCTCTTTTCTACCCTTGGTGCTTTTAATTCTTCCGAAGGATTTTGATTCACATAACCTTCTTTCTCCAGAAACTGAAACAAAGCTTTTATTGATGCAATTCCTCTGGATATGGTAGCTGGTTTTCTACCCAATTTTTCTAAAAACAAAATATAAGAATTTAATCCTGTGGCAGTAATCTGGTCTATCTGAAAAATCCCACGTTCCATAAAATAACCAATCATTTTTTTTAAATCACGCTGGTACGAAACCACCGTATTTTCAGATGTTTTCTTCACTTCTTTTAAATACTGAATAAACTTCTCTATCTCATCATACATAAACCAACTTACCCCATTTTGTGCTATTCTTCCTGCAAAATTTTATTCAAGTCATCTCGCTTTTTGCTACTTGTTACATTATAATAACATATTCAAGGAAAATCAAATAGTATTTTAAAATATTTTTAGCACTTTCTTCAATATCATTGGATTTACATAACTTTCCAAAAAAATACCTAGAAAAAACACCACTAGTATTAGGCATGCCAAAATTGCTCCCATGCCATATATCTTTCTTCTGTCCTGACTAATTGTCATTCCACTTTGACTACAATATGTTCTTTTTTTTATAAAAATCGCTAAAAAACAATAAAAAATATATACCGGAAGGTAAATCAGATACTGTGGAAACAGTCCTGCTAAAATCAGCAAAATTCCTTTTCCCCCATATTTCGCCACTGCTGTTGCAAGCATAAAGCCAATAGAAAATCCCTGCCATCCCAGCATTAAAATACCCAGCAAAATACCCAGTGAACTAAATACTAAAAGTAACAACAGTAGCAGAATAGGAACACGTTCTTCCACCAAATAGAAAAATAATTTTTCTCCATTAATATTAGTATACTCAAATCGTTCCATGAAATAATCATTTAAAATTCCTATGTTGGAGACCTGCTCTCTTCCCATAAAATTTGCTATAAAAATTCCAATGATAAACGCTGCTGCTGCTATAAATTTGATACCTTTATTCCAAATAGATTCCGAACTTAACCTTAATACTTTATGCTGCCACTGAAATTGCAGATGTTTTTTCATAAGACTTCCGTTCTTTTTCTTTTATCTTATGCAAGTCCATTATCATACATGATACTTATTTTTATATGACATAATTGCTGCCACTGTTTTTCCATCCTGTATCACACCCTGATAAATCAAATCACATAATTCTTCTAAGGTATATGCTTCTAAATCAATAAATTCTCCTTCATCCAAATTTTGTTTAGATGGAATCAGATTTCTTGCAACATACACATCTACTAATTCATTGCAAAAAGCAACTGTTGTCCTTAAAGATAGTAAAAACTCCAATTCATCACAGCGATATCCTGTTTCCTCCTCCAATTCTCTAGCAGCACAAACTATGGTAGGCTCCGTCTTATGGTCTCTTGCTCCTGCTGGAATTTCCAAAGTAAAACGTTCTAATGCATTGCGATATTGGCGAACCATTAAAATCTTTCCATTTGGTAAAACCGGTACTACTGCTGCTGCTCCATTGCGATGTTCCACATAGTCCCATACTTCTATCTTTCCATCCGGTAGTTCCATATAATCCTTGTAAATATTTAAAATAGAACCTTCATGTATTAACTCTCGTTTTATTCTCTTTACGATTGGTTGTTTTTTTTCCATTTTTTCCTCCAAAAAAACAAGACCGTCAACGTGTCGCTGACGGCCTCATATTCATACCATGTTATCCGTGTTCTTTCTATTTTGCATAGTCTGTTACACGGGATTCACGAATTACGTTTACCTTGATTTGTCCCGGATATTCCAAATCATTCTCAATTTGTTTTGAAATATCACGTGCTAATAATACCATATCAGTATCATTGATTTGTTCTGGAACTACCATAATTCGAATCTCTCTACCTGCCTGAATCGCAAATGATTTATCAACACCCTTAAATTCATTGGCAATATCTTCTAATTGTTTTAATCTGTTTGAATATGTTTCCAGTGTTTCTCTTCTTGCACCTGGTCTTGCTGCCGAAATTGCATCAGCGGCTTGTACCAAACAGGCAATCAGTGATTCTGGTTCCACATCTCCATGATGTGCTTCAACTGCATTGATGATAAGTGGACTTTCTTTGTATTTTCTACATAAGTCAACACCAATTTGAATATGGGATCCTTCTATCTCATGGTCTACAGATTTACCAATGTCATGTAATAAGCCTGCTCTTTTCGCTGCTCTTACATCTACACCGATTTCTCCTGCCAATAAGCCAGAAAGTTGCGCTACTTCAATAGAATGTTTCAATGCATTTTGACCATAGCTTGTTCTAAATTTCATCTTACCAAGTAAACGAACAAGTTCCGGATGAATGCCATGTACTCCTACTTCCAGTGTGGCTGATTCTCCCTCTTCTCGAATCATGGTTTCTACTTCTTTCTGTGCCTTTTCTACCATTTCTTCGATTCTTGCAGGATGGATACGTCCATCTACAATTAATTTTTCCAAAGCAATACGGGCTACTTCTCTTCGAACAGGGTCGAATCCGGAAAGGATTACTGCTTCTGGTGTATCATCAATAATTAAATCTACACCTGTCATAGTTTCCAGTGTTCGGATATTTCTTCCTTCTCTACCGATAATTCTGCCTTTCATTTCATCATTTGGAAGTTGCACTACCGAAATAGTTGTTTCTGCCACATGGTCAGCCGCACATTTTTGAATTGCGGTTACTACATATTCCTTTGCTTTCTTCCCAGCTTCTTCTTTTGCTTTGTTTTCCATTTCCTTAATTAACTTTGCAGTATCAAGCCTTACATCATCTTCAATGGTCTTTAAAAGATAATCTTTTGCCTGTTCAGAGGTTAATCCTGAGATTCTTTCTAGTTCCTGTACGCGTTCTTCATGTAGTGTCGCTACTTCCGCTTTTTGTCTGTTAATCTCTTCTTCCTTAGCTGCAAAACCTGCTTCTTTTCTTTCAATTGCCTCTAATTTCTTATCCAGATTCTCTTCTTTCTGAATAATACGTCGTTCGTTACGTTGACTCTCATTTCTACGTTCTTTGATTTCTTTATCAAGTTCATTTTTAGTTCTAATGGACTCTTCTTTGATTTCAAGCATAGATTCGCGTTTCTTTGTCTCAGCAGTCTTAACAGCTTCATCTATTATCTCTCTTGCTTTCTCTTCTGCACTTCCAACTTTGGCTTCTACCACGCGTTGACGATAGGTAAGTGTTAAAAAGTAAGTAATAGGTATAGCGATAATTAGCGTGACTACTACAGCGATCATAATTCCTGGCACAGGAGCACCTCCTTATTAAATTTTCATTGTACATATAATAAAACTAATTCGTTTTTAATATGTCACATATAACCAATTGCATTCATTGTCTACTCTAACCAGACATAAATAACAACATATTGATTTTATACTTTTTTGAGAATTATGTCAAGTAGTCTAATACATGCAAAATATCATTAGACTGAAAACCTTTCCGCATTAAAAATTGATATATTTTCTGCTTTTCCTTGCAATCGGAGGATTCTTTAGAATAATGCTTCTTCTCTACCCATTTTAGAATTAAAGTTTCTTCGTTTTGCTCTGCATATTCTTCTTCTAATGCAACCGTAATCACTGCTTTTTCTATACCTTTTTTGCGTAGTTCCATTTCTATCTGTCTTTTACTCTTACGCTCCTTTTGGTATCTTACATAGTTCATGGCATAACGGGAATCATCTACATAGTGATACCCTTTTACATATTCAATAGCCTGATCAATTACTTCTTCCTGATAAAAGCCTTGTCGCAGCTTATCTCTAAGCTGCGACTCCGTGCGATTCATCTTCTCTAATAAAAACATTACACGCTTACAGGCTCTTTTAACTAAAATTTCTTTTTGAATACTTTCATATGCTTCTGGAGAAAGTTCTTCTCCTTCTTTTAGGTTCCGTCCTCTAGCTTCTCCTTTATAGAGGACGAATACTCGGGCATCCTCTAGTTCAATCCGTATTCGTTTTTTATCTATTTCTGTTATCTGGGTAATCTGCATTTTTATTTTTCTCCCATTATCATTCACAGCCAAATAAAATTCATCAAGCCATCTGCTGCTTTGTGTTTACAAGGGGCGCAGACTTTGAATCCCAGCCTCTTTTTAAGAATCTATTGATTATCTTCCGTGCTCTGAACATCTAAAGCATCTTCTGTATCCCTGATGTCTTGATCATTTTTAGCGTCTTTTATTTCTTTGGAGTCTTTTATTTCTTTAGAAATTTTGGTATCTTTGATGCTTTTTATATCTTTTGTATCATCTATCATCTTGCTGTCTTTATTGACACCTTCTTTATTTTCTGTATTTCTTTTATCATTTTTCGCTCTCTGCTTCTCCGCTTCTAATTTAAAGTATGCTCTTACTTTTTCCTCTATTTCTTCGCAAATCAGCTTATTCTCATGAAGATATTTTTTAGAATTCTCCCGTCCTTGTCCAATTTTCTCTCCATTATATGCAAACCATGCACCTGATTTATTTACAATTCCAAGATTAGAAGAAATATCTAAAATATCACCTTCTCTAGAAATTCCCTGACCAAACATAATATCAAATTCTGCTTCCTTAAATGGTGGTGCTACTTTGTTCTTTACTACTTTTATTCTGGTACGGTTTCCTACTATTTCCCCACCTTGCTTTATTGATTCTATTCTTCTGACATCTAAACGAATAGAAGAATAGAACTTCAAAGCACGACCTCCAGTAGTAGTCTCAGGACTTCCAAACATAACTCCCACTTTTTCACGCAACTGATTGATAAAAATAACAATACAGTTGGATTTGCTAATAACCGCTGTAAGCTTACGAAGTGCCTGGGACATCAGTCTTGCATGCAGTCCCATATGAGAGTCTCCCATATCCCCATCTATCTCTGCCTTAGGCACCAATGCTGCTACGGAGTCTATAATCACTACGTCTACCGCACCGGAACGCACCATTGTCTCTGTAATCTCCAGTGCCTGTTCTCCATTATCCGGCTGGGAAATATACAGTTCATCGATATCTACGCCTATATTCTTGGCATACATAGGATCAAGTGCATGTTCTGCATCAATAAATCCTGCAATTCCTCCATGCTTTTGAATTGCTGCTACCATATGTAATGCCACAGTTGTCTTACCACTGGACTCTGGACCATAGATTTCAATAATTCTACCTTTGGGCACTCCACCCACACCTAAAGCCAAGTCCAGGCTCAAACATCCAGTAGGAATAGTTTCTATATTCATATTTGCTGCTGAATCTCCCAGCTTCATAATGGCTCCCTTGCCATAATCTTTTTCAATTTTAGAAATAGCTGCATCCAGTGCTTTTAATTTGTCTTCTTTTTTATCTTCTTTTTTATCTTCTTTTGCCATAATTTTCTCCTTTTTGCGAACTTATGTTCGCATCTATGTTTCATATTAGTATAATTTACGTTCGTTGTCAACTACTTTTTAGGAAATTCTTTGACGAATCGTCATTGAGAATGGAGGTATACTTCTGAATTGTTGCCTTTCTATCAATTAGCTAAAAAAAGAACAGCCGCACCTACAGCTGTTCTAATTATAAATTTTATTTTTGCTTCCGTCAAGCAATTAATGCTGCAATGCCTTCTAATGAATGAAATCCTGCTACTCGTTCCTTCACCTGCCCATTTTGAAATAAAATAAGTGTAGGAATACTCATCACTCCATATTGCTGTGCAATGCTTCCAACTTCATCTACATTGAGCTTTGTCACTTTTATTTGTTCTTTAAATTTGTCTGCTGCCTGTTCTATTACCGGATCTTGCATCTGACATGGTCCACACCATACTGCCCAAAAATCCACCAATACTGGGATGGTGCTGTTTAATACTTCTTTTTCAAAATTTTCTGCCGTAATCGTTACTACTGACATATAATCTCCTCCATTTCTACTTTTGTTCTTTAATTCTTGTTTTATTTTCTCATATTTTAACATATTTTTCTGTGACCTTGTCACGTTTTATGTTAAGATAGTGCTAAGAACTTTTTTCTTCCTTGAATCCTTGATTCTGACATGATACATTTAGTTAAGTTGCTAATACAATACATTTATAATACACAAAAATGAGGTTTTTTATGAAAAAAAATTTAACAAGACAGCATTTACATGACTTACTGCTTACCATTGGTCTGATTCTTGTTACCACCGTATTATCTTTTATTCTATTTTTTTACGTGTCTGATAATCCGGCCAACATAACACTTTTTTATATTTTAGGTGTCATTACCATCGCTCGTCTTACTAACGGTTATTTTTATGGTATTTTAACTTCTGTCTTTGGTGTTATTTTTATCAATTGCTTTTTTACTTATCCTTATTTTCAATTGAATTTTATACTTCCCGATTATCCATTCACTTTTTTCTGTATGCTTTTTATTACTTTAATTACCAGTACCACCACTACACATTTAAAGCAGCAGGCGGAAATACTTGCACTGCATGAAAAAAGTCTGGCCGAGGCAGACAAAGAAAAAATGCGTGCCAATCTTCTCCGTGCAGTTTCACATGACCTGCGTACCCCTCTAACTAGCATTATTGGTACCGTATCTTCTCTATTGGAAAATGACAAGGACTATACTGCCACAGAACGAAAAGAATTGACGCAAACCATTTGTGATGATGCCTCTTGGCTGTTAAACATGGTGGAAAATCTGCTTTCCGTTACCAAAATACATACCGCAGATTCTAAGTTAAATACCTCGCCTGAAATTGTAGAAGAAGTAGTTGCTGAGGCAATTTCGCGTCTCAAAAAAAGACTTCCACAAACTGAGGTGGAAGTGACCATTCCATCTGAGATTCTAATGATTCCCATGGATGCTATGCTAATTGAACAGGTTTTAATGAATTTAATCGAGAACTCCGTAGTTCATGCTCAAAGTAAAAAACCCATTCAATTACTGGTGAAAAATGAACCTGATGTTGTTTCCTTTCACGTCATTGATTTTGGTAGCGGTATTCAAGTTCACCTCTTAGAAACTATTTTTGATGGAATTTCTTCCTCAAGTTCTTCCGATGTAAGAAAAGGAATGGGAATCGGACTTTCTATTTGTAAAACTATTATTAATGCACACAACGGTACCATTACTGCATTGAATCATGAGCAGGGTGCTGAATTTCTATTTACATTGCCCAAGGAGGAACCACATGCCAAAGTTTAACATACTTGTCATTGAAGACGAGAAAAATATCAATGATTTTATTACAAAAGCATTATCGTCCCATGACTATAAAGTCAGTTCTGCCTCTACTGGAACTGCCGCTCTTTCTATGATTGCCTCTTACTGTCCCGACCTTATTTTACTTGATCTTGGACTTCCAGATATGGACGGCATGGATATTATATGCCAAGTACGCACTTGGTTTAGTAATCCCATTATTGTAGTATCCGCCCGTACCACAGAAGAAGATAAAGTAAGGGCACTAGATGCTGGTGCAGACGATTATTTAACCAAACCATTTGGTACTTCTGAACTTCTTGCACGAATCCGTACCTCGCTTCGCCACAGCAGTAACCTAAGTACCTATAATGGTGTTTCACAAAAATCTTATTCTGCCAAAGAACTTAATATTGATTTTATCAAACGCATTATTCTTTTAGACGAAGTTCCCATTCACCTGACACCAGTAGAATATAAAATCGTTGCATTTCTTGCCCAAAATTCTGGAAAAGTAATGACCTATTCTGCTGTTATGAATAATGTGTGGGGACCATATGCAGAATCAGATAATAAGATTCTTCGTGTTAATATGGCAAATATCCGCAGAAAACTTGAAAAGAATCCTGCGGAACCTGTTTATATTTATACTGAGGTAGGTGTGGGCTACCGCATGTTGGAAGATGAACCGAATCATTGATTTATCTTCCAAACTCGGAAAGCTGCAGTCCCTCATTTCGATCCAGCGTCATCCCTACACTCCAGCTATTAATAAATAGCAGCAGAGGATTTCCTTTTAAGTCTTGAATTTTCTTCATGTCAGAGGTTCCCACCAGTTTATCCATATCAATTTCTTTATCCTCAATCCAGCGAATATGCTCATACGGAAGCTGCTCTAAACGAATTTCCACATTGTATTCATTTTCTAGGCGGTATTTTAATACGTCAAACTGCAAGACACCAACTACTCCCACAATAATTTCTTCCATACCTGTATTGTACTCTTGAAAAATCTGAATTGCTCCTTCTTGGGCAATTTGATTAATTCCTTTGACAAACTGTTTGCGTTTCATGGTATCAATTTGGCGAACTCTTGCAAAATGCTCCGGTGCAAACGTTGGAATTCCTTCGAACATAAATTGGTCTTTGGCATTGCTAATCGTATCCCCAATAGCAAAAATACCCGGATCAAACACGCCTATAATATCCCCGGCATATGCCTCGTCAATGATTTTACGTTCCTGCGCCATCATTTGCTGTGGTTGGGAAAGGCGCATTTTCTTTCCCCCTTGTACATGAGTTACTTCCATTCCTGCTTCAAATTTGCCAGAGCAAATCCGCATAAAGGCAATACGATCTCGATGAGATTTATTCATATTTGCCTGAATTTTAAATACAAAAGCTGAAAAGTCCGGAGAAAATGGATTGATTTCTCCAATGTCTGCTCTTCTAGGCAATGGAAAACTTGTCATTTGTAAAAAATGTTGTAAAAATGTTTCTACACCAAAATTAGTTAATGCAGAGCCAAAAAATACTGGTGATAACTGCCCTTGTGTTACCATTTCCATATCAAAGTCAATACCGGCTCCATCTAGCAGTTCCATTTCCTCTAACAGCTGCTGGTGGTATTCCATTCCTATTTCTGTTATAAGAGAAGGATCATTGATATCAATGTGGCGTTCCACACCCTCTTTTGTTCCTTTTTGTGTATCTCCATAAGTCATAATACTTTTCGTGCTACGGTCATATACCCCTTTAAAGTTCTTCCCTGAACCAATAGGCCAGTTAATGGGACAGGTTGCAATTCCCAATTCTTTTTCGATTTCATCCAATAAATCAAAGGTATCATTGGCGTCCCGATCCATTTTATTAATAAAGGTGAAAATAGGAATATGGCGCATTACACAGACTTTAAAAAGCTTCCTAGTCTGTGCCTCTACTCCTTTTGAACCGTCAATCACCATCACAGCAGAATCTGCTGCCATCAGCGTACGATAAGTATCCTCTGAGAAATCCTGATGCCCTGGCGTATCTAAAATATTAATGCAATAATTTCTATAGTTAAATTGCAGTACAGAAGAAGTTACCGAAATTCCTCTTTCTTTTTCAATTTCCATCCAGTCCGATACCGCATGCCTAGATGTTGCTTTTCCCTTTACAGAACCCGCCAAATTAATGGCTCCTCCATACAGAAGGAATTTTTCTGTTAAGGTTGTCTTGCCTGCATCTGGATGGGATATAATTGCAAATGTTCTTCTTTTTTCTATTTCACTTTGTAACTTTGCCAAAAATTTTTCCTCTTTTCCTTATTTAACCTGTTAGGCCATTAAATCATCCATTTCCTTAATTAAAGCCCCAAAAGTCTGCAATGCATCACTAATTGGTTTTTTGGTTGTCATATCTACCCCTGCATCCTTTAGCAGTTCTATGGGAGACTTGGTGCATCCACCTTTTAAAAACGTTAGATAACGTTGTACTGCCGGCTGTCCTTCCTCTAAAATCATTTTGCTAATTGCCATAGATGCCGAAAAGCTAGTTGCATATTGATACACATAAAAATTATAATAAAAATGTGGAATTCTTGCCCATTCTATTGCAATTTCATCGTCTACAACAATATCCTTTCCATAATAAGTTACATTCAAGTCATAATATGTTTTTTTCAGTACCTCTGCTGTAAGTGTCTGACCATTCTCTGTCATTTGATGAGTCAGCAACTCAAATTCAGCAAACATGGTCTGGCGATATAAGGTAGTCCGAAACTGTTCCAAAAAGTAATTAATTAAATATGCCTTTTTCTTTTTATCTTTTGTATGTTTTAGCAAGTAATTCATAAGTAGTGCTTCATTACAGGTAGATGCCACCTCTGCTACAAAAATCGTATATTCGCTGTCAAACACATTATTGTCTTGAGCAGAATAATAAGAATGAAGAGCATGTCCCATTTCATGAGCAAGGGTAAATTCAGAATCCAAATTGTATTGGTAATTCATCAATACGTAGGGATGTGTGCTATAATTTCCAGCGGAATATGCGCCACTTCTCTTTCCTTCATTTTCATATTTATCAATCCAGCGCTGTGAGAATCCCTGATTTAGTACTGTGATATAATCTTCTCCCAAGACCTGTAACGCCTCTGCAATTTCCTCCTGTGCCATAGCATAGGTGATTTCTCCTTCTTCTTGATCTACCATTGGCACATAGATATCATACATATGAAGCTCATTTACTCCTAAAAGTTTCTTACGCAGTGCCACATATTCATGCATATAATGCATATTTTCATTGACCGCTTCAATTAGATTGGAATACACTTCCTTTGGCACATTGTTACTATCTACTGCAGCTTCCATAGAAGAATTGTATTTTCTTGCCTTAGCATAGAAAAAATTAGATTTGGTTTTTCCTTCATATAAAGAAGCAAACGTATTCTTATACTGTTCAAACCGTGCATAGTAGGCTTGAAATGCTTCTTTGCGTACCGTTGCATCCTTACTTTCCAGCATGGGAACGAAGCGTCCACTGCTTACTTTAACCAGTTCTCCCTTTTCATCCTTTATAGAAGGATTCTCAAAATCTGCGTTGTGCAGCAAACCATATACTTTATCTACGCTTCCTCCCATATCCAAAGATGATGCCAGCATCTCTTCCAATTCGGAAGAAAGCATATGTGGTTTCATTCTGCGTAAGTTGTTAATACTCACTTTGTAATGAGCAAGTTCTGGTTCTTCCTGTAAATATCTGTTGATTTTTTCATCCTTCATTTTAACAATATAACTGTCTATGGGTGCCATTGCTGTTCCCATTTTATGATAAATTGCCATTATTTTTCCGGAAATCCCCTGATAATGTGCATTTGCTGTATCTACATCATGGTTACGTTCTGCATAGCCATAAGAAAGATCAAATAAAAGTGCCATTTTCTCACTCAATTTGTAGTACTCCAATAAATGTGCTGCACTTTCATTGATATATTCTTCTGTATACACACCTAATTCCATTATCATATTTTCTAATTTATCTGCATCTTCTAAAAGCAATGTTTCTGTTGCATACATATCTTCCACTGACCAAGTGTCTTCCCATGCAACCTGCGCTCTTTTTAATAATTCTTTTTTCATGTTTAATCTCCTTTTCTATCCTCATAAAACAGCTTTCTATCTTATCTAAAAACACAGTTTCTAGTTTAGCAAAATTTCAGTGTTTTTGCAATCTCTATCTACTTGAGTTTCCGTAGTTTTATCCACAGAACCCCGATTTTATTACCTTCGTTATAAACAACTTTTATAAAATGCCCAA
>JAVVUO010000022.1:0-49022 GCA_036653135.1 Lachnospiraceae bacterium
GGGCATTTTATAAAAGTTGTTTATAACGAAGGTAATAAAATCGGGGTTCTGTGGATAAAACTACGGAAACTCAAGGATTTTCAAATATTGACAAAGAAGTGAAAATATGATATTATACATAAGCTTTGTGATGTACATTATCTTATCGATGCGTGGCTCAGCTTGGTAGAGCGCTGCGTTCGGGACGCAGAGGTCGTGGGTTCAAATCCCGTCGCATCGATTTACTCCCAATTTATGGGGGTTTTTCTTATTTTAGGGGTGAAAAAATCTGGTTGGTTTTGCTTGGGATTTATCCAATGCGTGTTAGTTCCTTAAACTTAACGTTACGGTTCTGAATTACCTTTTTCTTTTCCTCAAGGTTAGAGATATCGTATTTTTCATTCGCATGTTTCTTTGCATAATCCTAATCTTCTTATAGTTTCCAGCATGAAAATCCTTATAGTATTTTTGTTTATCTGATTAATTGGAGTTTCCACAAAATCAGTATTATCAAAAAACCGTTTCCCTTGCACCAAGATTCACAGTGCATCTGGTCTTTTCCCCTGTGGTTGTCCCGCTGTCTATAAAAGTACAATTACGAAATTTTGAGACACATTCCCTCGAATGTCATGTTATTAATGAGGGTAATGGGGATTTCATTAGTATTTGGCTCTGGTAATGCGATTCCAAATAAGGGCACGCAACATAATACACAGGAAGAATCTATTATGCGTGATGGTTATCCTGTTAATGAAAATGGAGAAACCTATGGAGCTATAAAGAAAGAGTCATTAATAGAACCAGATTTGCAGTTGACCTATACAGGTGATTATATTAGAAAAAGTGATATGGATGTTAATGTACAAACCATAGAGGATGCTATAGCACAAAATGAAAGAAGTAAGGAAGGAAGAAAAATTCCTCTATATAAAAAAGATGGGAAGACTATTGTTGGAGAATTTTATATTGGGGGAGGAAATTAATATGAAAAAAAGACGGGAAATTCCGATGCTGTGTGCATTAGTATTGTGTTTAATAGTAGCTGGAAATGTGCAGATAGTAAATGCTGCAACTAGCACTACTGGAACAAAATTATCTACAATTATAGTTTGACAAAGTTTATGGTTAATAAAAATGGATTAACGTATGGTTCTGATTTTTATTCAACATGTGTTTCAGATTCACCAGATTTGATATTGGCAGAAGGAAAAAATGTAATAGAGAAAAACATGAACATTTATATTATTATTTTAGATTATGTATATGTTGTTGAAAAATAAGCGGATATACAATGACTCCTTTCCGACCATTTTAGTCACTGATTTAACTCTGTTAGTGGTTGGTTTTTGGTTTGAAGACCATTTTACCTCTCTACTAATTCAATAATCCAAATTCAATGATCCAAATTTATAAAAACAGAGCCAATGAACTTGCGAATAATCGCAGTACATGGCTCTGTTTTCTATCCTAATAAAGAAAGGAATAACTTGTTCATGTATTTAGTTAATCTACATTGAGATTGAGCAAAGAATTTAGCCGTGCTGCTCCTTTTTTCTCAATATAATACCTATCGTAACCAGTGAACCCAGTCCTAAAATTAAAAAATAGGCAAATGACGTTGAATCTGAAGTCTTCACTGATTGTGTAGACTTTGCCGTAGTCTGTGGAACTGTATTTTCAGAAATCGTCGGCTCTGTAGTGGTATGATCCCCATCGTTCGGTGGCGTTGGAGGAGCTGGTTTATTGGAATCCGGATTAACCACTGGGAGGGTTTTTACTGTTACTACTGTTTGTGCTGTAGCGATGCCGGCTTTTGCAGTAATTGTAGCGGTACCTGCAGAGATTGCGGTGATTTTACCTGAATCATCTACATTTGCCACCTCTGGTTTGTCACTCTGCCAAATAATGGTTTTATCCATTGCTGAAGCCGGTGAAACATCAGCTTCCATCTGTTTACATTCACCTGTTTTAAGTTCAAATTGCTTTGGATTTAGAACTATTTTTTCTACACCTTGTGCCGTGATTGTCACTGTACAAGAAGCAGTCACCGTCATATCTGCATCACTTGTCGCAGTAACTGTGACAGTACCTGGTTTTACAGCGGTTAGCACCGGAACAGATTCTGTGGTTAGGCTCGCATTTGTTTTCAGTTTTACGCTAGAAACATCACCGCTAATACTCCAAGTAATGCGTCCACTTGAAGCGTTATCAGTGTCAAGCGCAGCGCTTAAAACCACATCTTGTTCCGGATTCTCTGTAGTTAGTAGTACGTTTTGTTCGCTGTTGCTTAAAGTGATAGTTTTGGGATAGTTTATGGCATTTCCACCATTTCTAGCAACAACATTTTCTATAGAAGCCATAGCGGAAAATGCCCAACATGAACCCAAGTTCTTTTGGTTTCGAATTGGAGTTAATGTGCCTGTTTCACGCAAATCATATCTTTCAGGGAAACTTGTTTCAGGAGATTCGGCCGCATTTGCACCAGAGATGTTAATACCAATGGCACCATTAATAGCCTTGCTATCTTCACCGATATACTCGATAGAAGATGCACCCATGCCCACTTCCAATTCTGTGGAAAGCGGTTTATTTTCTTCGTGAACCGCAGATTGTGCAGAAGATGCTGCACTTAGTACGCATTCACTGTATCCCACAGCCATTGGGTCGTAAGTATATGCACGGATATTTGTATGAAAACCAGCAGCACCCACGTCTTGTTTTCCGCCTTGTTTTGTGATAAACGAGATGTCTGGAATGTTTTTAACCCCACTCACCAAACCATCCATATTCTTGCAAACACCTATCTCAATTGCCTGTGATGGGTCAGTATTTTCCAAATGAACATTAATGCTAAATTTAGAACCGGCAGGAACTGAAATAGATTTGTCAAATCGTTCTGTATAGAAACCGGCATATCTTTTTGTGCCTGCTGCAACGGTTTTAGTTTTTTCACCAATAGTAACACTGATTTCATATTTTGTATTTGCACTCATTGCTACAAAGGAAGCTGCGCGCAGTAATTGTGTATTAGTACTTTTATTTTCAAACACTTCCGTCGCATCAATGGCGCCCTCACTTCCGAAAGAAGTAACTGAACCATAAGGGTCATTCATATATTGATAATTGTAATTATCGGGCATTTCATCCGCTAGGAAAACACAAGGGGTATTAGCTTTTGCAAAATTATCTTCGTAGGATAGATAAAAATATCCCTCTTCGCCTACGTCTGGCCCCCAAGAATTTCTAACTATAAATGCTCCATTTTCTTTAGGCTGTGGAATGGAAATGGTTTCATCAGGGAATAGTTCTTCTGCTTTAGCAGGATTTCCTTTGAAATTTTCTTTCGGATAATTGTCATCCCAACCAACGATAGTAACAATATGACCGCCATCTTCTTCTGGGTCGTTGTATGTGTAATCACTGTCGACAAACAGATTTTTATAATCCTCCGTCCAATAGCAATTTGCGGACATGACATAAGCATTCGCCGTGCCATAGCTGTAAACAGCGTTTTTAACTCCCTCAATAAAATCAGGCATTTCACCATTTGGAAGATACAATGCGTTTTGAACATGATACTTTGTCTTTTCCGAAAGATTTTTATATTTTATGGATTCTCCTTGACCGGAGTCATTATAGGGGTCATCACTTTCCAGCTGTGGACCTGACCAATGTGATAAGTATGCCATGGCCATTAAAAAGTGACCACCGTGCATACCTACATCATAAGCATAACCGCTAGTTGTTTCACTTTTATCTGATAAAGCAGTCACCATATTCATTTCAGAGAAATCCAAAGTTTTCACTTCATCTGGGAAATATTCACGCTGAATATTTAGTTCATATGGCTCTATCGCAGAAGTAATTTTATTAATACAGGTGACTTTTAGGAAATATTTCCCTGCTGGAGCCGTATAACGCAGATTTTGGTTTGCACCTACAATCCTAGAATCTGCAAGCTGCTTATCGTTTTCATCAAATAGTGTCAAAGCATAGCTGATACCTGCCGGAGGTGTGAGTGTTAAACTAAGTTTTGTTTCATTTTTCAGTGAAAACGTATACAAGTCAATGTCTGCATCATTTGTAATAGTAGCTTTCAGTCTTGATGGAAAACTGATAGCGGTGCTTTCACCTGGACTATCATTAGGTTCATACTTATCCCCTGGACCCTCGCCTGTGACAAAGTTAAACGTAATAACACCACTTGGTGTTATTGCATAAGGATATCCGGTTACAAGCCCTATTGCTTTTAATTTGGTTGTAGTTTCAATTACAATTGGTTCTTTGTATAAAATTCCTGTTTCTTCTGTAGGAATAGAGCCATCTAAGGTATAGTAAATGCTAGCACAATGCGTTTCGCAGGAAAGTGAAATTTCGGTACCAGCAGCAATTGGACCCGAGGGCACATTGGATTTAATAGGAGCAATTTCTTCGGTAATACCTGCAAATGATATGTTCGCAGCAGGTGAGACAGGTGTTACTGTTTTGTCAACGTAGTAACTGTACATAGCAGAGCCACCGCCGGGTATCGCTTTATTTACAGGCATTGCGGATATTTTTACATCAGGTATATCTACATTGTCAACTACTGTACAGTGTTCTGGGTCTGAGCATAAACTGTAGACACCTGTTGGGTCTTTCTTAATTAGAGCCGTATTGTAGTTTGTTATAAGCTCATCTAAGTCTTCAACCGTTTTTCCAACACCCATATAGCCCGTATCTATTAGTCCTTTCTCCAGGTCATCAAGAGTGCCGTTCTTATCGCTTTCCGTGGTTACGTTGGCGTTTAAGATTGTCTTATATATTTCATCTCCACCGCCGGGCAAACCTTTCGTTTGATTGGATAAGTACCTTCCAAATAAAAACCACTGTGCATATGGCAAAACAGCATCAGAATCTTGGTTTGGTACATAATAATCTTTAAAAATAAACGGAGAAGTATAGCCTTTGTCAGCGAGCGAGTCAAACATTTTTTTTACTTGGTAGATAGAATCATTATTGGAAAGTCCTGCAATGGATATAGCAGACATAGAAAAAGATTCATTAAGCCATGTATCAAAATACCCTCCAGTTTGTGAATAGTTAATTAAATGCTGGTACTCATGAAAGAGTGTAGCTTTTATAAAATCCATATTTTTACCATCATTAAGGTGAATTGTATTGATATTCAGCATATCCATCGCATTGCCGTTAGCCCAATCTACTTCTTCTTTTGTGAAAAGGTCTTTCGAATAAAAAAACCCACCCCACACTATTTGTTGTTCTTGTGCCATAGGGTAGAAAACAATGGCTGTTTTGCCATCATTATCAGCATCATATGACCCTCCAAATGTGTCAACTATGAGTGCACACTTTGACTCAAATAAATCACCAAATTCTTTTGCCTGTGCTTCACTAAGCTGCTCAGGGTGAGCTTTATCACGCCAAATCGTACAGTTATCAGTTGTATACACAACTTCACCCGTAAATGCCTGTGCAGTTGTATTAACATATTGTTCACTGACAAATTGTTTGGTATCACCAATTTGATACACCATTTTTTTATTGGCAAATGTAGACTGCTTATCTAATATGTCGGTATCATCTAAGTTCGGCTGATCCATGTACATAGAGCCACAGAAAAAATCAGTATCTGAGGATTCGTAAGCTTCCTTTTTCAGACCATTAAGCCCTGATGGCTGGTCACTTACTGGAAGACCTGTGCTTTCAAGTCTTACTAACTCTTCTTGTGAAGAAATTGATTTATTTAAATTTTGTGCCATAATCAAATCCCCAACATAATCTGGTCCAGTTCGGTCCAGTATGTACTTATTCATACTGGTGTCTGAAGTAACTGCTGGTTCCGTTTGTGGAATAATCGGTGCAGCAAAGACTGACGTCACACCAATATTTAATATCATTACCGCTATCAGTAACAGTGAAGTACTCTTTTTTTTCCTATTCATATTTTTTTCTCCCTTTCTTAAACATAGACTCTCGGAATCTCGTTTTGGCGTAGCCTAAACAAACTTTTTGATTTGGAGGTGTGTTTCATTGAAACCTATTCATGATTCTGTCTAATTGCTCAAACGGTTCGCACACGTTTTGCCCTGTGATATCTTTTAATTTTTCTACTAAATGTAATGCTCTCATTGCTTCTTTTTCTATTGCCTCTGACGATACATAAAAGGAAAGACGTCCCCCTGTATCATTGCCATGTATGTCAATTCCTAAAAATTCTAATGCCAATATTTCATCATATTTCCCTATGGCACCTAGTAAACCAATGCAGTCTGCAATTACCTCATCACGTACCGCATCCTTTGTCTGAGGATATTTTGTCCGGCATATGTAGTGTGTACATTCATGATAAAGTCTAATTTGAACTGAAATTTCGTTCCATTCAGATTTTGAATATCCCAGTTGTTTTGGAAACACATTACTATATGGACCATTTGAAATAACCAATACCTGGTCTTTAAAATTACTTGCAACTGTTGTAAACTTGCGAAACTCTGCATTCCAATCTTCCTGCCCTGACAGCAAATACTGCTTTTTATGTTCTTTAATCTTTTTCCAATTAATGACACCGGAAATCAACATAGCACCTATCTCAGGTGGGATTGCTACAGGTTCACAACGATAGGCAATCTTTTGCAAAAAAAGTTCAAAATCACCTCTATTTTTAAGACAAATAGCCTCTATCTCTCCTACTGAAGTTTGCATTTGAACCACTTTATCTTCTGAAGAACCTATAAAATCCAAGCATTTATCCTGCTTTGCAAGCTGACCTGATAATACTGTTTTTTTATATTCAGGCGATTGACTCATTCCTGTAGCGACTAAAAGGCGTAGACCATAATATTTGTCCGCCAGCTCCTCTATGATATTTTGATTATCCATACTCCCTCCCCTCCTAATTATACTTCATTTTACAGATTATTGTATTTTAATTCCTTTTGCTCGATAGCATGCAGTTTTCCCTTTTTATGTTATTTTTCAACATCATAAGTTTTATTTGAATTATTCTTGTTATCAGCCATAAAAATGATCCCCTACCTCTCTTCTTTTTCTCATGTCATATAAAAAGAACTAAGCTGTCATACCACCATCTACTACAATTACTTGACCAGTAATATAAGAAGCGTCTTCTGATGCTAAAAAAACAGCTGCCTTTGCCACTTCCTCCGCCTTTCCAAATCGTCCCATGGGAATAGACGCTTTGAATTCTTTTTGTTGTTTTTCCTCCAATGAAGTTACCATTTCTGTATCAATATAGCCCGGTGCAATTGCATTAATTCGTATTTTTTTCTTCGCCATCTCTTTTGCCACCGATTTTGTAAGACCAATTAATCCTGCCTTTGCCGCACAATAATTAGATTGTCCCACATGTCCAATAAATCCGCTTACGGAACTCATATTAATAATAGAACCTCCTCTTTTTCTTACCATTGAGAGTAAAAAACACTGCATCACATTACGTGGACCATACAAATCTGTTTTTATCACATGTTCCCACTGTTCTTCTGACATAGCAAAAAACATTCCTGCATTTGATACTCCTGCATTGTTGACTAGAATATCTACTCCACCCAATTGATTTTCTATTTCTGCTGCCACTGTTTCTACTGATTTGCGATCACATACATCTGCTGAAAACAAGGTCAAACGTGCTTCGTAAAGTGGTAACAGCTGCTCCAATTCACCTAAAAGATTATGATAAATAGCTGCTACATATGCTCCCTCTTCTAGAAACATTCTTGCTACCGCATATCCTATTCCTCTAGAGGCTCCTGTCACAACTGCAACTTTTCCATCTAATCTGCCCATATTTTCACCTCTTTTTATCATTTCATTATCATCGCCTGTGCATCCATATTTTTCTAATTAATATTCCCCAGTATGCTGCACATATAATTGCCTGCTGTATCATATCCAGTTACCAAACACGTATGAATTGATGATATTGCCTGTCCTTTGTGAAGAAGTCCTTTCGGTATCTCTCCCCTTTGGAGGCATAATGCGGCAGCTGCGACATTAAAATTATAACTGCTTCCCAATGTTTCACCTACTATATGTTTTACACCTTTTACTATTTTTTCTTTTTCAACATATTTTTCTAGTTCCAACATTTCTACTTTGTCAAATTCCGTGCCATTTTCTGTTGGAAATACTGCGTCTACTTCTGAAAGAATTTCTTTGCTCAGCGCACCCAATGCCATATAAATTGTATCGGCTGCCTTGACCTCGTCCGTTTTTTGAATTAATGGATAACACGAAAGCCCTGCTGTGCTAGTTTCTATTATCTTACAGTAACCTTTGGATTCGTCCTCACGCGTGAAACAAAACATTACCGTTCCTTCTCGAACTACTGCCCCAGAAGCATAGTTGTTTTCTTCTATAGATTCAAATAATTCTTCACAATACTCTTCTACTGCACCCGAAAAAATAATATCTGCCTTTTTCTCATTTAATAAAATTGATGTGTACTGTAAATTATCTCCGCCTAGCAATACTGTGCTTACCCCTTGATAGCCTTGAATCATACATACATTTCCTACACAAGAATTTGGTACAATACCTGCAAATGTAGTTGGACTACATAAATCAGGATCCCCCTGAATTACTTCACGACAGAACTTTACATCTGCTATCATAGAACCATAACCTGTAGTAAAAATAGTACCAATTCGAAACGGATCCATGATATCTAAGTTTGCATCTTTTTGTGCTTCTCTTACTGCATATAGTGCTAGCTTGGAATAACGATTCAAACGTCGTAATTTTGAGGAAGGTAAGTCTATTTTAAATTCTATTGGTTCCTTTTTTTCGGTAGTAACACCCTGCTTCAAACTATCCCAAAATTCTTCTATTGATGTTCCTGCTTGATTCACCAGTCCGATTCCTGCAATTACAATCTGTCCCATACATTTGTCCTTTCTATTTCTTTGCTATTTTCACTCACCAACATAGCAGGTCAATGTTCCCTTTGCTACTAATATTGTTGACTTATCATCTAGATAGACTGCCGCTTTTACTTTCTCAAATCCAGCGCCTTTCATTGCTAGATGAATTTCTATAAACAGTTCATCGCCAGGTCTTACAGGTTTTACAAATTTAATTTGATCTACTTTTGCTAAATATGGATGATTTTTTTTTGTTTCCTTTTGGTGTTTCAAAAACAGCGCCGTCTGCGCAATTGTTTCAATAATAAGAACACCTGGAAATATGGGTTCTTCTGGAAAATGTCCTTGTATCCAAACATCATCTTTCGCAATCTTTTTATATCCTCTTACATATTTTTCAGGTTCTACTTCTAAAATATCATCCACCATTAACATTGGGTATCGTTGAGGAAGCACCTGTAAAATTTCCTCTTTTTCCATGCTATTCCCCCTCTTCTGTAAATGCCCCAGACAATATAGATGCTGTATTGCCTGCAAATGCAAATGAATTGGAAATTCCATACACTATCTGTAATGGCTCTTTCTTATCTAAAAGTATACACTTTCCCTGTTCTTCCAATGGAACCTGCAAATTGGGCATGGGAAGATATACCCCTTCTCGCATACATAACAGCATTGTTGCCAGTTCCACCGCACCTGATGCTCCCATACAATGACCAATCAATGCTTTGGTAGAATTAACTGCCAGACCCTCTTTCTTGTTTTGAAAAACCTGGTTGATTGCCTGAATCTCCATTTTATCATTAATGGAAGTTCCGGTTCCATGAGCATTCACATAGGAAACCTCTTCTGGCTGAATACCACCTTCTTGTAACGCCATTTTCATAGAAGCGCAAGCCCCTGCTCCTTGAGGATCTGGGCTTGTAATATGATATGCATCATTATTTAATCCATATCCTAAAATCTCTCCATAAATAGCTGCATTTCTCTTTTTTGCTCCTTCTAGTGTTTCAAAAAGTAAAAAAGCACTGCCTTCGCCAATATTAATTCCATCTCTGTTTTCATCAAACGGATTACAAATTCCTGTACTTAAAGACTGTAAGGCATGAAAACCAAATGCTGCTACCTCTGTAAGTGGATCCGTTCCACCTACTATTGCCAAATCACAGTATCCATTTTTTATGGCATCAAACGCCATACCAGCTGCCGTAGTCCCTGCTGCGCAAGCTGCACCTGATATATAACTTGCACCTTTTATTCCACTTTTTTCCTTCATCCAGCACAAATAATCTACTGTATGTTCTAACCATTTATTTTTCTTTTCTTCCTGTTTTTCTTTTTTTGCATACATCAAAATCTTATCTGTCGTAGAAAGTAACGTACCAAAACAAAGATATCCTCTAGTTCCGTAAGATTCTATCTCTTCCTTTGATATCTTTCCATCTTCCATCATTTCGGTTAAAGCAAGTTCTATTAACTGTTCCATACGATCTGTTTCTTCTGGGTTGGAAATTTCCTTCACTAATTCTTGGTTTACCTGACCAAAATAGGGTGTTCGCAACTTGGAAGTATCAAATAGCGTGCATTTTTTTATACCTGATTTTCCGGCCTTACAATTCATCATATATTCTTCTTTGCCGGTTCCATTTCCTGCTACAATTCCAATTCCGGTAACAACGACCCTTTTTTCTTGATTCATACGGTTCCTGCCCTCTTTTCTCTTACAAAATCAGCAATTGCCCTTATGGTACGAAGTTTCTCCATTTCCTTTACATCTACTTTAATTCCATATTCATCATTTAATAATACTACAAGTTCTAAGGCATCTACAGAATCCAATCCCAGTCCTTCTTCTCCCGTATCTTCTTCATCAATTAAAAAAATAGGGGCATCATAACTGAAATTTGCCACATCGATATCCTCTAGTTCCAACCGTGGTAATATTTTCTCCAATATTTCCTGCTCTAATTTTTTATCATCCATTGACATTTTCTCCTTTTGCTATTCCAATGTTAATATGTCTGCAAATCCTATCATTTCAAACACTTCCATTTTCTTTTTTTACTGATTTTTATATTCTTCATCTTCGCTTTTCTTTTTCTTATAAACTTGCTGTACATTTTTTACACGAATTAATTTTTTAAAAAATCTGCCAGAAAGTGCAATCGCTTTTTTATTATGATGGTACATGGCAAAACTTACTTTTTCATATGGCACTTTTGAAATAAATTGAATAGATCTTGCAAGCGCCAAAAAAACAACCCCTGACCCCATAAAATTTTTTTTAACAGACATTTGTTCAAAAATTAAGCTCAAAGAATCCGGACGATTAACTAAGCAGTATGCAACTGGTTCCTCTCCTAATAAAACAATGGAACTAATACTTGATTCAAATTTTCCTTTTTCTTGATTCATAACAGGATTTGGATTTAATACCGTATCAAAATCATTATGCCCTACATTTCGTATTATTTCTATGGTATTAGGCGAAACCTCTGCAAAGGAAACAGCACGATATCCCTCTTTCAACAACCAATCTATCATCCTATTTCCATGTTTTTGCATATATTCTTCCCAAAAATGATAGTCTTCACGATAACAGCGAAACAGTTGCACTGTATCCTCATGGTAAAACTCTTCCTGCTCAAATAGATGTTTTAGCAACAGAATTTCTTTTTTGTTTTCTGATAATCTAACTTTCAGAGAAGAAAACTTATGATTCCAGCACCATTGTATCGTTTCTTCTAGTAGCGCTTTTCCATATTTCTTTCCTCGCACTTCCTCCATGATAAAAAGGTATAAAATCTCTGCTTCCTTTCCCTGGTTCTCTATCATAGAAAAACCCAAAAGTTTCTGATTCTCTGAAAATCCCAAAGCGTATCTACGCCCTTCTGTATCATTTTTTATGTAATAATCTGCCAATTTTTGATGTTTATCCGAAAAATTAATTAGGTATTCTATGGGATTTAGCAAACGAATTCCACTCATATTACCCCCCATTATGAACAAATTCCACTAACTAGAAGAGCCGAAGAACCATACCATTCCCAGATACTGTTTTCCTGCAGATGAGACAGCCAAAATACTTCTCTAGCGTCTAATGCTTTTTCATAATCTGCACATTCTTGCATTTTTATTGTTTCTAAAAATCCTGGAACCTCCATTGCTCCATGAAGCCTTCCTTTTTCTCCTATGGTCATCTGAGTGATATACCTTTGCTTTTTATCCTCTGCCATATCTGCATTACTTAAAGAAAAAGCTCTTGGAATTGGAAAAATATGAACTTCCTGTAATTTAGATTCATGGAAAAAATGCGGCATAGCCGAAGCTGGATATCCTTTGCTCAATGCATATGGTCCACATTTTAATTTTTCCATTGTCACTAACATTTTTTTCTCAAATATTCGAATAGTATCTTGCCAATCACACTCCTTGGGATAATATCCTGTATGCCATGTTTCACACCCCAAAGACATGGATGTTACAGAAGTAATTCGTCCTCCTGGCTTTACCACGCGTTTCATCTCTTCCATTGCTTTTTTGGGATCTTCTACACAATTTAAAAAAGTATGACTGAATACCACATCAAAGCTGTGGTCTTGAAAAGGCATTTCAAATGCAGAAGCAAGGTGATAAGAAATCTGATTATCTCCCTGCATTTCCTGTGCATTCTGAATCAATAACTCATCTTGGTCTAAGCCAACATAAGATACTCCTGCTGTTGCTTGGGACAACCAGCGTGAAAAACATCCCGTCCCACATCCTACTTCCAATACCTTCATTCCAGGTTCTATTCCACAGTGCTTCACTGCAAGAGGTGCAAACTCATCATTTAGTAATGCAATTCTAGTAGCTGTCAAATATTCTGGTGGCTGTATTATTTTTGACCATTCCATTGTTTTTTCTCCCTATACTATCTGTCTGCGTGTAAGTTCATAAAAGCGACCTTTCTGTTCCATAAGTTCCTGATAACTTCCCTGCTCAAGGAGCTGTCCATTTTCTAATACCATTATTCTGTCACAATTAATAACGGTACTTAAACGATGGGCTATTACAATTCTTGTTGCGCGAAGTTTTTCTAAACTCTTACAAATAAGTGCCTGATTTATATTGTCTAATGCACTGGTAGCCTCATCAAAGTATAACACTTTTGGATTATTGGCAATCGCTCTGGCAATTAGAATTTTCTGCCTCTGACCTCCTGATATTGTGCTACTTCCTTCTGCCACAACTGTGTGCAGTCCCATCGGCATTTGACTAATATCTTCTTCTAAGCCTACCATTTTTATGATATTTTTTGCTCTTTCTTCTGAAACATTTGTGCTAGTAAGCATAATGTTTTCATAGATACTTCCAGAAATCAACTGTCCATCTTGAAGCACTACTCCAAATTTTTTACGTAACTCTCTTTTGTCAATACTTTCAATATCTTTGTTATCATAATATATCTTTCCTTTTGTTGGCTTATCAAAACCTAATAATAGCTTTAACAACGTAGACTTTCCCGAACCTGAAGAACCTACAATTCCCACGTATTCTCCCTTTTCTATTTTAAAAGAAATATCCGATAATACCATATCCCCATCCTTACTATATTTAAAGGACAAGTTGTTTACCTCGATTTTTCCTTCCAGCTTACCCGGCATAATGGAATCTTCCTCAAATTCCTGCAATGTATCCAAAATAGGCTTTGCGTTCTTATAGGTAGGAATTGCATGATTCACCTCTAAAAAAGCCGAAACCATTTGCACCACTGCATTTGAAAAATAACCAAATGCTGAAGTAAATGCAATATACTTACCAAATGAAACATCCAAACTTTTAGCTACCATCATATAGTAAAATACTAATATAAATATAATGCTCAGTACAAGATTGATATTTTCCGAAATATTATCCAGTCTCGCTTTTTTTATCACTACTTTCTTTGATTCATTATAAGGAATTAAGTACTGTAATAATGCACGATCTTCTACTCCTGCTATCTTGATTTTAGAAATACCATTTACTATTTGATATATGAGTGAAGATATCTTTGCTCTAATATCCATCAGCTGGTTTTCATATTTAATCTGTATAAATCCTATTATAGTGGTAATTATAACATTAATTCCTATCATCAGCAACGCTGCTTTTGCTAACTTTCGCGAGTACTGAAACATTCGAATTAAGTACATCACTGAAAACGTTGCTGTTACTATTGTGTTAATAATAATGTCAGAAAGCAGATTGAAAATTGCTGAAATTCCCATTGCGCGCTGCCCTAAATCACCACTGTCATATTTACTGTAAAAGTTACTCGGCAAATTATATAGTCGTTCATACACCGCACTTTGTACCTCATACTCACATGAATTTGTGGAACGAAAAGTTGCTAAATTTTTAACCATAGTAAATAGCAAATTTCCGATTGTAAATGCAAGTATTAAAAAACACATTTGAATCAATGTACTTTGATCACCAGTAGGAATATACTGGTCAAAAATTTTCTGATTCATGTAAGGTAAAAGCAGACCTATTAGAGCACTTATGCAAGCAAAAAACAGTAAATTGAAAATATCACTTTTCTTTATTGCCGGAAGTCCAAATTTCACCAAGTCCATCACTGTTAATTTTTTATTTGGAAATGGACGATAGAGCATATATGCCTGTGGTCGTAATTTTTTAGCTACCTCTTCTGTTACTATTTCTGATGTTCCCTCTACTACATTGTGAAGAATATACTTGCTTGTCCCTTTGGGAATACACGCTAATGGAATATTTTTTTCTTCATGGAAAACAAGAAGTGCTCCTGAATCATGTTTAAACCAGTTTTCTTCCAGCATAACATCTCTACAGCCAAAATGGGATACTCTGGAAATATCTTGTATATTAAATCTTCTTCCTGCCACCTCGTTTAAATCATCAAATGTAGCTATATGAATTTGCTTCTTTTCACATAAAAATGCCACAGTATCATATAGTGCATTTCCCGAATTATCTGCTCTTGCTGTTTTGCTTTTCCTGTGGAATAAATTGTAAATCATGATAAGACCTTTTTCACGCGTCTTTTCTTGTTCTTCTGAAACGGCATAGAGATACCCTTCTTCGGTAATTCTTCTCAAATTAACCCATTCCACTACTTCTGAGGAAAAATCCTCTACATCTATTAAAAACATATGTATTTTATCTGTAAAACAACGAATTACTTTTTCTTCGCAGCCTTCTAATACTTCTAGCTGTGCTTCTCCAAGTGCCGAGATTACAAATGCCCAGTTACCCTCATTGTCCGTAGTTTCCATTGCCGGAAATGACTCTCCTTCCTGTAACTCACACAAAAAGTATCGCCTTCCCGGTATTTCATTGGTTATCTTTGCTACATAAACCAAAACAGAGCCTGATGCCACTTGATAGGTCACATTTCCTTTTGTCAGATGAATATCTCCACCTTTTAATTTTATTCTATTCATTTTTTTGACCCTCCTATTTTGACCCTCCTATTTTATTCCTCCTATTTTGACCCTCCTATATGGTGGAAATTAATTTTTGGTAATGACCCGGTACATCTATCAAGGTATTATGCGTTCCCCTTTGTACAATTTTCCCTCTATCCATTACAATAATTTCATCGCAATCACGAATAGCACTTAAACGGTGTGCTACAATCACACAGGTACAGCCTCTGCGTTTGATATTATCCACAATTTCTTTTTCCGTAATAACATCCAATGCACTAGTAGCTTCATCCATAATCAATATGGTTGGATTCGTTACCAATGCTCTTGCAATTTCCAAACGCTGCCTTTGTCCACCACTTAAGTTTTTACCACCTTCTGACAGATGATAGTCATAGGCACCTGGTTTTTTGGTAATCACATCGTGAATACAGGCATCTTTTGCTGCACTGATAATATCTTCATCACGAATTGTCTTGTTCCACATTGTAATATTATCTTTTACTGTTCCTGAAAACAAGGTGATGTCCTGACTTACCGTTGATATGGAGGTACTTAAAATTTCAGGTCTAATGTTCTTTAAAAAACTTCCATCTACTAAAATTTCACCCCCCCATGGTAGGTATAATCCACTGATAATTTTGGATACTGTTGACTTTCCACATCCAGAGGAACCTACAAATGCAATACTTCTTCCACTTTCCAAGTGAAAGCTAAAGTTTTCTATTAATGGTTTTTCCAACTTACTATATCCAAAAGAGATGTCCTTTAAGGTAATGGCACCGGACAATTTTGCATTGCTGGAAATAAGTTTTCTTTCCTGCGTATATTTTTCGTCTTCCTCATAACGAAGAATATCATCTACACGACTCATATCTGCCTTAATTTTTTGCATTTTCTCTACAAACTGAAGTAATGCACTTACTGGCTCCATAAAAGAAGCCAACAATGTGTTAAAAGCAATTAGCATACCAGCTGTTAAATGACCATTAATAACATAGCAGCCACCTATCATAAGAACTAAAATATTGCATATCTGTTTTGTCATTTCCGGCACTGCATTTACAAGTTGCTGCAATTTTCCATGGTTTTGTTCCATTCTTGTATATCTTGCATAGTATCCAAGAACACGATTGACATACTGATTTTCTACACCTGCTGCTTTTAATGTTGATATAATATTAATACCTGATAGTACAACTCCCGACATACTACCTTGATCCTGCTGCATTTTCATAATAGAACGAGACATCTTATCCGATGTCAGTTTCATAAGTGCAAAATTAATTCCTATGGTAACAATTCCTATCATGGTCAAAGAAGGACTATAGAGCAGTAACAAAATCAAATAAAATGCCGAAACAAAAACATTTAACATATTTTCTGTTAAATCACCTGCAATAAATTCGCAGATGCTGTCGTTGTTATTAACACGTTCTGACAACTCACCTGCGTATCTTTGATCAAAAAATCCCATAGGAAGACGGAGCATGTGACTTAAAAATTTGTGTAAAGATAATAATGCAATTTTATTTTGCAATTTTTGAAGAATACAATTACGATAAAATTTGAAGACTGCCTGAAAGATAACCGTTCCTAACATTGCAATTATTAGAATCATCAGCCAGTTTTTATTTCCGCCTATTAAAATATCATCAATAAAAATTTGTGAAAAGATAGGAATGAACAAACCTGGAAAAATCAAACAGATGCCCATTAAAATCAGTGAAACTAATGCTGCATATTGTCCCTTTAATCTACTTTTTACAAATCCAAGCAAACTATTCTCTTTTTTAGTTTTTGTAAATTTTTCCCCTGGTCTACAGATGAGCACTACACCTGTAAAGCCTTCATCTACTTCATCTATCCGTAATTTTCTGCGCCCCTGTGCCGGATCATTAATATAAATATAATTATTTTTAATTCCTTCATACACTACAAAATGATTAAAATTCCAATGTATAATGCAAGGAGGTTTTAACTCTATTAAAGCATTTAGTCCCATTCTACGACCTTCTGTGGAAAAACCGTATTTTTGGGCACCTTTTAGAATCTTACTTGCCCTACATCCATCACGACTGACACCTGTGTCTACTCTGACTTTATCCAGCGGAATATGTTTCCCATAGTATGCCATAATCATAGATAATGACGCCGCGCCGCATTCTGTTGCCTCCATTTGGAAGATGGTGGGCGTTTTTACATATGTTCTTTTCATGCCTGCCAACCTCATTATTTTTTACTTTCTGTTTTTACTTGCAATTTTTCTTTCAGGAAAGGAATTAATTTGGAAATAGGTGCATCTTCTTTTACTCGCACCTTACCGGAAACTATTGTATTTTCAAATAACTCTACTGTTTCTCCTTTTTTATTTGACCATGCATAACCACTAGCTGTATTTTCATCTGTCTCTAGTTTAAGAACCACCTCTATACTTGGACCATTCTGCTGAAATGCCTGTACCATCAAATCATCCCCTACACGCTCTTTCATTTCTTCCGTACTGACTCCATAGGTGCCTACACTTAATACTTCCGCTTTTATATGGCCATATTCTTGTTCTGATACAGTAGAAGGTGTTGCCACTGTGTTCATTCCTGGTTTTAATTTTTTACCACTCGAAACTGGCACATAGCAAAGAACAATGTTATCACCTTCCTCTTCTGTGGCTTTAATCCGCACCACTTCTGTCCCTTGACCAACTATTTGTCCTTCTTGTACTAAATTTGATGTAACTGTTCCATTCACAGCTGATTTAATTTCTACCTTAGCTTCTCCCTTATTGTATTGTTCTAATTGTTGATTTAATTCTGTTAAGATTGACTGCCTTGTAGCTACAAATTGATTCTGTAAATTTTCTTTATCAACTTCTGAAACATCTCCCTGCTGACTAGTTTCCAATTTAATTTGAGCCATCTGATTTTCAATGGACATTTGATTTGAATAAGCATTGGAGTACAGACTGGATGCTTGAGAAAATGCTGTATTAAATTTTGTCTGTTCTGCTGTTCGACTTCCTTGTGATGTATAATATGCTCGATAGGAAACTTCTGCACTATCGTACTTATTTTTTGCATCTGTAAGTGCCACTTTCGCAGTGTTTACTTCAGCTCTAGCTATATTTAATTGATTTAACAGCTCCTCAAATTGTGCTATCTGGGATTGCAATGTTACCATTTGTGCCTGCACCTGTCCTAGGGATTGCGGTGCACTTGATAACTCTCCTATTTTTTGTTCCAGTTCTTTCATTCTTTGCTGTACTTCCGCCGGTATCACTTTTCCTTGATATTCCATAACAAGCTGATTATACTGTGCTTGTGCATTATTGAGCTGATTTACGTCCTGCTCTAGTGCTGATGCTTGTGCTGCCAAGATAGAATATTGGGCTTTTCCTTCATTATAGCTACTTTGATTTCCTGCCACTTGAGTCATAAGTTCGGACTGTATTTTTGCTGCTGCCTGGTATTGGTTTTGTGCTCCTTGCAGCTCTCCTTGTGCCTGTTGATAAGCATACGTTGCCTGATTATTTCCATCATCACCTATTGCTGCTAAATATTTCTTTTCTGCTTCCTCTAGCTTTGCCTTATAGGACGCTGTTTCCCCTTTCGCCTTATCCAGCTGCGTTTTGAATGCATTCAAAGTTTCTACTTTCTGTTCATATGTCATATTTGCCTGAGCATACTGCATTTTACATTCCAGCATTTTTGCATTATCTGAAGTGGCTACATCCCCTTGACTAGTTAAGGTAACACTCTCTACGGCACGTATTCGATCCTTAAGTTGTTGGACTATGATTTCATTCTTCTCATCTGCTACAACTGCCACCGTATCTCCCTTTTTCACCTTTTGATTCTTTTCTATTGGAACACTGATTACTGTTCCTCCTGTTGCTGCATAAATGCTTTGCGTACCTGCATCACTCATATAAATACCATTAATATCTACATTTTCTGGTAATGTTCCAAAAATAGCCCAAATAAGAGCAGAGGCAACCACAATTGCTGCTCCTACTACTGAAATCCATAAAGATGGTGATGTAATCTGAATCAACTTGTCTAATTGTTCTGGGGAAGACAATCTGTCAATTGATGCCTTACGATAAATATTTCCCATATTCCATTCTCCTTCTGGTATTTTAACTTAATTCTTGAATCCGTGAAATTCATGGATGAACCACGGCAAGCCACCCAGAAAGTATTGTTCTTTTAAAAAGATGTGTTATTGTGTGCTTGCCTATTTCAAATTACCATTTATTAAGAGACGTTTATAACTTAAACGTCTCTTAATAAGCCGCTATGCGCTATGCGGCGGCGCTTTACAGAAAAGTAAATTTAACTGAATTATTCTCAAATAATCATATCTTGGATATTGCTTTATTAAAATCTTCTTCTGTTCACAGAACCATTCTTCTATTTGATTCACATAACTATTTGAAAATAATTTTTTTAAATAGTCTATGGCTTCCTTTTTTTTCTCTGTTAAACAAATGCTGATGCTATACTTCCTACTATTATTACTCCAAATCCTGATACCATTACTGCCCCCATTACTGTTAGCTTGCCACCTGCAACCTGGTCTAAATCTTCTTCTGAAAGCAGACCGTCCTGACTTTCTTCCAAATAGCTTCTCATGATTTCCATAGAAGACTGGAATTCTTCAAAAGAAACATCTGCGTAAGATTTTGCTACCTCATAGCATTCTTCTGGACTCTTTGCCGCAGCTAATTTCTCTACTGCTTCCTCATCCCGCATCATTTCATAAAGCTTGTCGTTTAATTCTCCCTTTGGTGTGTACATATGTTTCCTCCATTTCTTATCAATAATCTCTCGGAATCTTCAGCCTTTATTGTTGATAATGTAATAAAAAAGAATTTACAAGAAAATAGGTTGGCAAAAATCAATTCACTTGTCATGAATAAATCAATGAATCTAAATCCTGTTGATTTATCGGATGCGCTGCTTGGTAATTACAGAACTTGTCCCAGGTCTTTAACCAAATTTGATGTTCATTTGTTTCATCCGGATTTTCAAAAATTCTCAAATAATCATATATTGGATACTGCTTTATTAAAATCTTCTTCTGTTCACAGAACCATTCTTCTATTTGATTCACATAACTATTTGAAAATAATTTTTTTAAATAGTCTATGGCTTCCTCGTGTGTTTTTTCAGCTGCTCGTATTGTCATATAATACCAAATCACCCTATATTTTGTTTCATACTCACTTTGATACGAAATTGCTGCTTGTATCATATGTCTAATACGCCCTGCTGCTGCTTCCCACTTTCCCTGAAATGCACAACACATAGATGTCATGTAAAGCCATCCCAACCGCATTTCTTCACCTGGAAAATCAAAATCAGGATATACCCCATATAGATTAGTCATATAATTGTCCATTTGCGAATCTCTCCAAAAATCAAAGCTTCCTATAATATATTTCACATTACTTTGATTAATCCGTTCCGGATAATTTAAAATAGGCATTAGGTATGCTTTTGTATTAATTGCTCGAGCACGGATATCTGATTCTTCCATTATCTCTGAAAGCCCTGGTATCAGCACCTGAAAAGAACTAAATCCTGTATAAGAAACATCTCGAATCAATATATCATATCCTGCTTCTATCATATTGTCTAACATATCTTTCAATATTTCCTGATTGCCTTTATCTGCCACATCCGGCATTGTTACAAACGGATATGATACTGTATTACCAAACAACTGATATGGATACTGTGCTATACCATATTTATAGCTGTTATAAATATTCATTTCCTGATCTACATTATGATTTGTAAAATCCACACAACTGCGATTGCTGTACTCCGTAACATCGATACCCTGGGCTGCTTCTGTAATCGCGCGCTCCATGGCTACGCCGTAGTCTGGATGGCATCCTAGTTTAATTCCATAATTTCCAGTGTTCTTATGTGTCACTAATAGTGCAGCTACCGGATATTTTCCTCCAAATGAGCAATCCTTTATTTCTGCATCATATTCTGGAATTTTTCGAATCAGCTGGATACGTTCCCATATATACGGAAACTGTTGAATATATTCATCCGGCACATTAGGTAGACAAGGTTTTTCTATACAAATCTTTTTTTGTACTACTCGTTCAATAATTTCAGATAATGCCTGTACTAATGCCTCTTCTTTTGTATTTCCTGCACTCATTCCATTGCTTCCATAACATGTCATACACAAATACCATGGAATGTATTCGACTTTTCTAGTCCTTACACTATAAAAGGGATGTACCTCATAAGAATCTTCTTGTTTATAATAATGGGCTTCTGTTCGATGTAATGATTTGAATTTCTCTGCTTTTTCTTCTAGGCTTGCACATTCTAATCCTTTTTTCTTAAAATAATATCTCATAAAAGAATTATCTAAAGATGCAATTTCTTTGGATGTCATCTGTTTTTCGTCATGAAACTGTCGAAATCCAAATTTTGATTTTTCAAGAGGAGTTCCAAGCATCAAAAGACCATTTTGCAATCGTTCGAAAAATTCTGCATAAGCACTAGCTCGAGCATAACTTTCTGATATGCCTTTTCCATTAGTGCCCAAATCAGTTCCTCTAATAGTTACACGCATAGAGTAGGTATCCGCCGAACTTTTTGGAATTAATGTTTCCTCTGTCTCTATTCCTAGCTCTTGTAGCAATTTTTTCAAACATTTGATCGTATCTTCTGGTTTTCTGTCTTTGTAATGATTTAACTGTTGTGCTTTCATGTAGCTCCTCCTTACGTACACTGTCTATATCTTATTTTAAATACAAGCATACTTAAAACTGTTGTAATATTAACTTCCATGAGTGACAATACCAGTTCTCTTCTGCCTTTTACTCTTCCCCTATTATTAATTTCACACAGCCATACATCCCTGCATCATTTCCAAGAGATGCCAGTGCAAACTTTGTTTCTGCGCAAGATGAAAATGCTACTTCTTTAAAGTGCTTTTGTACTACATCTAATAATACTTCTCCTGCCTTGGAAACACCGCCTCCAATTACAATTACTTCTGGGTCTACCACACATGCTATGTTAGCTAATGCGTTGCCTAAGATGTCTGCAAACTTCTCTATCATTTCCTTTGCAAGTGTATCCCCTGTCTTATATGCGTCAAATACATCTTTTGCTATCACCTTTTCTAATTCAATAGAATCTAAAGAAGATGGTGCATGTTCTTTGGATAAGCACTCTCTTGCTAGACGTGCAATTCCAGTCGCAGAGGCATATTGTTCCAAACATCCTTTTCTTCCACAGTTACATGGAATTGATTCTTGTCTATTTACGGTAATATGTCCAATTTCCCCACCGGCTCCGTTGGTTCCTGCTACAATTCTTTCATTGATGATAATCCCACCGCCAACACCCGTTCCCAGTGTTACCATCACTACATTTTCATATCCTTTGCCACCGCCTTGCCACATCTCTCCAAGAGCTGCCACATTTGCATCATTTCCGGCTTTTACTGTGATGCCTTCCATTAAAACTTCCATTTCCTTAGGAACATGCATGTTCTTCCATCCTAAATTAACACAGGTAGAAACACTGCCGTCACCTCTAACAGGTCCTGGAACGCCAATTCCAATACCTTCTATTTCTTCTCTTGCGATACCTTTCTCTTTCATTTTTTTATTTAAAGAATCTGCCACATTTGAAAGAATATGCTTTCCACATTCTGTGGTATTGGTGGTAATCTCCCACTTTTCCACAATCTGACCTGTTGTTTCAAATAAACCAATTTTGCAAGTCGTTCCGCCAATATCTATACCAAATCCATATTTTTTCATTCTAAGTACTCCTTTTCCCTATCTCTTTTGTTGTGTATATCCTAAATAATATCATATTCCTTTTTGATTCACAATATCAAAAAGCGTCTATTTTCTTTATTCAAAGTTCTTCCTACTCCGGCGGTATTTCTGTATTTTCTGCTTCGTCTTGATTTTCCTCCTGCTCTTTCATTTCATTCTTAAGCCCCTCTATATATTCTTCATCGTCCAAGGGAACCTTCACTTGAGAAATATAAGGCAGAAAAGACATCGGCTCTAATCCTTGATGAATCTGGTTCATAAAATTCTTCCAAATTTCTCCTGGATAAGTGGCTCCGGAAAGTCCCGGCAACTCTTTTGGCATATCATATCCCACCCATACACTGGTAGTGTAATACCCAGTGTAACCTACAAACCATCCATCTTTATTGTCATTGGTAGTACCCGTCTTTCCTGCACAGGGCATCTGATCCAATTGAAGTCCTTCTCCTGTTCCCTCCTGTATAACTGATACCAGCATATCCGTCATCATCCTGGCTGCATTTTGCTTATATACCTGTGTTTCTGTCCTTTGGGTTTCTAAAATCGTAGCTCCTTCTGCATCTGTTATTTTAATAATACTGGTGGGTTCTCTATATTTCCCATCATTTTCCAAGGCTGCATAGGCCGCTGCCATTTCTATAGAGGAAACTCCATTGGTGAATCCTCCCAAGGCACTGGTGAGCCGCTCATCTTGAGCATCCAGTTTTGCAAAATTCATAGCTTTCAAATAGGATAATCCTGTCTGAGGTGTTAATTCTTCTAATAAATTCCATGCAACGGTATTTTTGGATTTTTGTACCGCATAGCGCAGACTGATTTCTCCCTCATAGTAATCTCCTACATTAGAAGGACCTTCTTCTATTCTTTCATCCATCACAGAAGTATCCGGTTCATATCCTCGTTCTAGCACAGGTGTATATACTAGTAATGGCTTAATAGCACTGCCCGGTTGTCGATAGCTTTGATATCCACGATTTAAAGTATACCCAGGTAAATCCTGATTCCTGCCTCCTACGATTGCGTTTACATAACCCGTATGATTATCAATACAAACCGCTGCAGATTGTAACGTATAGATTCCTTCCTCTGTTTGTTCCTCAAACTGTGCCAATCCTGAATCCACCGCTTCTTGAAGCTGCTGCTGCATTCCTAAATTTATGGAAGTATAGATGCGATAACCTTTGGTATACAGGTTTTTTTGACATTGCTCATAGAATCCTTTGTATCCCTGATCGTAAATTGATTTCTCCTCTTCCGATGAAAAATCACTTCGAAATAGAAAGCCTTCCTGCTTCATTAATGCTTTAATAGCACAATTGTAAGTATACGTTTCTACATAATCGCTTTTCGTCTTTTGGGGACGATTTAGTACCATCTCTTCTCCTGCCGCTTGTATGTAGGTATCCTGTGCTATTTTTCCATCTTCCTTCATATTTCCCAAAATTCGGTTCCTTCGTTTCTTGGTATTATCTGGATGTTTTACTGGGTCATATAGCGTTGGATTATTGGGAATAGCACACAAATAAGCCATCTGTGACAAGGACAGATTGCTTACTTCTGTGTTGAAATACCCCTTGCTGGCTGCCTGTATTCCATAATATCCATTTCCAAAGTAAATATTATTCATGTAAAATTCTAAAATTTTATTCTTACTGTATACTTTTTCAAGTTCCATAGCTAGAAACATTTCTTCAATTTTTCTTTCCCAGGTGACATCCTGATTCAGAAATACATTCCGTGCCAGCTGCTGAGTAATGGTGCTTCCCCCTTGGGTTACTTCTCCATTTTCAATAATTGCCTTAGCCGCACGTATAATTGCTTTTATATCAATACCCTTATGACGATAGAATTTCTTATCCTCAATGCTAACCATCGCTGCTGTAGCATATGCTGGAATTTCTTCATATTTCAAATAATATACATCTTTTTCTCCCTTTAGGGTAGAAATTAAATTTCCATCCACATCGTAGACTAGACTTGTCTGTACTGAACAAAAGGTATTTTCATTTGAATTTTGGACCAGTTCCTTTGCTTCTCTTTTTAGCTGCCCTACTTTATTTGCATAGCCGCCAAAATAGTATACACCCAATGCTACTGCCACTAGTAGCAGCAGTAGTATTTGAAGTCTTGCAAAAAACCAGAATACACGGTATTTTTTTTTATGCTTTTTCTTTTTTTTACTCATATTGCATCTCACTTCTATGTGTTTTTGGTTCCTTTGTAGGATGGACGCATCTTACCTGTCCAAGGTGATTTTTCCATATGAAATTTTATTTTTTTGCAGCAATTCCATTTCTCGTTTCTGACAGGTAAACAACAGAATCTGTTCCGGCTGTTTTGCCAACCATTTTAATGTGCGTTCCAAGCGTACTTCATCAAATGATGCAAATACTTCATCTAAAAGTATGGGCATAGCTTCTTCTTTGGTAAAACATCTGCCTATTCCAAGACGCATGGCGAAATAAATTTGTTCCATGGTTCCTCTGCTTAGCTGCCAAGGATACAGCTTTCGTTCCTGAGTATAGACTACCAGATTCATCTGTTCGTCCAATCCAACTTTATTATACTTTTCTTCTGTAATTTCTGATAAAATGTTAGCTATTTCTTCTTCTAATTTCTGTCTGGTATCATTATATACATGTTCTGAAACCTGTAGTAGGGTATCATATGCCAGCTGATATGCTTCTTGCTGTTCCCCTAATTCTATTTCTTTTTCACTGGGCTTAGCACCTTCCGCAAGCTCTTCTTTTAAGTTCATCAAGTATGTTTTCTTCTCCCATAATTGAGATTGCAGCATTTCCACTACTGCCTGTTTCTTTGCCCACTGCTCTTTTTCCTGCTGTTCTCTTTGACGTTCTGAGCTGAGCTTAGGGTCGTCTTCTTCCCCTTTTTCCTGTTCGAGAATCCTCTTTGAAATTTGACGCTGTTTCTTTTGGTAATACACCCCAATCCAAACTCCACATAGGAACATTCCCACAAATACCAGTTCTAATATAATTTTTCCAAGTCCATGCTGCTGTACTAAATGATTTCCAAACAGATTCCACAATGCACCCACAAATCCCATTGCCATAATCATCATTCCCCATAATGTACTCTTACGGTAATGACGCTGCTGTTTTTCTTCCCGCTCTTTGCACAAATATTCCAACATTATGTTTTTCTCATTTTCCAATGGAACTTCTTCTAGCTGCTCTAGCATTTCTGCTGTTCTAGGCACATAGCCTTCCTTTTTCATTTGCCTTAACTGCTCTTCTAACTGTTCTGTATCTTTGCGAATCAGCCTTTCCTCCAAAAACAGCTTTTCTTCTGTTTCCCTTCGAGCTGCCACCTCTTTTTGATACCATTGTTCTACTTCCTTTTGATGAAGTTTTAATTTCTTTTTTGCACCGGTTAAATCGATATCTGTTTCTCCGGTATGCGAGATATTTATAAAATAATTCTGCAGTATTTCTGCAAATTCTTTTTTAGTTTCAATTGCTGCCTGACCAATGCAGTATGTATTTTCATAGGTGTCTTTTTTCATTCCCCCTAAGAGTATTTCCAAATCTCCATGTTCCACAGAAAGTTCTTCTAAATCTCCTTGGCTTACTAATTTTGCGGATTTTTCTTTGTGATAGAAATTACGTTCCAGAAAAAAAGATTTTCCTTCCGTTTCAAATACCAACGCTCCTTGATAAAAAGAACTGCCATCCCAAGGTTCATATCGTTGGTAATTATCATTTTTTCCGGATTTCCCTCTCTGTTTTTCCATTCCAAACAGCATACCGGTAATAAATTGATACAGCGTTGATTTTCCACTTTCGTTCTGTCCATAAATTACATTGATTCCGGATAATGGACGAATATTCATCTGATGAAGTTTTCCAAAATTTTTTATTTGTATCTGTGTGATTTTCATATGTTTTCCTTATTGTAAATGAGCTGCAACTGTTCCAAGGTGCAGCCCAACAGTTTCTTTAGTGGCTGTGAATAGTAACCTGACTGCTTTCTACACTTCTAGAAGTGCTTCCACTCCATAATAGAGTGCCTTTTGAATTATTTCATTTTGAGTGCCTTCTTTTTGTGCATTCTGTGCTTTTTCCTCTAATGTTTTAATATATCTTCCCAACAGCTGGTCTTCATATTGTATCTTCAAGCGTTCGATATCATATTCCGGTCTACATTGACTAATAACCTGCACTACACGATTTAGCGTTTCTATTCCCTTAATATCTATGGGTGCATTGACATCCCAAAATCCATTTAAGATTACCTTAAATAATTGATGCTTAGGCGATTGCTGTATTCTTGACGCAACAAATTCCTCTATTCCACTGCTGGTATTTTCTCCTGTTATTTTTAGACTCAGAGGAACATATTCACAGTAGCTTAGAGGATGAAATGTAACCCTGCAGCTATCTTGGGAAATCTCTCCTTGAAAAAAACCATGTTCTCCTGTGTCATTGCAGTCAATGGGCTGCAGTGCTCCTGCCATAACCACACGATGTTCCACGAACTGCATGGGCTTATGAATATGACCGCATGCCACATAATCAAAGGATTTTTTTTGAAAATCATTGACACGAAATGGAATGTGCTTTTCATCTCCTCCATGAGCAAGAAGAATATTGATAAAGCTCCCTTCTTCCATTTCTATGTTTTGATACAGGGGTTTTGGAAGTTCTCTATGCCAATAGCTAAGCCCATACACTCTAGTTCTTAGCATAGGCAGTTCAACATAGTCAATTTCTTCTTTCTTTAATACATGTACTTGAGGTACCCATACGTATGTTCTATAGTAAGAATTTGGATTCAAATAATCATGATTTCCCGCAATCAACACAACTTGTGTGTGAGTCAACCGTGAAAACTGGTAATTTACTTCTTTTAATTCCAAGAGCAGTGGCTGACGATGAAACAAATCTCCCGCAATCAGCAGTAAATCCGTCTGTGTCTCCTCTGCTTTTGTAATCACCTCTGTAAATGCCTGCCAGCTATGTCTTGCCCGAGCTTCTCCCCAAGGCTTATCTTTATCCGGTTTTGCTCCAAGGTGTACATCTGCTATATGAATAAATTTCATTTTTATTCTCCCTTTCCTTCCATAATTAAATCCTTGATTACTTCTCCTGCAATTAATAGACCTGCCACTGCCGGCACAAACGCCACACTTCCAGGTATCACACGCTTAAATTCATCTGATAATTCCTGCTTTGGCGTTAGTGGTTCTTCCTTGGAATACACTACTTTTAGATTCTTAATATTCCTTTTCTTTAATTCTCTTCGCATTACCCGTGCTAACGGACATACCAGAGTCTGATAAATGTCTGTTATTTCCAACTTGCCTGCATCTAGCTTGTTCCCAGCTCCCATGCTGGAAATAATAGGTCTTCCCACTTCTTTGGCTCTGACTACCAGTTCTATCTTTGCTGTTACAGTGTCTACTGCATCTATAATATAGTCATATTCTTCAAATTGAAATTCTGCTGCATTTTCCGGCAGAAAAAAACATTCATGGGTTATTACTTTTATCTTGGGGTTGATATCCAAGATTCGTTCTTTCATAACCTCTGTTTTAGACCGTCCCACGGTCTTTGTAGTGGCAATAATCTGACGATTGATATTGGATACGCTTACCACATCTTGGTCTATTAATTCTAGTGTTCCCACTCCGGTTCTTGCCAGTGCTTCTACCACATAACCTCCAACTCCACCAATTCCAAATACTGCTACCTTTGCATGCTCTAATTTATCCAATCCTTCTTCTCCAATTAGAAGACCGGTTCTTACAAATTTTTCATCCATCTGTTTCTTCCTTTTACTTCATACTATACTGCATGATTTTATTTTACACTGTTCCTTGAAAATATACAAGTCGTCTTGTTTTCTTAAGATTTATTTAATCTCCTTGCAGTTTCTCCCGCCTTTTTGTATACTAATAACGGACTATTTTACTACTATCATGACACACAAAGGAGATTATTATGAAAAAAATACCATTGATTTTATCACTGGTTTCTGGATTTTGTCTTTTGGTTCTTTGTGGCCTGCTTCTAAATAACAATCAGAAGCTAAATACACAATACCAAAAAATACAATCCCAAAATAGCCATCTAACCACAGATACTTCCAATTTAGACGCTCAATTAGCTGAAAAAGACTCTTACATTGCCGGTCAAACGGATTACATTGCAGAATTAACTACCCAGTTAGCCCACTGCCAGAACCTGTTGGATACTTCTGATTCCAAGGACAAAAATGATTCTGATAAGGCAGATGCCAGCAGCGACCAGACGAAGTATCCAGATCTTTATTCACAAGCTTTCTTTGACAAGAAAGCTCCTCAGGATTCTTTGGAAAAAGTTGTCTATTTAACCTTTGATGATGGTCCTTCCGACTTAACACCAAAAGTGTTAGACTTATTGGATGAGTACCATGTTAAAGCAACTTTCTTTGTGGTGCATACTGACAACCCCACCTATACTGCCTACTTGAAGGAAATTGTAGACCGAGGGCATACCCTTGCCCTTCATTCTTATAGTCATGATTATGGCAAAATATATAAATCTGTAGATGCTTTTTTAGCCGATTTTGAACAAGTTTATAACTGGGTGTACGAGACTACAGGGCAGCGCGCCACATTGTTTCGCTTTCCCGGTGGAAGTACCAATGGTTCTAGGGATACAGTAAATAGTATTATTACTGAAATGCAGCGCAGAGGTTTTATTTATTATGATTGGAATGTAAGTTCTGGTGATGGAAGCAACCTCACTACCTCCCAAAATATTATAGACAATATCTGTTCTAACGTAGCGGCTTTTCATGAACCTGTGGTTTTAATGCATGATGCGGCTGGTAAAAATGCCACTTTAAATGCCCTGCCGTCTGTTTTGAAAAAACTTTCCAATGATGGATATGAATTTCGTGGATTAGATGCGGATATGGAACCGGTGCAGTACAGGGAAAACAGAAAATAATTCATCCCCCCTTGACATAAATTTAAACGTTGTGATAGAATACCAAAATGGGAATGAAGTTCTCCCTTGGGAAACCAAAACCGCTTATTAAGCTAATGACTTCTGCATTTTTTATTGCAGAATCATTGGCTTTTTTTCTGTAAGGAAGGAGATTTTTATGTTATTAAGTTTAGCACTTATTTTTTTATGTGGTATTATTCTTGGTGGGATTTGCACTAAGCTAAAGCTGCCATCCCTTTTAGGTATGCTCATCACTGGCATTCTGCTAGGTCCTTATGTCTTAGATTTACTTGATGAAAGCATTCTTTCCATTTCACCTGATTTACGCAAGATTGCACTGATTATTATTTTAACAAGAGCTGGATTAAATTTGGATTTGGCTGACCTTAAAAAAGTTGGAAGACCTGCTGTTCTCTTATGTTTTGTTCCTGCCTGCTTTGAGATAATAGGCATGATATTACTTGCACCGGGACTTTTGGGTATCAGCATTTTAGACGCGGCAATTATGGGCAGTGTGGTAGCCGCCGTATCGCCTGCTGTAATTGTACCCAAGATGTTAAAACTGATGGAGGAAGGTTATGGCAAACACAATAGCATCCCACAAATGATTATGGCGGGTGCCTCGGTGGATGATGTCTTTGTAATTGTTCTGTTCACTTCTTTTACTGGATTTGCAGTCACAGGAAATGCTTCTGCTGCGGATTTTTCTCGTATTCCCATTTCCATTGTTCTTGGTATTATGGGCGGTGCTGTGTGTGGTTTGGTGCTGTCTGTACTATTTGAATGGATTCATATAAGAGACAGTGCCAAGGTTATTATTCTCTTAAGTGTTTCATTTCTACTGGTGGTATTAGAAGAACATCTAACAGGGATGATTAGCTTTTCTGGACTGATTGCAGTTATGACAATGGGCATTACCTTACAGAAAAAACGTGAAGTTGTGGCGATTCGCCTGTCTGCAAAGTATTCCAAGCTATGGGTAGCAGCAGAACTTTTACTATTTGTGTTAGTGGGTGCCGCCGTCAATATCCGTTATTCTTTATCTGCCGGATTTGCTGTTGTGGTACTGATTATGGCTGCCTTGCTTATTCGTATGCTGGGGGTTTTTGTATGCCTTTTGGGAACAAAATTATCCTTCCATGAAAAGCTGTTTTGTATGGTTGCCTACTGCCCAAAAGCCACCGTGCAGGCAGCAATCGGTGCAATTCCCCTTAGTATGGGACTTGCCTGTGGCGAGATTGTTCTAACTGTAGCAGTAATGGCAATATTGCTTACTGCACCACTAGGCGCATTTGCCATTGATATGCTTTATAAAAAATTACTGGTTCTAGAACACACAGAATAGAATGATTCTTCTATCTATGTGTCCTTTTCCAGCGTATGATTTGACTGTTTGTTTCCTTTCACTTATGGCAGCAGCCTTTATCCTAGCTTTTTAAAGGATGCTGTATCTGAAAGTTCCTCCAATACTTCTTCAAAACTATTTCCGCAAGATGTGCTTACTGTGGCTGCCACTGCGCCTTCTACCAGTGGGCAGTCTACCATCTTGATTTTTCTATCCGGCATCATCTCCAGTACCATTTCCGTGGTCATAACAGCACTTCCCATATCCATGAGAACCAATACTCCGTCTTGAGTATCTACCTTGTCTATTGCCGTGGAAATTCGTTCAAAACTGGTTCCCATACTGCCATCTTCTAATCCACCTGCTGCTGCAATATTCGCATTAGGAGCCATCATAGCAGTAAGTTCCACTACGCTTTCTGCAAGTTTCATACTATGGGATACAATTACAATTCCAACCATTTCCCTGCCTCCTTATATCATTCCTGCAATTACTTCTAGCAAAAAGCTATAAGAAGTTGCTCCTGGATCTTGATGACCAATTCCTCGCTCTCCAACATAGCTGGCGCGTCCTTTAGTGGCAATCAATTCTTTGGTGTGCTCTACTCCCTGCCAGGCAGCCTTGACACCTTGTTCCAATACTTGTTTTTTATCTGCTCCTTGAGATTCTTCTTCTTTCATCGTTTCTAACGATGGAATCATAGCATCCAGCATTGTTTTTTCTTCTGTTGTTGCCTTTCCTCTTTGTTTTACAGCTTCTATTGCTACTTCTATTGCTTCTAAAAAATCTGGTAATGTCATTTGTGTCTTTCCCGCCATTGCCATTCCTGCTTTCATAAAAGCTGAGCCATATAAGGGACCAGAAGCACCACCTACCGTGGAAACCAATGTCATTCCTACACTTTTTAACACGGCTCCTATATCTTGGGATTCTAGTGTTGGTAATTTCTTAATCACTTCTTTGAACCCTCTAGCCATGTTAATTCCATGGTCACTATCTCCTATTGGTTGATCCAATGCTGTAAGAAATTCTTTTTCTTCTTCCATCTTATTTCCAATTGCTTCTATTATTTCAATTACTTTTCTACCATCTGCCATTCTGTCTTTCTCCTACGCCTTTTACTTTCTATTGCTTTTTATGGCTTTTTTGTTTTCTATTACTTTTTATTGCTTTTTTACTTTTTAATGTTTTTTCTTGCTTTCTAATGCTCTTCTTGCTTTCTATTACTTTCTATTGCTTTATTACTTTTTATTACTTTTTTACTTTTTAATGTTTTTTCTTGCTTTCTAATGTTCGTTCTTGCTTTTTATTGCTTTCTTGTTTTCTATTACTTTTTATTGCTTTCTAATGCTTTTTCTTACTTTCTAATATTCGTTCTTGCTTTTTATTGCTTTCTTGCTTTCTAATGTTTTTTATTGCTTTCTAATGTTCGTTCTTGTTTGTTCTTGCTTTTTTGTTTTCTATTACTTTTTATTACTTTCTAATGCTCTTTCTTGTTTTTTATTACTTTATTACTTTCTAATGCTTTTCCTTACTTTCTAATGCTTTTTATTACTTTCTAATGCTCTTTCTTGCTTTCTATTACTTTTTAATGCTTTTCCTTACTTTCCAATGTTCATTCTTGCTTTTTATTACTTTCTAATGCTTTTCCTTACTTTCTATTACTTTATTACTTTCTAATGCTTTTCCTTACTTTCTATTACTTTATTACTTTCTAATGCTTTTCCTTACTTCCTATTACTTTTTCACTTTCTAATGCTTTTCCTTACTTTCCAATGTTCATTCTTGCTTTTTATTACTTTCTAATGCTCTTCCTTACTTCCATGCCGGAGTATCTGCCTTTGCATCTAGTAAGTTCTTCATCTCATCATCTAAGCGAAGGAGTGAAATAGAAAATCCCTGCATTTCAATAGAAGTCATATAATCACCTACAAATGTACGATATACTTTAATTCCTTTTTCTGCTAATACATCTGCGATACGATTATTGATAATAAACAATTCCATCAATGGAGTTGCCCCTGCACCATTTACCATCACTGCAACTTCTTTACCTGAATAATCAATGTCATCTAAAATTTGTTTTAATAACATATCTACAATTTCATCTGCTGGTCTTATCTTCTCTTTATGAGTACCTGGTTCTCCATGAATTCCAATTCCAATTTCCATTTCGTCTTCCTCTAAATGGAATCCTGGTTCTCCTGCTGCTGGAACAATACATGGCTGAATTGCTGCACCCATGGTTCTTACATTATCTACTACTCTTTGTGCCATAGCCTGTACATCGTCTAAATTTGCTCCTGTTTCCGCTAATGCACCTGCAATTTTATGTACAAATATCGTTCCTGCAACGCCCCTGCGTCCCACAGTATAAAGACTATCCTTTACCGCTACGTCATCATTGGTTACTACATATTTTACAGAAACTCCTTCTGATTCACACATTTCTGCTGCCATTTCAAAATTCATAACATCACCGGTATAGTTCTTAACAACCATAAGTACACCTTTATCTGTTGCAATTGCTTTAATTCCTTCATAAATCTGATCTGGGGTAGGTGAGGTAAATACTGCTCCTGCTACTGCTGCATCAAGCATTCCTTCTCCCACATATCCGCCGTGTGCTGGTTCATGACCACTTCCGCCGCCACTAATCAATGCTACTTTTCCTTCTTTTTTCTTAGCACGGACTACTACATTGCCACAATCCAATTTTTTAAGATACTCCGGATATGCTTTTACCATTCCCTGAATCATTTGCTCCTCTACTTGAGATGCATCGTTAATGAATTTTTTCATTTTGTATCCTCCTTATGCTATTGTCTGATACCTTTCATTTTATCATGTAATACAGTGTCTTACAACCGAAATTTTATTTATCTTTTTCACATTTTTTACATTTTTAGAAAACTGTCAAAATCCGAATTTAAAAACAATCTATTCCCATGATACCATAGGAATAGATTGTTTTTTCATATTTCAGCGTTTCTTACTATTGTTCCATTTGTCTTCCTAAAAATCCTGCTGCTACTTTTGCAAGCTTTAATTCTGTATCTGAAATTTTCCCCTTCTCTTCCTTACTATACAGTACTATTGCGCCAATCGCATCTCCCTCACAAATAATAGTGCATACTACCTGAGCCCTAAATTCTCCGGCATCGTCCAATGTAATTTTAATAAAATCGGGATCCTCTTTTTGTGCTATAATATTTTCTCGCTCTGTAATTGCATTTTCTAACTGCTTGCTTACTGGCTTTCCTTCAAATTCTTTTTTTCCGGTTCCAGCTGCTGCAATTACATGATCTTTATCTGTAACGCATATCAAACAGCCGGTATATTGCGCAAGACTTTCTGCATACTGTCCTGAAAACTGGCTTAATTCTCCAATAGGTGAATATTTTTTTAAAATAATTTCCCCTTCTCTATCTGTAAATATTTCCAAGGGATCCCCTTCCCGAATCCGTAAGGTTCTCCTTATTTCTTTTGGTACTACCACTCTTCCTAAATCATCTATTCTACGAACAATTCCCGTTGCTTTCACGTTATTTTCCTCCATCTTAATCTATTACTAATTTACTTTCATTAGTTAAAATCTAAACTTAGTATTTGAAAATTCAGGAAAAATATTCATAAGTTTTCCATTTTTCCTATTTTCCAGAAGAAAATTTTTATGAAATTGTAAAAGAGCTGCAATGCAGCTCTTTTGTCATGAATAAAATCTATTCTGTTTTCTGCTTTCCTGACCAAATATATAACACAATTCCCACTGCTAGTATTAACACAGAAATAAGCTGTGAGGTAGACAAAAATCCGATTTCTCCACGGTAGTCATTTCGCAGCATTTCAATGAAGAACCTTCCTATACTATATAGTATACAATATACCGCTGCCACTCTTCCACTTTTTGGCTTTCTTTTTGCATATGCCATTAAAAGAAAGGCTATGCCAAAATCCCCAATACTGGAATAAATCTGTGTAGGAATTAGCTTTACTCCATTGGGTGCAAAATTTGACTGCCAGTAAGTAATTCCCAGTAATGATTCTGTTTCTCTTCCATAGCAGCACCCTGCAAAAAAACAGCCAATTCTTCCACAGCCTTGTGCAAATGCTACTGCCGGAAGTACTAAGTCTAAATAGTGAAGGCAGTTCACTTTCTTGTAATGACAGTATACCCAGCTACTTACCACGCCGCCAATAATTCCTCCATATACAACCCAGCCATTTTGAAAGTTGAGTATCATAGAAGGATCTTGAATTACCTGTTTTATATGCACCAAATAATATAAAATTTTACTTCCTAATGCTCCTCCAAGCACTGCACACCAAAATATTCCGTATAAAATATCAGGATTCAATCCTTGTTTTTTAGCTCTTTTTTCACTAATAAGAAATGCACTCATATATCCAACTGCTATCATAAGTCCATACATATGAAGTGTTAGTGGTCCTATGTGTATATCATTAATCATAATTTTTCCTTCCTTTTTCACATTGATAGTTTTTATTATACGAGAATAACCCTTCCTTTGCAAGAAATTTTATATTTTGTCTTTCCAAGGGAATTCACGTTTTAGGTTGACGATACTTTTTTCCGGCTATATAATAAATAATACGACACAACTTCACACAAAGAAAGGACACATATTATGTGGATTGCAGATAATTGGAAAGACTATGAAGTAATTGACTGCTCCAAGGGAGAGAAACTGGAGCGATGGGATAAATATCTTTTAGTCCGTCCTGACCCACAAGTTATTTGGGATACTCCCAAAACTCACAAGGGTTGGAATAACATGAATGGACACTATCACAGAAGTACAAACGGTGGAGGAGAATGGGAATTTTTTGATTTGCCACAGCAGTGGGATCTTCACTATCAATCCCTGACTTTTCATTTAAAACCCTTTAGCTTTAAACATACCGGGATTTTTCCGGAACAAGCCGTTAACTGGGATTGGTTTAGTGCTAAAATTAAAAATGCCAAAAGACCCATTAAAGTACTTAATTTATTTGCCTATACCGGAGGTGCTTCTTTAGCTGCCGCCGCTGCCGGAGCAAGTGTTACACATGTAGATGCTTCTAAGGGTATGGTAAATTGGGCAAAAGAAAATGCAGCCGCTTCCGGTCTTTTAGATGCGCCTATTCGCTGGATTGTAGATGACTGCGTAAAATTCGTAGAACGGGAAATTCGCCGCGGCAATCACTATGATGCCATTATTATGGATCCTCCCTCTTATGGACGTGGTCCCAAAGGAGAAATTTGGAAAATTGAAGATGCCATTTATCCCTTGATAAAGTTATGCGCACAACTTTTATCTCCAACCCCTTTATTTTTCTTAATTAACTCTTACACCACCGGATTGCAGCCTGCTGTTTTAGCTTATATGTTAGGTACTCAGTTAAAATCCTATTCTGGTTTGGTAGATGCTCAAGAAATTGGTCTTCCAGTTTCTTCTAATGGTTTAGTGCTTCCTTGTGGCGCAAGTGGACGCTGGGAATCATAATCTTAAAATCAGCCACTGTACTAACGTTACCATTAGTGCAGTGGCTGATTTTTATCTCTTTCTAATTCCTTATCTCTTTCTAATTCCCTATATCTTTCTAATTCCTATTACTTTTCTAATTCCTTATATCTTTCTAATTCCCTATTACTTTTCTAATTCCCTATTACTTTTCTAATTCCTTATCTCTTTCTAATTCCCTATTACTTTTCTAATTCCTTATATCTTTCTAATTCCCTATATCTTTCTAATTCCCTATATCTTTCTAATTCCTTATCTCTTTCTAATTCCTATTACTTTTCTAATTCCTTATATCTTTCTAATTCCCTATATCTTTCTAAATTCTCCTGTTTCAGCATTCACTATGGTGTTGGTTTCTCTGGTTTTACATAGGAGTATGCATTGGAGATTCTGCAATTTTCTGCGGACAAAGTAACTGGTTCTCGGTAATATGCAATCACAGGTGTCCCTACTTTTACACTTTTAAAAATAGTCTCTGCTGCCTGCAATGGCACATTGATACATCCATGCGAACCATTGGTTTTATATTTTTCTCCACCAAATTCTCCCACTCCGCGCCAAGAGGCATCATGAATTCCAACATTATACGCAAAAGGCATAAAATAGGTTACATTTGACTCATAGTTCTCCCCACGCAGTACTGCTGGACTATCCTTATATACAATTTTAAATACTCCGTCTGGAGAACCATTATTTCGGTTAATATTACCGGACACAATATCCGTTTCAGTAACCAGTGAACCATTTTCATAATACCATAAGTGCTGTTTTGTATAGTCAATTTCAATATATGTCTTTCCAATATCGTCTGCGCCATCCACAAACGCACGCTGAGAGAATTTAGCTTCTCTTGTCACTGGCTGACCTGCCTCTAAATCTGCTTTGATTTGTGCTGCTTCTTCCGATTTATTAATAATCCATCCATAGTCACCGCCTCCAATTTCCACGGTATCAGAAGAAGATGTCTGGAAAGAACGTTTATCTGCATAAGTATTGTATTTACTTGCAAGATTCTGTACATATTTTGTGATTTCTCCCTCATTAATAGAAACACTGTAATCTTCACCTACTGTAATAAATTTCTGTAATTGTGCTTTTCCAAGTTCTTCTTGAATTCCTTCCATTTGATACGTAATCACCGCATTCATATATTTATTAATGATATCCATCGCACTCGTGATTTTTTCACTGGACACGGTGTATTCTGGACCTTGGTAGTCCTCTTGTGTTAGCGTGATTGATTCTTCGCCCTTAGAAACCGCCATCTTCACCTTTGCCAGAACATTTTCAAAAATCAGATGACTTCCCAGTGTTTCCGGCTCTACCTGATAGCCGTCTTCTCCTAGTACAATTTTAGCACTCACTGGTTCTTTGATGTTTTCTTCCTGAAAGCTGCTCATAGCTGATACTGCACCAGAAATCAAATCTTCTTCATAGTTCATGGTAACTGCCACTTTTTCTTCTGTATCTTTGAATACAGATGCAATCCATCCAAAAGGATTCTGTTTCTTCAATGCCTTTTCTATGGAACCATCTGGAGCATATTTACACTTAATATCTCTGCCATATACATGCTCCTTCTGCCCTTCCCGATCAAAAACCGTAAGAAGGTAATCGTCTTCATGCTTTGCAATTTTTTCTTCTACTTTTTCTACACTCATGCCACCTACTTTCCAACCATTTATTTCGGTGCGAAATAAAAAATGATTTTTAAAATAAAATGTCATGCCAAAGTATACTGCTGCTAGAAGCACAATAACACCAATGGTACTTCCTATGATTATCGTTTTCGTGTGTCCCTTTTTATTCATCTTGTTTCCTCTGTTTTTCTCATTTCTAGGGTTTACATTACTATTGTCCCATTCTACTACTATTTTTACACAATTTCAAGCATCCTTCTTATACTATATGAACAAGCTTTTCTTTTTATGCTTTCTAAAATGTTTTTTCATTTGCTTAGTTTTAATGGTTCATTTCCCTGCAATGAGGTATCAATGGTATCACACACAAAAGGCACCATGGAAACATGTTATGGTAGTCAAACTAAAAAAATCAGTTTCCCCTGTTTTAAAGTTAGGGGAAGATTTATAATTCTTTGATTTTGGGAACCTCGAAATTTTAATGAAATGTTCTTTTGCTCCGCTATAAATTCTCCATCTACAAGCACATCTATAAGAGCTAGCATCTCATCTGTTATTTCACATCGTGCCCTGCTCTCCTTCAATAAAGCTTCCAACAAGTATCCTGTATAGCACCAGATACTTTTTTGTGGATAACTTTCTTTAACCCGTTTTAAAAAAGGCAGCAGACCTCTCTGGTTCTGAGGTTCAAATGGTTCTCCACCTAGTAAGGTTAATCCTTCCACATACTTTGGCTGCAATGCTTTTAATAATTCTTTCTGGGTATCTTCTGTGAATTTCTGTCCAAATTGAAAATCCCAGGCTTGTGCATTAAAGCAGTCCTTACAGTGGTGTGTACAACCGGAAACAAACAAGGACACCCTCACTCCTGTTCCATTTGCAATATCCGTTTTCTTTATAGATGCATAATTCATAAATATCCTTTCTATAAATGCAGGACACGTTCTTGAATCTCCTGTGTTCGTCCTTGATTCCAAAACTGTGTTCCTATATAACCGCAGGTACGTCTGGCTACATTCATTTTGTCCTCATCATGATTTTGACAATTAGGACATTCCCAGATAAGTTTTCCATCTTCATCGGATACAATCTTAATCTCTCCTTCATAGCCGCAGACTTGGCAGTAATCATTTTTCGTATTTAATTCTGCATACATGATATTTTCATAAATATGCTGCATGACTGTTATAACTGCTTCTAGATTATTCTGCATATTGGGTACTTCCACGTAGCTTACTGCCCCTCCCGGAGAGAGTTTTTGAAACTGTGCCTCAAAACTCAGTTTACTAAATGCATCAATTTCTTCCGTTACATGAACATGGTAACTATTGGTAATATAATTTTTATCCGTAACACCTTCTATTATCCCGAAACGTCTTTGAAGACATTTTGCAAATTTGTAGGTAGTGGATTCCAGTGGAGTACCATATAAGCTAAATGCAATATTGGTTTCATCTGCCCATTTTTTGCAGGCATCGTTCAAGTGTTCCATAACCTTCAATGCAAAGGGGGTAGCATTTGGATTTGTATGACCTTTTCCTGTCATATATTTAGTACATTCATAAAGCCCTGCATAGCCTAAAGAAATGGTGGAATATCCTCCATATAGCAATTTATCAATGGTTTCTCCTTTCTTCAAACGTGCCAATGCACCATTTTGCCATAAAATGGGTGCTACATCAGATGGTGTTCCTTTTAAGCGATTATGACGACACATCAGTGCCTCACGGCACAGTTCCAAGCGTTCTTCTAAAATCTGCCAAAACTGCTGCATATCCTTTCCTGCTGAACACGCTATATCTACTAAATTGAGGGTTACCACCCCTTGATTAAATCTTCCATAAAACTTAGGATTGTTATTTTCATCTTTGTATACTGTTAAAAAAGATCTGCATCCCATACAAGGATAGCAATTTCCCTCTTTATTTTCTTTCATGACTTTCTCTGAAATATAATCCGGTACCATACGTTTTGCTGTGCATTTTGCAGCAAGCTGTGTCAATGCCCAGTATTTGCTTCCCTCATGAATATTATCTTCCTCCAACACATAGATGAGCTTTGGAAATGCCGGTGTAATATATACTCCTTTTTCATTTTTCACTCCCAAAATTCTCTGACAGAGCATTTCTTCAATAACAAGGGCTAAATCATCACGAGTCTGCCCTTCTTCTACTTCATCTAAATACATGAATACCGTAACAAAAGGAGCTTGTCCATTGGTTGTCATCAAGGTAATAACCTGATACTGAATCATCTGAACTCCTCTTTTGATTTCTTCTCTTACTCTCATTTCTGCGATTTCATTTACTTTTTCTTCTTTTAATTCTAATCCTGCACTGCTAAATTCTTTCCGCACAATTTTTCTTAATTTCTGCCGACTCACTTCTACAAACGGTGCTAAGTGAGATAGGGTAATGCTTTGTCCGCCATATTGTGAACTTGCAATTTGAGCAATTGCCTGAGTTGCCACATTACATGCCGTAGAGAAACTCTTGGGTTTTTCTATCATAGTTTCACTAATTACCGTACCATTTTGAAGCATATCTTCTAGATTTACCAAACAGCAGTTGTGCATATGCTGTGCAAAATAGTCTGCATCATGAAAATGAATGATACCCTCTTCATGTGCCCGAATAATTTTGTCAGACAGTAGAAAACGTCTTGTAATATCTTTACTTACTTCTCCTGCCATATAGTCACGCTGTACACTGTTTACCACGGGGTTTTTATTGGAATTTTCCTGCTTGATTTCTTCATTGTTACATTCTATCAAACTTAATATCTGCTGATCTGTGGAATTGGATTTACGAACTAGCGCACGCTTATACCGGTACGTAATATATTTACGGGCTACCCCAAATGCTTTTTCTTCCATTAACTGATTTTCCACCAAATCCTGAATTTCTTCCACATTGTAGGTACGTCCCATAGATTCACAGAACTGAGTAATCCTCTTTGTAATGTCTAATATCTGGTTTTGGGTTAGCTGTTCATTTTCAGGCACTTCTATGTTTGCTTTTTTTACTGCATCTATGATTTTAGAAACATCAAATCCTACTTCTTTTCCACTTCTTTTAATAATCTTCATTTTTCTTCCTCCTATCTGTTTTTAAGCACAATATATGGTGTGCTTTATTATCTAGCACACCATATATTGCTTTATTATTATATTCTTATCCTTTGTAAAAAGCAATATGCTTTTTCATTTTTCCTGCAAAACTCCATCCTGCATCCTTAAAACCACATCGGAACGCTGTGCCACTGGCAAGTCCTCTTGCATGCTATCTTCTTGTATTTTGTCTTCTTGTATTTTGTCTTCTTGTATTTTATCTTCTCGTATTTTATCTTCTTGTATGTTATCTTCCTGTATGTTTTCTTGTCTTTGTTCTTGATTTTTCTGCATTTTTTGATAGGCTTTTGTCCGCTGATTCAAATAGATAATATTAACCAGTGCTGCCACACCATCTAGCAATAAAATCACACAAGTAAAATTCTGGTAAAAATCCATATTTGAAAATGGTTTTAATACAATAGATACACTGCATCCTAGCAATACAATCGTTATTATAAAAAAAGCCATCCAGAATTTATCATTCATACATTTTAAATCCAACGCATATTGTAATTTAATGACACCCGATAGCAGTAAAGCAAACCCTAATACTGTTAAAAAGGAATGTGCCATACCTTCTGCACTAATCAATCCACAGATTCCTACCAATACAAATAATACTCCTTCTGAAAAACCGTATTCATTTAATCTTTGATATCCCTCTGTTATAAAATACCGTACAATCATGTAAATTCCCAAAATCACCACAACTCCACAGCAAAAGTAACAAATATCTTTAATTTCTATCTGTGGAATAAATAGAACCAAAACTGCGACTGTAATAAATGCCACTGCCATCAAAGATACTACAATGGTACTAAACCATCCTTTTTTCTTTTCGTTCATCTTTACACTCCCTTTATCTTATTTGCCTTATCTATTATCCTTTGTAACTATTCTTGAAACTTCCTTATTGTACCACATTTTTTCTGTTTTCTCCATAGGCACTTACACCTAAATATCTACGAAATTACTGTCAATAGTCAATTTTAAAATTTTGTAGCTTATATATTCTTTTCAAATATATTATAATAAGTATGTATATCATTTTATATGATTGAACTTTACAATTACTCATCTACCATTTATTTCAAAGGAGGTTTTTATGTTAACAGGAAAGACAGTTATTGTAACTGGAGGAACTAGAGGAATTGGATTTGCCGCTGTAGAAACATTTCTGAAAAATGGAGCAAATGTGGCTTTGCTAGGTTCTCGGTCTGAAACCGTAGACCATGCCTTAGCCCTTTTAAAAGAAAAAGATAATTCTTATGTAGAACGTACTTTAGGATTTTATCCCAATTTAATGGATCCTGCTGCTGTTGCCGACACTTTTGCTAAAGTCAAAAACACATTTGGAAGTTTGGATGTTTTAGTGAATAATGCTGGTGTTTCTGCAAGTGAACCTATTTATAACTATGATCCAGAGGACTTCAACCGCACTATAGATTTGAATTTAAATTCTGCTTTTATTTGCAGTCAGGCTGCTGCTAAAATTATGAAACCACAAGGTGGCGGCGTAATTGTCAATATCAGCTCTATGGTAAGCCTTTATGGTCAACCTGCCGGCTGCGCTTATCCTGCTTCTAAATATGCAATTAACGGCATGACCAAGTCCCTTGCCCGAGAACTTGGACGAGATAATATCCGCGTAAATGCTGTAGCACCAGGAATTACCAAAACCGATATGGTAGCTGCTATTCCAGATGAAATGATTCAGCCATTGATTCGTTCCATTCCTTTACATCGTATCGGAGAACCGGAAGAAATTGCCAGTGCCATTTTGTTTTTAGCAAGTGATATGTCAAGCTATGTTACCGGTGCCATTCTTTCCGTAGACGGTGCAGCAATGTGCTAAAAGCTGATTAACGTTAAGAAAGCTTCATGGAATATTAATTCTTTGGAGCTTTTTATTTTTATAGAAAAAAATCGCAATCCTCTATTTCTAAAGGATTGCGAAATATAATAAAACTTATTTCATTCTAACGCAATAATTATTCAATAATTGTAGCAACACGTCCTGAACCTACAGTACGTCCACCTTCACGGATAGCAAAGGTAAGACCCTGCTCCATAGCGATTGGGTGAATTAACTCAATTGTCATTTCGATGTTGTCACCAGGCATACACATTTCTACGCCTTCTGGTAAATCACATACACCAGTTACATCAGTTGTTCTGAAGTAGAACTGTGGTCTGTAGTTGTTGAAGAAAGGAGTATGACGTCCACCTTCATCTTTTGTTAAAACATATACCTGTGCGGTAAATTTTTTATGACATTTTACAGAACCTGGTTTTGCAAGAACCTGACCTCTTTCGATTTCTGTTCTCTGAATACCACGAAGTAATGCACCAATATTATCACCAGCTTGTGCTTCGTCTAATAACTTACGGAACATTTCAATACCGGTAATAACTGTTTTCTGAACTTCTTCTTTGATACCAATGATTTCAAGTTCTTCTCCTACGTGAAGTGTTCCACGCTCTACTCTACCAGTTGCAACAGTACCACGTCCGGTAATTGTAAAGATATCCTCGATTGGCATTAAGAATGGTTGGTCTGTTGCACGAATTGGATCTGGAATGAAGCTGTCAACAGCATCCATTAATTCCATGATTTTATCGCCCCATTCTCCACTTGGATCTTCCAAAGCTTTTAATGCAGAACCTTTGATAATTGGACAATCCTGGAATTCATATTCTTCCAAAATTTCAGTGATTTCCATTTCTACTAATTCAAGTAATTCTTCATCGTCTACCATATCACATTTGTTCATGAATACAACGATGTAAGGTACACCTACCTGACGTGATAATAAGATATGCTCTTTGGTCTGAGCCATAACTCCGTCAGTAGCAGCTACTACTAAGATAGCTCCATCCATCTGTGCAGCACCTGTAATCATGTTCTTTACATAGTCAGCATGTCCTGGACAGTCAACGTGTGCGTAATGTCTTTTCTCTGTTTCGTACTCAACGTGAGAAGTAGAGATTGTAATACCTCTTTCTCTTTCTTCTGGAGCCTTGTCGATGTTTTCGAAATCAGTAGCTGTATTTCCTGCTACTCTTGCAGCAAGTGTTTTGGTAATAGCAGCTGTTAAAGTTGTCTTACCATGGTCAACGTGACCAATAGTTCCAATATTACAATGTGGTTTGTTTCGTTCAAATTTAGCTTTAGCCATTTTATAACGTCCTCCTTAATTCTATGCCCTTAGGGCTTTCTTTTTTTATTATTAAAGTTACTCTCTATTCATAATTATATTAGAAAACCACTGATTTTTCAAGTAGTTTCTATGCTTTAATCCGCTTTTGTAGAAATAACTTTTTCCTGAACAGATTTAGGTACCTGCTCATATTTTTCAAAGAACATGGAATAGTTACCACGTCCCTGTGTCTTAGAACGTAAGTCCGTAGAATAACCAAACATTTCAGCAAGTGGAACGAATGCACGAACCAGCTTACCTCCGCCGATATCATCCATACCTTCAATACGTCCACGACGAGAGTTAATGTCACCAATAACATCTCCCATGTACTCTTCTGGCATAGTTACTTCTACTTTCATAATAGGCTCTAATAGTACAGGTGTTGCTTTCTTCATTGCTTCTTTAAATGCCATAGATCCGGCAATATGGAAAGCCATTTCAGAAGAATCCACTTCATGGTAAGAACCATCATATACAGTAGCGTGAACACCTACTACTGGGAATCCTGCAAGAATACCTGCTTTTGTAGCTTCTTCAATACCTTCACCAACTGCTGGAATGTATTCTTTCGGAATCGCACCACCAACTACGGCTGAATCGAATTTAAATAATTCTTCTCCATTGGCATCCATTGGCTCAAATCTGACTTTACAGTGTCCATACTGTCCACGTCCACCAGACTGTTTTGCATATTTGTATTCCTGGTCAATTGGCTTTGTAAATGTCTCTTTGTAAGCAACCTGTGGAGCACCAACGTTTGCTTCTACTTTGAATTCACGAAGTAGACGGTCAACAATGATTTCCAAATGAAGCTCACCCATACCTGCAATAATAGTCTGACCAGTTTCTGTATTGGTATGTGCACGGAAAGTAGGATCTTCTTCTGCAAGTTTTGCAAGAGCTTCACCCATTTTACCCTGACCAGCTTTTGTCTTAGGCTCAATTGCCAATTCAATAACAGGTTCTGGGAATTCCATGGATTCTAAAATAACTGGATGTTGTTCATCACAGATAGTATCTCCGGTTGTGGTAAATTTGAATCCAACTGCTGCTGCAATATCACCGGAATAAACTCTTTCCAATTCCTGTCTTTTGTTAGCATGCATCTGAAGAATTCGTCCCACACGTTCTTTTTTACCTTTTGTTGCGTTCAAGATATAAGAACCGGAATTAACACTTCCTGAGTAAACACGGAAAAATGCCAATTTACCAACAAATGGGTCTGTCATAATCTTAAATGCCAATGCTGAGAAAGGTTCTTCATCAGAAGAATGTCTCATTTCTTCCTCACCGTCCAAATTAACACCCTGAATAGCAGGAATGTCTGTTGGTGCAGGCATAAAATCGATTACTGCATCTAATAATTTCTGAACCCCTTTGTTTCTATAAGCAGTTCCACAGCATACCGGAACTGCAGTACATTCGCATGTTCCTTTTCTCAATGCTACTTTCAATGCTTCAACAGATGGCTCTTCGCCTTCCAAGTACTGCATCATCAAATCATCATCTAATTCGCAGATTTTCTCTACTAACTCACCATGATATAATTCTGCATCATCTTTCATATCTTCTGGAATATCAACAACTGTAACGTCTTCGCCTTTATCATCATTATAGATGTACGCTTTCATTTCAAATAAGTCAATAATTCCTTTAAATTCATCTTCTTTTCCAATTGGTAACTGAAGACAAATTGTATTTTTACCTAAACGAGTCTGTATTTGTTCTACAGCTCCGTAGAAATTTGCACCTAAAATGTCCATTTTATTGATAAATGCCATTCTTGGTACATTGTAGGTATCCGCCTGACGCCATACATTCTCAGATTGAGGCTCTACTCCACCCTTTGCACAGAAGACACCAACGGCGCCGTCAAGTACACGGAGTGAACGCTCAACTTCAACTGTAAAGTCAACGTGTCCCGGAGTATCAATAATATTGATACGATGTTCTTCAGCTCCTGCTTGTGGCTTGCAGTTCTCCTGATGTGTCCAGTGACATGTAGTGGCGGCGGAAGTAATGGTAATACCTCTTTCTTGTTCCTGCTCCATCCAGTCCATGGTAGCAGTACCTTCATGAGTATCACCAATCTTATAGTTAACACCGGTATAATAAAGAATACGCTCTGTCAATGTTGTCTTACCAGCATCGATATGCGCCATAATACCTATGTTTCTGGTTCTCTCTAATGGATATTCTCTTCCAGCCAAGGTTTATTTCCTCCTAAATTCTCTAAACAAAAATCCTACACTTCGTATAGCATACATGATGGATTCTATTAGAATCTATAATGTGCAAACGCTTTGTTTGCTTCTGCCATTTTGTGCATATCTTCTTTCTTCTTTACAGATGCGCCTGTGTTATTTGCAGCATCCATGATTTCATTTGCCAGTCTTTCTTCCATGGTCTTCTCGCCTCTTTTACGAGAGTACATAGTTAACCAACGAAGTGCTAAAGCCTGACGTCTGTCTGTTCTAACTTCAATAGGTACCTGATAAGTTGCTCCACCGATACGTCTTGCCTTTACCTCTAGTAATGGCATGATGTTCACCATTGCTTCTTCAAATACTTCAATTGCCGGCTTGTCAGTCTTTGCTCCAACTTTGTCAAATGCACCGTATACAATTTTCTGAGCTACACCTTTTTTACCATCCAACATAATGTTGTTGATAAGTTTGGTAACCACTTTATTGTTGTACATTGGATCTGCTAATACGTCTCTTTTTTGGGTATGTCCTTTACGTGGCACGTCGCTTCCCTCCTTAATCATCTTTCTGCTTATTGAATGCTTTCAATAAGATTACTTTGCTGACTTATTGAACCTAATATTCAATAAGATTACCTTTTTTCGATTAATTCAACGGTACTCACATGTGTCTCTAATGTGTTTCGTGCGGAAATTTATCTATTTTAAAGAATGTACGCTTACGCGCTTTCCAACACTAACCATAGTTCCAGCTTACTAAACTTGTATTTAATAAGATTCTACACTTGCTGTGATACTATTGTCTGCTAAAATTTATTTTTTAGCGTCTTTTGGTCTCTTAGCACCATATTTGGAACGAGCCTGGCGTCTATTTGCTACACCTGCTGTATCTAAGGTTCCACGAATAACATGGTATCTAGTACCTGGTAAGTCTTTTACTCTTCCACCACGGATTAGAACAACGCTATGTTCCTGTAAGTTATGACCTTCTCCTGGAATGTAGCTTGTTACTTCGATTCCATTAGAAAGACGTACTCTGGCGATTTTACGAAGAGCAGAGTTAGGCTTCTTAGGAGTTGCAGTCTTAACTGCAGTACAAACACCTCGCTTTTGTGGTGCTGAAGCGTCAGTTGGGCGTTTCTTCAAGGAGTTATATCCTTTCTGCAAAGCCGGTGCTGTAGATTTTTTTTCAGATGTCTGTCTTCCTTTTCTTACTAACTGGTTAAATGTTGGCATTCTTTTCACCTCCTGTAATATTTATCAACGTACATTTGTATGCACGCTAAATCATTATATAAGTATAATCTCGTTGTGTCAAGTCCTTTTTACTACTTTTCCCATCTTTATATGAACCATTTATGATAATGTCTTTATATACCCCAAGGGGAAATGTCCCAACTATGGTATACTAACTCCTGTGTATCTATTCAGGACAGGAGGAATTTATTATCAGAAAGGTTATACTTACAATGGATGAACAGAAGAAATACGAAGTTATCAAAGGTCTTGCAGACCATCCCAATCCAAATAAAGAAAGAGCAGCGCTTACATTAGGTTGTACTGTACGGCACATCAACCGTATGCTTGCTGGTTACAATGCATCAGGAAAAGAGTACTTCATACACGGAAACAAAGGTCGCAAACCAGCCAATACAATTAATGATGATGTGAAGGTAATCGTGATAGATCGTTATCGCCAAAAATACTATAATGCAAACTTTACACACTATACGGAATTGCTTGCGGAACATGAAGGAATTTCAATATCTACTTCTTCTGTTTCCAAGATTTTGGAATCAGAATACATCCTATCACCTAAAGTCACTCACGCAAAGCAGAAACGAATCAAAAAGCATTTGAAAAATTTAAAGGAAACAGCAAAAACGCAGAAAGAAGTGGATGCAATTCAGAC
>JAVVUO010000023.1:0-47820 GCA_036653135.1 Lachnospiraceae bacterium
CATTTTATAAAAGTTGTTTATAACGAAGGTAATAAAATCGGGGTTCTGTGGATAAAACTACGGAAACTCAAGAAAAACCATAATATTGACAACTCTGGATAAGCAAGATATACTAGAATGAATACATGAAATCGGAGGAAAAACCAATGAAGTGTCCATTTTGTAGCAGTGATAACACCAGAGTAATTGATTCTAGACCTGCAGATGATAATAATTCCATTCGTAGAAGAAGGCTTTGTGATGAATGTGGAAAACGTTTTACTACGTATGAAAAAATCGAGACAATTCCTTTGATTGTGATAAAAAAAGACAATAACAGAGAACAGTATGACCGTGAAAAAATTGAGGCAGGTATTCTTAGAGCATGTCATAAACGTCCAGTATCAGCAGCTCAGATTAATAAAATAATAGATGAAGTTGAAGTTGATATTTTCAATCGGGAAGAAAAAGAAATTTCCAGTTCTCAGATTGGCGAAATTGTGATGAACAGACTAGAAAGCCTAGACCCCGTTGCCTATGTGAGGTTTGCATCGGTGTATCGAGAATTTAAGGATGTTAATACATTTATGAGTGAATTGAAGAAAATATTAGATAAATAGCTAAAGAAAAGAGGAATTATTCCGATATATAGTTGAGAAAGAAATGATGAGGTAATCAAGAAAGGAATCTTGAACTGAGTTGGAATGGTGATAGAATGAATATATCAGGAATTCGTCCCTATACAGGGTTATATAATTATAATGTAACAAAAAGTGCAGAGGAACAAAGTGTTTCCGCACAACAAATAGAGCGTCAGCAAGAAAAAATTATTTCACCAATAGGCTCAAAAGAAATAATAGAAGAAAAAAAGCGCTCTCAGACAGATACTGGTGATTACGCGAAGCAGTATAAACCGTTGGAAACTTATGAGCTGAAGGGAAAAGACAGCTCCTTGGAAAGTTTAGATATGGAGCGGGCTATTTCTGATATGCAAAAAGATCAACTGTTGCATCAATATCAATTTTTTGTGGGTACCAGCAGACAATCTCAGTCACTGGAGCAACCTCTAAAAGAGCCTCTTTATCAGAATTTTAATATTTAAGGTTCAAGACAGTTTGCAATTGAATGCTGTTTCGAGCCTTTTTTTATTACATAGGAAAATGCTTTCTATGTAATAAAAAATGCTCCGCGAAGATTACACTGTGGTGGAGAATCCTTCAGGCAGGATTCTTTTTCATTTGCAGAAATACTTGCAGAAAATGATTGTAACATGATATACTTTTGTAGGGTGGGAAAGATAATTTCTATTTACGAAATATAAATTCAATAGGAGAAACTAGATGTTAAACAAATTATATCCAGGAGAATATTTGGATTCTGCGTATGAAATAGAGTTTAAACGATTATATCAAGAAGGGTATCGGGGAGTTATTTTTGATATAGACAATACCTTAGTTCCCCATGGTGAACCGGCAGATGATAAAGCAAAGCAGCTATTTGTACAACTAAAGGAATTAGGTTACCAGTGTTGCTTGCTGTCTAATAACAAAGAACCACGAGTGAAGTCATTTAACGATGAAATACAGGTGAATTATATTTTCAAGGCAGGAAAGCCAAAACGCGTAGGATATGAAAAGGCAATGGAATTAATGAAAACCACACGCAAGGATACATTGTTTGTAGGGGATCAAATATTTACAGATGTATATGGTGCAAATCGTGCCGGAATTCGTACTATTTTAACAAAACCTATTCATCCTAAGGAAGAAATTCAAATTGTGTTGAAACGGTATTTGGAAAAGATTGTATTATTTTTTTATTATAGAAATAAAAGACAATAAAATTGAGAAAATAATGAAGAAAGAGAGGAAGTGTTGAAAAACACGAACAATAATGAAAATTGCGATTGGAAATGATCATGCAGCTACAGATTTAAAAATGGAAATTATGAAATACGTAATAAATTTAGGGCATGAGGTATTAAATTTAGGGACAGACAGTCATGAAAGCTGCAATTATCCAGATTATGGAGAAAAGGTAGGACGTGCAGTAGTTACTGGAGAGGCAGAATGCGGAATTTTAATTTGTGGTACCGGTGTAGGAATTTCCATGGCGGCCAATAAAGTAAATGGGGTACGCTGCGGAGTATGTTCAGATATAACAACAGCACATTTAATGAAAGAACATAACAATGCTAATATTATTGCAATGGGCGCTAGAATTGTAGGAAATGAACTGGCAAAAGACATTGTGAAGGCATATTTGGAAGCAGAATTTATGGGTGGAAGACATCAGGACAGGATTGCTTTAATTAGTGAGATTGAAAAACGTCAGATTGGTAAATAAAAAAGGTGTCAGATTGGTAAATAAAAAAAGGTTGAAAAATCTGTTCTTATAGTATAAAATAGAAACAAGTACGTGGGCGGAATACGCCCATAAATAATTTAAGGAGGAAATTCGAATGATTTCAGCAGGAGACTTTAGAAATGGTATTACCATAGAGTTAGATAATAATATTTTTCAGATTATTGAATTCCAACATGTAAAACCAGGTAAAGGTGCAGCATTTGTTAGAACAAAATTAAAGAATATTAAAAATGGTGGAGTAATTGAAAAAACATTCCGTCCAACAGAAAAATGTCCACAAGCGCGTATTGAAAGAGCAGACATGCAATACTTATATTCAGATGGAGATTTATATTATTTTATGGATGTTGAAACTTATGAGCAGTTTGCACTAGATCAAGGAACAATTCAGGATGCACTCAAATTTGTAAAAGAAAATGAAATGGTTAAAATATGTTCTCATAATGGAAATGTATTTGCAATTGAAGCACCGTTATTTGTTGAATTGCGTATTATTGATACAGAACCAGGATTTAAGGGAGATACTGCAACAGGTGCAACAAAACCGGCAGTAGTAGAAACAAATGCAACGGTTTATGTACCTTTATTTGTGGAACAAGATGATATTATTAAAATTGATACAAGAACAGGTGAATATTTATCAAGAGTATAAATAGGTTTTAACAGGTATGAAAATAAAGACCCAGAAGATTAAATTTTCTGGGTCTTTATATTAAGTAAAGGCTGAAGTTTTCAAATAGTCAATAGGGTGATGTATTATTCAGGCTTACGTTCAGAAAGAGCCTTAATGGATAATGCATATTCTGAAGGATTCATGCCAGTAATTTTTTTAAACTGCCTGGAAAAGTAATGAATAGAAGTATACCCTAGAAAATCAGCTATTTGGGTGAAGTTGAAATTTTTTTCACGTATCAATTCTTTGGCATAAGTGATTTTCATCTGTGAGAAGTAGTCAATAATTCCACAATTGGATTTATTGCGAAATAATTTTTGCAACTGTGAGCGCCCAAGGAGATTATCATGACAAATTTGTTCTACAGTCAGGGTATCACAGATATGATGATCCATGTAGGCAATAATATGATTGTAAATTTCTTCATCGCGTTTTAATTTTACAGATTTAGAAAGTAAAGGATTGGTTTCAAGCTGTCGACCCATCCGATAGAGAGAAATCAAAAAGTGCTCTAATGAAAGTTCAATCATTTGTTCTGCACCTGGTGCTCTATAGGGGTTTGCTTCAAGGCGTGTGGTATAAGGATTATTTAAGGGCGTTGAAAAAGCATTGGAAGCTTCGGAAATCACCATTGCTAGAAGACGGCGTTCTTGTTCTCCAAGTTGGAGTATTTTATCTTCAAAATAATTCATAGCAGGAGAGGGGCAGACAAAAGAAACTACCACAAGATTGGGGGCAATAATTCCATTTGTAGCAACAGAGTGAAATTGGTTGGGCTTATGGAAAATAATATTTCCTTTTTTTAATAGATGTTTGGTTTTGTCAGCAGTAACTAATACTTCACCTTTATCTACACAGAGAAATTCCCAAAAATCATGAGATTCACCATCAAAAATAAAGTCTTTTTCATATTCAAAATAGTGAATAGTAATAATTTGAGGAATGAAAAAAAGTTTATCCAACGAATATTTATAAAATCCCATAGAAACTCCTTCCTGATAAAAAACGATACGAATCATACGGTAGCAATTTGAAACCACATGAAACAAAATATAATTTCAAATCATTATCTGATATGTTATTTATAGATAAGTACATTTTACCACACAATAGTGCAAAAATGCAAAAAAATTGTGCAAATACAGAACCTTTTTTTTGTATTATCATGTTCATAGAACAAGAAGAAATTACCATAAGGAGGACATAAACATGAATAAACCAGTATTAGTTATTATGGCAGCAGGAATGGGAAGCAGATACGGTGGATTGAAACAAATTGACCCCATTGATGCACAAGGACATATTATTATTGATTTTTCCATTTATGATGCAATAGAAGCAGGATTTGAAAAAATAGTTTTTATTATAAAAAAGGCAAATGAAGCTCAGTTTAAGGAAACTATCGGAGACCGGATGGCAAAGAAAATTAAGGTGGAATATATTTATCAGGAACTAGATAAATTGCCGGAAGGATTTGAAGTTCCCAAAGGAAGAGAAAAACCATTTGGAACAGGTCATGCAGTTCTTTGCTGTAAAGATGTAATTGATGGCCCATTTGCAGTTATTAATGCAGATGATTATTATGGAAAACACGCATATAAAGTGATTTATGAATATTTGGTTAGTCATCAAGATGATGAGAAATATCGTTATACTATGGTGGGATATGCATTAAAGAATACATTGACAGAAAATGGTCATGTGGCAAGAGGGGTTTGCGAAACAGATCAACAGGGATTCTTAACTGATATTCATGAACGTACTCATATTGAGAAGCGTCAAGACAAGGCATTATATACTGAAAATGATGGGGAAACTTGGACAGAGCTTTCTATGGATAGCACCGTGTCTATGAATATGTGGGGATTTTCAGAAAGTATTTTGTCTGAATTAGAACAGGGATTTACTAGATTTTTACAGAAAGACTTAAGTAAAAATCCTTTGAAGGGAGAATATTTCCTTCCATTTGCAGTAGATGAACTGCTGAAACAGGAAAAGGCTACAGTACAAGTGTTAACATCTTCCGATAAATGGTATGGTGTAACTTACAGGGAAGACAAAGCCATGGTTGTTGAAGCAATTTCTAACTTAAAAAAACAAGGATTGTACCCAGAAGAATTTTAAGTAGTCTAAGTAAGAATTAGAAAAATTCATGTTTTATTGCAGTTGTTAAGATGGACACATAGAATAGCTGTAATAGACTTTATAAGGAGAAGGTAATGGAACGTAAACAATTATTAGAAGAGACAAAAAAAATAATAGAACATTTTCAAACAGAAGGAATATGCAGAGAAATTAGAGAATATGGAAGTGGTCATATCAATGATACCTTTTTAGTAGAAGGAAATCCACGATATATTTTACAGCGCATGAACAAAAGTATTTTTACGAATCCAGAAGAAGTAATGGAAAATATACAAGGCGTCACATCCTTTTTGAAAAAAAAGATTCTAGCAGCAGGTGGAGATATAAAAAGAGAAACACTTACGGTGATACCAACGTGTGAAGGTGCTAGTTTCTATATAGATGATGATGGAGAATATTGGCGGCTATACAATATGATTGAAGATGCTGTCAGCTACGACAGGGTAGAATCAGAAGAAGATTTTTATGAAAGTGCAGTTGCATTTGGTAATTTCCAACAGCAGCTTTCTGATTATCCGGCAGCAAAATTACATGAAACGATACCAGGATTTCATAATACGGCAGCTAGATATCAGGTGTTTTTACAAGCAGTAGAAGCGGATGTATGTGGACGTGCAAGTGAAGTGGCAGAAGAAATTGCTTTCTTTAAGGAAAGAGAAGAAACTTCTAGAATTTTAGGAGAATTACTGGCAGAACAAAAATTGCCTTTACGTGTAACACATAATGATACAAAACTCAACAATATTATGATGGATAAAACCACCGGAAAAGGAATTTGTGTCATTGACTTAGATACGGTAATGCCAGGACTTGCAGTAAATGACTTTGGAGATTCTATTCGATTTGGAGCAAGTACCGGAGATGAGGATGAGCGTGATTTATCCAAGATAAGCTGTGATTTACATTTATTTGAATTGTATGCAAAAGGTTTTATCAAAGGATGTCAAGGCAGTTTGACTCAGATGGAGTTAGCAATGCTTCCTATGGGTGCCAAGGTTATGACGTACGAATGTGGAATGCGTTTCTTAACAGATCACCTTCAAGGAGATACTTATTTCAAAATTCACAGAGAAGGTCACAACTTAGATCGGTGCAGAACACAGATGAAGTTAGTTGCAGACATGGAGCAAAAATGGGCTCAGTTGGAAGAAATCATTAAAAACTGCCAATAAAAAAGTTTCAACAAAGATAAATATTATGATATAACAAAATGTGAAACATTCTTAAGGAGGTAGACATTATGGCAATTTTAGTAACAGGTGGAGCAGGATATATTGGAAGTCATACATGTATTGAATTAATTCAGGCAGGGTACGATGTAATTGTAGTAGACAATCTAATGAATTCCAGTGAAGAAGCAGTAAAAAGAGTTGAAAAAATCACAGGAACCAAGGTACCATTTTATCGGGCTGATATTTTAGATGCACCTGCATTAGAAGAAATTTTTGAAAAAGAAGAGATTGATAGTGTTATTCATTTTGCGGGATTAAAGGCAGTAGGAGAATCAGTGGCAAAACCACTAGAGTATTATCATAATAATATTACAGGAACATTGATACTATGTGATGTCATGCGTAAACATGGAGTGAAGAATATTATTTTTTCCTCTTCTGCAACCGTATATGGGGATCCTGCATTTATTCCAATCACAGAAGAATGTCCAAAAGGAACCATTACAAATCCATATGGACAGACAAAGGGAATGTTAGAGCAGATTCTGACTGATATTCATGTAGCAGATCCGGAATGGAATGTTGTATTACTTCGTTATTTCAATCCAATTGGAGCACATGAAAGTGGACTGATTGGAGAAGATCCCAAGGGAATTCCAAACAATTTAGTTCCTTATATTGCACAAGTAGCAGTGGGAAAACTAAAATGCTTAGGTGTATTTGGTGATGATTATGATACCCCAGACGGAACTGGAGTGCGAGATTATATCCATGTAGTTGATTTAGCAAAAGGTCATGTAAAAGCATTAAAGAAGATACAAGATAAATCAGGCGTAAATATTTATAATCTTGGAACTGGAATTGGTTATAGTGTACTAGATGTGGCGAAAGCGTATGAAAAAGCATCTGGAAAAGCAATTCCGTTTGAAGTAAAACCAAGACGTGCAGGAGATATAGCAACCTGCTACTCTGATGCTTCAAAAGCAAAAGCAGAATTAGGTTGGGAAGCAGAATATGGTATTGAACGGATGTGTGCAGATTCTTGGAGATGGCAGAGTATGAACCCAGACGGCTATCGTAATTAAATAGCGACAGCCTCAGGTTGATGTAAATTGAACCTGAGGCTGTTTTTATTAGAGAATCAATCAATAAATGGTTTGTCCTGTGGCTAATAACAGCTTGCGTTTATTAAAATATTTCTTTGTCATGTCAGATGTGTGTTGGTCTGTGACATACTTTTTAAGAGTCTCAGTATCTACCGGAATTCTAGTATCCATGGTCTTCATAATATCCTTGATTTGAAAATTAAGTGCTACCTCCGTATTTGTAAAATCAATTCGCTGATTATTGGAAAATAGTACAACAGTAGGCTGTGTAAAATTCCAAGAATTTTCTTTCACAATTATGCCTTTTAATCCATTTGAAAAATCAACACATCGCCCAGCGGGTAAAATGTGAATGCATTTTGTAAGTGCTGTTACAAAAGAAATAGGATAGTAGTCAGGATGAGCATTAAAAAACTCAAGAGCCGCTACTTCGGAAATAGGTTCTTGATCTAAATTCATAGATGTCAAATCATCAAATTTGCTAGTAACATGAATTACATGAGTTCCATTAGAAAGAGGAACACTTTTGTCTAATGGAATCTTAATGTTATGTTCCATTCGAATCACTTGCCCTAGAACTTGCAGTGTAAGTTCCGGAAATTTGTAATCATTATATTCTGGGTGCAGCGACTGGTAGCCCTTTTCCATACAATTCTTAATAAGACGACGTTCGTCAGGGGAAAGAAGCATATCACCCTTTTCCAAAATTTCATCCGGAACAAATAAAAGACCGGCATCATGTAATAGAGCTGCCAATACAATAGCAACTTGTTCAGCATAAGAATAATGTAGTTTTTGTACCATCATAGCTGCAAGAATAGCACTATTAATACTATGCTTATAGACATAATCAGCGGTGCTTCTTAAATTTGTGGAAAAATTCAGTTTATGATTCAGAGAACCAAATTTACGTATTATTTGTTGAGCCAGTGGGAGTAAATGTTTTGGTGCCCTTCCATTTAATAACAGAACCAAATCATCCTTTAATTGAAAGGTTGAAACAGTCTGAAATTGTTCGAATTCAAGGTCATCCTTAGAAAGTGGAGGCACCGGTTCCGCGGGTTCTAGAATATAAATACCCCAAAGTCCAAACTTCTCAATGCTGGCAATACCTTGTAACGTAAGCATGGTATTGCGCTCGTATAAAAGAACGCCAAGTTTGTTATAAATAGGGCGTGCTAGGCGCATACCTGGTTGTAGCTGACTAGTTTTTACATATCGCATAGGAACACCTCCTTTATATATATTATATAGCATTTTCACAGTTATTTCTATCATTATTGAAAAAAACATATTATTTTTCACAAAATAGCCTTAAAATAAGATATCATATAGTTTTGCGGTCAGCACTTATTTCACCTGTGGGAAGCGGACGATTGACATTGGTACTAACATCAGAGGCAAATGAATGATGCAGGAAAGCGGCAGAGGAAGTATTAGGAAGAAAGATTGCATTAAATCACCTCTGTTTTAGGACAAATACCGGAATTATAGAAGGAAATGTGATAGGAAATCATGTGTTTTATTAAAAAAGAAGAAATTGTTTTTTGTGTAATTTGCACAAAAAACAGCAGTAGTTACATGAAAAAGGTCGAAAAGTATGATAAAAATATAACAAAGTCATACAAAATATAGTGGGAAAAGTAGTCTGAAAAGGGAAAAGAGAAGGCGGTAATATGTAAGATTGTCCTTGCAATTTAAGAAGAAATGTGCTAGGATAAATCTATCGCAAGAATGAGAATTAGGGAAAGACAAGAGTTATATAAAAGTGTCTTGCAGGAGTGGAGAAAAAAAATCCAGAATCCTGTTTTCCTTTTTTTTTACAAAAAGATTGTTAAAAAAATAACAGACATATTGCACAATTTGTCAAATTTTTTTGTTGCGAGTAGAGGAAACGGAATACATAAATAATATTTATAAAAAGGAGAAGAAGAAAATGGCAAAGAAAGTAGTTTTAGCAGGCGCATGCCGTACCGCAATCGGAACTATGGGTGGAGTATTAAGTACAGTTCCAGCAGTAGAGTTAGGTTCTATCGTTATCAAAGAAGCATTAAATAGAGCAGGGGTTCCAGCTGAAAAGGTTGACCATGTATATATGGGATGCGTTATTCAAGCAGGATTAGGACAAAATGTAGCACGTCAGTCTTCTATCAAAGCCGGATTACCAATTGAAACTCCAGCAGTTACCGTGAATGTAGTTTGTGGTTCCGGTTTGAACTGTGTAAATATGGCAGCACAGATGATTATGGCAGGAGACGCTGATATCGTTGTAGCTGGTGGTATGGAAAATATGTCTCAGGCACCATATGCAGCAATGCAGGGTCGTTATGGATATAGAATGAACAATGCAACCTTAGTAGATACCATGGTAAATGATGCTTTAACTGACGCATTTGGTCATTACCACATGGGAATTACCGCTGAAAATGTTGCAGAGCAATGGGGACTTACTAGAGAACAGTTAGATGAATTTGCAGCAACTTCACAGCAGAAATGTGAAAAAGCAATGGCAGATGGTAAATTTAAAGAAGAAATTGTTCCAGTAGAAATAAAACAGAAAAAGGGTGTAGTTGTAGTAGATACAGATGAAGGACCTCGTGCAGGAACAACAGCAGAAGGTATCGCAAGATTACGTCCGGCATTTAAACCAGACGGAATTGTTACAGCAGCAAATGCTTCCGGTATTAATGATGGCGGTGCAGCAGTTGTAGTAATGAGTGAAGAAGCAGCAAAAGAATTAGGTGTTACACCAATGGCTACTTTTGTAGCAGGAGCACTTGGTGGAGTTGATCCTTCTATTATGGGTGTTGGACCAGTAGCTTCTACTAAAAAAGTATTTGCAAAAACAGGCTTAACTATTGATGATATGGATTTAGTAGAGGCAAATGAAGCATTTGCAGCTCAGTCCTTAGCTGTTGCTCATGACTTGAAGTTTGATATGAGTAAAGTAAATGTAAATGGTGGTGCAATTGCACTTGGTCATCCAGTAGGCGCATCAGGATGCCGTATCTTAGTTACCTTGTTACATGAAATGCAAAAAAGAGATGCAAAGAAGGGTCTTGCTACACTTTGTATCGGTGGTGGAATGGGCTGTTCTACAATTGTAGAAAGAGACTAATTTCAAAATAAAAGGAAACTTGGCAGGTGTCATTTATGGACACCTGCATCAATTTATAAAATCACAAGGAGGATATCATATTATGATAGTTGGTATTATTGGAGCAGGAACCATGGGTTCCGGAATCGCACAGGCGTTTGCACAGACAGAAGGTTTTGAAGTATGTTTATGTGATATTAATGAGGAATTTGCAGCAAGAGGAAAAGCTAATATTGAAAAAGGTCTTTTAAAAAGAGTAGCAAAAGGAAAAATGGCACAGGAAGATGCAGATAAGATTTTAGCTAAGATTACAACAGGCGTTAAAACAATCTGTACAGACTGTGATTTAGTAGTAGAAGCAGCACTTGAAGTAATGGATATTAAAAAACAAACATTTAAAGAATTACAGGATATTTGTAAAAAAGATTGTATCTTTGCAACAAATACATCTTCTCTTTCAATTACAGAAATTGCAGCAGGTTTAGATAGAACTGTAGTTGGAATGCATTTCTTTAATCCAGCTCCTGTTATGAAATTGGTTGAAGTAATTAAAGGCGAGAATACCCCAGACGAAATCAAAGATCAAATTGTTGCAATTGCTAAAGAAATTGGAAAAACTCCAGTAGAAGTAAATGAAGCAGCAGGTTTTGTTGTAAACAGAATTTTAATTCCAATGATTAATGAAGCAATTGGAATTTATGCAGATGGAGTAGCGTCTGTAGAAGGTATTGATACAGCTATGAAATTAGGAGCAAATCATCCAATGGGACCGTTAGAATTAGGTGATATGATAGGTCTTGATATTTGCCTTGCAATTATGGGTGTATTATATGACGAAACAGGAGATTCCAAATACCGCCCACATCCACTTTTAAAGAAAATGGTTCGTGCTGGTAAATTAGGAAGAAAAACAGGAATTGGATTCTACGATTATTCAAAGTAGAATTAACATAATAAAAAATAAAAAGGAGTGTTAAAATCATGGATTTTTCCTTAGATAAGAAACATGAAATGGCTAGAACTCTATTTAGAGAGTTTGCTGAAAATGAAGTAAAACCTCTTGCACAGGAAGTTGATGAAACAGAAAAATTTCCAAGAGGAACAGTTGAAAAAATGCAGAAAACAGGATTCATGGGAATCCCGATTCCAAAAGAATACGGCGGACAAGGATGTGATCCTTTAACATATGTGATGTGTGTAGAAGAGTTATCCAAAGTTTGTGGTACTACAGGTGTTATTGTTTCTGCACATACTTCTCTTTGCTGTGATCCTATTATGACTTACGGTAATGAAGAACAAAAACAAAAATACTTAGTACCTCTTGCAAAAGGTGAATTATTGGGAGCATTTGCATTAACAGAGCCAGGAGCAGGAACAGATGCTCAAGGTTGCCAGACTAAAGCTGTATTAGATGGCGAGGAATGGATATTAAATGGTTCTAAATGCTTTATTACCAATGGTAAAGAAGCAGATGTTTATATTGTAATTGCAATTACAAATGTAGTAGAAGACAAAAGGGGCAGAAAGAAGAAAAACTTCTCAACCTTTATTGTAGAAAAAGGAACACCTGGATTTTCTTTTGGAACGAAAGAAAAGAAAATGGGTATCCGTGGTTCAGCTACATACGAACTTATTTTTGAAGACTGCAGAATTCCCAAAGAAAACTTGTTGGGAGCAGAAGGAAAAGGTTTCCCAATTGCAATGCATACATTAGATGGTGGACGTATTGGTATTGCAGCTCAGGCACTTGGTATTGCAGAGGGCGCATTAGAAACAACAATTGCATATGTAAAAGAAAGAAAGCAATTTGGTCGTTCTATTGCTGCACAGCAGAATACACAATTCCAATTGGCTGATATGGCTACTAAGATTGAAGCTGCACAGATGTTAGTATACAAAGCTGCAATTGCAAAAGAAAATCAAAGAACTTATTCAGTAGAAGCTGCAAAAGCAAAATTATTTGCTGCTGAAGTTGCAATGGAAGTTACCACAAAAGCAGTTCAGTTATTTGGCGGCTACGGATATATTAGAGAATATGATGTAGAACGTATGATGCGTGATGCTAAGATTACTGAAATATACGAAGGAACTTCTGAAGTTCAACGTATGGTTATTTCTGGTGCATTATTGAAATAACTGCAAATAATATAAAATATAAGGAGTGAAACTATCGTGAAAATCGTTGTATGTATAAAACAAGTTCCAGATACGAAAGGCGGAGTTAAATTTAATCCCGACGGTACACTGGATAGAGGTGCAATGCTGACCATCATGAATCCGGATGATAAAGCAGGTCTAGAAGCAGCATTAAGATTAAAAGAGCAATATGGTGCAGAAGTTACAGTACTTACTATGGGTCTTCCAAAAGCAGACGAAGTGCTTCGTGAAGCAATGGCAATGGGTGCGGACAAGGGTGTTCTTGTAACAGACAGAGTATTAGGCGGAGCAGATACATGGGCTACTTCTACTACTATTGCAGGCGCAATTCGTAATTTAGAATATGACTTAATCATAACGGGACGTCAGGCAATTGATGGAGATACTGCACAAGTTGGACCACAGATTTCAGAACATTTGAATATTCCTGTAATTTCCTATGCACAGGATATCAAAGTAGAAGGAGATTTTGTAATTGTTCAGCGTCAGTTTGAAGATAGATATCATGAATTAAAAGTAAAAATGCCTTGTTTAATTACAGCACTTTCTGAATTAAATGCTCCACGCTATATGACACCAGGCGGAATTTTCGATGCATATGACAGTGAAGTTACCGTATGGGGCAGAGCAGAATTAAAAGATGTAGATGATGCTGATCTTGGTTTAAAAGGTTCTCCTACTAAAATCGCACGAGCATCTGATAAAGTCAGAAAAGGTGTTGGCGAAAAAGTAACACTTGATGCAGAAGAGTCTGTATCTTACATCATGAGCAAATTAAAAGAGAAACACGTAATCTAAAATATAAAAAGGAAATGTGGTGAAAAAAATGGGTTTAGAAGAATATAAAGGAGTATATGTCTTTGCCGAGCAGATTGACAATGAATTAAGTGGAATCGCGTTCGAATTACTTGGAAAAGCAAAAGACTTGGCAAAAGATTTAAATACAGAAGTAGCAGCAGTTCTCATTGGTTCAGGTATCAAAAATTTAGCTGACCAGTTAGCAGAATATGGTGCTGATAAAGTTATTGTAATAGATGATCCTGAATTAAAGAATTACAGAACAGAGCCATACACACATGCACTTGCCTCTGCCATTAATAAATATAAACCAGAAATTATGCTAGTTGGTGCAACTGCAATTGGTCGTGATCTTGGACCGCGTGTATCCGCAAGAGTAAAAACTGGTCTTACTGCGGACTGTACTGTACTTGAAATTGGTGATTTCCCAATTAATCCAAGCGCAACACAGGAACAAAAGCATAATCAGTTATTAATGACACGTCCAGCATTTGGTGGCAACACAATTGCTACGATTGCATGTCCGGATAATCGTCCTCAGATGGCAACCGTTCGTCCAGGAGTTATGCAGAAAATTGAACCGAATAAGGGTGCAAAAGCTGTTGCAGAAGAATTTAATCCAGGATTTACTCCGGATAATAAATATGTTGAAATCTTAAACATTGTAAAATCTGTTGCAGATACGGTTGATATTATGGATGCTAAGATTTTAGTATCTGGTGGTCGTGGAATGGGAAATCCTGAAAACTTCAAAATGTTAGAAGAATTAGCAGAAGTAATTGATGGAACAGTAAGTTGTTCACGTGCAGTTGTAGATAGTGGATGGAAACCAAAAGATTTACAGGTAGGACAAACAGGCAAGACAGTTCGTCCCAATGTATATTTTGCAATTGGTATTTCCGGAGCAATTCAACATACCGCAGGTATGGAAGAATCTGATATCATTGTTGCTATCAACAAAGATCCAGATGCTCCAATCTTTGATGTAGCAGATTATGGAATCGTTGGAGATTTGAATAAAATTGTTCCAGCATTAACAGTAGCATTAAAATCTGAATTATCAAAATAGAAATTACAGTAAAAGATTTTGTAAACAGCCATGTGGTTTATCCATATGGCTGTTTGTAATAGAAAGAAATAGAAAAGAATCTGAAATGCAAGTGTAAAAAGAATTAAATTATAGTGTCACTTTTCAAACAAACATGGTATACTGTCCACTATGAGCATATAGTGAAATAGCTTACAAATACCCTGTATATGGAAAACCGAAAAGAGAGGTGAGAAGAATGGACAGCTGTGATAGTAGTGGTGGGCGAAGTAGAAGCGATGGATATAAACGGCTGTGGGTTCTTCTTGCTTCAAGATAATATAGAAGAAAATCGATAGTATTATTATGTCCATCACTTCCCGTCCTCATGAAACATCATTTATTTGGATAGAATGAGAATAGGAGGAAGAAACAATGGAACAAAACAACGAAAAAGAAGTATGGAAAGATTCTGAAATCATACCGGAAAGACCGGATTATGAAAAAGAACTGGAAGCAATTATTAAAAGTAATGCTTCTAATGAAATTATTAAAAAAAAGCTGGAAGATTATCATGAAAATGACATTGCAGATGTATTAGAAGATTTAACCTTAACAGAGAGAAAACGCTTATATCGAATCTTAGGAAAAGAAACGGTATCAGAGGTTTTTACTTATTTGGAAGATGTAAAAAGGTATATTGAAGAATTGGACTCAGAGCTTGCAGCAGATATTATTGAGTCCATGGATGCAGATGATGCAGTAGATGTATTAGCAGAGCTGGAGGAAGAAAAAAGTCAGGAACTATTTCAACTGATGGATGAAGATTCTAGACGAGATATTACCTTGATTCATTCCTATGCAGAGGATGAAATTGGTAGTAAAATGACTACAAATTTCATTGTGATAAGACGTGGAATCGGAGTGCGTCAGGCAATGAAAGTGTTAATTGAACAAGCAGCAGAAAACGATAATATAGGTACCGTTTATGTAGAAGAAACAGATGGCAGTTTTTATGGGGCAATCGATTTAAAAGATTTAATTATTGCAAGAGAATACATGGTATTGGAGAACTTAATCAGTACTTCATATCCTTATGTCTATGCAGGAGAAACCATTGAAAAGTGCATTGACGAATTAAAGGATTATTCGGAAGATTCTATTCCGGTACTAGACAATAATAATCATTTGCTAGGAGTCATTACTGCTCAGGATATTGTGGAAGTGGTAGATGAAGAAATGGGCGAGGACTACGCCATGCTAGGTGGATTAACGGCAGAAGAAGATTTGCATGAGCCGGTAATTGAAAGTATCAAAAAGCGGATTCCATGGCTGATTGTATTACTGTTTTTAGGACTTGGAGTATCTAGTGTAGTAGGGATGTTTGAAAATGTGGTAGCAGAGCTAACTCTAGTCATGTGCTTTCAGTCTTTGATTTTAGACATGTCCGGAAATGTAGGCACCCAGTCATTGGCAGTAACCATAAGAGTACTAATGGATGAAAATCTTTCCTTTCGACAGAAACTTCAATTGGTGTTCAAGGAAATGCGAGTGGGATTTTTCAATGGATTATTATTGGGAATATTAGCTTTGTTATGTATTGGTGCTTATATTTGGCTGATAAAGGGAAAAACAGTACTATTTGCTTTTTCTACGTCTGCCTGCATTGGTGCAGCATTGATGGTAGCAATGATGATTTCGGGCTTTACAGGGACAATTATTCCTATTATTTTCAAAAAGTTAAATATTGATCCAGCGGTGGCATCGGGTCCTTTGATTACTACCATTAATGATTTAGTGGCAGTAGTAGTATACTACGGTTTAGCTTGGGTAGTATTGATAGATATCCTTCATTTAAATATGATGTAATATGGAAATAGTAAATGTGTGAAAAATTTAACAAAACCTCTTGAAAAATAGAATGAAATGTATTATTATTCAAAGTGATTTCGTATAGGCACTAAAGAATATCAGGTGACTTAGAAAACGAAAATAATATATTCTGAAAAAGAGAGGAAGAGACTATGAGAAAGAATCGGAAAGTGAATACGGTTTATCTGGTACAGATGGCGCTGCTAATTGCCATTATTTTAATCATGGCTTTTACCCCAATTGGCTACATTAGGACGCTAGGCGTGGATATTACCCTAATTGTAGTACCGGTAGCAGTAGGCGCAGTAGTATTAGGACCTATGGCGGGGACAGTGTTAGGAGCGGTATTTGGTCTCACCAGTTTTATTCAATGTTTTGGGATGAGCCCATTTGGAGCGGTACTATTAGGAATTAACCCTATTTATACATTTATTGTGTGTTTTGTAACACGTACCATAGTGGGAGGGCTGACAGGGCTTATTTATCAAGGGTTATTTAAGTTAAAGGCAACGAGAAAGTTATCTGTTGTCATTACAAATCTTTGTTGTCCCTTATTAAACACCGTACTTGTTATGGGAACGTTGGTATTATTTTTTTATCAAACATCATATATTCAAGGATTTGCAGATACATTGGGTGTAGGAAATCCAGTTACCTTTATTGTAGCGTTTGTAGGAATCAATGGTGTGATAGAAGCAACAGTATGCTTTGTGGTTGGAAGTGCTATTTCACATGCATTAAAAAAAGTGGTACAGAATACGATTCCAGAAGACAAGTAAAAATGATGATGAGGAATCTTCATGAACAAAAGAAAAAGAATAGTATTGCTCATAGCAGTTACTTTTAGTATCAATTTGTTTGGATGCGACAATAAAAAGGAGGTTCAAACAAAATCTGCAAAGTTAATGGAATCCCTCTCGTATGCTCAACAGGCGGAGCCGGTATTGCAAACCCAACAAGCAGAGCAATCTCAGGCGAATTTGGCAGAAAAAGCACCGGAAAAACTACAGGGGATAGTAGATTTAAGTGAGTATATAGAAGAAATTTTAGATAATGCGAAGAAAGAATTTATTGGAGGATATCTAATAGATGAAACATTTCTTATGTGGGTGTCTCAAGAATATGGTGAGAGCGCGATAAGACAATTGTCAGAAACAGTAAAACAAGAAATTCAAGATAAAGAACGTTGGTATCAAATAACCGGAAAATCCATTCATGTATTGTGGACAGACTATTGTTTGAGTACAGGATTTCAAAGTGATATGTTGAAAAATATATATTGGAAGGAATGTGAGGATAAGTCCCGTGTAGTATTGGATTTCACCGGTGATATCAATCTTTCCGAAGGCTGGAGTACTACCAATTATCTAGATAATCAACGTAGTGGTATTACAGCCTGTGTTTCTCAATCTTTACGAGATGAGATGCGTAGGGCGGATATTTTAATGATCAATAATGAATTTACATATAGTACGAAAGGAACAGCACTAGAGGGGAAAGCGTATACTTTTCGGGCAAATCCCAACAGAGTTTCGGTGATTCAGGAATTAGGTACAGATATTGTTTCCGTTGCAAATAATCATGTGTATGATTATGGAGAGGATGCTTTGATAGACACATTGGATACATTGGAACATGGAAATATTCCATATGTAGGAGCAGGAAGAAATTTAGATGAAGCCATGAAACCAGTATATTTTATTGCAAATGGTAGGAAAATTGCATTGGTTTCTGCTACGCAGATTGAACGTTCCACCAATTATACAAAGGAAGCTACCAGTACAAGTCCAGGTGTATTGAAATCCTTAAACCCCGATAAATTTGTGTCTGTGATAGAGGAAACAAAAAATAACTGTGATATGCTCATTGCATTTGTTCACTGGGGAACAGAAGGTACAAATCATTATGGGAAGGATCAGAACTCCTTGGGAAAATCCTTTATTGATGCAGGTGCAGATGCAATTATAGGTGGACATCCCCACTGTCTTCAGGGATTTGAATATTATAAGAATAAGCCAATTATTTACAGCCTTGGGAATTTTTGGTTTAATGATGATAAACTGGATACTGGAGTATCCCAAGTAGTAATTCACACACAGAACAATACCATGGATTTTCGATTTTTGCCCTGTATTCAAGAGAATTGTCAAACGTCTTTAGTAGAAGAAGATATGGAAAAACAGCGTATTTTAAAATTTATGGAAGAAATTTCCGCTCCAGGAATTAAAGTTGATGCAGACGGCAATATAACAGATGCCGATGAAATAGACAGATAGCTGCGTATGCGGCTTCATATAAAGAAAAAATTATGATTCAAAAAAGGAGAAAAATTATGAGTAAGAAACCGACCGTGTTGATGATTTTAGATGGATTTGGATTAAATGAAAAGCATGAGGCAAATGCGGTGTATGAAGCAAAAACACCAAATATTGATGAACTGATGAAGGAATACCCTTATGTAAGAGGCAATGCCAGTGGTCTTGCAGTGGGACTTCCAGAGGGACAAATGGGAAATTCTGAAGTAGGTCACTTGAATATGGGTGCTGGTAGAATTGTATATCAGGAACTAACTAGAATTACCAAAGAAATTAAAGATGGAGATTTTTTCAAAAATGAAGCATTGTTAGAAGGAATGAAGAAGGTAAAAGAGAATCATTCAGCATTGCATTTATATGGTTTGCTATCTGATGGTGGAGTGCATAGTCATAATACACATTTATATGGCTTACTTGAAATGGCAAAAAGAGAAGGTGTGGACAAAGTTTATGTACATTGCTTCTTAGATGGCCGTGATACTGCGCCAACTTCCGGAAAAGGTTTTATGGAAGAATTAGAGAGCAAAATGAAAGAAATTGGAGTAGGTGAGATTGCGTCAGTTATGGGACGTTACTATGTTATGGATCGTGATAATCGCTGGGAGAGAGTAGAGCAGGCATATCAGGCGATTGCCAATGGAAAAGGAAATGAAACAACGAATGCGATTGACGCAGTAGCTTCATCGTATATAGAGAATATTACAGATGAATTTGTGATACCTACTGTGGTAACCAAAGACGGAAAACCTGTAGCTACCATTCAGGATAAGGACACCATTGTTTTCTTTAATTTCCGTCCGGATCGTGCAAGAGAGATTACTAGAGCATTTTGCATGGATGAGTTTGACGGTTTTAAACGAGGAGCAAGAAAAGAGATTACCTATGTATGCTTTTCCGAATATGATATTACCATTCCAAATAAAACAGTAGCTTTTCATAAAGTAGGATTATCCAATACGTTTGGGCAGTTTTTAGCAGCGAATGGAAAAACACAGGCAAGAATTGCAGAAACTGAAAAATATGCTCATGTAACATTTTTCTTTAATGGTGGAGTAGAAGCACCCAATCCTGGAGAAGAGAGAATTCTTGTGAATTCCCCCAAGGTATCCACCTATGATTTGCAGCCGGAAATGAGTGCATATGAAGTATGCGCTAAGCTGGTAGAAGCAATTAAATCTGAACAATATGACGTGATTATTATCAACTTTGCAAATCCTGATATGGTAGGACATACTGGAGTGGAATCTGCAGCAATTGCAGCAATAGAAGCAGTAGATACCTGTGTGGGAAAAGCAGTTGCAGCATTAAAAGAAGTAGATGGAACAATGTTTTTATGTGCAGACCATGGAAATGCAGAACAATTAAAAGATTATACTACGGGAGAAAGTTTTACAGCCCATACGATTAATCCGGTGCCATTTATTCTAATTAATTATGACTCCTCTTATACGTTAAAAGAAGGTGGCTGTTTGGCCGATATTGCCCCAACCTTAATTGAAATTATGGGAATGAAGCAACCAGCAGAAATGACAGGAACTTCTTTACTGGTTAAAAAATAATAACTATAATATTGAAATTTCAAAATAGAATCTACAAGTAATAATGTTATAAAATAGAAGCAATCAAAAGAAGTCATTGTGCATTTTCACAATGACTTCTTTTGACATATGAAAATAAAAGAAAACTTTAATAAAAAACAGTTTGAAATTGACAAAAAATAGGAAATTAGATACAATAATGAAACAATATGAACAAACAGGATAAGATTCTAAGGAGGTAATAACGATGGGCAAATCACGTAAGAAAAGTAACAATCAGAATGCTTTTAAGAAAAGTAAAAGCCAAAGCGCTTCTATGAAACAAATTGCGAAGAAGGTAGTGTTTGCAATGGTGATGGGGGTTTTGTTTTTAGTTTTAACAATTGGTGCCAATAGTAAAGCAGTCAGTACCTTAAAGCAGGAACAGGCGATTACACGTAATACGAATCAGTATCGCTTGGCATCTAAAAATCTTACCTACCAGGTGCAGTCTTTCGCAGTAACGGGAGAAGAAGAATATTATAATGTATATATGAAGGAAATAAATGAAGACCATATGAGGGAGAATGCAATAGAAAACCTTAAGAAACTAGGATTAACAGATCAGGAATGGGAGCTGATCAATCATGTGGCAGAAGTATCCAATGGATTGGTTCCGCTGGAAGAAAAAGCCTTTGAATCAGCAAAGGAGAAAGATTTTGAAACGGCAAGAAGCATGGTGTTTGGAACAGAATACGAAGAAAGTATAGTAGAAATCAATGATACGTCGGATAAACTAATCAGCGCCATTGAGACAAGAATGGATAAGACCATAGTACGGATGCAGACACAGGCAGTAATAGCCGAGTTCTTATTAATACTGGCATTTGGATTTGTAATAATGGAAGTACTAGTAACGTTACGTTTTTCCAGAAATGAATTACTTCGACCAATTTTAGAAGTGAAAGAGCAGATGCAGTATTTAGCAGCAGGGGATTTAAAACAAGAATTACAGCTTTCGGTAGATGACTCGGAAGTAGGAGCTATGGCAGAAGCCATTGTTCGCATGAAAAGCAGCTTAAATGATATGATTGGTGAAATTTCCCATACACTGTTAGAAATGGCACAGGGTAATTTCAATATTGTTATTGAAAAGGAATACATAGGAGATTATAAAGCAATCAAGGATTCTTTGAACAAAATAGTAGAAGACATGAATCATACATTAGGAACGGTTACACTAGGAATAGATCGAATTAATCAAGGTGCAGAGCAGCTTTCGGTTGCAGCACAGGATATGGCACAAAGCAGCACAAATCAGGCAAGCATTGTGGAAGAATTGGCAGCATCTATGGAAGAACTTTCTACTAGCATGAAGGGAAATGCACAAGACTCCACATCTTGTGTTACCATTTCATCCAAAGCTGGACAGGCATTGATGCTTGGAAATGAGAAAATGGAACAGCTAGAGCAGGCAATTGATGAAATAGGAAAATGTTCTGAGAAAATCAATACTATTATAGAAACTATCAATGATATTGCATCACAGACAAACTTATTGGCACTAAATGCGGCAATAGAGGCGGCAAGAGCAGGAGAAGCAGGAAAAGGATTTGCTGTTGTAGCAGAACAGGTGAAAAAATTAGCAGGGGAATCTCAACATGCAGCAGGTGAAACAACTGCGTTGATTCAAGAAACGGTAAGTGCTGTTGAAACTGGTGTTGAACTTGCTCAAGGAACAAAGGAAAGTATGAATGAAGTGATGGAAGGAGCCTTGATAGCTACTGAAAAGATGGGACAGATTGCACAACTTCTAAATAAAGATTTAGAAGGTATTCAGCAGGTCAATACAGCAATTACTCAAGTAGCCGAAGTGGTGGAAAGTAACACAGCTACGGCAGAAGAAACAGCAGCAGTTAGCCAGGAGCAAAAAGTACAAGTTGAAACCATGGTTCGCCAAATGAAACTATTCAAAATCAAGGAATAAAATGAAATAAAAAAGCCACAGCACTATCAAATAAAAGATAGGTACTGTGGTTTTTTTAAAATAGGAGTATTATATTAGCCACGGCAAGTTAAGAAAATTTTAAAACATATTCTTGTAGTAATGAAAATTCTTCTTCGCTTAAAGCCACAAATTTACAGCCATAAGCGTAGTGAGTATGGTCTATGATGCTACAGCGAATAATTTTAAGTGGGGTAGTAAATATGCGCCCATGTTCATCCTCCATAGTTGCATTAAAATAATATTGTGTTGGCAAAATACATTCAGAGGTAAACCCTACTCCATATGGGGAAACATCGGTAATCACAATGGGAGCGTCTAGGTTGTGAATACCTTGAACTTCCTGTTTGTATAAATCACAGATACTTAAGGTAAGGTGAAATGGAATTCTGCAACCTTTTCTCTTTTCAATCATATATTCTTTTTCCTCCTGAGAAAATCTGGTAGAACTAAGGCTATATCGTTTTTAAGATAAGAATATTACTATTATACTAAAAATTAGAAATTCGTCAAGCAAAGGGTGAGGAAATAACAATTTAAAACAAAAATTCACCATTAGGTTAAACGCAAACAATTATAAGAAATACTAATAAAAAAGCTAAATTATACAAAATATTTAAAGAATAGATAAGAATTTTCTACAAGTAGAAAAAGAACATAGAGATTGAAAGTCATTGACTTAATAAAAGGGCTTGTATTATAATCAAAGCGAACGTTAAAAAAGTAAGAATATTTTAGAACTGAGACACAAGAGAAAACAGAATCAGGAAAACAGAATTAGGAAAACAAAATCTGGAAAGCAAAAATGGAGGATAACAATGAGTATTCAAGAATTTAAACCAGTTAAAGAAGGAAAAGTACGTGAAGTATATGACGATGGTGATAATCTTATTATTGTAGCAACCAACAGAATATCCGCGTTTGATGTTATTTTAAAAAACAATGTTGCGAAAAAAGGTGCAATTCTTACGCAGATGTCTAAGTTTTGGTTTGATTTTACAAAAGACATTGTGCCAAACCATATGCTTTCAACAGAAGTTTCAGATATGCCGGAATTTTTCCAACAAGAGAGATTTGATGGAAATAGCATGAAATGTAAGAAATTAAATATGCTTCCGGTGGAATGTATTGTACGTGGTTATATTACAGGAAGTGGTTGGGAAAGTTATGAAGAAAATGGTACTGTTTGTGGAATTACTCTTCCAAAAGGATTGAAAGAGTCTGATCAATTACCGGAACCAATTTATACGCCTACCACCAAGGCTGATTTGGGATTACATGATGAGCATATTACATTTGAAGAAAGTGCTGAGATATTAGAACAGCTCTATCCTGGAAAAGGAAAAGAATATGCTGCAAAAATCAAGGACTGTACCATTGCGTTATATAAGAAATGTGCAGAATATGCATTAAGCAAAGGCATTATTATTGCAGATACGAAATTTGAATTTGGTTTAAATGAAATGGGTGAGGTGGTACTTGGAGATGAAATGCTGACCCCTGACAGTTCTAGATTTTGGCCATTAGAAGGATATGAATCAGGAAAATCACAGCCTTCTTTTGACAAACAGTTTGTTAGAGATTGGTTAAAGCAGAATCCGGATAGTGATTACTTACTTCCGGAAGAAGTAGTAAATAAGACGGTTGATAAATATAAAGAAGCATATGAATTATTAACTGGAGAAAAATTCGTATAGCAGAAACTGGAGAACGGTATGAATAACAATAACTTAGAACAAGGTACACAGTTAGATGAACTGCATGAAGAATGTGGAGTGTTTGGTGCGTACGATTTTGATGGAAATGACGTAGTTTCCACCATTTACTATGGATTGTTTGCATTACAGCACAGAGGGCAGGAAAGCTGCGGTATTGCAGTTAGCGAAACCAATGGTCCCAAAGGAAAAATCAATTCTTATAAAGGGATGGGATTAGTAAATGAAGTATTTACCCAAGATGCATTAGAACAAATGAATGGAGATATTGGTGTGGGACATGTCCGCTATTCCACAGCAGGATCCTCAACAAGGGAAAATGCCCAGCCATTGGTATTAAATTACGTAAAAGGAACATTGGCACTGGCTCATAACGGCAATTTAATCAATGCCAGTGAGCTGCGTCATGATTTAGAGTATAGTGGAGCAATTTTTCAAACTACCATCGACTCCGAGGTGATTGCATATCATATTGCCAGAGAACGATTAAATTCTAAAACCGTAGAAGAAGCAGTAAAACGTGCGGTTAAAAAAATTAAGGGAGCATTTTCCCTTGTGGTTATGAGTCCAAGAAAATTAATTGGTGCTAGAGATCCCTATGGATTTAAACCGCTTTGCATTGGCAAGCGTGATAATGCATATATGATTGCTTCTGAAACTTGTGCATTAGAAACAGTGGGTGCAGAATTTGTTAGAGATGTGCTTCCAGGAGAAGTAGTTACCATAACAAAAGATGGCATTCAATCGGATACTAGTCTTTGTATACCAAAGGAACAAGAAGCTAGATGTATTTTTGAATATATTTATTTCGCAAGACCGGATACTCATATTGACGGTGTAAGTGTTTATGGCGCCAGAATCAAAGCAGGACGTTTTTTAGCGATTGATTCTCCAGTGGAAGCGGATTTAGTAGTAGGAGTACCGGAATCTGGAAATGCTGCGGCATTAGGGTATGCTATGGAATCTAAAATCCCATATGGAACAGCATTTGTAAAAAATGGATATGTGGGTCGTACCTTTATTCAGCCCAAGCAAAGTAATAGAGAATCTAGCGTCAGAGTGAAATTGAATGTATTGGAAGAAGCGGTGAAAGGAAAGCGTGTCATCATGATAGATGACTCTATTGTACGGGGAACTACTTCAGACCGGATTGTTAAAATGCTACGAGAAGCAGGTGCTACAGAGGTACATGTAAGAATTTCGGCACCGCCTTTTTTGTGGCCCTGTTATTTTGGCACCGATATTCCAGAACGTCAGCAATTGATTGCTTATAATCATACCCTTGAAGAAATTCGAGATATGATAGGTGCAGATAGTCTGGGATATCTTTCGATAGAACGTCTTACAGAAATGTCAGAAGGACTTCCTATTTGCAAAGGCTGTTTTACAGGAAATTATCCAATGGAGGCGCCTTCGGAAAACATTCGCGGAGATTTTGAACGTTAGTACTTATAGTGTGGAAGATATCATAAGTAAAAGGAGAATATCATGGCAACAGATAAATATAACAGCCCATTATCAGAGCGTTATGCAAGTAAGGAAATGCAGTATATCTTTTCTTCAGATATGAAATTTTGTACTTGGAGAAAATTGTGGATAGCGTTAGCAGAAACAGAAATGGAACTAGGATTAAGTGAAAATGGAATCCCCATTATTACAAAAGAACAAATCAGTGAAATGAAAGGCCATGTGGAAGACATAAATTATGACGTGGCAAAAGAACGGGAAAAACAGGTACGTCATGATGTTATGAGTCATGTATATGCATATGGGCAGCAGTGCCCAACCGCTGCCGGTATTATTCATTTAGGAGCAACATCTTGCTATGTAGGAGATAATACGGATATTATCGTAATGAATGAGGCATTAAAGCTAGTCCATAAGAAGCTAGTAAATGTAATTTCAGAACTTTCTAAATTTGCAGATACCTACAAAGAATTGCCAACCTTGGCATTTACCCATTTCCAGCCCGCTCAGCCTACTACAGTAGGAAAGCGTGCCACACTGTGGGCACAGGAATTTTTAATGGATTTAGAGGACTTAGAATATGTTATGGGGAGTTTAAAACTGCTAGGGTCTAAGGGAACTACCGGAACACAGGCAAGTTTTCAGGAATTGTTTGTAGGAGATCAGGAAACGATAGATAAAATAGATCCTATGATTGCAGAAAAAATGGGCTTTCAAGAATGCTATGCTGTTTCAGGACAGACTTATTCTAGAAAAGTAGATACTAGAGTAGCAAATATTTTAGCTGGTATTGCAGCAAGTGCTCATAAGATGTCCAATGATATTCGTTTGCTTCAGCATTTAAAAGAAGTGGAGGAACCATTTGAAAAAAATCAGATTGGATCTTCTGCTATGGCTTATAAGAGAAATCCAATGCGTAGTGAAAGAATTGCTTCGCTATCTCGTTATGTGATGGTAGATGCATTAAATCCTGCGATTACTTCTGCTACCCAGTGGTTTGAAAGAACCTTAGATGATTCAGCAAATAAGCGTTTGTCTATTCCAGAAGGATTTTTAGCAATTGATGGTATTTTGGATTTGTGTCTGAATGTAGTGGATGGACTTGTTGTGTACGAAAAGGTAATTCGTAAGCATATGATGGCAGAACTTCCATTTATGGCAACAGAAAACATTATGATGGACGCGGTTAAAAAAGGTGGCAATCGTCAGGAAATGCATGAAAAAATCCGTCAGCTTTCCATGGAAGCTGGGAAAAATGTAAAAATAGAAGGAAAAGAAAATAACCTTTTGGAATTAATTGCAGCAGATCCTGCCTTTAACCTGACGTTAGAAGAACTAGAAAGTGCAATGGAGCCATCGAGATATGTAGGGCGTTCTCCTTTGCAGGTAGAGAGCTTCTTGAAAAATGTGGTACAGCCGGTCTTGGAAAAAAATAAAGAAGAATTGGGAATGACGGCAGAAATCAATGTATAAATGAAATCATAAATAGTAAGCATTATATAAAATCATAAATAATAACAATTCACAGCAAAAGAAAGACAGTTGGAATCAATTATTTTTTCTTATTTACTACAAGAAAAAATGGTGGAAACCAACTGTTTTTTGCAATTAGAACAGGTATAATTTTCTTCCTTTTGCAAATACTGAAACAAGAATTAGTATCAAATAACTTAGAATGCCAACAGGTATCCAAAAGGAGAAGAATATGAGTTTATGTTTGAAAATTACCGGAGTTCATGCAAGGGAAATATTGGATTCCAGAGGAAATCCAACGGTAGAAACGGAAGTGACAGTACAAACGATTACCACAGGAAAGCATACCATGGGGCGTGCATCAGTTCCATCGGGAGCTTCAACTGGTAAGTTTGAGGCAGTAGAATTACGAGATGGAGAAGCTAGATATTTTGGTCTTGGAGTAGAAAAAGCGGTAAAACATGTGAATGAAAAAATTGCAAAGATTTTAATTGGAAAAAATGCACTAAATCAAGTGGAAATAGATCATTGTCTGATAGCAGAAGATGGAACAGAGGACAAAATCAATTTAGGAGCCAATGCTATGCTCAGTGTTTCTTTGGCAACGGCAAGGGCAGCAGCAAAGGCTATGGATTTGCCACTATACCAATATTTAGGGGGAACCAATGCCAAAAAAATGCCGATTCCTATGATGAATATTTTAAATGGAGGACGTCATGCAGATAATACAGTGGATTTTCAGGAATTTATGATTATGCCGGTAAGCGCAAAATCATTTAAAGAAGGACTGCGTATGTGCGCAGAAGTATATCACAAGTTAAAGAAACTATGTGAGGAAAGAGGACTTTCTACAGCAGTAGGAGATGAAGGGGGATTTGCTCCCAATTTGCCTGATACGTTTGGGGTATTGGAGCTGATTACAGATGCAGTAAAAGCGGCCTATTATAAACCAGGGGAAGATTTTAAAATTGCATTGGATGTAGCAGCCAGTGAATTGTATCATGAAAAAACAGGAATGTATTACTTCCAGGGAGAATCTAGATTAAAAGGAGAGGAAGTAGTAAGGGATACCCAAGACATGATACGCTATTATGAAAAACTGGTGGAGAAATTTCCAATTTGTTCCATAGAAGATGGACTAGCAGAAGAAGACTGGGATGGATGGCAGTCCTGGACCGGACACATGGGAGAACAAATTCAATTAGTAGGAGACGATTTATTTGTTACCAATGAAAAACGTTTAAATGTAGGCATTCACTTAAAGGCAGCTAATGCAATATTAGTGAAAGTAAATCAGATTGGAACCCTTACAGAGGCAATGGAAACCATTGAAATGGCTCACAAAAATGGATTTCATACGGTGATTTCTCATCGCTCTGGAGAAACGGAAGATACATTTATTTCAGATTTGGCAGTGGCAGTAAATGCAGGACAGATTAAGACAGGTGCTCCCTGTCGGGGAGAACGTACTGCAAAATACAATCAATTGCTCCGAATTGAAGAACAATTAGGTTGTGCAGCAGAATATGAAAATTTGTTCAATTGTTCTTTCCTGTAAAAATAAAGGAAAGAATCATTGACGAAAGCAGTTCTAAAATCTATAATTGAAGTAAACGTTTAAAAGGGAGTTACACATGCGATATATTACAATAGAAGAAGCCAAAGAGGGAATGATTCTTGGCAAGGGAATCTATGACTTTTCTGACAGAAATTTATTGTCGGAAGGCAAGACATTAAGTTATGAATTAATTGAACGATTAACAAGTTTGGGATATCCGGGTTTATATATTGAAGATGATTTATCAAAAGATATTATTATACAGGCAGCGATTTCAGATGAACTTCGTAATAGCGCAGTAAATTCTTTTCGAAAAATGGATGTGGATGGCTTAATTATAGCTGCAGGCAAGATTGTAGAACAAATCACACAAGCAGATGCCATTTCATTGGACTTAGTAGATTTGCGAACATATGATGATTATACCTTTCGTCATTCAGTGAATGTAGCAGTTTTTTCTACGGTAATCGGGATGGGACTAGGATATACCCAAGAGGAACTGCTAGATGTATGTATTGCAGGTATTTTTCATGATTTTGGAAAACTGTTTATTGATAAAAAAATATTAAATAAACCAGGAAGATTAAATGATGCAGAGAGTAAAATTATTAAGAGTCATTCCCAAATGTCCTATGACATGCTTACAGAAAGATGGAATATTGCATCACGTATCAAAATGGGTGTTCTTTGCCATCATGAAAATGAGGATGGAAGTGGATATCCTAAGGGGCTAGGTGGAGATAAAATTCACCTATTTGCCAAGATTATTCATGTGGCAGACGTATATGATGCACTTTCTTCTAGAAGACCATATAAGGAGGCTTGTTCCTTTTCCGAAGCCTTGGAATATCTGATGGGAGGAGGCGGAACTTTATTTGACCGAGAAATGGTACAGGCATTTATGCATTATGTTCCTGTTTATCCAAAGGGAATGAAGGTGGAATTATCAGATGGAAGAGAAGCCATAGTAGTAGAAAATTACAGCCAAAATTTGTTGCGTCCAAAGTTAAAATTATTTGATGGAAGTATTCTAGAATTACAAGATGTAAATCGAAATCGCAATATTACCGTGGTTCGCCAGGTGGGAAAAAATGTAATGATATCGGATGATATTACCCAAAGTGAAAAGGTGAGAAACCAACGGCAGATGCATATTTTAGTGGTAGATGATATGGTAACAAGCCTTCGTACTACAAAAGAAATGCTAGAAGGAAAATATGAAGTATCGTTGGTAAAATCAGGAACACAGGCATTAGAGTTTATAAAAAAATCCACACCGGATTTAATTTTGATGGATGTTGCAATGCCTGGTAAAAGCGGAATCCAGACAGTAAAAGAAATAAAGGAACAGTTTCCCAATAATATACCAGTTATTTTTGTATCTGCAATGCGGGATTTACAGACAATCTTAGCGTGTAAAGACATTTGTGCCGATGATTTTGTAGTAAAGCCATTTGAACAAAAGTATTTGTTGGAACGAATTGCGCAGATATTAGGAGAACAAGATGTCTGAATTATATCTGACCGTACAGATTGCAGGGGCAATTATTTCATTGGATATTCTGTGTTCGTTGTTTTTTAAACTGGATTGTAAGGAACGCAGATTATTAATATTAGTTTTTGAAGCAGTATTTGTGTTTAATATTACAAATGTAGTAGCTTATTTGCTCCCACACAATGAGATTTTGTTATTGGCAAATCTACTGCTCCAGGTGGCAGAATCCTGCTTTGTTGTAGAAATAACAGTCTTAATTGGGCATATGTCAGGGCATGCAGTACCATCTTATCTTTTAAAAATACAGGAATTATTTTATGTAATTCTATTTGTATTTCGTTTGACGAACAGTATGCATTTTTTGTACTATACTCATGTTGAATATAAATCAATAGATGGAAGAATGCTATTAAGTACACAGTCAGGAATTTTTCATATTATTTTTATAAGTGGAATGATAGTAAGTATTGCTAGCATATTTTTCTTTAGCATATGGAGTTATCAAAAGGAAAAAGTTAAATTACATGGAAATCAACGATTACGAAGAAGGCTTGTGGTAATAAGCACAGCAGTTCCTTTTGCAGGAACTTTTTTATTTCTAATTAACACCATGACAGAAAATGCGGTGCCGGCAATTTGTATGCTACTAGAAGGAATGATTGTGCTTTTTGCATTGAACAAATATCAATTTTTGGGCGTGGTAAAAAGTGCGAGGGATATGGTGATTGATACTATGAACCTAGCATTAATTATAGTAGATGAACAATTTTGCTATTTGGACTCTAATCAGATGGCAGGAAACATTTATCCTTTATTATTAGAGATGGAAGAAGGAATGAATCTTACCCAAAGAGCACCGGAAGTATGTGAGCTTTTTGAAAAAACAGAACTGGAATTTGCCAAAGGAGAATGTTATTATGAATATCAGATTTCCAAGGTATATCACGAGAACAAAATGCGGGGATATGCAATCTGTATTTATGACATTACGCAGCGAAAGAAATATATGGATCAGCTTATTTATATGCGCGAAGAAGCGGATACAAAAAATCAGAGAAAAAGTGCATTTTTAACAAGTGTCAGTCATGAAATTCGAACACCTATGAATGTTATTTTAGGAATGAGTGAAATTTATTTACATAAATCCTTTAGCCCACGTATGGAATATGTATTGAAAAGCATTTACAATGCAGGAAAAGGATTGATGGATATTATCACACAGATTTTGGATTTTTCTAAAATCGAAGCTGGAAAGCTGGAATTAAATGAAGAAAGCTATAATTTAGAGGAAGAATTGCTGAATTTTGCAAATATGGTTTATATTCGCTTGGGAAAGAAAGAAGTGAAATTTCACATAGAAATAAATACCTGGGTACCTAGACAATTAATAGGAGATAGGGGAAAATTGAAAGTGATTTTAAACAATCTTCTCAGCAATGCAGAAAAAAACACCCAAAAAGGAAGCATTGTATTACAGGTTTTTTGGGAAGAAAGAGCAGCCGGTTCTTATTTGAAATTTCGAGTAGAAGACACAGGAAAGGGAATGAAGGAAGAAGAACTGCAGCATATATTTGAAACGTATGTCCAGGTAGGGGATGATGTTCAAATAAAAACAAGAGGAACTGGTTTAGGACTTACCATTACCAAACGTTTAGTAGAACAGATGCAGGGAAATATTCAGGTGAAAAGTCAGCTGGGAAAAGGAACGGAAATTCAATTTGAAGTATACCAAAGGGCAGAAAGTCTGGAGCCTATAAACTATGACAGGATAGATCAAAAAATAGTTGCTGCATTTTTACAAAAAACGAAAGTAGTATATGATATCCAAAGGTCATATCCGAACATCAAAGCATTGGTAGTAGATGATATGGATACGAATGTGCATGTGGCTTGCGGTATTTTGCAGTTATATGGAATGAAATGTTACGGTGCAACCCAAGTATCACAGGTATTACAGATGCTTACAGAACATTCTTATGATATTATTTTTTTGGATCAGATGATGCCACAAATGGATGGACCTCAGATTCTAGCATATATAAAACAGCATAAGGAGTGGGCAAAGATTCCTATTGTGGCGCTTACTGCTAACAGCACAGAAGAAAACAAGAAGTTTCTAAGGAAGTGTGGTTTTTCTACCGTGTTAGAAAAGCCACTGAATATGGAAGTATTGGAAGAAGAATTAGAAAAACTGATAGGTAATGCTTTGAAAGGTTCTGTTTTACCAAAATCTGTACCAAATAGTAAAATACGAATTCTAAAATCATACGAAAATGAAGTAAGCCATATGAAACAGGAACTGAAAATTCAAATGTGGGAGGAACCGAAAAAATTTTTAATAAGCGTACATGGAATTAAAGGGGCAAGCCGAAATATAAACGCTATGGAAACAGCAGCATTTGCAGAACGAATGGAAGAGGCGGCAAAGGCAGAAGATAAAGATTATATGCAAGAACATTTAGAAGAACTGTTAGAGCAGATAGATAGAACTCTTAAAAAAGTGCAAGAAGAAATTCAGCTAGAGCAGGTAAAAACGGAGCAGGTTCCGGGGATTCTTTTACCCGAAACAATGGAAAAATTAAAGGAGGCATTAGAGGGGTTTCATCTAGAGCAGGCAGAAGAAATCATGGAAAAAATAATGTTATATACCTATTCAAAGAAAGAGCAGGAATTGGTAAATTGTCTAGAAACCATGATTCAAAATTTGGATTACGAAAAAGGAAGTCATGAAATAGAAGCTTTTTTGGAAAAATAAGAAGAAAATCAGTTGAAAACCTGTCTTGATTATGATACAATGGCTTAAGTTATGAGTAGAAAATATCATAGGAGGTGTATACAGTGGCAGTATTAAAAACAATTTTAACAGTAGTATTTATTATAATTAGTATTGCATTGACGGTGATTGTTTTAATGCAAGAGGGCAAGTCAGCAGGTCTTGGAGCAATTAGTGGAGCAGCGGATACCTATTGGGGCAAGAACAAAGGTCGTTCTATGGAAGGACTTCTTGTAAAGCTTACGAGAGCGTTTGTTATTCTATTTCTGGTAATTGCAGCTGTGCTAAACATCGGAAGTTTTTAATTTATGGCAATAAAAAGTTCGCGGAGCGTGCTTTTTATCGTTGAAACACAAAAGACTGTCGGGCTCCGACAGTTTTTTTATTACATAGGAAAATGATTCCTATGCAATAAAAAACGCTCTGCGAGGGTCGCATTGCGACGTGCAGTACGTCAAAATCAAAGATATCCCGCTGTGGATACAGGAGGAACAATGGAAAAGGAATTACTGGAAAATAGAAAGAAAACAATCTATGAATTAGTATGCAATGAATTGTATGTTCCCATGAAAATAAAGGAAATAGCAATTTTATTAGACATTCCAAGAGAAAACCGACAAGATTTGGAAGAAGTGCTGCAAGAACTTATGGCAGAGGGGAAAATAGAACTTTCCAAAAAAGGAAAATATTCTAAAGCAGAAGGAATTTTTTTACAAGGAACGTTCACCGGGAATATCAGAGGTTTTGGATTTGTAACCATTGAAGGAGAAGAACAGGATTTATTTATTCCAGAAAATCAAGTAAATGGTGCCATGCATGGGGATACCGTGCAAGTAGTGCAAGTTCCCGGAAAAGTTGCAGAAGGAAAACGAAAAGAAGGCAGCATTGTTAAAGTAATAACAAGAGGAACCACTCAAATGGTGGGAACTTTTCAGAGAAATAAAAATTTTGGATTTGTAATTCCGGATAATCAAAAATTTGGACAAGATATTTTTGTGCCTTTGGAGCGTTCCAAAGGGGCAGTAGACGGTCATAAAGTAGTGGTAGAATTAACAGACTATGGAAAAAAGGATCGAAAACCGGAAGGTAAAGTAGTAGAAATTATTGGACATATTAATGATCCAGGAACAGATATTATGTCTATTGTGAAGGCATATGGACTTTCGGTGGAATTTCCGGATAAGGTGTTAAGTCAGGCAGAAAAGGTAGCAAACCCAGTAAGTGACGCAGATATGGCAGGAAGAATGGATCTTCGTACCTGGCAGATGGTTACCATAGATGGAGAAGATGCAAAAGATTTAGATGATGCAATTACATTGACCCAGGAAGGAGAAAATTACTGTTTGGGAGTGCACATTGCGGATGTGACCAACTATGTACAAGAACACAGCATCTTAGATGTAGAGGCATTGGAACGAGGAACCAGTGTGTATTTAGTGGACCGTGTGATTCCTATGCTGCCACATAGCCTTTCCAATGGGATATGTTCTTTAAATGCAGGAGAAGATAGGCTGGCATTAAGTTGTATCATGACGATTGATACCAAAGGAACAGTAATTGATCATAAAATAGCAGAAACAGTAGTAAATATCGACCGCCGAATGACTTATACCAGTGTGAAGAAGATTTTGGCAGACAAAGATGCGGAAGAAATAGCAGAATATCAGGAATTAGTGCCGATGTTTGAAAGAATGGAAAAATTAGCAGCTATTTTACGAGAAAAACGAAAGAAACGCGGTTCCATTGATTTTGATTTTCCAGAAACCAAGATGATTCTTAATGAACAAGGAAAGCCTGTGGAAATAAGACCTTATGAGAGAAATGTGGCAACCAAGATTATTGAAGACTTTATGCTTATTGCAAATGAAACAGTGGCACAGGACTATTTTTGGCAGGAAATTCCGTTTTTATATCGAACTCATGATATTCCAGATACAGAAAAAATACAAAAATTGGGATTATTTATCAATAATTTTGGATATAGTATTAAAGGAGCTTCTGAGGATATTCATCCCAAGGAACTGCAAAAACTTTTAACACGCATAGAAGATACACCAGAAGAAGCTCTAATTAGCCGATTGACCTTACGGTCTATGAAACGGGCAAAATATACCACAGTAAGTACCGGACATTTTGGATTAGCAACTCCCTATTACTGTCATTTCACATCACCCATACGACGCTATCCAGATTTACAAATTCATCGAATTATAAAAGAAAATCTGCGTGGTCGTATGAATCAAAAGAGAATAGAGCATTATGATAAAATATTGCCGGAGGTAGCAGTATCTACCAGTGAAATGGAGCGTAGGGCAGATGAGGCAGAGCGGGAAACTGTAAAAATGAAAAAAGTGGAATATATGCAGGAACACATTGGAGAAATTTATGAAGGTGTTATTTCCAGCGTTACTTCTTGGGGAATGTATGTGGAACTGCCTAATACCATTGAAGGAATGATCCATGTTACAAACCTAGAGGATGATTATTACCATTATGAAGAAGCAACCTATGAAATGGTAGGAGAAGCTACGGGAAAACGATATAAGCTAGGGCAGAAAATAAAAGTGAAAGTGGAGCATGCAGACAAATTTATGCGCACCATTGATTTTGTATTACCTCGTTGGAATGAATAGCAGGTAAATCAAAAGATAGAAAAATAGAGGAAAAGATATGGGGAAAGATAGTATTAAATTAATTGCAAATAACAAAAAGGCTTTTTATGATTATTTTATTGAAGATAAATATGAAGCAGGAATTAGCTTGGTGGGTACGGAAGTAAAGTCGTTACGTATGGGAAAAGGCTCAGTGAAAGAATCATTTATTCGAATGGAACAGGGAGAAATGATGATTTACGGGATGCATATCAGTCCTTATGAAAAAGGAAATATTTTTAATAAAGACCCATTACGTCCCAGAAAATTATTGCTTCATAAGTATGAAATCAATAAAATAGCAGGAAAAATGGCGGAAAAGGGCTATACCATAGTGCCTCTTAAGGTGTATTTTAAAGGCAGTTTAGTAAAGGTGGAAATTGCACTGGCTAAAGGAAAAAAGATGTATGATAAGCGTCAGGATATTGCTAAAAAAGATCAAAGAAGAGAATCAGAGCGAGATTTCAAAGTGAAAAATTTAAATTGAAGTAGAATGAAATCAAGAAGAACAGGGTCTGTCGCGCTTTGGTATGGTGTCTAGTAATAAGTGGAACTATTGGCTACAGCAGTAAATCTGAAAAAGATTTGCTGCTTTTTTGATGTGTGCTAGGCATGTCAGTAATCTAGCTAGCGGAAGTGTAACCATGGGTCTTTACCGCCAAGTGCAGCGGGAGATTTTGCTAATCTTATCTTAATCAATGAATTTAAAAAGGAGGTGCAACATGAAAAGCAGCACAAAAAAATAAAAGCCTTGATTTCTCAAAGCTTTTACAGTGGAGCTGAGGGGAATTGAACCCCTGTCCGAAAATCATTTCACTATGGCATCTTCCATTATAGTTATTCCTTTAACATTCCCTCTGCTGCACGCCGAATAACAGGCTTACAGTGTTAGTAGCTTCATAATACGCCCATATGCGCAAAGCTTTGCATAAGTCGTTTCCCACATCATCGAAGCCGGTAACCTTAAATTGCGGGTGATTTAAGACCGACTGCTGCAACTAGGCAGCGATTGCTAAATTGTCTTCAGCGTTTATATTTTTGTTCCCGTTATTAAGGCGGTCAGGAGCCGCCAATGGCTTCCATAGCTGCACAACCCCCGTCGAAACCAGTACAACCCCTGGTTCAAGGATAGCTGTTACTCAGCTAATAACTTATTATACGAAAAATTTATAGATAAGTCAATGGATTTTCATAAAAAAACTAATTGCAATATTATTTGCCTGAACATAGAAGAAAATAGAAAGAAGAAATAGAACTCTTTTAACAAAAATCTTGTATTATATTCCTGATATCTATATAATAAAGGTTAAGAAATGTTCGGAAAAAGCAGGGAGAAAAGGGAGATGTTGAATAGGGTCATGAAGTCAGAAAGTATGGAACATACAAATAATTTGCAGGAAACGTTGACTATGCAATATCTAGAACACGGGGAAGCGTGTTTTCAAGATAGAAAATATAAAGACGCCATAGACTATTTTTCCAAATGCATTCAATATCGGCATAATAAGAGCTGTGGAGCGGCAGTCATTAATGCATATATTCATATTGGAATTGTATATTGTTTGCTTGGCTATGATATAAATGCCATGGAAAATTTCATGCTGGGATTGGAATATGCTGTACGCCGTAAGGAGTATGTATTGGCTTCGGAGTGTAATATACATATAAGCTGGATTTATCGAATGCTTGGAGATTATGAAAGAGCAATTAAAAGTTGTGAGGACTCTATTATTGAAGCTAAGAAAACAAAAAAAGAACAAGACAAAGAAATATTGCGGGCAAAAATTTATATAGCACAAATGTTAACACATCAAGGGAATTTTACGGAAGCATTACAAATAAGAAATGAAATTGAAGAGTCAGAAAAACCAGTGCATCTTCATGGATATGTGCTAAACGTAGCAATATTGGATATTGAATTAGGAGAGTACCAAAAAAAGCAGGACATAGTAACGAATGGATTTAGCCAAGTAATAGAAATGGCATTGAACGAGCAGGGATTTATCTGGTATTTTTTTTCCTATTTAGAACTTTGCAAGTTTGCTTTAGAACATGATAGGATGCAGGAATGCAGGGAACTATTGGACTGTTTGCATGAAAATGCCCATAATTCAGAAGTAGGCGATTTACGCCAAAAAGTACAGGCTTTGGAAGCGGCTTATCGAAAAAAGTATTGTCCTAAATCGGTGTACCTTCAAGCTTGTTTGGAATATTTAAATGTTCAGCTTAGCAATGAAGCGGCAACAAAGGAAATGAAACGTGGAAGCTTGGAAAATATTGAGAGACTTCGGGCAGAGGAAGAAGAAAAACGCATTTTTGAACGTGAAAGCAAGTATGATTTAAGCACCGGTTTGTTGAATAAAAATGCATTAGAAGAGAAGATACGCTATCTTCTAGATAATCATAACGGTAATGGACTAAATGCAATGATTATTATGGATGTGGACTGTTTTAAAGCGGTGAATGATAATTATGGGCATCTTATGGGAGACAAGGTGATTTTAGCTTTAGCAAATCTAATGAAACGAGAATTCACAGAATATGAAGTATTAGGACGATTTGGAGGAGATGAATTTATTATATTCATTCAAGATGCAAAGAGCAAAGAATGGCTGAAAGAAAAAACCAGTGAACTAAAGGAAAAATTTGCAAAGTTAACCTATTCAGAGGCAACCTTAAAACCAACCATTAGCATTGGAATATCTTATACTGTGAATATGACAACATCTTATGAAACGATGTTTTGCTGTGCAGACAAAGCACTATATAAAGCAAAAGATTATGGAAGAAATATAGCTGCTTTTTTTGCATTAAATGAGCAGAAATTATCTTATGAAATTTAAGTAAGGAGATAGGCAAAAATGGAAAAAAAAGATATTGTGGTGGAGGGATTCTGTTTTACAGAAGAACAGGAAGCTTTACAGGCACAAAGGGAGGCCGAAGGAATTGTTTATATCAAAGCAAGAACAGATATGGATAATCCTGAAATGGTGTTGCAAATCTATCATAAAATCACAAAGGAACAATTATTTGAAACCCTAGTGGGGATTACATTTTTAAAAGAACTGCGGGATTATCTGATCATGATTCCAACCATTGATGCACACCAAGTAGAGCCTATTGATGTATCAGTATTGACTAGAAACCCAATATTCGAAAAAGGAAAAGATAAAAAAAAATCAGAATCGGTTTCAAAGCCACAGGGAATAAAAAGTCCATTGGTAGATGAACGACAATATAGAATAGAAAAAAATAAAGAAAAAAGAAAAATGGAAAAAATCCGTAAACATTTGCAAATTGGGAGAATGATTAATTTGTTTTTGGGAATCTTGGTAGTTGGGATGTTAATCATTACCCTTACTGGCAATCGACCTAATATCTTAAATTATGAAACTAAAATTATAGATAAATATGCGTCCTGGGATCAGGAACTAACCAAGAGAGAAAAAGCTGTAAAACAGAAAGAACTGGAATCAAATATTACTCCATAAGATTCACAAAGTTAACATATTTTTGTGGTACGATGCTCCTAGTAATGGGAAAGGTGTGAAATAACATGGAAAAGTTAAAAATTTTAGTAGTGGATGATGAAAGCAGAATGCGTAAACTGGTTCGTGATTTTTTAGTAAAGCAGGCATTTGAAGTAATAGAAGCTGGTGATGGCGAAGAAGCATTAAATAAATTCTACAAAGAAAAAGATATTTCATTGATTATATTGGATGTAATGATGCCTAAAATCAATGGCTGGGATGTCTGCAAAGAAATACGCGGAACATCTAATGTACCAATTATTATGCTTACAGCTAAAGGAGAGGAGAATGATGAACTTCTAGGTTTTAATATTGGCGCAGATGAATATATTTCCAAGCCGTTTAGTCCTAAAATACTGGTGGCACGAGTAGAAGCAATTCTTAAACGAAGCGGAAAAAAAGGAGAAGAAGAGTGCACTGAAATTGGAGGAATTATCATTGACCGATTAGCACATCAGGTAACAGTGGATCAAAAAGAGTTGGAATTAAGTTATAAAGAGTTTGAATTGTTGACCTATTTTGTGGAAAACAAGGGAATTGCATTATCCAGAGAAAAAATTTTGAATCATGTGTGGAATTATGATTATTTTGGGGATGCTAGAACCATTGATACCCATGTGAAAAAGCTGCGCAGCAAGCTTGGAGATAAGGGAGATTACATTAAGACGATTTGGGGAATGGGTTATAAATTTGAGGTAGAGATATGAAACATTCCATTACACAGAAAATTACAACAACGATGATATGCATTGTGGCCGGCACAGTTTTAATGTGCTGGTTTATTAATACCACGTTATTAGAGGATTACTATACTGTGCATAAACAGGATGTACTTATGGATACATTCCAGATGATAGATAAAGCAAGTATAGGGGGCAGACTACAAAACGATAGTTTCGAAATAGAGCTGGAAAAACAATGTGCAAACAGTAATATCGCTATGATGATTATCAGCCCAAACCAAACAGTTATTCAGTCTAACGTAGGAGATAATGAAATTATGCTCCTTCAGTTTTTAGATATTATTTTTTCCACAAGCAGGAAAAATACTATAGTTGTAGATAGCACAGACCAGTATGTTATTGAAAAAACCAGAGATACCAGATTACAATCGGATTACTTGGTATTATGGGGAAGCTTACAGGACGGAAATCTTATTGTGCTGCGGACTGCATTAGAAAGTATTAAAGAAAGTGTGGAAATTGCCAACCGTTTTTTGGCTTATGTAGGAAGCGTGGCCGTGGTTGTATGCGGCGTCTTACTTTATTTTGTGACTAGAAAGATTACCAATCCAATTTTACAGCTTGTGGAAATTTCTAGGAAAATGAATGGACTGGACTTTGAAGTTAAATTTCAAAGCCGAGGAGAAAATGAAATAGACTTATTAGGGGAACATATGAATAAAATGGCAGAAACGTTGGAAAAAACCATATCGGAATTAAAAGGGGCCAACAATCAGCTGATGATTGATATTGAGAAAAAAAATGAGATTGATTTAATGCGGAAAGACTTTATTTCCAACGTGTCTCATGAGTTAAAGACACCAATCGCATTGATTCAAGGGTATGCAGAAGGACTGTTGGAATGTATTAATGACGATGCGGACAGCCGTGAGTTTTATTGTGAAGTAATTATGGATGAATCAGAGAAAATGAATCGAATGGTAAAGAATCTTTTAACCTTAAATCAATTGGAATCAGGAAGCGAGCAGGTAGTATTTGAACGATTTGATTTGATAGAATTGATACAAGGAGTTATTAATGCTACGGCTATTTTAAGGGAACAAGCAGGAATTACGCTGGAATTTCAAGGAAAATCTCCGGTGTATGTATGGGCAGATGAATTTAAAACAGAACAGGTATTGATGAATTATATCAGCAATGCAATTCACTATGCGATAAAGGAAAAACATATCGACATCACTGTCGTTCAGAAAGAAAACGTAGTACGTGTAGGGGTGTTTAATACAGGAAATCCTATTCCGGAAGAAGAAATAGAATATATCTGGGTGAAATTCTATAAAGTGGATAAAGCCAGAACTAGAGAATATGGAGGGAATGGAATTGGACTTTCCATTGTGAAGGCGATTATGGATTCTTTTCATCGAGAATGTGGTGCAATTAATTATAACAATGGTGTAGAATTTTGGTTTGAATTAGACAGCAAGAGTCAATAGTAGAAATTCTCTTAAAATCAGGTTGCCCTGCCACCAAAATTCTGATAAAATGGAGAAAGACTTGAGGGAAACAGTGTGAAAAAGGAGGCGGACAGATGAAGAGAGTGATGAAACAAGGTATTGTAATCCTGTTAGCAGCTATGTTTCTAACAGGCTGTGGACAAAAGGTAACAAAATTAACTACAGAGGAAGAAGCACTTTTGGTAAATTATTCTGCGGGGACGCTGGCGAAATATAACAAGTATCAAGAAGATGGACTTACCACAGTAACTTTTTCTGACGAAGAGAAAAAGGAAGAAGCAGAAGCCGATATGCCACAGGAAGAAGCACCAAAGGAACCGGAACAAATTCAGACGGATACAGCCCAAGGCAGCGCTGACACAGAACAGCAGCCACAGGAGGGAGTGCGATTAACAGATGTCTTTGCAATTCCTAGTATAGAAATTTCTTATGTAGATTATGCTTTAAACAATAACTATGAACAAAGCGGTTACTTTTCCATGGAGGCACCAAAAGGAAAGACATGCATGGTATTTCATTTTAAATTAACCAATACAAGTGCTCAGGCAGTGTCTTGTGATATTCTCAACCGTAAGCCGATTTTTACTTTGAAATTAAATAGTCAGAGCGCAATTAAGAACGAAGTTACTATTTTACCAAATGATTTATCTACGTTTTGCGATACCATACAACCGGGAGCGACGGTGGATACTGTGTTGATTTATGAAGTTTCAGAGGCAGAGGCAGCAAATATAGTATCAGTGCAAACAAATGTTCAACTAGATGGAACAAATCATGAAATTGTGTTATAAGGATAAATTTAAATAAATCAAAATTTATCATATGTTTTTTGTGAATTGTGTGTTATAATGACACTAAATATTGTTACGGACAGAAGCGGTGTGAAATATGCCGGAGAGGAGAGCGTATTATGGATACAAATATTCTATTAGAGAATGGTACAAACGAGCTGGAGGTATTAGAATTTACGTTAGCCGGGAATCATTATGGAATTAATGTGGCTAAGATTCGCGAAATTTTAACTTATCAGCCAGTGACACCGATTCCTAACGCACATCCAAGTGTGGAAGGCATATTTATGCCCAGAGATACCATGATTACAGTAATCAATTTAAGAAAATGCTTGGGTCTTGGGGAAATGGAAGCAAATGGTCTATTTATTATTACCAATTTCAACAAATTAAACATTGCGTTTCATGTAGATGAGGTTTGCGGAATTCACAGACTTTCTTGGACAGATATTATTAAGCCAGATTCCACTATCAATATGGAAGAAAGCGGAGTTTCTACCGGTGTGATTAAAATGGAAGACAGACTGGTAGTTATTTTAGACTTTGAGAAGATTGTAACAGATATCAGTCCGGAAACTGGATTGCAGATATCAGATATGGATGAAATAGAGACTCGTGACAGAAGTGGTTCACCTATTGTAATAGCAGAGGATTCACCATTATTATCCAAATTGATTACAGATTGCTTAAAGAAAGCAGGTTACACCAAATTAATGATCAATAGTGATGGACAGGCGGCTTGGGAATTACTTTATCAGCTTCGAAATGATCCGAAACTGGATGAAAAAGTACATCTTGTGATTACAGACATAGAAATGCCAGTAATGGATGGACATCGCCTTACAAAATTAATTAAAACAGATGATTTATTAAAACATATTCCGGTTATTATTTTCTCATCATTGGTAAATGAAGATATGCGCAGAAAAGGCGAAGCCTTGGGTGCAGATGCACAATTAACCAAACCAGAAATTGGAAAATTAGTAGGTGCCATTGATGAACTGCTAGATATACGAAAAGAAAAAATGGTTGCAAAGCGAACAAAAAAAATATGATAGAATAAATAAAAAAGAGACCTGTGCAGTTATTTGATTGCGCAGGTTTTTATAAGTTAAACTTATAAAAAACAGTAATTTTTTTAATAACACTTATATAAGGCTGTTCTTGTCATGAGAAAACAGCCATGATAGAATGAAAGTAGATACAAAACAAGAAGGAGGATATCAAAATGAATCAATTATCATTGGAAATGGACTTAAAAGGAAATTCTTATCCGGGAAGAGGAATTGTAATTGGTAAATCTGCAGATGGAATACATGCAGTTACGGCTTATTTTATTATGGGAAGAAGTGAAAATAGCAGAAATAGAGTGTTTATAGAAGATGGAGATGGAATTCGTACCCAGGCATTTGACCCTTCTAAGCTGAGTGATCCAAGTCTGATTATTTATGCACCGGTTAAAGTTCTAGGAAATAAAACCATTGTAACCAACGGAGACCAGACAGATACTATTTATCAGCTAATGGATAAGCAGCAGACCTTTGAACAATCACTGCGTACTAGAGAGTTTGAACCAGATGCACCAAATTATACACCGCGTATTTCTGGAATTATGCATGTGGAAAATGGAAAATACAGTTATGGAATGTCTATTTTAAAAAGTAACAATGGAAATCCAAAGGCTTGTAATCGCTATACTTTTGCCTATGAGAATCCAGTAAATGGAGAAGGTCATTTTATTCATACTTATTTAGGAGATGGAACACCATTGCCAAGTTTTGAGGGAGAACCTAAGCTAGTAGCGATAGAAAATGAGATTACGGCTTTTACTAATCACATCTGGGAAAGTTTAAATGAAGAAAATAAAGTATCTCTTTTTGTAAGATATATTGAAATTGCCACAGGAAAACAGGAAACTAGAATTGTAAATAAGAATCAATAAGGAGAATATCATGAAAGAGTTAGAATTAAAATATGGCTGCAATCCCAATCAAAAACCATCCAAAATTTATAGCGAAAATGGAGAACTTCCCATCAAAGTGTTAAGTGGAAATCCAGGATACATTAATTTCCTAGATGCTTTTAATGGCTGGCAGCTGGTAACGGAATTGAAAAAAGCAACCGGACTTGCAGCAGCAACTTCGTTTAAACATGTATCTCCGGCAGGAGCAGCAGTAGGAATCCCTATGACAGATATTGAGAAAAAAATCTATTGGGTAGAAGACATGGATTTGGAATTTACACCACTTGCCAATGCCTATGCAAGAGCAAGAGGTGCAGACAGAATGTCTTCTTTTGGAGATTTTATTGCATTATCTGATATTTGTGATGTAGCAACGGCAAAGATTATTAAACGTGAGGTTTCCGATGGTGTGATTGCACCGGGATATGAACCGGAAGCATTGAAAATTTTAAAAGAAAAGAAAAAAGGCAGCTATAATGTGATTGAAATTGATGCAAATTATGTTCCGGCTCCCATTGAACATAAAGAAGTATTTGGAATTACCTTTGAGCAAGGTAGAAATGAACTAAAGATAGATGAGGAATTTTTCCGTGAAATTGTAACAGAGAATAAGGAAATGCCAAAATCTGCAAAAATTGATCTTGCAATTGCGATGATTACATTGAAATACACACAGTCAAATTCTGTTTGCTATGCTAAAGGTGGACAGGCAATTGGAATTGGTGCTGGACAGCAGTCTAGAATTCATTGTACGCGTTTAGCTGGACAAAAGGCAGACAACTGGTTTTTACGCCAGTCACCAAAAGTTTTAGAATTACAGTTTGTGGATGGAATTAAAAGAGCAGATCGTGATAATTCCATTGATTTATACATTGGAGAAGATTACATGGATGTACTTGCAGACGGTGTATGGGAAACTATTTTTAAAGTAAAACCTGAAGTATTTACCAGAGAAGAAAAAAGAACTTGGTTAAACCAGATGAATGAAGTAGCACTTGGTTCGGATGCTTTCTTCCCATTTGGAGATAATATTGAGCGTGCTTATAAAAGCGGTGTGAAATATGTAGCAGAACCGGGCGGTTCTATTCGAGATGATCATGTAATTGAAACTTGTAATAAGCATAATATGGTTATGTGCTTTACAGGAATTCGATTATTTCATCATTAATTACAATACAATTATAGAATTACAATGGGGTGGGTGTAGTCATTGTCAGGTTTTATTCCTTTGGCGGTGGTGCACCCTAAATTGTAAATATCAGAAGCAGTAATATCCAGTTTCAACATAGAATGTGCAGAGGGTGGCAACGTGGAAAATGCATGGGCGGGAGCTGTAATAAGGGGAGAACTTCCCTGCATTTTAATCTTATGGAGCAAGGGGGAGGATACTTTTTTAAAACCCAGTACTCTTAGATAAGGAATGGGAAGAAGAGCATCCTCTTTATGGATATTTAATAATAAATGTAACAGCAGGCGACTGAGTCGAGTGTAAGTTACATTTTTTGTTTTTAAAAGAGCACAGAATTGACTCCAGGAAACAAAAGAATTTCTGGCATGTAATATGCGATTGGAAAGTTCAGGAGAAGAATCAGCATAAGAATTTAAAGTTATGGCATTTTCCATGAGAAGTTTATAGTGCAAAAGAGAAGAAAAATTGTTCTCAAATAGAAAAGAATAGGGATAAGAAGCCAAGATGGTATGGGCTTCTTTGGGCATAGCATCTGTTAATTGTGTGGAAGAAAGTAATATGTTCTTGCTAAACATATAATCTAGTGTGCACTGCTCTTGCTGAAGAAATGTACGAATGGCAGATGCAGAACAAAAGTCCTTCGTGAAAGAGGTGTCATGATATCCCTTTCCTTGGCGTAAAATGGGATGTGGAATGATAGAAGGCGCATAAACTGCAAGTGCTTTCAAATATTCAATGGCAAGAATATTGTTGGGAGAACTTAAAATATGGTGAAAATCAGCAAAATCAAGGGTATTATCATTAGAAAGATAAGATTCTAATGCATGAGCTCTGGCTAAGGGAAAAGAAAAGCCTGCTTTTAATTCCTGCTGTAAATATTCTTCAAAAGCGTTAGGAGATTGAACCAAAATGGAAGCAATTTTCTGAAGCAGAATGAGATTTTCACTTTCTGCACCAAACCCTAAATGTGTTACTACACCAGTATTGCGCAAAAGAGAAACACCACCCTGGGCAAATAACTCTGCACTGGCAGTAGCAAAAGGAACAGGAAGTTCTAGTACCAAATCTGCACCACAGCTTAATGCCATTTTGGCACGACTATATTTATCTAGTAAAGCAGGACCACCGCGCTGTATAAAATCTCCACTCATAGCAATGATGACATAATCTGCGTTAGTCTGGGCTTTTATGGTTTCAATTTGATAAGCATGTCCTTTATGAAAAGGATTGTATTCTGCAATAATTCCAACAACATTCATAAAATTCTCCTAAAAATCAATTTAAAAACCCCACAAGAATTAAAAGAATGTGAGGAAAGTTTGAAAGTAAGTATGTAGATTATAAGCTTTTCCTTCGATATTATCAACTGAAATCGGTTTTTACACTTGTATACAAAATAAGATTGGTTTATAATAAAGACATTAGCATTTTTCGGAAAAATAATATACAATAAGGAGATAAAAAATGAATGTATTAGTAATTAATTGTGGAAGTTCTTCCTTAAAATATCAGGTTATCAATTCTGATACGGAAGCAGTATTGGCAAAAGGAATTTGTGAAAGAATAGGAATGGATGGAAGATTAGTTTATCAAAAAGCAGGGGGCGAAAAGGAAATAACAGATGTTGCAATGCCCACCCATAAACAGGCAATTCAGCTGGTATTAGAAGCAATTATTAATCCCAGTACAGGAGCATTAAAGGATCTAAATGAAATTGGAGCAGTGGGACATCGACTGGTACATGGTGGAGAAAAATTTGCATCTTCTACCATAATCAATGAAGAAGTGTTGAAAGTAGTAGAAGAATGTAATGATTTAGCACCTTTACATAATCCGGCTAACTTAATCGGAATTCGTGCGTGCCAGGAATTAATGAAAGATACCCCTATGGTCGGGGTGTTTGATACGGCATTCCATCAAACTATGCCGGAAGAGGCATACTTATATGGGGTTGACTATGATTACTATGAAAAATATAAAGTAAGAAGATATGGTTTCCACGGAACATCTCACAGTTATGTATCAAAACGTGCAGCTGAAATAGTAGGAAAACCATATCAACAGCTCAAGACAATTGTATGCCATTTAGGCAACGGTTCTTCTATATGCGCTGTGAAAAATGGAGAATCCATTGATACTTCCATGGGGTTGACACCACTAGAAGGTTTAATCATGGGAACACGTTCAGGAAATATTGATCCAGGTGCTATAGAATATATTGCAAAGAAAGAGAATTTAGATTTAGAAGGTATCATGACTATTTTAAACAAAAAATCTGGCGTAGAAGGATTATCCCATATTTCCAGTGACTTTAGAGATTTAGAAGCGGCAGCAGCAAAAAATGATGCTGGCGGAATTCGTGCCTTAAAGGTATTTAATTATCAGGTTGCAAAGTATATTGGAGCCTATACCGCAGCAATGAATGGAGTAGATGTTATTTGCTTTACAGCAGGTGTTGGAGAGAATGGACCAGGAACTCGAGCTGGAATTTGCGAATACTTAGGATATCTTGGAGTGGAACTAGATGAAGAGGCAAATAAAGTAAGAGGAGCTGAAACCATCATTTCCACAAAAGCTTCTAAAGTAACAGTAATTTGTCTTCCCACTAATGAAGAACTGGCAATTGCAAGGGAAACCGTAGCCTTGGTAAGAGGATAATCTGTAACAGTTCAGCATTCTATGACATGATGCTGAAATGTTACCAAATTACGGTAACAGTTCAGCCTTCGGCTGAACAATCTATAAAAAAGTTGTTGTAATTATGCTGAAAATTATTGAGTGGTTATGT
>JAVVUO010000024.1:0-47034 GCA_036653135.1 Lachnospiraceae bacterium
TAGTTGCTTAAATAGATAAAAGAATAGTTCTCCCAAAGTCCGGTTCCAGCGGGGATTATTTAAGTGCCATTGCTCTTGCGAGTCCGGATATTGGGACAGTAGATGATTTATTATAGAATCAAGATATGGAATTGAATGTATCTTGATTCTTTTATTTATGTAATATTTAGCAAAGACCCAGACGAATTAAGCATAGGCGATATAAAATTTAGCGAACACATAAATCACTATATACAAACATATGTTTCCGTGATATGATGTATGAAGGTGAAATAGTGTAAATGAAACGGAGGATGATTATGCATATTAGCTATAAAAAACTGTGGAAATTGCTAATTGATAAGGAAATGTTAAAAAAGGATTTGGCATCAAAAGCCAAGATAAGCACTACATCAGTTGCAAAACTTTCAAAGAATGAAAATGTTAATACAGAAATATTACTTAAAATATGTATTGCTTTAGATTGTGATATCTCTGACATTATGAAGATAGAAAAATAAATAAAAATAGGAAAAAGAAGAACCATTTGGAGGAAATATAAATGTTGAAGTTAGCAACAGTATTTAGTGGAATAGGTGCAATTGAACATGCATTAGATAGAATGAGAATTGATCACAAAGTTATTTTTGCTTGTGACAATGGTGATGTGGATGTTTTGTCAAAAGATATTCCAGCAAATATTGAGGAAATTGAATTAGAATTGAAGCAATTGGAAAAGCTTATCGCCAAGATTAAAATTAAAACAGATGAAGATCAGTTATATAAAGATGAGCTAGATTTAATGTTATCTAGAACACTGGATGAATTCGAAAAAACGAAACAAAGATTGTCAGAATGTGATGCCGACAGTGCCTCATTACTTATAGAATCAATATTAAAAGATATTATTTCACAACAAGGGGTGAAAAAAAGCAGAATAAAGGAATATTCTCAGTTTGAAAGAAGCCTTAAGAATGCGAAAGGACTTAATAAAACTATTGATTGTTTTCAAGACATATTAGAGGTATCGAATGATTTCAAGAAAGATAATGAATTGGATGATTTAGGTAAAGATAATGTGAAATTTGAAAGCGGAGATGGAATTGACTGGTGTAAGGTAAACCATAATTTAAGTACTGCATATATGAAGTTAGAAGAGAATGCAGGAAAAAAGGTGTTGCGTCAGCTTAAAGATATATGTGAAAGAACAGGTATGTTACATGAAAAAATAAATTCATTTCATATTTTGAAAGAACTAGCACAAATAGATGATTATGTAGAAAAGAAAAAGTATGTAGATGATTTATATAAAGGAAAAGAGAGCCAAAACAAAGTCAAAAAAAGTTATATGGCTAACTACGACTTAGACGATAAAGATTTTCATTGGAATATATCATTTTTGGATGGAAAGCAATACAAAAATCAGGTGGATTTATTTGTTGGTGGAAGTCCATGTCAATCATTTAGCTTAGTAGGAAAACAAAGAGGATTAGAAGATACGAGAGGTACATTATTCTACGAATATGCAAGACTTATTAAAGAATGCAATCCAAAAGTATTCATATATGAAAATGTAAAAGCAATCTTAAGTAATGATAACGGAAAAACATGGGAAAAAATGAAGGAAGTATTTGATGATGAGTTAGGTTATCAAGTTTACTACACTTTTAATGGAAAGCCATCTGTACTTAATGCAAAAGATTATGGTATTCCACAAAATAGAGAAAGAATGTTTGTAGTAGGATTTAGAAAAGATAATCCATTGAATACTCCATTTGAGTTCCCACAACCAGTCAAGTTAGAAAAGAAGATGCAAGATTTTTTGTTAGATAATGTTTCTGGAAGATATTATTTACCAACAAAAGGGGTAGATTTTGTTACAAGCGAGAAAAATTTATCTAAAAGATTTACACAAATTGATGGTGAGATTTCATTATGTCAAAAGAAGAATCAGCAGTTTAATTGGCATGGAGATTTCGTATTTGTAGAAGAAAATAAAGATAAAGAAAAAACAATGGATGAATTAGAAAAATACTTTCTATCCGAAAAGGTACGAAAATATGTAATGGCAACTGGTACAAAGAATTTTTATTCAAGACCAAAAACTGATTTGGAAATAGCAAGACCATTATTAACTACAATGCATAAAATGCATAGGGCCGGAGTGGATAATTATGTAACTACGGACGGAAGATTAAGAAAATTGACTCCAAGAGAATGCCTTAGATTGATGGGATTCTGTGATAGCTTTAAAATTGAAGTGTCTGATACATCTATGTATCAACAAGCTGGAAATTCAATTGTAGTAGATGTCTTAATCAATATTATGGATTGTATTATAAAGAGTTATCCAGGGTTGATTGAAGAATAGGAAGGAGATTAGAATATGGCTTTTTCAGCATTTGCACGAGTAACAAACTTTACTGTAAAGAATTTAAAAGGATTACTAGAAGTATATCCAAGCATGGCTAAGGAACTTTCGTGGGGAGATGCATATGAGATTATTGAGAGTGCTAAGTCAGGATTTAAAAGAAGTTATTATCAGCTTGCATGTCAATTTGGTTTAGAGGATAAGGGAAGAGATAATTTTAGAATTCAATCTTATTTGTATACGTTTGAAGATGAGCAGCTTGAAAAATATATTCAATTTTGGATGAAGACATACTATGCTCCAAATTCTTATGTTAATTCGGATGATCCATCAATGATAATATACGTGGAGATAGCAAAAGAAATTCTATCTTCATCTAATCATGAAATCGATTATTATGAATTCTTCAATCGTCGAATTGGAGGAAAGAGTGATGATATATTGCTTAATGCTTTGAAATCTTTTTGCGAACCAATCAAATACAAAAAGATACAGGATAAAGATATTTTATATGTAAATGCAAATGAATGTGATTTCCTGGAAAATGAAATCAAAAAAATTGAAGAAGATTTTCCAATCATTGATTCAAAAGATAAAAAAGTATTTTTTGATCGATTTCGTTATGAAAATTATTGTAAGTTTCATGGGATACTTATCAATATTCCTGAACCGGATTTTTTGGTAGAAGAAGGAACATTAGGAAAGAGAAAGACTGGAGGTGAAAACATATTATTGTATGGAGTGCCTGGATCAGGTAAAAGTCATACGATTCAAAGGGACTATTGCTCAGACAGTAGATTTATTGAAAGGGTGGTATTTCATCCGGATTATACCTACTCGGATTTTGTTGGTCAGATTTTGCCAAGAGTAATTAATGGTAGTCTAAAATATGTTTTTACAGCTGGACCATTTACCAATGCTATGAGAAAATCATGGCAGAACCCTTCACAGATGTTCTATTTGGTAATAGAGGAATTAAATAGGGGCAATGCGCCAGCAATTTTTGGAGAAATATTTCAACTTTTAGATAGAAAAGAAGAAGATAAATATTTAGATTCAGAAATTGGAGAAAGTGAATATGGAATCACTAATTATGATGTTGCAAAAGAGGTATATGGAACAGAAAATCATTTAGTGAGAATTCCATCCAATCTAACTATTTTGGCAACAATGAATACTGCAGATCAAAATGTTTTTACTTTAGACACTGCTTTTCAAAGAAGGTGGGATATGCGCCAAATTGAGAATGATTTTACAAAAGAGGAAAATCGTAAGCAGGCAGATTTGATCATTGCAGGTACAAATATTTCATGGGGAGCTTTTGCTACTACTATTAATGAACTAATAATAGAAAACAATATGGATATGGCTAGTTCAGAAGATAAGCGTTTAGGAACATACTTTGTAAAATTTAAAGAGCTTGAACCAAAAAAGTTTTCCGAAAAAGTGCTTAAATACCTGTGGGATGATGCATTCAAAATGGAAAAGGATACAATTTTTAGGACAGAGAACAAGTCACTTGAAGATGTAATCATGATATATGAAAAGACTACTGAAAATAGGCTTGAAGCAGTATTACGAACAGAAGTATATAAAAAAATGCTCGATAAAATGAAAATAAATCCAAAGTCTAGTGATTTGTAGTAAGAAGGAGTGATTATTGATGAAAAATCTGGACCTTCAAAAAAGATGCAGAATTAATACGAACTTTGATGAAGATACATTTGTTGGACTTCGTTGTGATGCTGGAGATATTCAAATTAACTTTCCTATTGGATTTAGCCTATCAAATGATGATGCTGGTCTGAGGAGTGATATACTACTGCTATTTTCGACATTATCTGCGCATACATTAAGAAAGGATTCACAACTCATTGGAATATCGAAGGAATATGATTGTGTAGAGTTTCCGATACAAGCATTTATGTATGTAATACGTGACTATCTTCAAAGAGGATATTACCATGAACAAGAGGTTCAGTACTCTGTAGCACAAAAGGGAAAGATCAATTGGAATAGAACAATTAAAACGCAGAAACCATATGTAGATAACAATAATGCATATTATTTGAAGTTTATTACAAAGAAAAATGTAATGCGCGAAAATGAAATAATCACATTAATTCATGAATATTGCGTATATGAAAGTTTTAGCAAAGTAGGATGGCTTTTTACAAAAGCTATGCCACAGAAGCCTCGAATTAACAAAAATGAAAAATTATTTCGCTCAGTGTTAAAAGAAAAAATAATGAATACATTTAATGACAGAAATAAAGCACTTTTCTTTAACATGTTGTCTATTATCAATTTTATGGGAGATTCTAATGCTAATCAAAATTATAAGTTTGGTACTTATAGATTTGAGTATGTGTGGGAAAGTATGATAGATAAGGTGTTTGGGGTTAATAACAAAGAAATGTATTTTCCAAAAACTAGTTGGAACATAAAAGGAAATATTTATGACAATGCATCATTGGAGCCAGATACTATTATGGTACATAACGGAAATGTATATATTCTAGATGCAAAGTATTATAAGTATGGGATATATCCCAATCCTGCATTTTTGCCGGAATCAACTTCTATAAGTAAGCAGATTACATATGGCGAATATGTTTCTACAGAGAAAAAATTTCGTGAGTTACATGGTCAAAATATGAATGTCTATAATGCCTTTTTAATGCCATTCAATCGCACAATTTGGAATGGTGGTGTGAACGATGACATAATTAAAATAGGTGAGGGATTAAGTAATTGGAAAGACAACAATAAAGATTATCAGCATATTCAAGGTGTATTATTAGATGTTAAGCATCTGATGAAAATTATAGTAAGTCAAAATGAAGAAGAGATTACAAATCTGTCAAAGATAATAGAAGGAGAAGTCAAAAAATGGGAAAAAGCGTTTTAGAAGGAAATGATTTGATAATTACAGAAATACCAGCATATGCATCAAATATCATTTATTCAGAAAAAAGTAATGGTCTAGGTGGAGAAATTATTGTCTCCAAGGAATTTATAAACTTTTTTGGTGTAATGGGAAATGAAATTACTATAAAGGGTAAAACGTGTATGGAACTCAATTCAAACAATCGTTATATGTTTGATAAGGATAATTTGATTTCGTATATGGAACAAGTGAAAAGCGAATATGTTTGCAATGCCTTGTTTAAGTATAAAGAGTTTAACTCAGAAGTATGGAAAAATGTAGATATTTTTGGTTGGGAGAAAAGAAAAAAGAAGATTAAATCGTCAACTTACTCAAAAAAATTCAATTTATATATGAAGAAAACAAATGATAAGGATGAATCTAAATCACCACGATATTATATTGCAGGAATGGATTCAGAACTATATTCAATTGTAATTAAATATTGCATTATTCCGGAATATACAAACATTAGAGTAGTAAAAACCAACAATTCTACAGGAGGATGTAATTATACATTCTTATTGGAGGCGCAGTCATTAGATAATTTACAAGAAATCATTGAAGCGCAACATGCAACTGATGAAACTAGATTAAGCGTAAAATCAAAGGAAGAATTATTTGATTTGGCAAGAGAAAAAAGTAATACTGCTGAAAAAAATCAAGAAGGTACTACTGTAACAACAAAAATATATAAGAGAGATTCAGCAGTAGCTGCATACGTAAAAAAAAGAGCAGATGGAAAGTGCGATCTATGTGGTAAGAAAGCGCCTTTTAAAGATAAAAAGGGATTACCATTTTTAGAGGAACATCATGTGGAAAGATTAGCAGATGGTGGAAAAGATTCAATTGATAATGCAGTTGCGTTATGTCCAAACTGCCATAGACAGATTCATGTAGCATGTACAGATGAAATAATGAGTGGTTTAATGGAGAGATTACTGGCATATGCTGAAATTGAAAAAAGATTTTCAAGTCAAAATAATTCGCCTGAATTATTCATGCCTATATAATATCTGCATGTAAATTCAATTTCCTATTTTGAACCAACAATGATGATAATGAGCTGGTGATTTCCCTAAAAAAGGGTATAAAATCCCTGTGAGTCTAAAAAAGTCATCTATCGTTTTTCAAGGTTCCTTGTTATTGCTATTCCAGCTGTACATGTAGCTTATGGATATTCTCCAGGGTCTCATAGAATTCATTCTTACATGGGCAGCTACTGCAAAGCTTGAATCTGGAGCCGGTTTGCGTTTACGATTTTTGATGAACTGCTGACGGCAGCAAAATCAAAACCGTTTTTGCTTTCTTTTATGAAGTTCTCCATAGTGCCACGTTTACAGTAAAATTTGATGAGCTGGTTTGGATTTGAATTCATGTTTGTAAAGCGGTTGACTTGCTTTCAAACGGATTACATAATTGATTCCATTTGTTTCACACTGCTCATAGAGTTCTGGCTTTGTAAATCCACTGTCACCGCGAAGTAGTAATGGAATATCCGGATAATTACTTTGAAATTCATCCAGTAATGGCTGAAGGAATTCTTCGACACCAGTTGAAGAATAATCGGTTCCATCACGAAGTTGTATTTTAAGCAGGTCTCCTGTTATTCCCTCATAACAAACTAACGGATGGTAACCATGACTCTGATAGTGGTAATCGAACCCCTCGCCTTCTCGACTACCATAAGTATCAAGCAGTGTGGAGTCAAGGTCGAGAAGCAGCAAGTCTAGTTTTTTGACTGAGTATACAACTTTACGAAACCTACGTATCATACCGTAGAACTGGTTCCGTGTGGATTCATCCATTCTGTTAAAGAATCTTGATAAGGTAGGCTGTGAAGCCAAAGCTTTTGTATCAAGTACTGCAGTAAGCACAGGATCATTTGTGAGTTCATCTGCGCAGTCATCTTCAAAATAGGATCCAAGGATCTGGTAAATAACCTGCCATAGGTTTTCATCATCTGTATGATATCGGAACATGGCAGTATCATAGGTTTTAAACATTGCTTTTAATAGTTTGATAAAACCCATTTTGCAGGAAAATTCCTTGATGAGAATCAGACCTGCGTCAGAGGATAAATCGCCTCCATCAATATTTAGTGTAAAGCTTGTAACTATGCGGCTTTAGCCGCTGTGGAATGAATGATCATGAATAATTCAGGATAAAATTATAAATTTCCAAACTCATAAACCAATTAAATATTTCAGTACGAGAAGAATCTTTAACCCAAAGTGGTAAAATTAAAATCAAAACGGTATCTTTACCATATCCTTCAACTTTACTCTCTAATTCGTTAAAGCTTAAATCATCAAGTATAAGCTGATGTACAATAAGTTGTAATTTCATTAACTCTTCAAGATTAAGATACTTTGTATACCTTTGATTACCAATCATGCATAAATTGCTTATATTATGTACCTTTTCTATTGCTTTTTTTATTGCGTGTCCGAATATGAGATACTTTTCCTTTCTGAAATAGAAATGCTATTTAGATATATTATAATAAAGACAGTGAGTATAATGGAAATTGCTGCTAATGCCCATATTGTTCTAATTCCATACTTTTCAGCAACTATACCAAGAACATTAATAATAACAAAGCCAAAAACGCACTCAATGGTTGAAAATAAGGAGTTGTATGTTGCTCTCATACTATTATCAAAATAGTCATTTAACCAAACAAAAGTTGATGCTTGTCCTGTTCCAAAACCAAGCTCAATAATAAATGCCCCTATTAAAAATAAAATAATCGAATGATACATGTTTAGTATTAGTAAAATATAACCTATAAGGCAAATAATATATCCTATCAATACTACAATAAAAGGAGGAGATTTCTTCGATAATTTAGATGCTACATAATTACCTAACATCAATGCCATCATAAATATCACTAAAATAGCACTTAAATATTTTGTACTAATATTAATATATTCAGTAGCGTATATTTGCCAATACAAGATAAATGTAATAAATGAGATATATCCAATAATTGTTTTCAATGCCATAAGCAATAAACATTTTGACTTAACAAAGTTTTTTATACTATTCTTAAGAATTTTATGTATTTTAGCATCATTAGCATCACCATAATTATCTTCTCCAATAATTAATCCAATAATTCCAGCAAAAATAACTATTCCTCCAGCAACAAGAATTGTTAATTCATTTGAATATTTAATCAATACAAACGAAATTAGTGCTGCCATAATCGAAAAAAATTTAATTATTGTTTGCGCCTTTGGTATTATTTCGCCTCTCTTTTCATATGCGCCTTTCTTAAATAATTGTCCTATTAACCATGAACCCGGTGCACCAGATATTAACGCCATTCCTATCGCGAATAAAATTATTCCCGGAAGAAAAGTCCAAAATCCAGAACCTATACAGAATAACATAATACTGAAACCCCAAACGATAAATCCAATAGAAGCTGTTTTTTTTCGTCCGATTTTGTCTGAAATCGCACCAGTAGGTAAGTCTAAAACTGCCATTAGAAGCTGTTCAATGCTAAAAAGCAATGATATATTCGCAATGGATACTCCTCTTAAACGCATAAAAGCAATATATATGGATCCAAAGATTTTATCTCCTAATTCATAAAGAGACAGTAACGTGACATACAATAAACTTTCTTGTTTGACTTCTTGCGGAAAAATATCTTTTTTCATAAATCCTCCATTTTTTTACTAAATAAGTTGTTCTATAGTAATGTTTCTCTGTTTAATTAAATAATTGAATCCTAAGCCTGAATTATTCATGCCTATATAATATCTGCATGTAAATTCAATTTCCTATTTTGAACCAACAATGATGATAATTAGCATGGCGATTCCCCTAAAAAAGGGTATAAAATCCCTGTGAGTCTAAAAAAGTCATCTATCGTTTTTCAAGGTTCCTTGTTATTGCTATTCCAGCTGTACATGTAGCTTATGGATATTCTCCAGGGTCTCATAGAATTCATTCTTACATGGGCAGCTACTGCAAAGCTTGAATCTGGAGCCGGTTTGCGTTTACGATTTTTGATGAACTGCTGACGGCAGCAAAATCAAAACCGTTTTTGCTTTCTTTTATGAAGTTCTCCATAGTGCCACGTTTACAGTAAAATTTGATGAGCTGGTTTGGATTTGAATTCATGTTTGTAACAATAAACCTGAATTATTCATGATAATTCAGGAGTAATATTATAATTCTTTATGTTCTCCAAGTTTGTATATATTACTTCAAATCCACCTCGATACTTATCATGATATTCTTTATTTAAACTATCTAAAGAAACATGAAGCGTAATGTGGTATTTTTCTATAAACTCAATCCATTCATCAGTCAACAATATTCCATTTGTTCGTTGTGTATATACCAATTATTCCCATTATTATTCCCCATAATATTGTTATTTTTTTATATTATAGTATACGTTGTACAATGTCAACAATAGTTGTACACTACCACACTTTTGTATGAACCATTTATGATAATGTCCGGGTTTCCATCACTGCTTTAAAAACATTTGATAAGAATGGACCAAAGTTATGCTTAAGAACTTAGATACTGAAACATATAAAAAAGGGGCAAATGATGTAACACGTTTTATTAAAAGAACCTCTTCCACAAAATCAGGTGAAAAGGCTAACGATAAGTATATTCTGAATCAGGATATAATTGAGGAAGAAGAAAAATACGATGGATACTATGCTATAGCAACAAACCTTGATGACTCTGCAAAGGACATCATAGAAGTGAGTTCAAAGCGATATAAAATCGAAGATTGTTTCAGAGTGATGAAAACCAACTTTGGCGCACGACCCGTTTTTCATCAGTCAAGAGAACATATAACGGCATATTTTATGATCTGTTATACAGCTTTATTAATTTACAGACGATTAGAAAAGAAACTGGATCTGAACAAGACGCACTTCACTATAGAGAACATAATAGAAACACTTCAAAACATGGGAGTAGCTAATTTAGAGAATATTTGTTATATGTCCACTTACACCTGCTCGCAGGTATGTACTGCTCTGAATGCTATATTTGACTTAAGATTAGACAAAAAATACTACCAACCGAAAGAATTAAATGAAAACGGTAGTTTATCATTAACGGTATCTCTTTGTATTACAACATTAAATAAAATTGTTGCGTTATAACGTTTTGAATATTATACTATAAGTGTTGTGCAAATAAAGAGTGCATGATTTTGGGCTTAAATATTGCAAAACGATATCAATAAGGGAGAAACAAAAGACAGAAAAAGACGGAAATTGAAGGAGAATTTATATGAAAAAAAGAAAAAAAGGGATATGCTTATTGTTGGGAATGGTGTGTCTGCTTCAAATAAATGTAATGCCAGTACAGGCAGAAGAAGCATATTGGCCAGTAGGACCTGAGGTGGCTGGTGAATCAGCAATTGTAATGGAAGCATCTACAGGAACTATTTTATATGAGAAAAATTCTCACGAACAACTGTATCCGGCCAGCATTACTAAAATCATGACCAGTCTGTTGGCAATAGAAAATAGCAGCTTGGATGAACAGGTGACATTTTCTTATGACTCTGTGCATAAGACAGAAGGAACCAGTATTTCTCGTGACGTAGATGAAGTAATGACCATGGAGCAATGTTTGTATGCCGTATTAATTTGGTCGGCAAATGACTGTGCTTATGCTGTAGGGGAGCATGTGGGAGGCACCTACGATAACTTCATTAACATGATGAATGAAAAAGCCGCGGAATTAGGGTGTACCAACACGCACTTTAACAATCCACATGGACTGCCAGATGAAAATCACTATACCAGTTCCCACGATATGGCGTTGATTTCAAAAGAGGCGTTGAAAAATGAAACATTTCGTACCATTGTAGGAACCAAGCGTTATACGATACCATGTACGAATAAACATCCAGATGAAGAAACCTATTTGGTAAATCATCACAAAATGTTGTTTCCCTATAAAGACGATAAACAGTTTTTATATGATTACTGTATTGGTGGCAAAACGGGCTGGACATCTCAGGCAGGAAGCACTCTAGTTACTTATGGAGAAAAAGACGGAATGACCTTAATTTGTGTGGTGATGAAAGAACAAGGCTCCAACCATTATTTGGATACTAGAAATCTATTAGATTACTGTTTTGAAAACTTTCAGTTATGGAATGTAGCAGAGAATGAAACAGAATATTCTTCTCAAAATGTGAACAGTAAGATATTTCAAAATGAAGAACCTTTTGTAAAAATGAATGAAAGTGGCTGTATTGTACTTCCTAAATCGGTAGCATTTACAGATGCCACATCCAAAGTAGTGGATAACAATACATCAAAAAATGTGGCAGGAACTATTCAATATACATATGCCAATCGAGTAGTGGGTGGCACAGACATAGAAGTAACAGGTGTGACTGTTCCCAAATTTCCATTTCAAGAGCAAGAAAAACAAGAAACACAGAAGAAAGTGGTAACCATAAATATAAGGCATATTCTTTTGGGCATATTAGGTGTCATTGTAATAGCTGGAATTGGATTTACAATCTATCGATTTGCAGATAATTTTTATTTAATGCGCTACAAAGCCTTTTCTAAAAAGCAACTGAGTTTCAAGGAGAGGAAAGCTAAAAAACGAAGAAGAAAAAAAAGAAATTATTGAAAAATGAGCTGTGGCATGGGGATACTAGAACCGATGTCCAGCTCTTTTTTTCATTCCAGATGTAATTGACAGGGACAAAGGGGAAGAATATAATTAGGGTACCACATATTAGAGATTGGAGCGGAAAAATGGGGGAAATACAAAGAAAAAAAGAGGAGCTCATTGAAAAAATTGGGGAAGAGATGGAGCGCAATGGTGGATTGTTGAAAACGTCCCAGTTATATGAACTTCATGTGGATTATCACAAGATTCAGAAGTTTATGGAGGAGGGCATTTTAGAGCGTGTGAAAAATGGCTATTATGGAATGGGATTTTCCCAAAAATCTCAGGAAACCATGATTACAGAATTATTTCAAGATGGTGTACTTTGTTTGGAAAGTGCACTGTTTTATCAAGGATATAGTGAGGTGCGTCCGGCATATTGGCATATTAGCATAGATAAAAACACCTCAAAATCTCGTTTTAAGCTAAAATATCCACCAGTGCGGCCGTATTATGTAGAGCCACCGGTACTTACCCTTGGAGTAGAAGGTATAGTACTTGGTGAGGGCACCATGAAGATACAAAATAAGGAACGTTTAATTTGTGATTGCCTAAAGTTTGAAGAAAAATTAGAACGTGATGTATTTCATCGGGCAATTCTTATGTATATAAGTGAGCCACATAAGGATATTCAAAAATTGATGGAATATGCTAGAATCAGAAGGGTAACGCAGAAAGTACAAAATAGAATTGGGGTTTGGCTATGAAAAAGGAAAACATGCCAACTCAGAAGGATTTTACAGTAAAGTCTTTGGAATTAAAGCTGCCAATTATGAACTTGATTGGAGTGTGGGGAGCACAGAAAATACTAGAATACATTGGAAAATCACAGCTTAAGGAAGTACTTTGGCTACGAAACCGTAAAGTGCTAGAAAGGGATTATTACGAAAAAAATGTAGTAGAACAATTGATTTTTTTTCCCAATAGAGAAGATACAGAGCATCTTGAGAGAGAATTAAAGGAATTGTTGAAACAAATGCAAAAAGAAAAAATTCCTATTGTGTTAAAAGAAAAAGAAAAAATTTTACCCATTAAAATTGGAAAGAATACGCAAATATTTTTAGAAATTGTGATTGATAAATATTGTGTTCCTTTTTTTTTAGAATTAATGCCATATAAGAAGCTATTAGCGTATCCCAAGAAAGAGATAGGAATAGATATTTTTTCTTCCAAAAAGGAATTATGTTATTGTCAATTTCCTTTAGAAGAATATTTAGCAGAGGGATATTATCGTATTCTAGATAGACTAGAATTAATAAATGATATGTCCTGGTACAAGGAAATCTATGATGTGCTGCGCCAGGAATCCCTAGAGGGAAGAAAAGTACGGGACAGTTTTTTACGCTGGATAGAAGAACATCCCATTCCCTCGATGGAAGATAGAATAGAAACATTAAAAGGATACCGTCAGTATGCATATATGAAGAAAAAATGGAAAAATGAAAGTAAGCGTTACGCAGATGAATTTCCAAAGTGGGAGGAAGTACTGGATGTAATGATCGTATTCATAGAACCCATTGTGGAGGCAGTCACCAAAGATGAAATCTTCTTTGGCGACTGGATGCCACAGTTGGGAAGGTACTTGTCTTAACGCTGAGCATTTGTGTGACTACAAACGGTCTTAACGTTGGGCGTCTGTGTGACTACAAACGGTCTTAACGTTGGGCGTCTGTGTGACTACAAACGGTCTTAACGTTAGGTGTCTGTTTGGGTACACTTGGTCGCAACAGATGCAGACCATGCTGAGAATACAAAATTACCGATTATAAAAGACCTGCCAAAATAACACTTATAATAGTACCAACTAGTGTAGTGAGAAGTGCGCCGGCTAAAGTGTATCTGGTTTTTTGTACTTTGGCGGTCATAAAATATACACTCATAGTATAGAAAATAGTTTCGGTACAGCTCATCATAATGGAAGTAATGGTTCCATAATAAGAATCCGGTCCATATTCTTTAAAAATATCTAAAACCAGCCCAGTGGCAGCAGAGGAGGAAAACATCTTTACAATAGTGACCGGAACTAATTGGGCAGGAAAGTGCAGCGGTTCCGTAATCATACCAAGTACAGAAGAAAGAAAATCCAAAAAGCCGGAGGCACGCAGAATGCCTACAGCAATCATAAGACCAATTAAAGTAGGCATAATGCCAAGAACTGTTTCAAAACCATCTTTGGCACCTTTGATAAAATCGTCATAAATATGACAATGAACTAAGATTCCATATCCCACAATAGCAAAAATCAGTAATGGAATAATAGCGTCTGATATAAAAAGAAGAAGGTTCAACGGGAATCACCTCCTTTTGGATATGTAGTAGTAGTTCTTTTTGTTTTATCAGGGAGTATGGACATAAATTTAGCAAAAATAATTCCTGCCAAAGTAGAAAAAAAGGTAGCGATGATAGCGGCACCTACAATTTTGGTAGGATTTTCAGAACCGTACTGGCTTCGGTAAGCAATCATATTTACAGGTATAAGCTGAAGAGAGGATATATTTAAAATGAGAAAAGTACACATATCCTTACTGGCAGTCTTGCGGTGGTGATTCAGTTTGCTCATTTCTTCCATAGCTTTTAACCCCGCAGGAGTTGCAGCCCACCCAAGACCAAACACATTGGCAATCATATTAGTGGAAATATATTCATTTGCCTTATGTCCTTTTGGAATGGTGGGAAACATAAAATGCAAAAATGGCTCCAGTTTTTTTGAGGCACCGGAAATAATACCGGAATTTTCGGCAATCCGCATAAGTCCCACCCAAAAAGACATCACTCCTACCATAGTAATGCATAAAGTGACAGCTTCTTTGGCAGAATCCAAAGCAGCGTCGGTAACGGCAGGGAGATTACCGGTAAGAGCAGCATAGATGATACCAATTAGTATCATAAACCCCCATAAATAATTTAGCATATCATTCTCCGGAAAATTCAGTTAGAATAGTATATGCAAACTAGTTGAAAATGGGAACGATAAAGAAAGGAGAACTAGTAAAATGACAGCACAAACGAGAAAAAAATCCTCAATACAAAATATGACACAGGGAAATCCTTTGAAAATACTGCTTTTGTTTTCTATGCCTCTAATGGTGGGAAATATTTTTCAGCAATTATATACGGTGGTAGATACAGCTATTGTAGGAAAAGTGCTGGGTGTAGAAGTCCTTGCCGCTCTTGGAACAGTAGACTGGCTGAACTGGATGACCTTAGGAATTATTCAGGGACTTACTCAGGGATTTGCGATTCTAATGGCACAGAAATTTGGTGCAAAAGACTATTCTAAATTAAGACATGTGATTTTTTGTTCGGTGGTGTTATCAGTATTTTTTGGAATAGTGCTTGCAGTGGCGGCGCAGCTTGTTATGTATCCGGCAATGGGATTTTTGAAAGTACCCAAGGAAATACTACCTATTGCAATTGCGTATCTTCGGGTGTTGTTTTGTGGGATTCCTGTGGTTATGGCTTACAATTTGTCAGCAGCTATTCTGCGTTCGATGGGAGATGGGAAGACACCTTTAGCAGCAATGGCAGTGGCAGCGGTGGTTAATATTGTATTGGATCTTGTGTTTGTAATTGTATTTCACTGGGGAGTAGAAGGTGCGGCAATTGCAACGATTATTGCCCAGTTGCTTTCGGCAGTTTACTGTATCTTAAAAATCAGAAAAATAGAAATCCTAAAATTCAATTCAGAAGAACGTTCTTTGGATTCTAGACTATGCAAAGATTTATTGGGAATGGGGTTGCCCATGGCGTTTCAAAATGCAATTTTAGCAGTAGGAGGAATGATTGTCCAGACGGTGGTAAATGGGTTTGGTGTTGCCTTTATTGCAGGATTTACAGCAGTAAACAAATTATATGGAATTCTTGAAATTGCAGCGATTTCCTTTGGATATGCCACTACAACGTATACGGGACAAAATATGGGAGCAGGAAAAGATAAAAGAATTGCCAAAGGCGTGGTGAGTGGTTTATTTATTTCGGTTCTTACCTCGGTGGTGATTACTGTAATTATGCTTGTATTTGGTACATACATTTTACAGTGTTTTATTTCGATTGATACAGCACAAGGAAAAGAGGCACTTTCTCTTGGAAAAGAATATCTTGGAATTATGAGCCTGTTTCTATCGGTATTGTATGTGCTTCATATTGTGAGAAATGCAATTCAGGGAATGGGAAACACAATTATTCCTATGATTTCAGGAATTGCCGAATTTTTAATGCGTACTGGTGCTGCATTTTTGCTTCCCTTTTATTTTGGCGAGGACGGAATTTTGTATGCAGAGGTTATGGCGTGGCTAGGAGCTGATTTCATTTTGATACCTGGATATTTTTATGTATATGGACGACTGAAAAAACACAGAAAGCAGATAGAAATATCCTAGATTGGGAAGATAGTACCGGATTTTATTTTGAGTTTTCCACCAAAGGGTGGTATGATGTTAATAGAACAACAGATAGGAGGATTTTTTGTGGATAATTACAACACGATAAATGAAGTACTGGTAAAACTTTTTAATGATATTATGGATATTGAAGAGAAGGCAATTATTACGGAAGAATTTAAAGATATTTCCAATAATGATATGCATATTGTAGAAGCTATTGGAAAAGAACAGTCTAAAAATATGTCTACAGTGGCGAAAGCGTTGTCAGTTACAGTGGGAACGTTAACGATTGCCATTAATAGTTTGGTTAAAAAAGGCTATGTAAATCGGGTACGCAGTGAGGAAGACCGAAGAGTAGTGTTGATTTCACTTTCACCAAAAGGGGAACGTGCCTATTGCCATCATGAAGAGTTTCACAAGGAAATGATTCAAGCAACCTTGCAGGATATGGACAAAGAGCAGGTTGAGATTTTGGTAAAGGCACTGACGAATTTGAATACATTTTTCCGAGGATATGGAAAAAAATAGATTGCAAAAACAAAGAACATATAGTCATCAGTAAATCTTTCACGGATACCATACCAATAAGCCTTCTGCGACAGAGCAGATATCAATAGTTTCCTTGTCCATGGTATCGTCTAACAAAATATCATACATGTCGACCATTGTCTATGAAGAAAGAGAGTAATATTTACAAAATAAATAACATAAAATAGAAGGAATGTAGCGCAGAAATGAGTATGTGATATGAAAAAATGGAATTGGAAAATATCGGGACGCGTTCTCACACTAATCATTTTAATGATTGTTATGGGATTGTCAGTAGGCTGTGGGGCGCATAGAACCGGAGCTGGAACCGGTAAACAAGCGGAAGTGCAGAAAGCCTTTGCCCAATATGCCAATCAAGTATTTCGTTCTGAAGTTACAGCAAGTACTTTAAATATGCACTACACCATTGCTCATCCTGAAAATTATGGAATAACTGCCTATCCAATTACCTATGGCGGAATATCCACAAATTCCACTAGGGAAGCAGCAGCTATTTTAGAAAATTGGAACAGCAGTTTAAAAAGTTATAACAAAGAAAATCTTACAGTATCTCAGCAAATGACATATGATATTATGATGGATTATATTCAAATGGAAATTCCAGCGAGTAAATTTGTGCTGCACAAAGAAATATTAAAGCCTACAACAGGAATTCAGGCACAACTTCCAGTACTTATGTCGGAATACACCTTTTATAATGAGCAGGATGTAAAAGATTATCTAACATTATTAGCAGAAACTCCTAACTATTTAAAGCAAATTATTGGATTTGAGGAACAAAAATCTAAGGCAGGATTATTTATGTCAGATTATGCAGCAGAAGATATTATATGTCAATGCCAAAATTTTATTCAGGAGCCGGAAAATAATTATATGCTGGCAACCTTTGATACTAGAATAGATGAGCTGGAATGTTTGGTGCCCAAACAGGCTCAAGAGTATAAAGCACAAAATCATAAGATTATAATAGAACAGGTAGTACCAGCATATGCGTATTTGGCACAAAAAGTAGAGGCACTAAAAGGAAGCGGAAAAAATACACAGGGACTATGTTATTTGAATCAGGGGAAGGAATATTATGAATACCTGGCGGCATATGCCACAGGCAGTGGGAGAACAATCGAAAAGCTGAAATCTCAAACCCAGACCCAACGGGAAGCAGATTTAATGGCACTGGCTGAAATAATAAAAAAAAATCCTCAAATTATCACACAATGTAGGAATTACACTCTTGCAGAAGAAGAACCAATGCTAATATTGCAGGAATTACAGGAAAAAATGCAAAGAGATTTTCCAATATCTGCCAACACGTCTTTTGCTATTAAATCGGTGCATCCATCACTGGCAAAATACACAGCACCTGCATTTTACTTAACACCACCGATAGACGATATTTCTCAAAATTCTATTTACATAAATACAACAAAAAATTATCAAAAGATTCAATTGTATACCACACTTGCACATGAAGGATTTCCGGGGCATTTGTATCAAAATATTATGGAGAGAAGCTGTGGATTGGAACCTATCAGAAGTTTGTTTGGCACCAGCGGCTATTCGGAAGGCTGGGCTACTTACGTAGAGATGCAGTCGTATTATTATGCAGATATTGATCAAAACCTAGCAGAATTTTTTCAAAAAAAACAGGCAGCACTGTTAAGTTTGTATGCTACGGCAGATATGGGAATTCATTATGATGGTTGGAGTCTTGCAGACACAGTGGATTTCTTTAACCAGTATCAAATTACCGATAAAAGTGTTATTACACAGATTTATCAGCTAATCGTAGAAGAACCGGCACATTATTTAAAATATTATATTGGATATTTAGAATTTCTAGAGTTGAAAAAGTATGCCATGGAAACTTATCAAGATACATATAGTAACTACAAATTTCATCAGGCAGTGCTTAAAATGGGCAATGCACCATTTCCTATTCTAAAAAAATATCTGCCTATGTATTGGGAAAAATAGCAGGCAGAATCATGGTACTGATAAAGCTAAAACATATGGAAACGGAAACAATCAGAAATATTAGGTTAGCAATTGAGCATATACATCACGTTTGGAGATGCCACGATCTTTGGCAACTAGTTTCATAGCTTCTTTTCGTGGAATTCCGGAAGATTCATAGTGCGCCATATGTTCTTCTAAAGTTAAAGATTCCCAAGACTGCTGCTGTTCTTTGAGTAATTCTGCTTGACTTTTGCCTTCTATTACCAGTACAAATTCTCCACGGGGTTCTTGTTCTTTATAATAAGAACGTGCATCAGAGAGTGTAGTTTGTAAAGCGGTTTCGTATTTTTTGGTAAGCTCCCGACAGACGGTCAGAGGACGGTTACCTAAGTAAGTTTCTAGTTCTTCTAAGGTTTTAAGCAAGTGGTGGGGTGCTTCGTAAATAATCATCGTGCGTGTTTCATTTTTCAAAGAAGATAGAACCTGAACACGCTCTTTTTTATCGCGCGGAAGAAATGCTTCAAAAGCAAAACGTCTGGTAGAAAGTCCGGATAAGGTTAATGCAGTAATACAGGCAGCAGCACCTGGAAGAGAGGTCACTTCAATACCCGATTCATAGCAAATACGTACTAAATCCTCTCCGGGGTCAGAAATACCTGGGGTACCGGCATCTGTGATTAAGGCAATGTTTTGTCCGGACTTTATCTTATCTACTAATTGGTAGGCTTTTTCAATTTTATTGTATTCATGATAACTGGTCATAGGGGTCTTGATTTCAAAGTGATTTAAGAGTTTAATGGAATTGCGCGTATCCTCTGCGGCAATTAAATCTACTTCTTTTAGGGTTCGTAATACCCGTAATGTAATATCTTCTAAATTCCCAATGGGAGTAGCACATAAATATAAAATTCCCTGCATTATTTTCCCTGCTTTCTGTTTCAATGCCTGTTCTGAATGATGTTATTAATCATAATATGATGCAATCATGATGCTTTGTAATCATGGTGTTAATAATCATAATATCATGTAATCATGGTGTTTTGTAATCATGGTGTTTTGTAATCATGGTGCTCTGTAATCATGATGTTATGCAATCATTTAATATCCATAAATATCATATATCTCGTTGGTATAAACACCGGGCTGTTGATATACAATTAGAGGCTTTTCCACGGTAATCCTAGGTTTTCCTCCTCGCAGCCCTTCTAATAAAACCATATTAGGTTCCTTATCTGCAAAAGGATAAACAAGCTGCATTCGCTTGGGTTCCAGTCCATATTGATGCATCAAACACATAATTTCCGCCAGTCTAAATGGACGGTGAACCATGTAGAAACGTCCTTGGGGTTTTAATAATTTAGCACTTTCCCGAATCACATCTTCTAGTGTACAAAGAATCTCATGTCTTGCAATAGCCTTGGCCTTGTTGGAGTTGGTAAGCCCATGATGTCCAGTCATATAAGGGGGATTGGTGGTTACTACATGAAAAGAAGATGCTCCAAATTGTGCGGAAGCATCCTTAATATTGCCAATTTCAATGGTGATTTTATCTTCTAGGTGGTTATATAATACACTGCGCCTTGCCATATCTGCGCTTTCTGGTTGAATTTCTAGTCCGGTAAAGTGCATTCCGGCAGTTTTGGCTTCTAAAAGAATAGGAATAATGCCGGTTCCGGTTCCTAAATCAAGAACAGTTTCTTCTGGTTTTACCTGAGCGAAACCAGAAAGTAAGACCGCATCCATGCCAAAACAGAATCTAGCAGGGTCTTGAATAATAAAATAACCATTACGGTGAAGCTCGTCCAACCGTTCCTGTTCCAATAATGTAACACACATACAAGGCTCCTTAATGGGCATCGTCAATTTTAGATTTTGCACCCTTGTCTTCCAATGCTGCCAGCTCCTTTAATTCTTGTGGAGAAAGCTTTACATTGTCACGCTTGCGCTTGGGTTTAAAACGAAGCTGATCTACTTTATATTCTCGAATTTCTTTTTCATCATCAATTTGTACAATGACCTTTACCATTTGGCGCAGTACACTGACACTTTGGACTTCACCCTTTAACTTATCATCGGTGGTAACATAATCGCCAACACTGGGGAGTCGTCCGTTTAAATATTCATAGGTCTCTTCTTCATTCTTTAGACAGCACATTAATCTGCCACATACACCGGAAATCTTAGCCGGATTTAAAGAAAGATTCTGCTCCTTGGCCATTTTTATGGAGACCGGTGCAAATTCAGATAAGAAGGTATTACAGCAAAGTGGTCTGCCACAAATACCAATGCCACCTAATATCTTGGTTTCATCTCGGACACCAATCTGGCGTAGCTCAATACGAGTTCTGAAAACAGCAGCAAGGTCTTTTACTAATTCTCTAAAATCAATACGTCCATCTGCAGTAAAATAAAACAGTAGTTTATTATTATCAAACGTATATTCAGCATCCACTAACTTCATTTCTAATCCATGCTTTTGAATTTTTTCTAAACAAATGCGAAAAGCATCTTTTTCTTTTTCACGATTCCTAGCTTCTAATTTCTCATCATCTGAAGTTGCAATACGAATAACGGGTTTTAAGGGTTGAACTACTTTATCGTCTGTTACTTCTCTAGGCGCAATGATAATCGTTCCAAATTCAATGCCACGAGCAGTTTCTACAATTACATGGCAGCCAGTGGTAATATTATATTTCTGTGGGTCAAAGTAATAAATCTTTCCGGCAGTACGAAATCGCACTCCAACTACTTTTATCATCTCTAATTCTCCTTTATAGTCAGTAATAATAATTCTATTACCAAATCAAAATTAACGTTGGCATTCAGTCTTCTCTTTGCTTTCTCCAAGGCTTTCATAATTGTTTCAATTCCTGAGTAGGAACTTTTATTTGCCAGTGTTTTTATGTCATAAACCTCATTTTTAAAAATAAGGTTATTTGCATCTGAAGTAGCCTTATAAAGTAAGACATCCCGGTACCAAATAATCATAATATCAAAATAGTCGTTCATTTCCAGCTTATACTGACTAATTTGCTTTACGGCCTCTATCATTTCATAAAGATCTATTTCATGTATCCGCTTTAAAAGCTGTACCGCGGAATCCTTGATATCATTAAATTCGTTAGAGCCGGCAAGCTGAATGGCTTTTCCTACATTACCTTGTGCAAAAGCAGTACAAATATCGGCTTTATAATCCGGAAGCTGATAGTGTTCCATTAAAAATTTCCGAATAACAGAATCCGGAATTACTTTTAGGCTTAAGGTAATACAACGGGATAAAATGGTGGGTAAAAAAATATCTGCATTGGTAGTAAGCAGAAGAATTACAGCATAAGCTGGAGGTTCTTCTATGGTTTTTAAAATAGCATTTTGCGCCTGTTGGTTCATCTTTTCTGCTTCATCTATAATATAAATCTTATAAGGTGAAGCATAAGGTTTGATACTGATATCATTGTTAATCTGACGGCGAATATCATCTACGGAAATGGTGTTGGGCTTGTCATGGTGTAAATAAATAATATCGGGCTGATTCAAAGACAACGCCTGCTTGCAGGAGTGACATTCCATACATCCGTCAATACCATGCTTTTCACATTGCAGCGCCATGGCAAAACTCTCTGCCAACATCATTTTTCCGGATTTTTCCGGTCCATTAAAAATATAGGCATGGGAAATTTTATTTGATGAAATTGCATTTTGTAAATGTTCAATAATCTGTTCATGACCTGTAATACTTGAGAAGCCTGCCATAAAAATCCCTCTTTTCCATTTTGTTTAGGTGGATACATCTAACAATAATCCCCTTATTTCTCCGATTTTGCTTAAAACGGCAAGATGGTCTTTTTCATCTTTTACCAGTTCACTGGCAAGGTCATCTAAATTTTTATCTACCAGCTTGATAATTCCATAAACACGATGACGCCCACGTCGATCTAAAAAGTTTTCACGAGAAAATTTATGAGAGCGGTTCACCACTTCATTTAAAAAATCCTTTACTAAGGAACGGTATTTCTTCATATCACGAATATCCATGTGTTCTCCTAGCTTTTCACCTTGAGAAGTGATATCTGTCATAAGACTGCTTAACTTTTCCTGTAGCTGTGCTTCATCAATGTGACTGGCTAATGTGAACTTAAAAGTACCATCGCCTTTTTCTGCACTTTGGGAGTTTTCCACCTGGGTAGCAGCGTTGATTTGATCAATCTTAATGTCCATGAAATCACCTGCCTTTCTATCTTTTATTATCGTATGTTTTCCCTATTTTGTAAAGAAAAAGTTGCTATTTACAGGCAGATGTTCTGTGCATTATCAGAAAGACAGTTCTTAATATAGGAAATAACTTCCTGAGTACAGTGCTCTAAATCATGATTAAAAAAACACTGGGTAATACCGGAAGAAATTAAATTTTCTTCTGAAAAATCTGCCTCATCTGCTAAAAATCGGCGGCACATTTCTGTAAACTTAGGTGTCTGCTGGATTCTCTCTCGATTTAAGGCGCGTTGAAGGCGTTCTCCTTGCTCTACCTCAATATAAATTGGAACAAGGCAGTCTTTGCCAAAATAGTCACGTAGTTTTCGGTAGGATTCTAGTGTACCAATTACTAGATAATTATGGTGCTCTAAATCAATCTGATGGTCTTTTACGGTAAAATAGTTCCAAATGCCATGTATGGTATCATATGAGCGTAGTTCAATAATTTTCCCCTGATGCGCGAGAGCTTCCTGCTGTTCCAAAGTTAAAAAGTAATATTCCACACCTTGAGTTTCCCCATCGCGAATGGGACGCGTGGTGTAGGAAACCAAAGTTTTTAAGGAAAGAGTTTGGTCTGCGAGAATTTTTTTGTAAATAGTATCCTTACCACAGGAACTTTTTCCAATTAAACAAAATATATGTTTCATAGTCGATTCCTATCTTCTGTGCTATTATCAAATAATTACAGAACTGTTGTGTAATAAAAAGAGTCTATTCTAGTAAGTATAATATAAAAATCACAATTTCACAACAATTATCCATGTATTACTTAGGTCAGACAATCCTTCTACGGACAGCCCCTGCTTTTGACATAATTCAATATGCCGTAAAAGCTTGCGGGTAATTAACTCTCCCGGAGCAAGCAAGGGAATACCAGGAGGATATAAATAGATATATTCCTGACTGATAGAGCCGGCAGAATCTGCTAATAAAATTCGGGTGGAACGCTTTTCCAATGCCTGTGAGATGGTGAGGTTTTGCAAAGGAAGGGTATAAAGATCCTGACAATTTAATGGAGTGCGCATTTCCTCTAACTGATTGCTACCAAGTGCGGCGGGGGCTCCAAAATTAGAATCGGATCCGGTATAGACCCGATCGATTTCCTGTAAAGCCTGGCTTAAACGCTCAAATCCTTCAATGGTGTCCATAAGGCTAGTAAGTGCTACCACATAATGTCCTGAAACCATTTCCATCTGTAAATGATATTTATGTAATAAAAGAGAATATAATTCCTGTCCGGTAAGACCGGAGGTTCCTACCGAAATTAAAAGCTTGGAAGGATCCCGGTCGAAACAGTTCTTATCAATGGAAAAGACATGAAGATGCTGCAAACTTTCTACACTTTGATAAAAATATTCAATCAATCCAGAGAAGTGCTGCATTTGCTTTAATCCGTCTTCTCCAGTTAGGTACAAAAGACACTGTTCCATGGAAACCATAAATAAATAAGAAGGAGAGCTGGTTTGGTAAATATCTAGAAAACGTTTTAAAGCTGCTTTGGGAACTCGTTCTGAATTCATATGCAAAAGTGCAGTCTGTGTAAAACAGGGCAATGTTTTGTGAAGGCTTTGAATGACTAAATCTGCACCACACCGCAGGGAAGAATCCGGAAATAGTTCTGAAAAAACAAAATGTGCTCCATGTGCTTCGTCTACAATTAAAGGAATATTGTGCTCATGGGCAATCAGGGAAATTCCCCGAATATCAGATACTACACCATCATAAGTAGGGGAAGTTAAAAATACAGCCTGTATTTCTGGGTGAAGTGTTAGCATGTTGTGTACCTGTCCGGGAGAAATAGAGCCCATAATACCAAAGTCAGTTACTTCTGGCATAAGATAAATGGTCTTAAGTTCCATTAAATAAGAGGCATGGTAAGCGGACTTATGGCAGTTTCTTCCCATAAGAATGGTTCCGCCTCTTGGAACAGCTGCACTAATGGCACTTAAAATACCGCAGGTACTGCCATTTACCAGATAAAAGGTCTCTTTGGAACCGAATACGTCAGCAGCATGCACCTGTGCATCCTTTAGAATGCCGGTGGCGTGATGAAGATTATCGAAGCCTTCAATTTCCGTAATATCAATGGTATAAGGATTTGGAAAATCAAAAGGAACCCGTTTATGTCCCGGCATGTGAAAGGGATAGTAATCGGAAGCCTGATAAGATACTAATTTTTCTTTTAAAGATGTTTCCTGTAAAAAATCATCCATGATAAATATACTCCTGTAAGTCACTGTTTTGTTCTGTATTAAGTATAGCGGAAAAACTTTAAAATATCTACAAAAATAAAAATTTGACATTTCATCACAAGAGGTCTATAATAAAAACTGTTGACGCGGGATGGAGCAGTCTGGAAGCTCGTCGGGCTCATAACCCGAAGGTCATAGGTTCAAATCCTATTCCCGCAACTTGAAAACGCCGAATGATTGTTCGGCGTTTTTTGTTGCATAGAAAAGCTAATAAAAGTAGTGCTTCTATAATAAAAGTAGTGCTTCTATAACAAAGTAGTGCTTCTATAACAAAGTAGTGCTTCTATAACAAAGTAGTTTCGCGTTTTATATAGGCTACATCTAAAATATTAACATGATTTACTTTTTGCCTATTTATCATGTTAATCACGGTGATAGCTGCAAGGCGACCGACTTCTGAAATAGGCTGATGTATGGTGGAAAGGGCAGGATAAACCATTGGAATCATAAAATTATCATCATATCCAATTACCTTTATTTGATCTGGAACACGAATATGAAGCTCATTTAAAATGCGTAATACCATAAAGGCAATACTGTCATTGTCTGCAAAGACGCCATCTACATTGGGATGAGCCGCAAAATATTCCCGTATAATTTTAAATCCCTTTGACATGGAAAGGTCAGAGAGCAAATCATATTTATTAATGGAATCCATGGCAGTGGAAATGGCAGCTTCAAATCCCTGCCGGCGCTTTATATTTGCATAAAAGTAATTATGACCGGAAATATGTAAAATGTTTTTACAATTATTTTCCAACAGTTTGGAGGCGGCAAGATATCCTCCTTTGTAAAAATCGGAACAAATAGAAGGAATATTCTCATTGATAACAGCATCTACACTGATAATGGATTGCCTTTCATAGGCGGATAAATCTGTGATATGAGCAGTAGGACATAGAAGAATAGTTCCGTCTACACACATATTTTCTAACATATCTAAATATTCAAACTCAGATTCAGCAGTAGTCCCAGAAATACAAAGAATGATTTTATAGTTACGAATATTTGCCTCGTGTTCGATTTCCTGTATCATTTGCGGAAAATAAGGATTAGCAATATCAGGAACAATGACACCTAGCAAATTAGTTGATTTTTTATTTAAAATTCGCGCATAGGGGTTGGGACGATAGTTACTGTCTTGAATGGCTTTTAGAACTTTTTCTTTAGATTTTACACTGACACTTCCATTTTTAGATAATACCCTTGAAACCGTTGATTTTGAAACCCCTGCTAATTCAGCAATTTCAGAAATATTCATACCCCTTCACCTCACATTACTTATTTTTCAATATACTAATTATTCATTACAACTGAGAAAAAAGCAAGAGCATTTTAGAAAAAACAGATTAGAAACAGATTAGAAACAGATTAAAATAGAACAAAGAAAAAGAATATGTGAAAATTGCACAAAAAAGATGATGAAAAATGTAAAAATCAAACAAAGTGCATACAGAAAATAGAAAAACAATTGACAATAATAGTGCAACGTGTATACTATAAATTATAGATATTGGAACCGCTCCCAAAAGTGAATTTATTCATGACACGGTGATTTATATTATGATAGAATTAAAGAATTGATTTCTAAAACATTACATAAAATAAAGAATTGAAAATCAAGAAGCCGGTAAATTAAAACCGGATTTATTATTACTAAAAATTGGAACCGGTTCCAATAAATGGAAAAACAAAAGAAGAATCAAATCAGAGTCGTAGAAATAATAAAAACTAATAACATATGGAAAATAGTAAAAGATAGAAAAGGAAGGTGGAAATATTGAATTCTGAAAAAACTAGAGAAATGCTTTTGGCAATTGCAGTAATGTTCCAAGAAAAAAGAGATGAATTATCTAAATTAGACAGTGTGATAGGAGATGGCGACCATGGAATCAGTATGGCGAGGGGAGCCAAAGAGGCATTTGAGAATATCAGCAATATGGGAAATGATCAACCTGTCAATGAATATTTCAAGGTGTATGGACGTTCATTAGTAGCGAAGATAGGAGGCGCTATGGGTCCTCTTTTCGGAATTGTATTTACTGAATTTGGAAAATGCATGAAGGGAAAAGAAGAACTTACAGCTGAAGAATTTGCAAAATCGTTAGGAAATAGTTTAAAAAAAGTCATGGAATTTGGAGGTGCAAAACCTAATGATAAAACAATGGTAGATGCCATGGAACCTGCCGCACTTGCAGCAAAAGAAGCAGTAAGACAGAAGAAGACTTTGACGGAAACTGCAAGAATTGCAGCATGTGCTGCAAAACAGGGAGTAGAGGCAACCATAGGAATGAGGGCAAGAAGAGGAAGATCTAAGTTCTTGCAGGAAAAGTCCATAGGACACCAAGATGCAGGTGCAACATCCTATTTCTATTTGATTGACAGAATGGCAAGATATTTAGAAGGTGACACAGGATATGGTTTATATCAGGAACTAGAAGATGAAACATTAAAAGATAAAGAGAAAAGTGTTCAGAATGGAATTCATAAATTTATTAACTGTCCAACGGATGTGGTGGAAGAGACAGTAAGAGGATATATAAAAGCATATGGTGATAAAATAAAAAAACTTCCTCATGCAGAGGTGGTGACAAGACGAAAAATGACAACGGATAAGGTTGGAATTGTAATTGGGAATGGCTCTGGTCATGAGCCAGCCTGTCTTGGATTTGTAGGAGAAAATATGCTAGATGCCAATGCCTATGGTGGAATTTTTGCAGCACCTGGTCCTTATACTATTTTGGAGGCTATTCGGGCGGCGGATATGGGAAGAGGTGTTTGTGTATTAATATCTAATCATGCAGGGGATGTATTAAACTCAAAAATGGCAATTGATATGGCAGAAGATGAAGGAATTCAGGCAGAATCTGTGGTTCTGTATGACGATATTGCTTCAGCACCAAAAAGTGATCCAATATGGGAACGCCGTGGAGCAATTGGAACCTTGTTTAACTATAAGATGACACCTTCCTATGCACCAGGGCACACAATGAAAGAAATTGTAACATTTTCAGAAAAGGTGCGTGACAATACAAGAAGTATTGCGGCAGCTATGTCACCTGGAACATCACCTATAACAGGAGAAATCATGTTTCAAATAGAACCAGGAGAGGTATTGGTAGGATTAGGAATTCATGGTGAAAGTGCATTACTTACCTTTCAAAATAAAAAATGCAGTCAAATTGCAGAAAGTATGATTTGTAGTTTGCTAGAGGACTTGGAATGTGAAAAAGGGGAAGAAATTTCTATGATTGTAAATGGTGCAGGAAAGACCACTATGATGGAACTTATGATATTTTATGAAGCAGTGGAAAAAGTACTTGCAAGAAGAGAAATTAAAATATTCAAACCACTAATTGGTTCTTTTATCACAACACAGGAGATGGGAGGAATTGGACTTGCGATTTGCAGGGTTCAGGAAGAAATGAAAATTGCTTGGACTGCACCAACAAATGCACCGCAGTTTCCAAATTTATCATTATGAAAATAGTAGATACCAAAAAACTGCTTCAAGCGGCAAGAGTAGGACAATATGCAGTCCCTGCCATTAATGCGGATAATGTAGATAGCCTTCTTGGCATATTTAACAGCTGCAGTCAGTGGAATGCACCTGTAATAATACAATTATCACCCATACAAGTATACTCTAGAAAGATAGATTATCAGACCATGGTAAATGTAATAAAAACAGTAGGCGCGAATTATCCAGTTACTGCGGCAATACATTTGGACCATGGAACAAAGGTAGAAGATGTAAAAAAAGCAGTGATAAGCGGATTTACCTCTGTGATGTATGATGGCTCGGCCTGTGATTACCAAACAAATATTAAAAATACACAGGTACTTAGAACTTTTTGCAAAGAATTATCATTAGAAGGAGAATTGGGTGTAATTGGTGGAGAAGAAGGAAGCAGTGCGAAAGAGGGGACAAAAGAAATTTATACAAATGTAAAAGAGGCCATAGAGTATGTGAAAAAAACAAATGTGGATTTTTTGGCAGTTGCCATTGGAAATGCCCATGGAGTGTATCGAGAAAGTCCTAAACTGAATTTTCAACGATTAAAAGAATTAATGGAAGCCCTGACCATACCACTAGTACTTCATGGAGCATCCGGTTTATCTGAAACAGATTTAAGCCATGCAATTAAGCTAGGAGTTAGTAAAATTAATTTTTTTACAGAAATTGATCATGCATTTTTAAATGGAATTCAAGAAAAACTAAAACAAAATCCCAATGACTATACGTTCCAGTGTATGCCTCAGGGAACCAAATATGTAAAAGAACGAATGGATAGAATTATTCATATTTGTGGATGTGAAGGAAAAGCATAAAAATAGAAATAGTATTGGTAGAGAAGGTATATCAGGAAAGGGAAATGGATGAAAATTGGAATTATTTCATACGGATCAGCCGTAAATTGCTATGATATTGCGCAGCATTATCTAGAGGAAACGGTGAAGCAGTTAAAGAAGATGGGACATGAGATAAAAGCAGTGTCCAAGGTAGTATTGTCAGACGAAGAAAACAAAGAGGCTTTTTGTCTTTTCAGGAAAGAAGTACCGGAACTGATTGTCATTCAAATGGGTACTTTTGCTCAAGGAAACATGTTGCTGGATGCTATTATGGAGTGGGAAAAAATACCGATATTTGTGTGCGGATTTTATGATCCCATTGTAAAAGAACATCCTACTATTCCATTGAATTCTCTTACTGGATTAACAATGCTTACCAGCTTTTTACATAAAATAGGAAAAAAATTTAGCTATGCGTATGGTAAATTTGAAGATGAAACTATAATGAAAAAAATTCAATTAACTATAAACGCAATAGAGTTAAAAAATAAATTAAAACATTCAAGATATCTAGTAGTGGGTTCTCATGTTCCTGGATTTTATAACTGTACGGTGGATGAACTACGTTTTAGGAAAGAAATTGGACCGGAAATCATCTATTATTCCGTTGCCAGTTTACTCCGGGAAGCAGAAAAGATAGATACAAAGCAAGTGATAGAAACTTGCAGAGAAATAGAACAAAGGGTACAAGTAACCGTAGGAAGAACCATGGTGGAAAAAACAGTTCGGTTAGAACTGGCATTAAAAAACTATGTGAAGGAAAATGAAATCAATGCAGTAACTATGAAATGCTGGCCAGAGTTGCAAGATTTATATCAATGCTCTGGATGTGGTGTATTGTCAAGACTGAACGACAGCGGAACGGTGGCTGGATGTGAAGGAGATATCACGGGTTTGGCTAGCATGGATATCTTACAAAAACTAAGTAAAAAACCTGTATTTTTTGCAGATTTAGTTACAGCAGCACAAACAGGAATTGTGAAGGCATGGCACTGTGGGTTTGGACCTGAAAAATTGGCAAAAAACCTGGCAGCCATTGAATATACACAACAGGCAACATTGAGAAATGGAATTGGTGTGGGGATACAATATGAAATGAAACAGGGCAGACTTAGTATGTGTAAATTGTCCGAACAAAAAGAGGGATATCAAATGCTTTTTGCAGGAGGAGTAGGAGTACCCACAGACCGCCAACTCTTAGGAGTGCAGACCGATATCAAACTAGATGCAGGATTTTCAAAGGTAATGGATATGATTATAGAAAATGGGTTTGAACAGCATTATGCAATTGTACATGAAGACCTTAAAGAGCAGTTAAAAGAATTTTCTAAATGGAAAAATATCCGATTATTCTGTGCAGATTAAAAAATAGGAGAAAATAGAATGGTTGAAAAAAAAGTAATAGTAAAAAATAAATCTGGTCTGCATGCAAGACCAGCAACACTGCTAATGCAGCTTTGTCAGAAATACGAAAGTGATATTACAATTTTTTTGGGGAGCAAACAGATCAATCCCAAAAGCATTATTAGTATTTTAGGTGGTGGAATAATTTCAGGGAGTGAAATTGTACTAAGAGCAGAAGGTATGGATGAACAAGAAGCAGTGGAAGCGATTGTAAATTTGATGGACAAATTGGAAGAATAGGTATGTGGAATGAAAGAAATTAGTGGAATTGCAGGGGCCAAGGGAAAAGCAAAAGGTATAGCAGTGCTTTTTAAAAAGGAAGAAAAAGAAATAAATAGATACCAAATAAAAGATGTAAAAAAAGAAATAGAAAAACTTCAAAAGGCAAGAATGGAATATTCGCTGTATTTGAAAAATATCTACGAATCAGTAAAAACAGACATGGGAGAAGAAACCGCAAATATATTTCTTGCATATCAGGAAATTGTGCAGGATCAGTTTTTTTTTAATGATGTGTTTAGGAAGATAGAGGAAGAAAAGACAACAGCAGAATTTGCGTTAAACCAAGAAATACAGAAGGTCTGTGGGCAGTTTAACCTGATAGAAAATGAATATATGAGAGAGCGTTCAGCAGATATTGAAAATGTGGGTAAAGAACTTATGTCCTATATACTGGAGGAAGCAGCTCAGGCACCAATGGGAAGGAAAGAAGCATTTGTAATAGTAGCTAAAGATTTGACACCAGCAGATACTGTAAAATTAGATAAAAAATATGTAAAGGCTTTGGTGACAGAAAAAGGCGGAAGAACTTCTCATACAGTAATTCTAGCAAAAACATTGGGAATTCCAGCGATTGTGGGAGCAATGGGAGTGTTGGATGAAATTAAGGAAGAAGATTTACTATGCGTGGATGGAGATAAAGGAACAATAACAGTAAATCCGACTTCCCAGTTTATCAAAGAATTTCAAAAAAAACTGGAATGGGAAGAACAGAAAAACCACTGTTATCAGCAGGAACTATACCAACAGGCAATGACAAAAGATGGAAAAATCATTGAGGTGTGCATTAATGCGGGTGACGAAGAAAGTTTAGCAGATTTTGATCCAGAAATTTGTGATGGAATCGGCTTGTTTCGAACAGAATTTTTATATATGGCAAAAGAATCCTATCCTACAGAGGAAGAACAATTTCAGATATATAAAAAAGTTGCACAAAAAGCAGCAGGAAAACCGGTAATTATAAGAACACTTGACATTGGCGGAGATAAACAGCTGGATTATATGAATCTTCCAAAGGAAGAAAATCCTTTTCTTGGGTACCGTGCTATCCGTATTTGTCTGGACAGAAAAGATATGTTTTGTACACAGCTTCGAGCTATTTTACGGGCAAGTAAGTATGGAGAAATTAGAATTATGTTTCCTATGATTGACACGTTAGAAGAGCTAAGGGAAGCAAAAGAAGAAGTACAAAAATCAATGAATATCCTTAAGCAAGAGGGTTTTGAATACAATAATAAAATAAAAATCGGAATTATGATAGAAACTCCTGCAGCTGTATTTTTAAGCGATATTTTAGCAAAAGAAGCAGATTTTTTCAGTATTGGTTCCAACGATTTGATACAGTATATTACTGCAACTGATAGAATGAATGAAAAAGTTCAATATTTGTATAGTAATTATAATATTTCGGTATTACGTGCAATTAAAATAACAGCAGAACATGCACATAGAGCAGGAATTCCGGTGGGGATTTGCGGAGAAATTGCGTCTGATTCACTATTAATTCCATTTTTTGTAGGAATTGGAATTGAAGAATTAAGTGTAGTATCAGGGCAGCTGGGCGCAGTAAAATACAAAATCAACCATTTGGAGCTGAACAAGGCGAAAGAGCTGACAGAGGGTATTCAAAAAGTATGTACCATAGAAGAAGTAATTGATATATTAGAAGAAAATATTATTGCTACAGTATGATGTAAATGCGGCTGTTCCAAGGTACTTTCAGGATAGCTACAATAGGATAAAAAAGGAGTTATTATGGAATTAGGAATACATTTGTCTTCTTATACAAAAAATTGGAAAGATTGTGGATTTGGGTATATGGAACATGCAGCTAGAACAGGATATACCGCAGTGGAACTGCCTTTGATGAATCCTGATACCTACGACACCGCAAAAGCAAAAGAACTGCTAAAAAAATACCATTTAAACTGTACTTGCGGAACAGGAGTGAATTTTATGGAAGATCCTTCTTCCACAGACTTGGAAATTCGAAAGAAAGGGAAAGAACGACTGAAAAAATGCATTGATATAGCAGCAAAGTTGGAAACAGATTGCCTAGGTGGGGTGTTGTATGCCCCTTGGGGGCTGAAAAAATCAAGAATGCAGGCACAGGAAAATTATAAAATAGCAGCGGAAAGTATGTCAGAAATAGCGGAATATGGAAAGCAATATGGAATTACCATTTCACTGGAAATTTTAAATCGATACGAAAGTTACTTTATGAACACGGTAGCAGAAGGACAAGAGTTCTTAAAAGAAATAGGTAATCAAAATGTAAAACTGCATTTTGACACCTTTCATAGTTACATAGAAGAAACAAGTATAAAAGAAGCAATACGAACAGGGCAAGAAGATATTTATCATGTGCATTTATGTGATAACAATCGGTGTGCTCCAGGAACAGGCGCAATTTGCTGGAAAGAAGTAAAGGAGGGACTAGAAGAAATTGGATATAACAGATACGTCATGGTTGAGAATTTTATTCTTCCTAATACAGAAGCAGGAATGGAAACCTGTATTTGGAGAGAAAGTGGAAGAACTGTTTATGAAAATGCAGAAATAGCGTATTGTTTTTTATCAAATTTATTTAAAGGAAAGATAGAGAGAAGGTAGGATATGATAGGAGAATTGTTGGATATTGATAGAATTGAATTGGACGTGGAGGCGAAAGACTGGAAGGACGCATTAAGAAAAGCAGGAAAAATTTTGGTAGAAAACGGCAGTATTGAGCAGGAATATGTGGAAAAAACCATTCTTGCAGTGGAAGAATTAGGACCCTATATTGTTATTATGCCAGGAGTTGCTTTTGGACATTCCAGACCGGATGAAACAGTAAAGGAAACCTGCATGCAGATGATTCGCTTAAAAGAACCGGTGGAGTTTGGCAGTCAATATAATGATCCTGTTAAGCTAATTATTATGTTCGCATCTACAGATAGTAAGGGGCATATGAATACACTTCAACAGATTGCTCAAATGATGATGGAACCTGAAAATGTGGAATTATTATTGAAAAGTGAAAATATAGATGAAATCAAAAAACTGTTAAGCAGTTATTAAGGAGAAATAGCGATGAAGAAAAAATTGAAAGTTTTGGCGGTGTGTGGATTTGGGGTAGGTACCAGTTTGATTCTACGGATGAATGTAGAAAAAATACTAAGTAAACATCAAATTGAAGCAGAAGTTGAACATGTAGATGTTACATCAGCGGTGGGAATGCCAGCAGATGTAGTAGTTACCTCTAGAGAAATTGCAGAGCAGATTATAGAGCACTTTAAAGTTCCGGTTATTATTATCAATAATTTTATGGATATGAAAGAAATTGAAACAAAATGCATTGAAGTAATAGAAACATTGTAAATTTTAACAAGGACAGGAGGAGAAATAGGATGGAAATATTAAATTATTTAGGAACAAACATTTTCAAACAACCACCATTTTTCATGGGAATTATTGCACTGGTTGGATTACTGCTGCAGAAAAAAGATATTGGAAGTGTAATTAAAGGAACAGCAAAGACAATTATGGGAGTTATTATTCTGTTTGTAGGAGTGAACTTTATTACAGCAGCGGCATCTCCGCTGGCAACTGCATTTGCAACCTTATATAAGCTGCCCAAAGCAAGTCAGTTTGATGGAAGTTTGTGTTGGGAAGTACTAGGTTCCTATGGTGCAGAAATTGGATTGGCATTGGCACTTTCTTTTGTTATTAACTTACTTGTTGCCAAGTTCACACCATTAAAGAATATCTTTTTAACAGGACATATTTATTTTTGGATGGCATATTTAGCTGTTGCAGCAGGAGTACAGGGTGGATTATCGGGAGCTCCATTAATTGGATTTGCAACCATTGGATTATCTCTTTATATTATTATTTCGCCAGCGCTGTTAAGACCACTAGTAAAAAAAGTGACAGGTTCAGACGATTTTACGATTGGACATACGGCAGGAATCTTTTGTCTAATGGGCTATGGAATTGGGAAGCTGTTTAAAGGGAAAAGCAAATCAACAGAAGAAATGAACATTCCAAAAGGACTTGATTTCTTCCGTGATACCACAGTAGCTTCGTCCATTTTAATGGTAGTTACATACATTATAGTGGGATTAATTATTGGACCAAATGCAAGACAGGAAGTATATGGAGGTGCATTACCTGGAATTGCAACCATTGGCGGTATGCAGTATGACTTATTTTCATTTAGTGTTATTGCCGGTATGAATTTTGGTGCTGGTCTGACCATTCTATTAACAGGTGTTCGTATGATGCTTGGGGAAATTATTCCGGCATTTAAAGGAATTAGCGAAAAAATTATTCCAAATGCAATTCCGGCATTGGATATACCTATGATTTTTCCTTACGCACCAAACGCACTATTAGTTGGCTTTGTAACAAGTATGATTACAAGCATTCTTACAATTGTAGTAATGGCTGCAACGGGAACCATGGTATTTGCAGTAATTCCATTAACGGTGGCATGTTTCTTTGACATTGCTCCAGCAGCAGTGTTTGCAAATAAAGAAGGTGGTCGTATTGGGGCAGTTGTAGCATCGGCAGTTGGTGGTGTGGTAATGATTCTGTTGCTGACGTTCTCAATTGGCTTAACTTTGGACACAGCAGCTGGATTCAATCAAATTTATGGCGGAAATGATTTTTCCCTATTTTCAGGATTAAGTTCTTGGATTGCAGGGTTATTCTAAACAAAGCAGAGAAGAGAAAGGGAGATTTCGCATGGCACAGATACCACATTATGCAGCAGGATATTATCCGTTAGTTCAAAAAAAGGAAGATTGGGAAAGAGATATAAAGCATATGAAAGAATGTAAAATTTCCCTAATTAGAACGGCAGAACTCTTTTGTTCCTGGGATCAACTGGAGCCAGAAGAAGAAAAGTATGAATTTCAATGGTTAGATGAATTTTTTGATTTATGTGAAAAGTATGACATGAAAATTTTATTGGGTACTGGAACAGCATCTCCGCCTTATTGGATTTATAAAAAATATCCAGACGTATGTATTGAAAATAATCATGGAGAGCAGTATCCAATGAATGCATCTTACTCCTGGGCATGCTTTGATCATTTAGGCTTCAGAAAGGAAGCACAGCGTTATATCTCCACTTTGGTTCAGCGTTATCAAAACCATAAAGCATTATATGCATATCAAATTCACAATGAAATTGCATTTCCATTTATGCCCCTTGGTGGAACGGGAGTGGATGTGTACTGTTATAATGAACCATCTTGTGAGAAATTCAGAAGTTGGCTAAAAGTAAAATATAAGGAAATTGAGGTATTGAATGAAGCGTACTGCTGGGGTGCTACCCATACCAGACATAATTCTTTTGAAGAAGTGAATCCTCCAAAGGCACTGCCAAGTGCCTGGGCAAGTGTAACGAGATGGCTTGACTGGCGTTTGTTTTGGATGGAAAATACGGTGGATTACGTAAAGTGGCAAAATGATTTGATTAAGAAATACGATACACATCATCTAACTACTACAAATATTTTCTTTTTAAAATCACAAGATCCATTCGGTGTACTTACGGGATTAGATCAATTTGAAATGGCAAAGGTGGTAGACGTTATCGGGTATGATATTTATCCTGGAAGTGGAAATAAGGTGGAAACTATGCCGGAGTTTTCTTCCATGTGTCTGGATATGGGACGCAGTACAGCTTTGGCTGCGGGAAAAGATTATTGGCTGCTGGAAACAGAAAGTGGACCTATCAATGGCTGGGTATTAGGACCAAGCAGAAATGTAACAGGACAAGATTTGTACCGAAATGTGTTAGATGCATTCAGCCATGGAAGCAAAGTATCTTTATATCAAGGATTCCGTGAATGGGATTTTCAGCCTATTCACTGGGGTGGTCTTGTAGATTTGGATGGAAATCCTACAAAACGTTTGGAAAGTGCAGCAGAAATTGGAAATCTACTAAAAGCAATGGAAGATACGATAGAAGAAGGACAAGCGCCGAAAGCCAAAATTGCAATTGCAATATCCCGAGAAAACGCAATTATATTAAAAGGAATGGATCAGGAAAAATTTCTGCACAAAGCATTGCGAGGTGCCTACCGTACTTTTTGGGAAAAATATCAGGAAGTAGACTTTATTTGTCAGGACATGATAAAGAAAGACATTTTAGAAGCATATCAGATAATATATTTGCCATTTTTTTCCTATGTTACAGAGAAAATGGCAGAAGAGCTTACGCAGTACGTGAAACAAGGAGGAATACTCATTGGAACAGCAAGACTGGGAATGTTGGGAGAACATGGCTGGTATAATCATCAAATGCCCTGCTTTTCATTAGGAAAAGTATTTGGAATAGATGCTAGGGAGGTTATTTCCAACGTGACCCCAAATATTACCTATCGTCGTAAGGAGTATAAAGGATATTGGCATCAGGAACTATTGAAAATCACAGAGCCGAAAGTAGAAGTACTGGCGCGTTTTTCAGATGACCTTCCAGCAGTTACCCAAAACAATTATGGAAAAGGAAAAGCAATCTATTTTGGAACACATCCAGATGTGGCATATTTAGAAGAAAAGTCCTATTTACTATGGGATATTTTGGATGAAGTATTATCCAAAGCAAAAATAGTTCCTCAAGTGGAATTGTTTTTCAGCCAACAGCATGTAAGGGAATTCGATGGAAGTTTGTTATTAGGTGAAGAGAAGGGATATTTAATTATTACCAGTTCCTTTACCGAAAAATATAGTTATAGCAGTAATAAAAACCGTTTAGTACAGGCGGTAATAAGGACACCTAAGAAGGTAGTGGGCTTATATGGAATGATATCTAAAGAAACGTATCCTTCTATACAACGGGAAGAAGAGTGTACGTTTGAATTACATATAGAAAAAAATGAATGTGAAATTGTATGCATTACATTTGAAAATGGCAGGTGAAAAGATGCAGGATAAAAGAGAACTCATGAAAAACACAAATTTGTTTGTACTAGATATGGATGGAACATTTTATTTAGGTGATAAAATCATAGATGGTGCATTAGAATTTATAGAAAAAGTAAAAAAATGTGACAAAGAATACTTGTTTTTTACGAATAATTCTTCCCGCTCGCCAGAATTGTATATAGAAAAATTAAGAAAAATGAATTGTACTATTGATAGAAACCAAATTATGACCTCAGCAGATGTTACTATAAAATATATTAAAACTTATTTTTCGGACAAATCCGTATATTTAGTAGGAACTCCTGCTTTGGAGCAATCTTTTCGAGAAGCAGAAATTAATTTAACTCAAAAGAATCCGGAACTTGTAGTAGTAGGATTTGATACAACGCTTACTTACAAAAAATTGGAGCTGGCATGTGGATTTATTCGAAAAGGAGCAATATTTCTTGCTACTCATATGGATATCAACTGCCCCACAGAGGAAGGATTTATTCCAGATTGTGGCGCGATGTGTCAGTTGATTACCAGTTCTACTGGGAAAAATCCAAGGTTTTTAGGAAAGCCCAGTAAAGAGACGATGGATATGGTACTGCGAGAAACAGGAAGAAAAAGAGAAGAAGTAGCATTTGTAGGCGATCGGATATATACAGATGTGGCAACAGGTGTAAAAAATGGAGCAAAAGGAATCCTAGTGCTTTCAGGAGAAACACAGGAATGTGATATAGAAAAATCATTGGTAATACCGGATGGAATTTTTGTATCATTAAAGGAAATGATAGATTATTTATAACCCCCCCATAAATAATCTTCAATAAATATAACATGTAAAATCTGGTTATTATTTGCAGCCTTTTCAGCCATGGACAGAACTGTAAATGAAAACAAAATCCTCTTAATATATTTTATATAGAAATAATAGTCCCTTTAAAGAAGAAGTATTTGTAAATGAATAAAATACAAATACTTCTTTTTTTATGTGCTGCCAGGCATCTACGCAAAACCGACTACATTTGTTGATTTACAGTATCCACATTGATTATTCAACAATAGTGAAATATAATGTTGTTATGCAATTTGTGATTAAAAACTCAGTGATGGAATAAATGAGAACGCTTATTCCACTTTATATAAAATCAGGAGGAATAAAAATGGACAATGGAATCATGATGCAATATTTTGAATGGTATCTGCCAGAAGACAAAAGCTTGTGGCGTCAAGCAGCAAAAGAAGCAAAAAATCTGGCACAGGCAGGCATTACGGCAATATGGCTGCCACCCGCTTACAAGGGGCAGGCAGGAAGTAAAGACGTAGGATACGGTGTTTATGATGTCTATGATTTGGGTGAATTTGACCAAAAGGGAAGCATTGCAACGAAATATGGAACAAAAGAGGAATACTTAGAAGCCATTCAGGCACTACAAAAAGAAGGCATAAACGTGTACGCGGATATTGTGCTGAATCACAAAATGGGTGCAGATGCCATGGAAATAGTGGAAGCGGTAGAAAACAATCCATGTAATCGCAATCAGGTGATATCAGGCAAAGAAAGCATTGAAGCCTGGACCAAGTTTACATTTTCGGGACGTAATAATCAGTATTCTGACTTTAAGTGGAATCACCGGGATTTTGACGGAGTGGACTGGGATCAGAAAAAGCAAAAAAGTGCTATTTATAATTTTACAGGTACACAATGGGAACAGGACGTAGATGGAGAAAATGGAAATTATGATTACCTTATGGGCGCAGATTTGAATTTTTCAAATCCTGAGGTAGTAGAGGAGCTGAATCGTTGGGGGCAATGGTATCTAAATATGACACAGGTAGATGGATTTCGTATTGATGCAGTAAAGCATATTCAATTTGATTTTTTCTCACAATGGCTTCAAAAACTGCGGGAAAATAACAAAAAAGAATTATTTACAGTAGGAGAATATTGGAGTCCCAAGGTATCTTTGCTGGAAAAATATCTGGAAAAATCCAAGTGGTCTATGTCACTTTTTGATGTACCCTTGCATTTTAAATTTTTCCAAGTATGCCAAAGTGGCGGAACATTTAATATGCAAACGCTATTAGAGGATACCTTAGTACAAAAGCATCCGGAAAAAGCGGTGACCTTTGTAGAAAATCATGATACACAGGCGGGACAAGCACTTCAGACCGTTATTGCAGACTGGTTCAAACCATTAGCTTATGCGGTAATTCTGCTAAGACCTCAGGGATATCCCTGTGTGTTTTATGGAGATTACTATGGGATACCCTCCCATGGAGAACCTGCGTTTAAAGAAATTTTAGATTTGTTTTTTCAGATACGAAGAAAAAAACTTTATGGAAATTTTCATGATTACTTTGATGATGTCAACATTGTAGGGTGGACAGTGGAAGGTGACACAGAGCATGAAGATTCAGGAGCAGCCGTTTTGATTTGCGATGGCCCAGGTGGAAAGAAGACGATGTATCTAGGAGTTACACATGCAGGTGAGCGTTTTTATGACTGTACAGAACATCAAACAGAAGACGTGATGATTGCTGAGAATGGAACAGGGGAATTTACCGTAGATGGAGGTTCTGTGTCTGTATGGGTGAAAAAAGCATAAAAATGGATACAGCTTATATCCCCTGGTGCAGTATCCTTTCATTTGTTCATTAATTATGCAGTGCAGATAAAAAGTAGAAGTTACATAAACTTATGGTAAAGAGGAGTAGACCCCATTCTATTCCTCCTTACGATTTCTAAATTCACTGGGTTGAATTCCTACATAGCTTTTAAATAAGCGGCTGAAATAAAATCGATCCTGATAACCCACTAATTCTCCGATTTTTTGAATTTCCATGTCAGGACTACTTAAAAGTAGTCTTTTTGCCTCGTTCATCCTTATTTTTGTGAGATATTTCAGTGGCGTTTCTCCAGCATGCTTTTTAAAAATTTTCCCTAGATATTCAGGAGTAAATCCAAATTTTTCACTAAGCTCCTGAAAAGAAATATCAGATTGATAATTTTTTTTGAGATATTTTTCCATTAGTTCATAGATAGATTTTTGGTCTAAATTCGTGTTATTTGTATGGTAAGTGTTTCGTTGCGTTGTTTCTGTTTCCATAGTGATTAGCAGCTTCTGTAAAGAAAGAGAAAGTGTATTAATATCAATAGGTTTTAGTAGGTAATCTTTAACAGCATACGATATAGCGGACTGGGCGTAGGAAAAATCATTATATCCACTTAAAATCACAATTTTCACAGTAGGATGATTCTTGTGCAGGTATCTGGATAATTCAAGTCCATCACACTGTGGCATGCGAATATCGGTAATAACTAAGTCAGGACAGTTTTTTTCCACTAGAATAATGGCTTCCATACCATTGGACGCTTCTCCAGATAAGATAAGTGGAAGATTTAAAGAAGTAATTTTTTTAATTAGATTGCGGCGTATCAGACCTTCGTCTTCTACTACAACATAACTATAATTTTGGGTGCTGCTCATAGTAGTCCTCCCTTGAGTGGTGGATAGAACCACCTAATATAAAAATTGTTTTTTGAGGCAGGGTATTTTCTATTTTAAAGACAGCCTTACTGCCATATAACAACTTAAGACGCAGATAAACATTTTTTAATCCCATTCCGCCAATTTCCATGGACTTTAGTTCTTCATTCATGTCTAAACTTTTATATAAATTCAAAAGTTCCTGCTTTTTTTCATCATTAAGGCATCCACCATTATCCATCACCTTAAGAAGCCAGTGTTCCCCTTCTAGAGAAGAGGTAATGGTCAATTTCCAAGGCGGCTTCATGTCAAAGGCATACTTAAAGGCATTTTCTACAATAGGCTGTATAATCAACTTGGGAATATAGCATTGGCGAGTATCTTCTGCAATATTTAAGGTAAACTCCAATTCCTCTTGAAACCGCATCTGCATACATTCCAAATAGCGTTTGGTATAAAACAGCTCTTCCTCTAAAGGTACCATCATTTCTTTTGAGGCAGAAATATAACGAAAATAATCGCAAAGAGCCTGACACATTTTTACAATATCATCATTCATTTCTTCTTCTGCCATAATACTCATATTGGTGAGACAGTTGTAGAGGAAATGAGGGTTGATTAAGGACTGTGTGGCTTGCAGCTTGGCACGGGTTTCCTCCGAATGAGACAGCAGGATATCTTGAGAAGCAAAACGCAGCTGCTCATACATACAGCGAATGGATTGGCAGAGGATGGAAAGTTCTTCAATATTGCTATCTGCGGAAGTGAGATTCACTTTTGTCTCATCTAATACACGATTAATGGTAATCTTTTTAGTTGCGGCGGTTAATTTTTGCAGAGGAAGCGTAAGTCGCTGGGAAATATAAAAGCAGATTAATAGTGTAAATAAAATGGAAACACATCCAATTAAAAGAAAAATACCACGAAAGCTGTGAAGAGGCTTGTATACAGCGGATTTTGATTTTGTTAAAATCACGGTCCAGTCATAGTCGGGAAGAGACTGGTAGGTAAGTAAAAGTGTTTTGCCATTTTCTGCTTTGAAAAATTTCGGGGTATTTTCCGGAAGCTTATTTTTCAAAATCATAGAGTAATAGTTATCAGGAGATGTAGCAGTATGGTAAGGATAAACTAGCTCATGTTTTGCATTGTAGATAAAAACATTGCTGTTGGGATTTTGATTTTCTAACTGTGTAGCCAGAGAAAATATACGTTCACAGTCTTGAATTACTTCCACAATACCTTCCGGTTGTCCATTAGAATCTAAAAACAAGCGAATAAGAGAAATAAATTTTTTGGATTTTTGATTGTCACCTTTGGCAGGAAGACCCTTGCGAAAGATGGGACTACTGATATATTTATGACCGTTAAGTGCTAATGTTTCTGCATACCAGTTTTGGTTTTTTAAATCTACAGAGGTGGTTCGAAACCAATAGCCTGCTTCTACGCAGGAACCGTCCATAGTATAAATATTGATTTGGGCGGCAGTCTGATAAGAACCGATAATTGCAGTTACAATATCATGAATAGCAAGGGCTTTTTCTCGAGAAGCTATCATACTTTCCGGATTTTCCTGACGCTGTTGATAGGAAATGGAAAATTCTTTGAAGTTGTTTTTAATTGCATTGGAATAAACAATGTTCATAGAAATGGTGGAAATATTATCTAATTGTGTTGCCACAGAATTTTCAATAGAAGAACACATATTGCTTAAATCTCTAGAAGCATCTTCTAGGGCATTTTTTTGGTAATGCGAGTAAGTAAATAGGAAAAAAAATATTAGTAAAATCAAAATAAAAAGACCATAAATGACAAAAAGGTACATTTTTTGTGAATAATGCTTTGTTATTTTTTTGATGAGCTTTGTACCTCCTTTTTGTTTGCATTATACAAGATAGTTCAAAAAAATGCAATTAGTAGTTCATTATTGTCTATTCTGTTAATTAGCAAGCCATGCTATTATGTGTTTATACCAAACAAAACATATTTTATCGATAAAATATAATCAAAGTATACAAAACAAAGCGGAAGCGGAAGCGAAAAGGAGAAAAGTATGAAAAAAAATAGAATGAAAATAATCAGTCTTTCATTAACAGCAGTATTAGCGGCGGGGATGTTGACGGGGTGCAGTTCTTCCAATACAGCAACTGGTGATTCAAATGGAAAAGATGGAAAGAAAAATGTTACGTTGACATTTGGAAGTCATCAAAGTGGTCTTCCAACGTCAGGTATTGTACAAGATTTAGCAAAGGAATTTGAAACAGAAACAGGAATTAAAATTGACTTTCAGGTTTCGCCAGATGCACAGTGGAGAGATTTAGTAAAAGTAAAATTAGATTCAGGTGAGGCACCTGATATTATCTGTGCGGATACCCCAATTGGATTGGCATCCAGCCTTCATATGGATCAATACTGCGTAGATGTAACAGATCAGGAATGGACAAGCCGCATGGAAGAAAGTGCATGTTCTGCTGTATCAGTAGAAGATAAGGTGTATGGCATTACATTTCCCGGTGCTAAAATGTATTTCTACTTATATAACAAGGATATTTTTGAAAAGTTAGGACTTCAGACTCCAACCACATATGAAGAATTTAAAACGGTTTGCCAAAAGATTCAAGATGCAGGAATTACACCAATTTATGAAGCAACGACCAATGGATGGCATCAAGTACTTCCCTTATTTGAAACTGGTGGTCTTTGGTTGGAACAAAATAAGGATATCTACGATAAACTAAATAAAAATGAGTTGGATTTAGACGAAATCCCATCCCTTCTTACGATTATAGAACAATTGAATGAATGTGCAAAAGCAGGATATTTTGGAGATGACTATTTAAGTAATGCATGGGAAAATGCAAAGGAAGCAATGGCATCAGAGCGTTGTGCCATGACGATTGCTGAACTTGGTTTTCGTGGACAGATAGAGGCAGAGTTTACAGAATTTAAGGCAACAGAAAAATTAGGCGCATTTGTAATGCCATGGGGTGATAACAAAGCCATTGGAGTTAATCCGGCAAGTAATGCATATTTTATTAACAAAGACAGCAAGCATGTAGAAGAAGCGAAACAGTTTTTTGAATTTTTAGCAAGACCTGAAAATTTAGAAAAGCGTTTGAAGGGGCAGCCGGAGTTAAGTGCAGTTTGCTGGCATGAAATCAAGAGTAAATATTCACAGGAAGATCAAGCATTTTTAGATTCTCTTGAAAAAGCAAATGTGGTTCAGACTTCTGTAAATTATATTGACAGTCAGTGGATGGATGTAGGTAAAGATTTGGAAGCTATGTATACAGGCACTGTAACACCAAAAGATGTGTTGGATACAATTAAGAATCGCCGTACAGAACAGGCCAAATTGCAAAAAGATCCGGGATGGACGAAATAAGAATATAATGGAAGGGTGCCGAAAAAGTGAATTTATTTTTGAGGCACCTGTCTTTTATCCAAGAAAGTGAAAGGTGAAAAATGAACAGAAAAAAAATATATCCCTGGTATTTTGCCAGTGGCGCGGCAATTCTGTTTTTCCTCCTGTGTTTTCTGCCTGGTATTTTGGGTATTGCCTATTCATTTACCGATTGGAATAACTACAGTGATGAAATAAATTTTGTAGGACTTGCGAATTACAAAGCAATTTTTAGTGGAAAGTCTGAATACTTAAGTTATATTGGAAACACAGTGTTATTTACCATTGTTACTACAACATTAAAGACAGTGACAGGTTTGGCACTAGCACTTTTACTTACACAGAAATTTATAAAATTCAAAAATTTTCAACGTATGATTATCTTTTCACCACAGGTCATGTCCTATTTGGTAGTGGGGCTTGTATTCAAAAGTATGCTTCACCCTACCACAGGATTTTTAAATAATTTTCTAAGAAGTGTTGGGTTGGAGGCATTGGCACAAAACTGGCTGACCGATTTAAGTCTTGTATTTCCTACCGTTATGGCAGTGGATACCTGGAAGGGAATGGGATATATTATGGTAGTTACAATTGCAGGGCTGCTTTCCATTTCACCGGAGTATTACGAAGCCGCCAGTATTGACGGAGCAAATTTTTTTCAGAAACTGCGCTGTATTACACTACCGCTACTAAAACCGGTATTGATAAATGTCACTATTTTAAATGTAACCTACGGTTTACGAGTATTTGATATGATTTATTCCCTCACCAACGGCGGACCTGGAAATGCAACAGGAGTCATTAACACTGCTGTATATAAAGAGTTTTCCAAAGGTAATCTGGCAATGGGAACTACGCTGTCTAGTGTCTTGTTCTTTGTTGTATTAGCACTGTTATATTTTATTATAAAATCCATGGAAAATAAGGAGGTAAACGGATAATGGGAAAAGCAGGTAAAATTGCAGGTCGTGTCATTGGAAATATTATTTCAGTCATGATTTGTTTGATTGTAATTATTCCGTTAGTGGTTTTATTCCTAAATTCCTTTAAGACTTCCGGAGAAGCCAACCGTATGACATTGTCCCTCCCAACGGAGTGGGTATTTGAAAATTATGCAATTGTTATTGAGCAAGGAAAGCTAGTATCCTCTTTTCTAAATGGTTTTTTATATGCTTCATGCAGTGTTATTATTGTCGTGATTTTAGTATCAGCAGCAGCCTATGTAATTTCTAGAAATAGAAGAGGAATCAACCGTTTTTTATACTATTTTATTATATCAGGTATTGCTATGCCCATTAACAATGTGGCTCTTATGAAAGTAATGCAGACATTTCACCTTGTAAATACCCGAGTGGGAATTATCTTGCTATATGCAGCAATTAATATTCCATTAAGTTTATTCATTGCCTATGGATTTATAGATACCATTCCAAGGGAAATAGATGAAGCAGCAGTAATTGATGGATGTAAGCCGGGGCAATTATTTATTAAGGTAATAGTGCCACTGCTAAAACCAATTGTTTCAACACTATTTGTACTGGATTTTATGGCAGTTTGGAATGATTTTACTATGCCGTTGTATTACTTAAATAATTCTCAAAAATGGCCAATGACGTTGGCAGTTTATAATTTCTTTGGTGCATTTGAAAATTCGTGGAATTTAGTTGCAGCGGATATTATGTTAACACTGATACCGGTGCTGGTGATATTTGTGGTAGGACAGAAGCATATTGTGGGCGGTATATCTGCCGGATCCGTAAAAGGGTAAATAATCTCTCGGAATCTTGAGTGATTATGCCAGCAAAGCTGGCAAATGGACTTTGAAAAGTGAATATTATCCAAAAT
>JAVVUO010000025.1:0-43866 GCA_036653135.1 Lachnospiraceae bacterium
CAAAGGACCGACAAGACCGCCGGCATTACATGCTTTATTAATAATCCAATACAGTCCACCTACAACTATAAATACTAAGCATAGACCCATAACGTTTCCCTCCTCTATCTTTATCTGAGTTTTATTTTCCTTTATCTACTCAAGTTTTATCTGCCTAAAGTATAAATGATTATGTGTCCAAAAAAACGGACAGCAAGCAATCATTTGCAACCCGGCGGGACTTTTTTATATTTAGAGGTGAGCAAATCAAGAGAGACGATTCTTTTCGTCTCTCCATTTTTTTGTCCTAATCTTTTTTTGCTCAATCACAAATTTTATGGGATTGCGGATTTCTGACATAGGTCGTTCTACTAATATCAAACAGCTTATATTTGTTGAAACATGGTCTGAGTATATGCTTTGATGTCATTGGGATTAATCATGCTGTATTTTTCTTTAACACTATCGAAGTAATTTCCGATATCTTCTTTCATTATTGCTCTATCAGATGGTTCTGTCTCTAGAAGTTCACCTCTGGCCGACAACCATGGTGCCTCGGAGTGTGTGAATTTTTCTAACACTTTTCCACTATAACAGCAGATGTTTTTAGCCACGCTTTCAAAAATTGCTTTTTCCGATGATGACAATACTGTACCATCAACTTCATCATTGCAATCAATAGGATCGAACTTATAATCTCGATATCTAAAATAAATATCTCGATAAACAGGTCCATGCACCCAAGCCTGACATTCTTCTGGAAATAGAAATTTTTTGTAAAATGCATAATAAAATCCCTGAATGTAGTATAATGCTTTTTGAAGTGCTAAAGGTGTGATATCTTCACACTGATTTAATAAATATTCTATTGCCAAGTCAATTTTGGCATCTTCATGCTTCTCACTGCCAAGAAGATTATCAACTGCTTTTCTGCTTTTCTTATAGGATGCTTCCGTTTTGAGGTTTACTTTGTTTTCCTCTAGAATTTGTTCATAATATTTAGGTTCATCATAGATTTTTTGGAGTATTTCAGAGTACTGTTTGGTTGGAACATCACCATCACAATAACGTGAAAAGGTTTGTTCTCCCCATCCCAATAACAATGATAAAGGTCGTTTTCCTATTGCATACTTTTCTGATATTTTCAGAATCACATCCAAAGGAATAATACCCTGTTTTTCCCTATACTTATCATACAATACCTTCAAGTTATAATCATTTATCTCTTCCACATAAATTTCAGAATTGCAGTCAATACAATGTGCAACTTTCCCTAAATAAGTATACGTTTCTCCTTTTATGGTTCCATCCATCTGCTTATTTATGACAGTAAAAGTCACATCATTTCTACATTCTTCACAAAATACTTTTCTTTCGCTCATAACAATGCCTCCTTTCAAATTTCCACTTATCTAAACGGATAGTCTATTGGCTTGTTTCGTTTATGAAAAGAAATTACTACAGTTCTGCTTCCGCCTGGCATATCAATAACATTAAACTTTGTATACACATCGACCATTTCTTCTTTGCTATCAGCATTAAATAATTTTATCTGTGGAACAAAAACGTACAAAACTTCATACTCATATCCTATTTTTGTGTTCTATAGCGTATGGCAGAAATCTTCAGTTCTAAGTTACAATAAGATACTTTTTTGCTTTTTGCTTTTTGCTTTTTGCTTTTTGCTTTTTGCTTTTTGCTTTTTGCTACGAATATTGTACTCATTTATAAATTCTATATTTTCCTGCCTGTTTTCATTTAAGGCTATTGTATACTTATTGTTACCAACACAACTTTTAATTTTCTCCAAAACTACATCTATTTCTTCTTCCGTGTAATGCTCTGATTGTAATGTGGATTCATTGCATCACCTCTCTGTAATACAATGATACTTTATTATATTTCGTTCGTCAATATTTATGCATCAATTGGTACATTTATTTGTTATATATAGAAGTATCAAATAATGGTGGTGATATTATGTTCGAGCAGCAAGAAAAATTAATGAACTTATCGATTTTAGTTTCATGTATCATGAGCTAGTACCGCTTAGAAACGTGCGCGCCTAGGCGCCACCTAGAAAAAGCCACCCCAATTTCTAAACTGATTTAGGGTGGCTTTACTATTTAACGTGCTACTGCTTTTACGTGCTGCTGGCTTTACGTGCTGCTGGTTTTACGTGCTACTACTTTTACGTGCTGCTTTTACCTGCTGCTGGCTTTACGTGCTGCTGGCTTTACCTGCTGCTACTTTTACGTGCTGCTGGTTTTACGTGCTGCTGGTTTTACGTGCTGCTGCTTTTACCTGCTACTGCTTTTACGTGCTACTGCTTTTACGTGCTGCTGGTTTTACGTGCTGCTGGTTTTACGTGCTGCTGCTTTTACCTGCTGCTGATTTTACGCGTTTATCTGTGCTGAAAACAAATTCAGTTTACTTTGCAGTACCATTTCAAGACTTGTAATGGCATTTACGGTAGACTGCACAGATGCGTTCACTGCTAAAAGCTGATCTGGGGTTACGCCTGGAAATGCCACAAATGCTTGAATTTTCTCTCCCTCTGCGTTGAGAATGTGTGAAAGACCTGTTTCTTGTAGAGCAATAGACTCAATTAAATCAGCAATGGCCTGTGTTTGGGTTACGGTACCCGGTTTAATTACGGGCATAGACATAAAAATCACTCCTTTTAAATTTAATAAACAGCAATGCCGTTCTGCTCTATTATATGCAGTACTTTCCAAAACGGTGCGACTGTATTTTGTTCCTATTTTCCTCAATATCCTATCACCCGTGAATCATTTTTGCATAAAATATAGTGTAGCTAATCATCTCAAATTTTAATAAAATTTTTAAACAATCGGGTCCTTTATACGATAACTATAAATTCAAAAGGGATTGCCGGCTATTTTTTTAGACGGCAATCCATTTGTATTGTTTCAAATCTTATAGTTTTTGTTTTAAATGATTTATGATTATTCTTCCGCTTTAAAGTTCCAGTTTTGGTGGCTCATCTAGTTGTTCTGAAACATATTTTCCATTTTTCTTTCGCTGTCTGACACATTCCGAAAGCAGGTATTCTATTTGCCCATTTACCGAACGGAAATCATCTTCTGCCCATAACGCAACTTCTTCATATAACTTTTGCGACAGCCGTAATGGAATTTGTTTTTTCGAGGTATCACCCATACTTAATATAAACTTCCAGAGTTTACAATGGGCTGTGCATCGTGATTACCGCAAAGTACTACCAGCAAGTTAGATACCATTGCCGCTTTTCGTTCTTCATCTAGTTCTACCACATTGTTTTTACTTAATTGTTCCAGTGCCATTTCCACCATTCCAACTGCACCGTCCACAATCATTTTCCGCGCATCTATAATTGCAGATGCTTGTTGTCTTTGCAGCATAACTGCAGCAATTTCTGGAGCATAAGCCAAATAAGTTATCCTAGCTTCTAATATTTCCAATCCTGCTTCTGCTACTTTTTCCTGAATTTCATTTCGGATTCTATCAGCAACAATTTCACTGGAACCTCGCAGGCTTCCCTCATCTGCAATCCCATCTCCAGTAGTGTCTACATTGGGTGCAACATCATAAGGATACACTCTTACGATATTACGCAATGCACTGTCACACTGTAATGACAGGTATTCTTTATAATTGTCTACATGAAACACTGCCTTGCCAGTATCCACTACACGCCACATCACCGCAATTCCAATTTCTACCGGATTTCCTAGACAGTCATTGACCTTTTGTCTATTATTATTCAATGTCATAATTTTTAAAGAAATCTTTTTACTTGTAGTATCTATATTTGTATCTTGATTTGTAGCTGTCAATCCTGCTAATTTTGTACTATTTCTGTTCACATCACCACTTTGGCTTAATCTTGTTTTAGCTGCAGGATTTACTGAGGTACAAAATGGATTTACAAAGTAAAATCCCTCTGTCTTCAATGTGCCAACATAGTTTCCAAATAGAGTCAGTACAAGGGCTTCTTGTGGTTTAATTACTTTTAATCCAGGAAATAGAATCCAGCCAATACAGACCCAAATCACGCCAGCTACCAAAAGTGGTGTGCTGTTGTGCATAGTTCCTCCCCAGACAATGGCTCCCACAGATACTAAATAGGACAATAGTAACAACATTAAAACCAGCATACCATTTTTTTTGTTTTTCAAAATTTTTTCTTCCATCTCTCATCCTCCGATATTTGTTTGATATCAAAATCATATCACTTTGTTTTTTATCTGTCAATCTCTGTTTTTATATATTTTTAATTTATTTCATAAAATTTTAACAATCAACTTTTTCTTTTCACTATTTTTATTGGTGTTTTTGTCGGTTTTCGCAGTGACACTTTCTGTTTTTTATGCTATATTGTAGTTATTCAGTAAGGTTATTTTTTTGAAGCTTGTAAAAATATACAATTTTTCAATATTATCTTCAAATAATTTTACTGTATTTTCATCATCACACACTAGTCAAAAGGTGCGGTATCATTCGTAAGTATCATGACATAATCTCTTTTGGCTCCAACATCATTCTATTAGTAAGCATTGTATTCTATGCACAAAAAAGGAGGTTCTTTTCATGTATTCACAATTATTTTCACCAATTAAAATTGGAAGTTTGGAACTAAAAAACCGTATTATAATGCCTGCCATGGGAACGCGGATGGCAGATGAAAACAGTTTTATTACAGAAAAACTAATTGCCTATCATAAAGCAAGAGCATTGGGTGGAAGTGGTCTGAACATAGTAGAAGTTGCTTCTGTTCATACAAAAAGTGCACCTGCACATTTTGTATCTATTAGTGACGACCAATATATAGAGGGACACCGGAAGCTTTGTGATGCCATTCACCAAGGAGGCGGGAAAGCCGGAATTCAGCTGTGGCAGGGTTCTATTGCAGTTTCCATGGATCCCAAAGCACAGATTCTAGTAGCCAGTGATATGCCATTTGGAGCTTATACACTTCCTGGAATTACAAAAGAACAAATTGACGAAATTGTGCAGTGCTATGGTGCCGCTGCAAAACGGGCAGCTAGCGCAGGATATGACTGTGTGGAATTTCACTGTGCACACAACTACCTGCCCCACTCTTTCCTGAGTAAAGGGCTAAATCATAGATCCGATGAATATGGTGGAAGTCTTCAAAATCGGGCTAAATTTCCACTTGCCTGTATTCATGCTATCAAGGAAAACCTTCCCGAAGGAATGCCGATTTTTATGAGGATTGATGCTCATGATGATTATCTTCAAGAAGGACTTACTATAGAAGAAGTCATTGCCTTTTGCAGCATGGCAAAAGAAGCAGGGGTAACTGTTTTAGATATTTCTCGAGGTAATATTATTACTGCTGCATCTCTTTATGAAGTTCCGCCCATTGATATACCCAATGGATTTAACGTTGATAATGCCGCTAGAATCCGTAAGGAAACCGGAATGCTGACGATTGCCGTAGGAAGAATTAACACACCCGACTTTGCAGAAACCATTTTATCACAAGAAAAAGCAGATTTAGTAGTGATGGGAAGAGCTCAGCTGGCTGACCCTGAATTTTGTAACAAAGCCAAAGCAGGGAATGTAGAAGATATTACCTATTGTGTTGGCTGTAATCAAGGATGCTACGATGGCTTTTGTGATGTAGTAAATTTTCCACATATTACCTGTATGCGTAACCCAATGCTTGGTCATGAAGGAGAAGATGTTTTAAAAAAGACGGAACATCCCAAGAAGATTTTAATTGCTGGCGGCGGTATGGGTGGTATAGAAACTGCACTGATTGCAAAGCAAAAAGGTCATAATCCTGTTATTTATGATACCGCTGATTCTCTGGGAGGGCAATTTCTAACAGCAGGAGAAGCTCCTGGCAAAGCAGAAATGAAAGAAGCTGCAAAAGCCTTTGCGCATCAGGTGGTAACGCACAATATTAACGTTCATCTGCACTCTGGCGTTACAAAAGAAGTACTTGAGAAAGAACAGCCCCAAGAAGTAGTGATTGCAATTGGTGCTTCCCCCATTGCACTTCAGTTAGAACATATGAATGAAAAACCCTATTATGACGCACATGAAATATTAAAAGGAACCTGCAATGCACTGGGCAGTGTCTGTGTCATTGGAGGTGGTCTGGTAGGTTTGGAAACCGCAGATAAATTGGCAGAACAAGGACACCGTGTCTGTGTCTTGGAAATGCTAGGGCAAGCCGGTGCCGATTTAGGTTCTCTTCGGAAAATAGCTGTTTTACAAAAGATGGCTATGCAAAAAGTAACCATTGTTACAGAAGCTGCCTGTGTGGGATTTTGTAAAGAGGGTGTCATCGCTACAAAGGATGGAAAAGAAGAAATATTTGCCTGTGACAGTGTTGTCATTGCTGCCGGTGCAAGAGCAAATAGCAGCGAATCTATTATATTAGCTTGTGAAGAATTAGGAATTCCCTATCATATCATTGGAGATGCAAAAAAAGCAAGACGAGCATTAAACGCCATTCATGAGGGATTTAACGTTGCTATAAATTTATAGGAGGGACTACAAATGAAAACATTGTTTAGCGAACTAAAAATTGGCTCTATGGTAGTAAAAAACCGAACATTTATGGCACCTATGTCATTGGGATATGAGAGTCAAGATGGAACTGTAAATGAAACCATGCAAAACTATTGGCAAGCAAGAGCAAAAGGTGGTGTAGGTTGTATTATATTAGATGCCCTTTCCGTTGACCCAAATGTTCCATATCTTGGAAATACCCTTTGTTTTCGCAAAGAAGAAAGCATTGCTTCCTTTGGTAAATTCATTCAGCAAATTCATTCTTTCGGCACAAAAATCATTCCACAAATCACCCATCCAGGACCAGAAAGTGTCAGTGCTTTTTTTGGTGTCACTCCTGTTGCTTCAAGTTCCTATGTAAATTCTATGGGGCAGAAAACAAGGGCACTTACTTTGGCGGAAATTCCCACTATCATTGCCCAGTATGCCACTGCTTCTTATCAGGCAAAAGAAGCCGGCTTTGACGGTATTGAGCTTCATTGTGCACATGCTTACATGTTGCTGGGTTCTTTTTTATCACCTATGCGCAATAAGCGTACCGATTGTTATGGCGGCTCTCTTTTAGGCAGAAGTAAACTGCTTTTAGAAGTCATTGATGCCATTAAAGAAAAATGTGGTGCAGAATTTCCCATTATTTTACGCATAAGTGGTTCCGAACGAGATGAACAGGGAAATACCTTAGAGGATATGAAATATTTGATTCCAATTTTGGAACAACACGGAATTGATGCCTTTGAAGTTAGTGGTGGAACTCAGTATGAACGCTGTAACAAGATTATTCCATGTCACGGAGAAGTTCGTGGCGTAAATGTTCCCCAAGCAGCAGAAATCAAAAAAATAGCCACCGTACCGGTGTTGGTTGTCGGAAAGATAAATGAACCGTCTTATGCTAGATATCTTGTGGAAAGCGAAACTGTAGATGGCGTGGTAATTGGAAGAGCACTTCTTTCTGACCCAGAATTTGTAAATAAAACAGCATCACATAAAGAATGTGAAATAGCACCTTGTGTTTCCTGTGGTATTGGCTGTATCGGCGAGCAGACTAAGCGAAGACCCGCCTCCTGTGTTATTAATCCTGCACTTGGAAGAGAAAAAGAACTGCAATTTCCCTTGGCAGATGAGAAGAAAAATGTTGTGATTGTAGGTGGCGGAATTGGTGGACTTGCTGCTGCAAGAGCTTGGGCACTAAGAGGACATAAGGTAACCGTATTGGAAAAGGAGTCTGTGGTTGGAGGACAAATCAATCTTGCCTGTATTCCTCCACACAAACAGGAAATCAGCCGTTGGATTATTTATTTGCAGGCAGAATTAGAAAGACTGCAGGTTTCCGTTCTATGTGGAGTAACTGCAGATATTCAAACACTGGATAAATATACACCGGATGTTGTTGTTGTAGCTACTGGAGCAAAAGCATTTGTTCCACCCATCGAAGGAATAGACCTAGATACTGCATTAACAGCTGAAAAACTTTTAAAAAATGAAGAAACCATCTTAGGCGGAAATGTCTTGGTAGTAGGTGGAGGTATGGTTGGATGTGAAGTTTCTGAACTTCTCATACATAGAAAATTAGGACCTATGCAGATTACCATGATAGAGATGTTAGATGAAATAGGTTCTGGCATGGTTCCAAACGTGAAAGTCGTACTGATGAAGCGCTTACAAGAATCTGGTGTTAAAATGATGCCATCCACCAAACTTCTTTCCGTAAGTGAAGCAGGTGTTCAGGTGGAAACTCGTGGGCAAAAAATGATGTTGCCTGGATTTACACACATTGTATTTGCATGTGGTGCTAAGGCCGAACACACATTTTATGAACAAATCAAAGAGCGTTACCCTCATGTTTATGCTATTGGAGATGCCAATGGTCCGCGTCAGGCACTAGATGCCGTACGTGAAGGAATGGAAACAGCACTATAACTGGTGTTTGTTCTATTACTAGTATTTGTCTATTGTTTTACAATAACTATATTTGCACTTCATTCTAACGTAGACTGAGCTATTTTAGAATGAAGTGCCTTATAGTTTAAAACAAATTTTCTCCGTGTTTTCGACATACTTCCTTGATGAAACGCTTTTTTTGACTTCATTTACAGCTCGGGTGCTGGTTTTGTTTTTTTGATACTCGGACAAATAAAATCTTTCACCATCTCGGTATAACGCTCCTGCTCCTGCTCAAAGAAGCGGACAAGCGGTTCATAGTCCCCACTCTGCTGAGCATGATTCAAGCACTCATAGTAGTCTGCTTTTCGATCATCTCCTATGATAAATGGCATCACGTCGCTTCGCAAACACTCCTTGAACAACAGTATCCGTCCTGCACGTCCGTTGCCGTCTTGAAAGGGATGGATATTCTCAAACTTTGCATGGAATTCTGCAAGGTCTGTTAAATTATGGGATTCCTTTTTATTATAAGTTTCCAGCAGTGCTTTCATGTCATCTTCCACACATTCCGGTGTTGAGGTTGTAATATCCGAAACCATATTTCGTCTGTTCTTATAATCTCCGATGGGATATCCGTTTGCAATATCCTCGAACACACCCGCCTTTAACCGATAATGGTATGCTTTAATCAGGCTCTCATTTAAAACTTCTTCATACGTGTCCAGCATATAGTTGAACATGGTAAAATGCCCGGTCATTTCCTCCACGTCCTTGGTTCGAAAGATATTACCATCTGCACGGATTGTCCCTGTCTCAAAAATAGACGCCGTCTGCTTTTCCGTCAGCGTACTTCCTTCTATGCGATTGGAATTGTATGCCATCTTCCTCTGAGTCATTGCGTAAACACCGCCTCGATCCATTTTTCCTGCTTCAATACGAAACCTGTCTTTTAGCAGACTAACCATTTTATTTTCATTCATCAGGCATACTCCTTTTCCAATCTATTTGATATGTTTCATCCTGTCCTTTTATTTTTTCTAACAATTACTTTTATTAGATATCAGGAACTTCATTTTAACCAATCAAATTCTCCGGCTTTGTACAACGTTATCGCTTTTATTCTATCACAACACTTTTAGGAAATCCTTATAAGGAAGAAAATCGTTCTAGATATATTAATTCTCTTCAATTTTAAAGATTGCAAGTGCCTGCTCTAGTTCATCTGTTTTATTTTTAAGATCTCCAGATGCTTTCTTTAATGACGTTACAATATTCATCTGCCCTTGGGCTATTTTCTGCACCCCTGTGGAAGAAGATGATGTCTGTTCCGATATTATGGAAATATTGGAAATAGCCTCTAGTGTTCCCACTCTAGCTTCTTCCATGCTATCTAATTTTTCTGCAATTTGTTGAATTTCGGTTACTAGTTTTTCTGTACAATCACTCATATTTGCAAAATCTTCTTTTGTTTTTATAACAACCTCTGCTTGCCCTGCAACAATTTGCTCCGCCTGATTTACCGTAACAACCGTTTCTTCTGTCTGTTTTGTGATTTCAGCTACCATTTTGTTGATTTCATTTGCTGCATTTAATGTGCCCGCTGAGAGTTTTCCTATTTCCTGTGCTACCACTGTAAATCCTCTTCCTGCCTCTCCTGCTCTGCTGGCTTCTATTGAAGCATTTAGAGATAATAACTCCGTTTGCCCTGCAATATCATTAATAATCTCTACAAAGCTCCCAATCACCTCTGATTTTTTTTCTAAATCCCTTACATTTATTTTTACTTTTTGGGTGATTTTAGTTGTAGCTATTGATTGTTTGGATAGTTCTTCCATTGTTTCTATACTACGCGTAACAATTTCTTTCGTTATCCCTGAATTTTCTTCTGCTTCTCCTATATTTTCCCCAATACTCTGTATTTTTTGTGATAATTGATCCGTTTGTACGTAACAATCCTGCGTATCCTCTGCCTGCTGGGTTACACCCAAATCCATTTCCGTCAATGTCTTTAGAATTCCATTAGATGAAGTTTCCATTTCTACCGAAACCATCTCCACTTCCTTTGCTGCACCAGAAAGTAATTCCATAATACCTGCCGCTTCTTGAATTAATTTCCTGGTATTGGAAATAGTTTCCATGATGTGCGTTGAAAGTATACTGAACTCATTTTTTCCCTTTACCTGAATTTGTACCGTCAAGTCTCCTTCTGATACTTTCTTCAACTTTTTAATCATATGATTCATGCTCATCCCTATATTAAGCGAAATAAAAGACCCAATAGCAAGTGCGGCAATACAGGCTATCACTACTAAAAAAATTGTAATCTGTTTAATTGATGCTGCACTTTTTAAAACATCTTCTTTAGGTACCAGTGCCGTTAATACAGAATTACTTTTTTCACTTTTTGAATAAATAAAGAAATAATCTTTACCCTGATATTTCACGTATTCACTTTCGGAAGCTTTTTTGTCCGCAATACAGTTCAGAAAAAACTTCTGTTTTATAAAGCTTGGATTTTTTGGTGTCTTTCCCTCCGATACCAAAAGTTCTCTTTCTTCTCCCGAAACATAACTCAAAATAAAGTTTTCACTTATCTTTAAAGTCTTTAGGCTCTCTTCTACTGCTTTTCTGCTAATATCAATTACAAGAACTGCTGATTTGTTGGAAAATGGTATCATATAAGACATAATATAGTCATCTTGTGAATAACCGGTAAGCTTATCCATTTCTGGGTGGCTGCCTATCCAATTTGTTTCGCTGTTTTGTTGGATGACCGCCTTTCCCTCTTCCGTAGATGCCCATTCTTCATAAAATCCATTTTGTTGTTTGTTGGATGATTTCACTGTAGTCATCATTTTATTATCACTTTTTGGAACAATATATATTGACTGTATAAAAGGATTCGCGGTCTGCTTTACATGAATTTCTGACATCGTTTTATTATAAACAGCACTTTGTTTTGAGCTGTCATTCTTGTACGTTCCTCCTGCTAAGCTTTGAAGATCTGAATCCAATTTTATTTGAATTGCATCAGCCGTAATCAATGTCAATCCAAAATCCAAGTACTGCATTTCTGTTTTAATCGTTGATTTTGTGCCTTCTTCAAAGTTCACCGCCATTCCAGTTTCTGCCTTTTGGTAAGAAATCGTTCCTACTAAAATCACAAAAATAATTGGAATAGCAAATCCAATCAATAATTGTCGCTTTATGCTAAGTCCCATCCGAACATTACGTTTTTTCTTTTTTTCCCCAATTTTCTCCTGTTTCATATATTATTTTTATCCTCTTCTCCATACTAATATAATTTTTCAACCACTGCTTTTGATGTTTTCTTATTATTTTCCATAGAACTTCCTAAGTTTCTTCTATAATATTCATGAAACAAAACATCAATAATATACAATTGACTTAATTTTGCCCCCATAGAGCCCCCTTCTAGTGGTCCTTCTTTGGAACCGCACAGTAAAAGTGAATTGGTAAAAGCCGTTAATGGTGATTTTACAAATCTAGTGATTGTTACAACCTTAGCGCCTACTTCCTTTGCAATTTTCGCAACATAGACATTGTCCTTCGTCGCTCCTGAATAAGAAATAAAAAATATTAAATCTTCTTTCGTTGCCATAGATGCTACCATTGCCTGCATATGAGGGTCGTCAATACAATTTACTTTATTGGTAATACGTAGAAATTTATTTCTAGCTTCTTTCGCCGTAAGAAGACTATCTCCTATTCCAAAAAAATAAATGTTTTTTGCTTTCTCCATCATATGAACGGTTTTTTCCACTTCCTCCATACTTAGTAACATATGCGTTTCTCGTAAAGCATTAATGTGGTTTTCTAGAATATCATTAGATGTGTGACTGTTAAAATCTGTTTCTATAGCGGGATTTTCTTCTTCCATCTGAGAATCATCTTCTGGTGTCAAACTGAGTGATAGCTTCATCTTAAATTCTTGATACCCTTTTAACCCCATGGTTCTGCAAAAACGGTGTACACTGGCATCAGCCACCTTACATGCGTCAGACAAATCCGATATCGACATAAAAAGCACTTGTTTTGCATTTTGTACCACAAAATCTGCGATTTTCTTTTCTGTTTTAGTAAGTTGATTGTAGGTCAGCTGTATCTCCAATATCAAACTAGATGCTGTCATTTCTACCCCTCCTAGTATATTTATTTCTTCTCAGTATAAAGTTTACCAAAATTTCGTTATATAAGCCACTCTTTTATATGATTTTTGAAGGCATGGAAAAATATCCATGCCTTCCGTTTTCATTAACAATATATTGTAACTATTTCTATGTGTTACTAGCAACAATATTTTTTAACTATTTCTATGTGCTACTAGCAACAATACTCTTTAACTATTTCTATGTGTTACTAGCAACAATATTTTTTAACTATTTCTATGTGCTACTAGCAACAATACTCTTTCACTATTTCTATGCTTTACTAGCAACAATATTTTTTAATTGTTTTGGCGATTATCTTTGCACATTCTGCCGCTATCACTTTATCTGATTCTATCAGATTTGCTAATGGCTCACGTACACCACCGATATCAGGTCCACCTTGTATGCGAAGAATTTCTTTAATCGTTGCATACATATTACCATAAGTGGAACACATTTTATAGATAATTCTACAAATTTCATTTTGAAGTATTCTAGCTTCTTCTACTTTTCCATCTTTAAAAAGTTCAAACACCTTAATAAGCAATTCCGGCATTCCTGCATAAGTACCGCCGATTCCTCCAACTGCACCTGCTGCCAAACCTGATACCAGCTGCTCATCAGGACCATTAAATACAATAACTCCTTCATCTGAAAATAATTGAATATCCTGAACCGGCATAGATGAATTCTTAACTCCTATCACGCGAGGATTTTTCTTCATTTCCTGTAACAATGGGATGCTAAGAGCTACTCCCGCTAATTGTGGAATGTTATAAATAATAAAATCTGTATCTGGTGCTGCATTTGATATGTCATTCCAATATTTTGCAATAGCATGTTCCGGAAGTTTGAAATAAATGGGAGGTATGGAAGCAATAGCATCTACACCCTGACTCTGGGCATGAGCTGCTAATATACAGCTATCCTTCGTATTGTTACATGCAACATGTGCAATCACAGTTACCTTTCCTTTTGCTTCTTCCATTACGCTTTCCAATGTAATCATTCGTTCTTCTACGCTTTGATAAATACATTCTCCGGAAGAACCACCCACATAAAGTCCTTTTACTCCTTTGTTAATCAGATATTTTGCCAGTTCTTTTACTTTTGTTGACGATACCTGACCTTTTTCATCATAACATGCATAAAATGCAGGAAACACGCCTTGATATTTTGTAATATCCATTTTATTTTCTCCTTAAACAAATTTGCTTAACCTTTTACTGCACCCATTGTAATTCCTTGTGTGAAATATTTTTGGAACATAAGGAATATTGCTATTATTGGAATTGCTCCCAAAGCGGCACCTGCCATAATCAAGCCATAATCATTGGACATTTCGGATTGTAATTTTGCAATTCCCAAGGAAATGGTAAGTGTTGCTTTTGAATTTAACATAATTAACTGTAAAAAATAATCATTCCAGGAACTAATAAAAGTAAAGATTGCTAAAGCACCAATTCCCGGTTTTACAATTGGCAATACAATTTTTAAAAAGGTCTGTATTTCACCTGCTCCATCAATCCTAACTGCTTCTAACATCTCCGTTGGAATCGTTTCGGAAAACTGTTTCATCAAAAAGATACCAAAGGGCCAACCAATTGTTGGAAGAATTACCGCCCAAAGACTATCATGAAGATGTAAAAAGGACATTTCCTTCAGTAATGGAATTAATACCACCTGTTTTGGCAGTGCCATAGCACATATTAGTAAAGAAAATAATATGGTTTTTCCAACAAATCTTTTCTTTGCTAATGCATATCCTGCCATTGCTGCTGTAATACAGGTCAATGCCATTGCTGCTAAGGATATTACAATACTATTTAGTAACCAGCGAAGTGCCGGATTTTCAAATAAACGAGTATAATTATCCCATGTTATATTTTTGGGAATCCACTGTGGAATTGCTGCATTAATGGCAGCCGCATCTTTAAGTGAACCTGTTATAATCCAGTAAATCGGAAAAATAAACAGTATTGCCATAATTACCATAATCACCATAATAACTGCATCATAAATTCTAAGACGTTTCACGCTTGTATTCATATTATCACCACCTAATCTTCGCCTCCCGCTTTGCTCGCCTTAAACTGTATTGCGGAGAACAATGCTATAATAATTGCCAGGAAAATACCCATTGCATTACCATATCCGTACTGATTTAATTTAAATGCCTGATAGTAAATATAGTACATAATGGTATCTGTTGAATGGTTTGGTCCTCCAGATGTTAATAACTGAATCAATGCATAACACTGAAATGAATTGATTGTTGTGATAATTAAAATATAAAGTGTAGTTGGCATAATAGATGGCCATTTAATATGCCAAAAACTTTGCATTTTTGTTGCTCCATCTACTTCAGCTGCTTCTATTAAAGATGTATCCACATTGCCTAGTGCTGCAACGTAAAGTACAATTGGTTGTCCTATTGAAGTGGTAAATAAAATCAAAATAATACACCAAATAGCAGTTTTTTCATCTCCCAGCCAGCTTATATTCTGATCGATAATTCCCGTTCCCGTTAACATATAGTTAAATAAACCTGTATATTTATTAAACATCCATTTCCATACTACTGCAACTGCTACGGTACCAGTAACTACCGGCAAATAGAAGATACAGCGAAAAAAGGATCTTTTAAATGCACGCATCGGATAAATTGCCGTTCCTACCCATAATGAAAATGCCGTAACCGTGGGCACTGACACTAAAACAATAAGAACTGTGTTTTTAAAAGCTTTCCAAAATATGGGGTCTTGAAACATTTTTATATAATTGTCAAATCCAACAAAAGCAAAATCGGTCATTGTATACTTAAAGCAACTGGTTATCAAACACATAACCATTGGTATAATTACAAAACTCACAAAAAAGAATAACCCCGGCAGAAGAAATAAATATGCAGATATTGTTTCACGCCTAGCTAATACTTTACTTTGCTTGGAAAATTTATTTTTCTTATGCATATAAAATATCCTTTCTAGCATCTTTTATAGAAGAGCACCCACCCTATTTAGGCAGGTGCTCCTGACAACATTATTTCATAACTTATGTTACTTCTGTGTTGCTGCGTTACTTGTTTCTACATAAGTATCAGCTGCTTTTTGTACATCATCGCCTGCAAAAATCTGCTGAAGCATATTCCACCATGCTGTACGCTGCTCTGCCCATCCACCGGTTACATTATAGTAATCGCTTATGTAAGTCATAAACTGACTAAATACCTGCATACGTTTTTCATTCTCTGTTCCTGCATATACATTTCCATAAGAAGCACGTACTGGGAAGAATCCTGTGCTGCTTACACTAAGAGGTCCTTGTGTTTTATCATCACAAATAAATTGAATGAATTTCTTAGCGGCATCCACTTTTGCTGTATCGCCATTGTCAAATACACCAAATCCCCAGATTCCACCACATAATTCTGGTTTTCCATCATTGGAAGGAAATGCTACTGTGTATGGGGTAAATGCTACCTGACTTGCATATTGTGCTTCATTAGAAGCATTCCAGCATAATGTCATAGCAATTGTTCCATTTGCAAATAATTGAAGTTCATCAGATGCCTGAGCTCCTGCATCAAAACCAATTAATCCTTCTTTACTCCAGTCAGCTAATTGTTGCAATCCTTTGACACCTTCAGGACTGTTCATTGTCCATTTGCTGTGTTCTGCATCTGTAAATTTTGCATCATATAGATTCATGGCAAGAGCACGCGTTCCTTGATCTCCACCTTGACCGCCGCAATATACAACACCTGTTGTAGCGACACCACTGTCTTTTAATGCTTTTAATGCTTTTCCAAAATTCTCTGTTGTCCAGGTGCGATCTTCATTTATGTACTTGAGTGCATCTGCTTTTTCAAACATTTCTTTATTGATTGCCATTGTATGTGTTGTCATACAAAGTGGATATTCATAGTAAGCACCATCTGGTGATTTACAAGCATTTACTACTGCATCACTTGTTGCTTTAATGTCTTTTGTAACTTCCTCTGTCCACAAATCACTTAAATCAACCATTTTTCCTTTTGCGCCCCAATTGCTGACAAGACGTTCCGGTCCTTCCATGATAATATCCGGTGTTGTTCCTGCTTCAATCGCTGCTGTTACTTGATCATCACCTGAAGTATAATCCAAGTATTCAACGGTTACGTTAATATCAGGATTCGTTTTGTTAAAGGATGCTACAAAAGAATCTACTGTAGCCGCATCTGCAAATTTACCAATTGGGTAAGTCCACAGTGTAATGTCTGCTTTCTCTGCAACAGTTTCTTCTTTCTTATCTGTTGTCTCTTCGCTCTCCTGTTTCGTTGTGTCATCAGTTGTGGTATCCTTTGATCCACATCCCACTAACGAAAATAACATAGTACCTGTTAAACATAGCGCAACTAACTTTTTCATTTTCATTGCTGTTCCCTCCTTGAACTGTGTAAAACAATATTTTTTTATCTGTTTAAATTGTACAGTTCAGAAAGGATTTTGTCAAGAGATTTGTAAAAATTTTTTTTATTATTTTAAAAAAATGGTGCTTTTTTTCATATTTTTATTTACTATATTCTCTTTATCTCCTTATATTTACTGATGTTTGTGCATAATTTTATTTGAAAAAACTTTTTTCGCTTTTATTATTATTTTGTATATTTTTTTCATTTTAGGTGACATTTTCAGTTTTACATGTTATAATAAATCATCTTATTGTTTTTATTTTCAAAAAAAGAAAGGACATTATTATATGAAAAAAAACTTTGAAGAACTTCTTGCCGATATCAAAGGTTCTCTCATTATATCCTGTCAAGCACTCCCAGGAGAACCCCTATATTCAGAAGAACGCTCACTCATGCCTTACATGGCAAAAGCTGCACAAATGGCCGGATGCAAATGTATTCGTACCAGTAGTGTACGTGATGTAGTTGAAATTAAACGTTTAACTGGTCTGCCAGTGATTGGACTTATCAAACGTTCCTATGATGGTTATGATGCCTATATTACCCCCACCATGCGTGAGGTTGACGAATTAGTTGCTGCTGATTCTGACATTATTGCACTCGACTGTACTTTACGAACACGCGGTGATCATACTACTATTAATGAATTCCTTGCACAAATAAAAGATAAATATCCGGACATCATACTTATGGCTGATATTTCAACTTGCGAGGAAGGATTAAACGCGTGGAAATGTGGTGTAAATATTGTTGGTACTACATTAAGTGGCTATACCCCTTACTCTCCGGCAGTTAACGGACCGGATTTTGAACTAGTCAAGAAACTGGTAGAAGCCTTACCTATTCCCATTATTGCAGAAGGTAAAATTCATTGTCCTCAGGAAGCAAAGGCTATGTTAAACCTTGGTGTTCATGCTGCAGTAATTGGCGGTGCTATTACTAGACCATTAGAAATTGCACAGCGCTTTTATGAGGGCATAAAATAAAGTAGAAAGGGAAAGCCATGATATACGATAAGTTGGAAAACATAGCACATTATTTAGGATGTAATAAAAATCTTGATTTTGCCATTTCTTATATTTTGGAACATGACATTTTTTCCCTTCCATTGGGAAAAACACAATTATTGGATGACTTGGTCTATGTCAATGTTATGAATGCCAATGCGCAGGAATTAGAAAAGCAGAATTTTGAGATTCACAAAAATTATATGGATATTCAAATTGATCTTTCCGGAACAGAAATGATTCATATCGGAGATGCATCTAATATGACCTTTCATGATTATAATTCACAAACAGACTTTGCTGTAGCCGACTGCGCTACATTAACTTCTTGTATGATAGGTCCTGGAAATTTCATTCTCTGTATGGCGTGTGAACCTCATAAACCCGGAATTTCTATAGGAAAAGATACTGTTCTTAAAAAGTGTGTATTTAAAATTCATATTTAAAGGAGAAATGCATTGAAAACAATTGTCTTTGATATTGGTGGTACTTCTGTTAAATGTGGTACCTGCACAGATCATACCCTCTCTGATTTATCCAGTTTTCCTACTAATGCTTATTTGGGAGGACCTTATATTATAGATCAGGTGATTTCTTTTATTAAAAAGCACTCCGATTTTGATGCCATTGGAATCAGTACCGCCGGGCAGGTCAACGCAGAGGAAGGATCTATTATCTATGCAAATAGTAATATTCCAAACTACACTGGAATGCAGATTAAGAAAGAATTGGAAACTTTATTTCATGTACCCGTCACAGTTGAAAATGATGTGAACTGTGCCGCTTTAGGTGAGTCCATTTATGGTTCCGGTAAGAATTACAATGATTTCTTATGTCTCACCTATGGAACCGGTGTTGGCGGTGCTATCATACAAAACAACAAAATTTATCACGGTTCTAGTTTTTCTGCCGGAGAGTTTGGTGGTATCATCACCCATGGTTCTGCTAATTTATCCGCACAAAATCAAGATGTGTTTTGTGGCTGTTATGAACGTTACGCTTCCACAAGTGCTTTAGTCCGCACATTATCTGCTTATGATACTTCCCTTGTGAATGGAAAACTTATTTTTGAAAATTTGAATCGCAGCGAAGTAAAATCTTTTGTAGACCAGTGGATTGATGAAATTCTTCTGGGACTTGCTACTATTATTCATATTTTCAATCCATCTTGTATTGTATTAGGTGGTGGTATCATGGCACAATCCTATATTATTGAAGAAATTCGAAAACGACTCTATGTAAAAATAATGCCTAGTTTCTCTCACGTAGAAATTCTAGGTGCCGCATTAGGAAACAATGCCGGAATGTTAGGCGCTAATTATTTAGCTTTAGAAGCTCTTTAATTCTTTGCATTTTCGTATATTAAGATAGCATTTATACAAAAGGGACAAGCTTTGCCTGTCCCTTTTTTTATTTATCGCTTACGCATATTGCCTTTTACGTAAAAAGGCATATAATGAAAATATCAGAAAAAGATTGGAGTACTTAGCCTATGAAAAGACAAAGAAAACCATTAACAAATAAGGGACACTCCTTAAAATCACAAATTTCTTCTATGATTTTAGGTTTAGTTCTTTGCCTCAGTATTATTTTAGGTACCATCACTGCTTTTTTAAACTTTAATTCTTCTGTTAGTGTATTAAATGACACTATGATGGAATTAGCAAGGGTTTCCGGTGATCGCTTAAACGCTGAAGTGCAGGGGTATTTAAGCTGTGCCCAATCCATTGGTGCCAATCCACTTTTGGCAAGTTCTACCACAACGGCTTCAGAAAAAGCTGATATTCTTCTACGCGCAAAAGACCTCTATCACTTTGTAGATGTTTCATTACTCAATATGGATGGTAATTCTGCCGACAACGAATTCAATTTATCTGATACGGAGTATTTTAAGCAGGCTCTTACCGGAAAACCTTATGTTAGTGACCCAATTGAAAATCCTTTTACAAAGAAAACCGGTATTGTCATTGCCACTCCGCTTTGGGCAGATGGAAAGCCGGATACCTCCATTATGGGGGTTATTGTGATTACTCCACAAGAAAATTTTATTAATGATATGGTAAACAGTATTGACGTAGGACAAAGAGGTGGGGCTTATCTCCTTGATCATACCGGAACTATCCTTGCGGATAAAGATCCCACTCGTGTGGGGACCATCAATATGATTGCTATGGCTAAATCTGATTCCAGTAAAAAAGGACAAGCAAAAATCGAAGAACACATGATAGCCGGTGAAACTGGTTACGGTAAACTTGTTTCCTATAAGGGTTCTACACAAATTTTAACCTACGCCCCTGTTCCACAGTCAAATGGCTGGAGTATTGGTATCTATGCCACACAAAATGATTTTTTAGGTGGTGCCATTCGGTCTTTACTTGCCACTATTTTTATTGTACTTTTTTTTATTATCATTACTGTCTTCTTATCAAAACGATTTGCTGCATCCATTGCAAATCCAATAAAACAATGTGCTACTCGCCTAAAGTCCTTAGCAGATGGTGATATTTCAACTCCTTCTCCCGAAATTCAAGTACATAATGAGATTTCTGTACTTGCTAATGCTACTCAAAGCATTGTTTCTGAGTTGAGTGCTATTATTGTAGATGAAATCAATGTTCTTGGTCATATGGCAGATGGAGATTTTGTCACCACAATACAGGCTCCTTACAAGGGTGACTACCTTCCACTGAAAGAGTCCATCCTAAAGATACTTTCCTCTTTGACAAGCACTTTACAGCGCATTAATATTTCTGCTGAACAGGTTTCTTCCAGCTGTGACCAGGTTTCTATTGGTGCACAAGAGCTTTCAGATGGTGCATTAAGACAGTCTGCTTCCCTAGAAGAACTAGTTGCTACCATAGCGGATATTTCTCTTAAAATTCAAGACAATGCAAAAACTGCTGAAACTGCCAATGAACAAACCAATATTGTCGTAGAATATTTGCAAGAAGGACGTGACCAAATGAAGGAAATGACTTCTGCTATGGATAAGATTCGCTCTTCCTCCAATAAAATTGAAACCATCATTAAATCAATTGAGGAAATTGCATCGCAGACTAACCTTCTGTCCCTAAATGCTGCTATTGAAGCTGCACGCGCAGGTGAAGCAGGCAAAGGTTTTGCAGTTGTTGCCGAACAAGTTCGTAATCTTGCTACTAAGAGTAGTGAATCTGTAAATGAGACGACCCAATTAATTAAAGATACCATTCACTCTGTTCAAGAAGGTGCCGCCATTGCGGAAGCCACCGCAAAATCTATGGAAAACGTCACTTCCAGTATTATGTTGGTAACTTCTTCCATTGAAGAAATTAACTCCGTTTCCGTGGAACAGGCCGATTCCATTCAGCAAGTCAGCATTGGTATTGACGAAATTTCCAACGTTGTGGAGGGCAATTCTGCTACGGCTGCCGAAAGTGCCGCCGCCAGTGAAGAAATGGCAAATCAAGCTAAACTTTTAAAAGATTTAATTCATACTTTTCACCTAAACTAAGCTTGGTTCCATTCCTTTTAAAAATTGTTTCGGGTTTTCAATGCCTTATTATGGAAACCGATGTATTTAACAGTCCAGTATGTGTTTTCTATTCCTTTAAATGGAATACATTTTTCAAGTCAGCACATACTGGACTGTTATCTTCATTCATTGACCGGATTTCAAGCAGCTTACACTAGTATTTCTGCAAAGCTGCCACCGCTTTTTTCTTTTCTCACCACAATCTGCTTATCTATTTTTTCTTTTAGCTCACTAACGTGTGAAATAATACCGATTAATCTATTTCCTTCCGACAATCCGATTAGGGTATTAATTGCTTGTTTCAAAGATTCATCATCTAAGGAACCAAATCCCTCATCCACAAACATCGTGTCTAATTTGATACCTCCTGCTGATGCTTGTACTTCATCTGACAAGCCTAATGCCAGTGAAAGGGAGGCTTTGAAAGATTCTCCTCCAGAAAGTGTTTTTACACTTCTTTCAGAACCATTATAGTGGTCAATTACATCTAGTTCCAAGCCACTTTGGCTGCGATTATTTGTTGCTTCTATTCTACGTTTTAATTCATATTGCCCATTGGACATTCCCATAAATCTTGTATTGGCTCTGGCGATTATTCTATCAAAATAGGTCATTTGAATATAAGTTTCAAGCATAATTTTTTCTTTGCCACTGATTGTTCCATTTGCAGTATTGGAAAGTGCTTTCATCCAAGAATATTTGCACTCCGTTTGTTCCAGTATCTCAGACTGTTTTTTGATTCCTTCTAGCGTGTGACCATTACGACCAAGTCTTACTGTGATTTTTTCTAACTGATTTGACCATACTGTTTTTTTATCTAGAAGTTCCTTTTTTCTCTCCTGAAGTTCCCCACTGTTCGTTGTTTTTACATCTTTTAGCTGTTCCCTTAACGCTTTTATTTTCCCTTCTAGTTCTTTCACCTGTACTATAATTTTGCTATTTTCTTTTTCTGCATCCTCATAAGATTTTTTTAAAAATGCTGCTTTGTTTTCCAGTACATCTAATGCGTTTTTAGCTTCTTTTTCATCTCCATATTTTAGAGTCAATTTTAATTGTTCATAAGATTCTGTCTGAGCATTGATTTCTGAACCAAGAGCTGCCAATGAGGATTTAAAATCAGACTGTTCTTTCATTTTTCCTTTCAATTGCGCTTCTAATTTTGGGATACTTTCCTCTAAAGATATGTGCAGTGTTACCTTTTCTTTTGTGTCCACAAGCTCTTTTGCATTTTGTTTTAGCTCTGCTGTCATGTCGTTTTCTTTTATGGTAAGTGTATGTTCCATATCTTCAAAGGGACAGTTTCCTAAAATAGTAGCAGATGATTTTATTAACATCTCTTGTTTGCTTTCCCTTTGTGCTCGTAGTGCTGCTGCCGTCTGACTTTGGGCTGCTGCTTCTTTGTCCGCAGTTTCTTCTTTCTTTTTTGCAATTTCCAGTTCTTCTTTACTGGGTGCAGACACTGTAACAGTTGCAGGCGCGGGATGATGAATGGAACCACAAACGGGACATTCTTCCCCTGTTCGCAATGTCCTTGCAAGCAATCCGGCCTGTTCATCTAAATAAGCCTTATATTTTTGATTGTAATCCATTCTGTAATTTTCTGCACGCTCAGATAGTTGTTTGTAATTATTTTGAGCAATTTCTAAGTTACCTTCTAGACATTTTATCTCTTTTATCTCTTTCCTAAGCTCACGCATGGCTTCTTTTTGCTCTTCTAACTTCTCTTTCTTTTGTTTCAGCTGTTGAAGGTGCATGGGCGACTCTTTCCATAATGCTAATTGCGCTTTATCTGCCTTTATTCGTTCCTCAATCTCTGCTATTAAATTAGTAATCGCTCCTAGCTTGTTTTCGCTTTCTTTCCACGATATCTTTTTCTTAGAAATCGTTTTTTGAATAACAAGCAATTTTGTATAGTCAGAAAGTTCGTTTTTCAAAGTGGTAATTTGAGCAAAAAGTTGTTCTCGCTCTGCTAATTTCAATTTTTCTGCTTCTAATTTATCTGCTAGCTGCTTTTGCAATGGTTGTTTTTCCTGTAATGCCGTTTCTGTATCCTTTAAAGCTTTTTTTGCCCTGTCTATTTCTTCTGCTTTACCAAGGTCTGTTGTGATTTTGGAAATTTCTTTTTCAGCTTTTGTGATTTCACTCCCAATAACTTTGCTTTCATTTTCATCCTGACAAATCAACTTATCAATCAGTACTACGGTATCCGTAATGGTCAGTTGAGAATCTTTTGCTTTTAAAAGCTGTGGTTCTAGTATATCATCCTCTTTACAGGCGGCACCTTCTATGTATTGCTTTACACTATTTCTAAGATTTTCACAGTTTTTTCCAAGTTCTGCTGATTCTAATTTAAGCTTGTCTTGCAGGATTTGATAATATCTAGTTCCAAAAATATCACGAAATATCTTTTGCCGGTCTTCTGTTGTTGCTAAAATAAGTTTTAAGAACTCCCCCTGTGCAATCATTGCTATCTGCGTAAATTGTGAACGATCAACACCTAATATCTCTTTGATAGCAGCATTAACTTCCTTTAATTTGACAACCACTCTGCCATCTGGAAAGTATAATTCTGCATCTGCTTTTTGCAAAGTAAAACCCACTCCACGTTTTGCTGGTCGCTCATACTCTGGATTTCTTCTCACAACATATTGTTTCCTAGAATATTCAAAAGCAAGCTCTACAAAAGTAGGTGTTTCTGCATCTGCATATTTACTTCTAAAAAGAGATGTATCACGAACACCACCACTTGCTTCGCCATAAAGTGCATAGGCAATTGCATCAAATATGGTTGTTTTACCCGCTCCTGTATCTCCTGTAATAAGGTATAACCCTTTTGTTCCTAGTTTTTCCAAATCAAAAATAGTGTTGCCTGCATAAGGACCAAAGGCTGAAATAGTTAGTTTTGTTGGTCTCATTTTCCGCCCTCCCAAATCTTTTCTATCAATACAGATACGAAGTTTTTCTGTTCCTCTGAAATAGGCTGATTATTCTGCAGTTCATAGAACTCGGAAACAAGTGTAATGGGCGATTTTGTTTCTACCTCACTTGTGCCGTTAATAATTCCACCGTTTTGTGTTCTTTTGTTATCATAATCAAGTTTCATAATATTTTTATAGATAATACGCAGCCTGTTTATCGCATCTGGAATGTCTTCTTCATCTGTTAAGGTAATGTGATAATAATCTTCCAAGCTCAAATGTTCATAATAACTTTTGGTCGTGATTTCCATATAAGTACCTTTTATTTCTACCATATCACGTTTGGGAATCAGCGGCACTGTGCGAATAACGACACTTCCTTTTTCTTCTAGTTCAACGATGGTCACTGATTTTTTGTGTCCTGCTTCTGAAAAAGAATATTTCAATGGGGTTCCGCAATATCGAATGGTTTCTCTAGCAACACTCTGAGGTTTATGAATATGTCCCAATGCAACATAATCAATTCCATCAAAAACAGCAGGTGCCACGTTGTCCGATCCACCAACTGAAATATCTTCGGAGTCAGAGCGTTCTGACCCTGCCACAAATTGATGCGCAAGCAAAATGTTGCGTTTACTTTTGTCTATGTTCAAATAATTTACTGCAAGTTGTACTGCATCTGTGTAAGAAATAATTTCTTCCTCTGGAAAAGCTCCACGCACATGAACCGGTTTTATAAAAGGAAGCATATAAATATTTATTTCACCATGCTGGTCTGTTAACGTTGTGGGTGCGATATCCTTATTAAAAACAGGAGACATATACACACCACTTGCATTCATCAATCTTGAGCCAAACGCAATACGTTCCGGAGAATCATGATTTCCGCTAATTACAAATACCTTCCGCTTCTCCTTAGAAAGACGCACCAGAAAATTGTCCGCCAAAGCAACTGCTTCCGCTGATGGTACCGACTTATCATAGATATCCCCACAAATAAGTACCACTTGGGGTTGTTCTTTCTTTATTATATTAATGATTTGATTTAGTATGTATGCCTGATCCTCAAGCATAGAAAACTCGTTCACACGCTTTCCTATGTGAAGATCAGAAAGATGAATTAATTTCATCTAGCACCTCTCTTTCTACTTTTCGTTATCTTTATCGTTATCGTTTTCCTGTTACTTCATTGTCCTATCCATGAAGCTGCTCTGATTCTAATATTTTATCATATTTTAATTCTAAAATCCGATATAGTTTCTTTTTTAATACATTCATGTACTTTTTCTTTCTCAATATATTCATGTACTTTTTCTTTTTCAATACATTCATGTACTTTTTCTTTTTTAATACATTCATGTACTTTTTCTTTTTCAATACATTCATGTACTTTTTCTTTCTCAATACATTTATGTACTTGAAAGTATAGGGAAAACAGAATATAATATTCTAATAATTATAATCTGCGAAAAAGGAGGTACCTATCATGGTGGAAGATGAAGTTTTGTACTGCCAATTTTTAAATGGAGATGAAAACGCCTTGGGAGAACTCATCCAGCGGCACGGAAGCAACCTGATCTTTTACCTCAATGGATACACCCATGACATACATGAGGCAGAGGATTTAATGTTGGAAGCATTTGCACGGATTGTGGCGAGAAATCCACACTTTAATGTGCGTGGATTTAAGTCTTATTTATATAAAACGGGACGTAATTTAGCACTGCGCTATCTCACAAAAAAGCGTGGGCAGCACTCTTTTTCCTTTGAGGATTTGAACTGTGAACCTGGGAGCGCAGAGCTGTTAGAGGATATTTTTCAAATCAAGGAACGTAACCGCATTTTGCATCTATCTATGCAGCAAATACAACCCGACTATCGTGAGGTCTTATATCTGTTCTATTTTGGAGGATTGAGCTATCAAGAAGCGGCGGCGGTGATGCATAAAAATGAAAAACAAATTGCCAATCTTGTCTATCGTGGCAAGCAGGCACTGCGTCCGATTTTAGAGAAAGAGGGAATGACCGATGCGCAATATTGAGGAAAAAGTAAATATTGTAATAAAGCGTGCCAACCAATTAAATGAAATTAAAAAACGGCGCAACCGTCGAATTTTAACCCTTTGTTCTGCTGCTGCCTGCCTTGTGCTAATTGTAGGAACAGCACTTGCCATGCCAAGCATAATGGCAGGGTTGTCTTTGACTGAGTATCGAGATGTGACTGGCTTTGCCAGTATTTTTTCCAGTGGAACTGCCATGGGATATCTGTTAGTCGCTTTGCTAGGTTTTATGCTAGGCATATTCCTCACAATTTTATGTGTTTATCTACACAAAAGAAGTGTGGAGGACAAACACAATGATTGAAATCATTGACAATGGAATACAGCTTTTTGTCACCACCGGCTGTGCTGTTTGGGCTGGAACCCTTGCCGTACGGAGAAAAAGTCAATCCTATTTTATCCTCGCCTGTTTTTACGGAACATTTGCTTTGGGTCTGCTGTTTTGGCTCTCCTACCTTGTCATTATGACCTATACACCTAAGATTTTTTACGTGTCCGATTTATCATGGTTTGCAAGTTTTATGTTTCTATTATTGCTAACTATTTCTCTTGCTGTACCGGAGGAATTAAACTATAAATCTGCCGCTCCATGGCTTGTGGCAGCCCTGCCCACTGTGGCAACCGTTTGCTTTTTGCTAAAAGGAGATGTGTTTGGAACACTTCTTTGGTGCCCATTACTCATCTTTTGTACCTATGCTTCCGCAAGAGGTTTTTTCTACGTTCGAAGACAATCTAGGGTAAGACGACGCAGACAGTGGATTTATCTTGCTATCTTATTTGTTATTTTTACTGAATTTACCCTTTGGACTCTTTCTTATTTTTTTAAATCTGCTACCATAGAAAGTCCCTACTTTTGGTGTGATTTTGTGCTTTCAGCGGCATTATTTCTACTAATGCCTGCTATGAAAAAGGCGGTGGACGCGTGACCTATATTGAAAATATTTTTATCTGTCTCACCGCGCCCCTTTTGGTAGGTGCATTATTTGCCGGCACGCGATACCGCCGCTCACTTTTATTGATTTCGGCGGGATATGCTGTTTGTCTGCTGGCGGCGTACATTAACAGTTTTTTTGCAGGGCTTTATGGCGCAAATATTGTGACTGCGTCGGTAGAAATTGCCCCTGTGGTGGAAGAAGTCATCAAGCTGTTGCCCTTGCTTTTTTATTTACTAATTTTTGAACCAGAGCAAAAAGATGTGCGCATGGCAATTATTACCATTGGTGCCAGCTTTGCCACCTTCGAAAATGTCTGCTATCTCACCAAAAATGGTGCATCTCACCTAACTTATATGCTCATTCGAGGCTTTGGCACGGGTTCTATGCACATTATCTGTGGTGTCATCGTGGGATACGGTTTGCTTTATGTCTGGAAACGTCCATGGCTCAAGTTTGCAGGAACTTTAGGTCTGCTTTGCGCCGCAATTACTTATCATGGCATCTACAATTTGTTGGTGAGTGCAGGCGGTGTGATTCAAACAATTGGATACTGCTTCCCCATTGCAACCGTTGCAGCTACTTTTATTATAGGAAAATTTTTGCGTAAAAAGTATATATAACAAAAAAGTATTTTTTATACTAAATGAGCACTTTTTTGATTCTATGTATTTAAAATTGTGCAGAGAAAACTTGAAAGAGAGGAATCATAACATGAAATGGAATCTTGCTCCGGAATGTACAGCTTTTGTAACCATCCTTATTGTATTTTTTTATGCACAAACTAAACATGTTCTTCCAACATTGCGAAAATTCCTTTTTAAGCTTTGTTTTATAAGCAGTATTATAACTGTTTTCTTTAATATCGTTACAGGCACTGTTTTGATGCAGCAATCTTCTTTCCCCACCTGGATTCTTTGGACTGTAAATATGATTTATTACCTCACAACACCCATTTCAGGATCTTTTTTCCTTTTTTACAGTTTTAGTGTTTTAACTGAAGACGTAAAAAAGGTGTTTCGTATGTCAATGATTGGAATCATTCCCACTGGAATATATCTGCTCATTGTTTTAACAAATCCATTTACTCATTTTATTTTTGATATTATTCCAAACGTAGGATATGTGCGTGGTCCTTGGATTATTGTTGCGTTCATAATTCCTTACTATTATTGTTTTATTGTTCTACTTTTCTCACACAGAAGATGCTTTAACGTCTCAAACACTGAGCGCCTCACACTGATAGCATTTCCAGCAGCTGCATTTATGGCAATTTGCATTCAGCAATTTTTTGAAAACCTCATTCTTTCTGGTACCGCTACTTCCTGTGCGTTGCTTATTATCTATTTGAGCATAGAAAATAAGCAGATTTCCTTGGACGCTTTAACAAATATTCCCACACGTCAAGTACTTCTAGATATGCTTAAACTAAATTTGGTACGCAAAAATAGCGCAACGCTCATTGTGCTTTCTTTAAAAAGATTTAAAACAATTAATAATAGGCTCGGACAGTCCACCGGTAACTTAATTCTACAGCAGATTGCCTCTTTTTTAAAAGGTATTACCAAGAACACTCAATTGTATCGATTTAGCGGTGATGAATTTGCAATATTAATTGACAGTAATCAAGATGTGGATAGCTTAATTTCCACTATTTTGAATCGTATGAATTCTACATGGAATGTGGGAAATTATCATGCCACTGTTTTTGTAGCTCTGGGTGCCGTACAATGTGATACCAGTTTCGATTGTGTGGAAGAAATTATTCTTGGAATTGAGCACGCTGTTCTATCCGCTAAACAGAAATCCAAAAATTCCTGTATTTATTGCACCTCGCAAATGATTTCTGATATTCACAGGCGAGAGAATATTATTGAAATTTTAAAAAATACTGTTGCTAACAATGATATTGTAATGTATTACCAACCAATTTTTGATGTGGATTCTTCTAAGTTTTTATTTGCAGAATCTTTGGCACGTATTCCAGATTCACCACTTGGGTTTTTATCTCCTGGAGAATTTATACCAATTGCAGAAAGTACTGGGCTAATTGTTCCGCTAACTTATCAAATAGTCGAAAAAATTTGTTTATTTATAAATGAACTTTCCCATGAAAATATTGATTTTTCCGCCATACATGTTAATTTTTCTGCCATACAATTTCTTGATGAAAATTTCGAGGAAAAAGTCCTTGCTATTATCGAACGACACAATGTTCCTTTTTCTAAAATAAAAATCGAAATAACCGAAAGCATTCTTGCTGATAATTACGATCTGGTAAAAGATTATATTATCAGAATGTACCATCGCGGATTACGATTTGAACTGGACGATTTTGGCACAGGTTACTCAAATATTTCTTCGGTTTTACAAATTCCATGGGATACGATTAAGCTTGACCGAAGTTTAATTGTATCTGCTACCGAAAGCGACTCCTCTGCACTTATTGTAAAACATATGGTATCTGCATTTCCTTCTCTCAACATTTGTGTTCTTGCAGAGGGAGTGGAAACAATCCAGCAGCTAGATTTTGCCACGGGTATTGGCTGCAAGCTAATCCAAGGATATTATTATGCCAAACCACTGCCACCACAGGAGGTGAAAAAATATTTTTTGAATTAGATGCATACTGTTACATAAAAAATGAAACCAATGCAACTGGTTTCATTTTTTTGTTTGCCTTAATTTTATAGTTCGTCAGATTTTCACTGGCATATGCCTTTTGTTACAGCTTTTGGGAGTGATATCGCTATCCAAAAGTATGTATGTGCAAGTTTAATTAGTACGTTTTTTCCTAATAGTAAGCATCATTAGTGTACTGCCAGAAATAAGCAGTAGTGCAATAAAATGGGAAATATCGGCACTGCCCGTCTTAACAATGTCCGAATTTACATTTGCTGATTCTCCCACAACTGTAAATTTTGTTTGAGCTGTTCCATTTTTTGAATTAATTTTCAAATCATGCTCACCTATCGAAAGAGTATTCAGAAAAGTGGAAGTTAAGGTAATCACTGTACTGCCGGAACTTTTTTTGAAATTTTCCTCAGGCACTTCTTTTCCATCAACTATTATGCTTAAAAAATCAGCAAATGCTGCATCTGAGCTAAACGTTAATTCTTTATCCGAACCATGTGTAAATGTTTCATTAGCTCCTTTTATAATAGCAGGTATTTTCATAATGGATTCCGTTTTTGTTTTTTTACAAACGGTGCAGGTAAATGTTTTCACACCTTCTTTTTCCGTGTTTGCTGGGAGTGTTATTGTTCCATTATCCCATACATGAAGGGATTTGTTCTTAGTCATTTCACAAGCTGTACATATTTGCCAATGACTGTTTTCATCATATTCCCAACGAGCTGCCCAAGAATGCTCTATCGGTTTGATTACAGTTCCTTGTGCTATTTTTGTATTGCATCCAGTACAGTAAGTATCTCCCGTGTAACCTTCTGTTGTGTGTGTTGCGGCAATAACATTTCTAAGTTCTGTTTTACTCTTATGATTGTTGAGGTCAAAGTCGCCATATTCTGAATTGCACACAGAACATATGGCTCTAGAGTTACACGTTGCCGTACCACCTTTATGAGGCTCTGTTTCTATATGGCTGCTGTCATTTTTACAGGTTCTAATATGATTCGTATCGTCTTGTTTTGTCCAATTTCCAAAATCATGACCAAGCGCTGGTATCACCGTTTTCTCGGTTTTTCCGCCACACTTTGCAAAATCCTTGCAGTGTTTTGATTTTTCTCCTGCTACTTCGCACGTTGGGGCAATATCTATGGTATATTCTGTATCATATACGTGAACATGGGTGCTATCTTTTACCGTGAACTGAAACGGTATTGTCACAATGGGACCATTGGAAACTCCCATCGCTACAAAATTAAAATCTAATGTCTTCTCACCATTTGCAAGCTTAGCAAGATATTCTTTTTTAAGTGTCACGGTACTGGCCTTTATGAAATAATCGGTATCTTTTACAAGAATTTGTGTGCCATCTTTAATTTCTTTTAGTACATTTCCATTTAAGGTCATTGCAAGGTCGATATCAGCTTGCTTTGTACTTTCCTTATCAAATTCAAGCGTACTTGGTTGTATTGTGCTATCTTGATAAACCACAAATCCGTTAGAATTTATAATGGTTTTGTTCCCTGCGATATCGGTTACTTTTGCGTAGAAAATATATTGTCCTTTATTTGCAATACTGATTGTATTAGTGTACGCTGTCCATACACCATTTTCATCGTAATCCTGCTCCTTGGATACCTGTTGATATTCAATGGATTTCACTCCGCTTAATACATCTGCACCTGTAATCGTTACCTCTGTTTTATCTTTAACAGGCAAATCAAACGTAATTGTATTTAAAAATGTATCGAAGGTGTTTCCACTAAACTCAATTTTAGCCGTTGGTACTACACTGTCACTAAGCATCGGAATTGTTTGAGTTTTTATTGCCGAACACTCACCACAATGAAAGGTTTTAACACCTTCTGCTGTATAGGTAGGTTCTTTTGTTATCGTTCCAGTATCCCATATATGAGCTTTGGTTTCTATATGGCTGCTGTCATTTTTACAGGTTCTAATATGATTCGTATCGTCTTGTTTTGTCCAATTTCCAAAATCATGACCAAGCGCTGGTATTACCGTTTTCTCGGTTTTTCCGCCACACTTTGCAAAATCCTTGCAGTGTTTTGATTTTTCTCCTGCTACTTCGCACGTTGGGGCAATATCTATGGTATATTCTGTATCATATACGTGAACATGGGTGCTATCTTTTACCGTGAACTGAAACGGTATTGTCACAATGGGACCATTGGAAACTCCCATCGCTACAAAATTAAAATCTAATGTCTTCTCACCATTTGCAAGCTTAGCAAGATATTCTTTTTTAAGTGTCACGGTACTGGCCTTTATGAAATAATCGGTATCTTTTACAAGAATTTTTGTGCCATCTTTAATTTCCTTTAGTACATTTCCATTTAAGGTCATTGCAAGGTCGATATCAGCTTGCTTTGTACTTTCCTTATCAAATTCAAGCGCACTTGGTTGTATTGTGCTATCTTGATAAACCACAAATCCGTTAGAATTTATAATGGTTTTGTTCCCTGCGATATCAATGTTTCGTGCATAAATAATACATTTTTCTGCTTTGTTTATATTTATTTTTCCTGTATACGCTGTCCAAATTCCGTCTTCTTTGTAATCTTCCGGTTTTGAAACCTTTTGATATTCAATAGATTGATTCATACTTTGCATACCATTGATGATCAATTCAACATCCACGCTGTCTTTAAAGAACAAGTCAAATGTAATATTGCTGATTGTGGTTTTAAATGAATTTTCTTTGATTTTTATTTCGGCTGTTGGCAAAATAATCTTATTAAAAGTTGGATTTGTTGCACCACTGTTACTTAGCGCACTTTTCCAGCTGTTTTCGTCTGCATTCGCAAGAAGATAAATTTTTATCCCATCTGTTGTTCCTGTAAAACTATCGACGTCCATTGTTGGTGGAGCTGTTGCATAAGACGTTACATTCGCTAAGTTGCTGCACTGCCAAAATACCATGTCTCCAATATTTTTAGTATTGCCAGGAATATAAATACTTGTTAATCCTGTGCATCCCAAAAACGTGCCATAACCTATGGATTCGAGGCTTTTAGACAATCTTACATTCACTAAGCTTGTACACCTTTCAAATGCTAGTTGATCTATTTTTTTGACTTTTTCAGGGATTACTATCTCAACTAATTTCACACAAAGTTCAAATGTTCTCTCCTTTATTTCTGTAATATTCGGTGGTAGTTCTATGCTTTCCAATTCGCTACACTCCCAAAATACTCCATAACCCATGTCAGTCACACTTGGTGAAATAATTAGGTCTTTTAAATTAAAACATTGTTGAAATACACAATCTCCAATTGTTTTAAGCTGTGTTGCTTTTGAAAAATCAACTGCTTTTAAGACATAACACTTATTAAAGGCAGCGGATTCAATGGTATTAAGACTAGAAGGAAGCTGTAGCATTTCTAATTTCTGACATCCATAAAACGCTTGTTCTCCAATGACTGTTATATTGTCCGGAAATTTGATATTCCGTAAGTTCACACAATCAGCAAATGTCAATTTACTTATTTTTTTAAGAGCTGTTAACTGTGATAAATCAACGTTTTCTATAGCGCCGCACTTAGCAAATGCAGCAATTCCTATTATCTCTATACTTGGCGATAGTACAATTTTTGTTATGCCACTGCAATCTTGAAATGCACTTTCACCAATTGTTTTTAATTTAGTTGCCGCTGAACAGTCCACTGTTTCTAAATTTTTGTACATTGAAAATTCAAGTTCATCTATGGACACCACATTATCTGCAATAAAAAGATAATAAATATTTGCAATGTCTATTTCCCCACCTACTATTTTTCCGGTACTGTCACAATTATAATATTTTTTATCAGATTTATATAATCCGTACAATTTACCAATGTAAATTTCTGGTGTTACCGCTCCAGCCTTTATAAGTGCCGCTTCCCATTGATTCTTATCTGCTCCTTGAGGAAGATAAATGTTAATGGAGGTTTTGATACCCTTAAAAGCGTCTTTTTCCATAGGAATCAACGTTGCCAAATTAAATTTAATACCGTCTAAATTTGCACAATTAGTAAATGCAGAATCAGCTATTTTTTTAACATCATCCGCTATACTCATATAGGTAATATTTTTTTGTCCTGTGCTGTCTATTTTTGCTCCTTCATTTTTTCCATTTGAATCAGAAAAATAAATATTTCCATCCGATTTGTACAAACTGTTGAGACTTCCCACACAAAGAACAGGATTTCTTGCTCCGCTTAATTTTTCTTCCCAATCACTTTTCTTTGTATTGTTGGGAAGATGTATTCTGAGGAACTCTTTTGCGCCATCAAAAGCACCACTTTCTATTACCGGCGGCTTTACCAAATTGAAGCTTATATCAACTAAACTGGAACAGTTGTAAAAAGCCTGATAATCTATTTTAGTAAGGCTTCCTGCCTGTGACAAATCCACATATTGTAACTCTTTACACTCAGAAAATGCTCTGCTTCCAATTGATGTAATGCCTTTTGCAACTATAACCGTGTTTAGATTACTACAGTTTGCAAATGCTTCATTGCCAATTGCCGTTAGTTTTGCTGCATGTGTCATATCAATGGTTTTTAAAACTCCATACTTGTAAAAACCCATTGTATTGATTACTTCCGTAACATCATCTGCAATAAAAAGATAAGACACATCAAGCTTGTCTATTTCGCCACTCGTAGGTTTTCCTGTGCTGTCACAATTGTATACTTTACCATCCGCCTTATATAGACCATAGCGGCTACCAATATTAAAGTTAGGATTTGTTGCTCCTGCTTTTGTCACAGCATTGGTCCATTCAGTTAAATCTGCACCTTCTGGAAGAACAATATTTATCCCAGCTTTACTGTTTTTAAACGCATCTTTACCTATGATAGGCAAATTTGTTGAGGGGAAGAAAACATTTCCCAAACTTTGAAAACCATCAAATGCCGACTCATTGATCGTTTTGACATTATTTGCAATATAAAGGCGTGTTACCTCTTTTTTATTTGTTTTATCAATTTCAGCTCCCACCATTTTTCCGCTGCTGTCACAATAATAAATTTTACCATCCTCTTTGTATAAGCCAAAAAGATTGTCTGTATACACAACAGCATCAGTTGCTTGACTGATAATTGGTGTCCATTTACTTTCATCTGCGCCAGCAGGAAGATGAATTCTCATTCCTCTAGGTGTATTCCAAAAAACATTAGTTCCTGGGATTGAAGGGGGATTTGCACTGTCAAACGTAATATCCATTAGCTTATCGCAATAGCAAAATGCCTGCTTTTCAATAGATGTAATGGTTGCTGGAAGTGCTACACTTGTTAATTTTGTTCTTCCATACTGCCAAGCTTGAAATACTAGCGGCCTAAGTTCTGCGACCTTCGTATTTGTCAAATCAACGGTTTTTAATTCCTCACATCTCCAAAAAGCTCCATCCAAAATCATCGTAAGGTTTGTTGACGCTGACAAGTCGACGCTTTCTATTTTTGTTTGTGTAAATGATTGTATATGAATTTCAACAAGACTTGTTGCCTTGGAAAAATCAACGGTTCTTAATTCTGCACATTGTTTAAATGCATATGAACCAATTTGGGTAACAGTTGATGAAATTTTAACTGTGGTTAAGTTACCACAATTTGCAAAGGTACCCTCCGGGATTGCTGTAACACCTTCTTCAATAAATAGATTGGTTACAAGATTCTTGTCTATTGGTGTCGTCTCAGGATTTGCACCTTGATTGTCACATTTGTAGACTGCACCATCTTGCCTATACAAAGCGTAAACATCTTGCGCTGCATTTGCCGTTAATGGCATTACCAAAAAAAGCATTACTATCATTGACAAAGCAAAAATAAATGGGGTTCTGCTCACTTTTATATTCATACTTTACTCTCCTTCTGTTCCTCTTCCTAATCATGTATTTGTATTTTCACAACGTATGCTAGTTACAAATGTGGCTCAATCTTAACCTTCCTCTGTTCCCCCTTTCTTTTATGCATGAAGATAAAGCCGTTTTTCAGTTTCCGATATCAAATTTTAATCATGTATGATAGAAAACAGATAAGTTCAAGAAGAAATGCATTATCAAATAAGTTATCAAATTTCTAGTCTTAACTATTTCTCAATTAACATGATTTACTCGGATTTATTATACCATAGTGCATCAGATAATACTTCATAAATTTTATAACTCAAACAAAACGTTGACTACTCCACTTTTTCATGCCATTATAGATATCAATATACTTTGTGTAATATATTGGTATATTTGGGAGGTACTCATGTCATATAGCAAAACAAGTAAGTTGACTTTTTTGGAAAGTGTTGGAATCATTGCCGGCACAGGAATTGGCAGTGGTGTCATGGCCATTCCTTTATTGTTTAAAGAAGCCGGAATCATAGGCGGGATTATTGCTTTTTCACTGGCTTTTATTGTGAGTATTTTTATGCATTTTATTATGGCAGATATTGTAATTAATTCTGGCACCTATGAAGTTACATCTATTTTTAACAAATTGCTACTCCATGGAAAAGCAAAAAAAGCTTTGAAAATACTTTTTTTTACTTTGGTTACGATCATGCTTATTTCTAATCTTTCTGCATACATACTAGGCGGCGCTGATGTGCTGGTATCTTTAACAGGAATACCTCCCTTTTTGGCAAAATTTCTTTTTTACGCAATTTCCGTTTTTCCTGTCTTTTTTGGGCTGAAAGCCATTGGTATTGGCGAAAAATATCTGGTTATGATTATCATTGGATTATCGTTATTTTTTGCACTCATTTCCTCTTTCAACTTCAACGGCTCCATTGCGCTGATTGGCAATGTGCTTTCGATCATCAAAACATTTAGTATGACCATGTTTTCTTTAACAGCATTGTTTGCAGTTCCCGAGATTGTAAAAGGGTTTAACAACGATGCCAAACAGATTAAAAAATCAATTTCATTGGGGCTGGCAATTAATTTGTGCATCAGCTCGCTGATTTGTTTTTCCGTTATTGTTTCTTCAAAAGAAGTTACACCAATGGCGGCAGTAGGTTGGAGCCATGCGCTTGGCTCAATTATGAGCGTGTTGAGCTCTGTGTTTATTTTACTCGCTATGATCACCTCGTTTTGGGTAATATCAATTGCGTTTTCTCATATTATTAATGCCCAATTTAAAACGGATTCCAAATTTTGCTACATTGCCGCTACTCTACCCAGTTTGCTGATTGCTCTGATTCCTTTTGCAACTTTTTCTTTCCTTGCAGAACTTGCAAGCGGCGCAATTTCTCTGTTAATCGCCTTTATGATGATTCCGGGCTATATACGATCTGCTAAGTTGTCCGGACGATCACCGTTGCTGGGCAATCTTGGCAAAAGCAAGCTTTTTTTTGCCGGTATTATACTCGGAAATTTATTTATGGTAATTGGGTCCTTGTTTTGAAAGGAATATTACAAATGAAAAGTAAAGAATATGAATTTACATTAGCAACCGCCGAAGATAATGAGGCGATTAAAAATCTGTTTGAACATACAAATTACAAAAGTGTGCTTGATCTGCAATTTAGACGTGGGACAGATCCCTTTGCTTCATTTATGCAGGAGGACGCTGGTGCAGTTGTTATGCTATTAAAACACAAAATAACGAAGGATATTATTGCAATGGGCGCCTGCTCTTTTCACGAGGTTTATATAAATGGCGAAATCAAGCGTGGCGCATATTTAAACGGTCTGAAAATTTTGCCGGAATATCAGCAGATACTCAGCATGATGCCGTTGGCTTTTCAAACGATTCAAGAGGCTACCCAATCGCGCACAGATTTATACTATGCCACGATATTGCAGCCAGCAAAAAACCTTCAGCAGATTTTTGAGAAAAAAAGACGAAATATGCCAATTTATCAAAAACAATGTCTGAATACTGCTTTTATAATTTCGCCAGCCCATAGCACAAAGGGTCTGCATCTTGAAAAAGGCAATGTAGATGGTCTTGATGACTTTTATGAAAAGCATCTGATAAACTACAATCTTGCGCCTGTAAACCGAAAAATGCATGGCGTTTGCGATGAAGATTTTATTACATGGAGAGAAAACGGAACAATTATTGCTGCATGTGCCGTGTTAAATAATCAAAGCACTAAAAACTATTTTTTGAACAGTTATAACGGAATTTTAAAGCCTCTATCGCATTTTCCGACAAGGCTTTTGGGACTTCCAGCACCTCCAAAAACTGGAGAATCTGTAAACAATGCCAGCTTGTCCCTGCTTCTTTTTGATGAATCGGTTGACATTCCATCAAGAGCACGTTTTATGAAAGCCGCTTCCTCTTTTGCCAGAGAATATGATATGATTATGATAGGACTTAACGATACAGACCCCACCTATCATGCCTTTGACAAGATGATTCACCTGAAATACAATAGCTATCTTTATACGGTCAATTGGGGGGAAGTGCAAAATATTAACAATCGACCTATCTATTTGGATGTAGCCTATATATAGCAGTAGCCTATATATAGCAGAGGAGGGTTTACATTGACTGACAGAGCAGACTTTTATTGGAATATTATTCAATTGCTGATGACCAAAGAAAGTGATTCATTTATTTTGGCATTTCAATATCTCCTGTCGGAGGTAAACGCCCGCAGCGGCGTGCTATGGGATACGAACAACGAAATGGTGCCCATCTATACCACCATTACACAGCTTGATGCTTCTGTTGCGAGCCGCTGTGTTGCGGCAAAAACGACATTACAGGAGGGGGATACCATTTGTGTTCCTATACTGTACGAGGATACCGTACTGTTATGTTTACAGATAACTGGCGCAAATGATTTTTCACTGATCAATGAAGCGGCAGAATTATTTGAAAAACAGGCAAAAAGCGGCATTGACAGAATTTCTCCGCAAAAAAACGCCAAAACAGTGATCTCAGTCAGAGATGTCAAAAAGAACTTTACCCTCTCGGGAAAAATAATTGAAGTCCTCAAAGGTGTAAGCTTTGATGTGTACGAAAACGAATTGCTGGTGATTCTTGGAGCCAGCGGAACCGGAAAGACGACCTTGCTTAATATTCTTGGTGGGCTGGATAAAGCGGATTCCGGCAGTATCGTAGTCGCGGATCTGGACTTGGTCGCGGCAAACGATAAACAACTAAATAATTATTTGAGAAATGACGTCGGCTTTGTCTTTCAGTTTTATAGCCTGATGCCCAGCCTTACCGCAGAGGAAAATTTACGTTATATTGCTGAAATTGTTCCAAACACCATGTCGGTGCAGTCTGCGCTTGAAAAGGTAGACTTATGGGCGCAGCGCAAACATTTTCCATCGCAGCTCAGCTCAGGGCAGCAGCAGCGTGTTGCTATTGCACGCGCATTGATTAAAAAGCCAAAAATTATTCTTGCTGACGAGCCAACTGGCGCGTTGGATTTAGCCACCAGCAAAGATGTGCTTGTGGCTATGGAGGAAATCACTGCCTCCAAACAGGGCACGATAGTGCTTATCACACATAATAAGGAAATTTGCAAAATTGCCGACAGAGTCATTGTAATGCGTCAGGGCTTAATTGACAGCATAACTGTGAATCCACGAAAGCAGTCTGCGACACAATTGAGGTGGTAAAATGAAAAAAACGCAAATCACAGAATTGCTACGCACCATTCGCAAATCGCCGGTACTATTTTTATCTATTATCATTGTCACAGCACTGGGCATTGCGGCATTTTGCGGCATTTCCTTTTCATCGGTAGCCGTTACGCAAATGGGGGAGCGGTATTATGAACAGGCAAATTTTTATAATATCAAACTTTTTTCCCCAACCGGATTTACGCAAGCAGATGTAGATAAGCTACATACCGTTTCGGGTGTAGAGGACGTATATGCCGGATACAATGCGCAAAAGCTTATTTCCATTGGCAGCAAAAAGCTTGTTGCTGAGTTTTTTACGCAATCCGATACCATAAACTTGCCCGATTTAAAAGAAGGTCGGTTTCCGCTTAAAAATAACGAGTGCACCATTGAGCTTCCGCTTGCCAAAAAATTTGGGCTTAAAATTGGCGATGTGATTTCTCTTAGCTCGGATATCCAGCCGCTATACGTCAATGAGTTTACCATTGTCGGCATTGCCGAGCTTCCGCTTGTTTTGGCCAAAGACGATTACTACAACCGAGGTGTATCCTCCTTGGGCGATGGACAAGTAGACACGTTAGTGATTGTAAACGACAATGCTTTCGATGATGACTTGTTTTTGGGAAAGCCCGTCTGCTATGTAACGACTTCAAACACAGAAAGTGTTTTTTCGACTCAATATAAGCAAGAGGAAAAGAAAATTCAAAGGCTGATTGAGGACCTCGGCAAAGAAACAGAACAGGCTAAATATGACAATGTGCGCAGTGAGTATGAAAAAAAGCTTGCAGACGCAAAGGTTGAATATCTCAAACAGGAAGATGCATACAACGATGGGTTGCGCAAATACGAATCAAACAAATTATTGCTTAATTCAAAAAAGAACGATATAGAAACGATGAAAAGAGCCCTTGATATCTCCGCCTTAAACGAAAAACAAGATCAGATAAACCGCGAATTGGCTAAGTTAGACCCCTACTATGCCCAACTATCTGAACAAGGCAAGCAGCTTGAAGAAACCAATACTCAGCTCGCTCAGGCAAAAGCACAATTAGATATCTTGTATGGTCTGTTAACACGGATTACCGATACATCCTGTTTTTATTTGGGATACGGCAATGAAGGACAAATTAAAATTGGCTCAAATGTGATCTCCGCTGCATTTCTTGTTCAGCTTGGACAGGTGCAAAAGCCTGTCTTGATAGAGGGAACCATGCCCACCGAACAGGACGAATGCATCATAGATATTTCTTTTGCGCAGAAATATGGACTAAAACCGGGCGATATCCTAACGCCAAAGTTTGACAAATCACTGAAAATATCAGGCATTTATCAACCTCCCACATCTGAGATGATAGACGGAGTGGCCACTACAAAAATAGAAACGATTATTCTAGTCAACGATAAAACCTATTATCAAAACCAAGCAGATCTTAAGCTTGTCTATTATGTCAGTGCAAACAACAACTACTATAATTTGTTTGAGAACTACAGCCCCTACATAGAAAAATTTATTGCAGAGCATATTGGAAAAGATGATAATTTTTTGTTTTTATCTTTAGATACTCTCAAAGAGAAACTTAAAATCTACGTAGACACAATGCGCACCCAGTATCTACAAAAGCACAATGAGTATTTAAGTGCACGGGATCAGTACAATGTCAGCAAAGACAAACTAGATAGTAACAAAAGTGCTCTTCTATATGCAAAAGCTTCACTGGAGGGCGCGATGGCCTCCGCAGACGCCCTTGCACGACAAATCGCCGAAGGTACAAAGCAAATACAGGTGGGATATCTCAAGTTGGCGCAAGCCAAAGCAAAACTGGACGATGCGGCACTTGCACTTGAAAATGGCAAACTTCGAATAACAGACGCAGAAATAGACATGAATAAAATAAATTTAGCGCACTGGAATGTCACTGGCGTTGACTCCAATCCATCCTTTCATCATTTTACGACCAATCTGAAAGGGATGAACAGCGTTGCGCTCACCTGCTGTATTTTATTGTTGCTCATTGCAATGCTCGTTTGCTATACAACCATTGAGCGAATGGTAACAGAGCAGCATCAGCTCATTGGAGCGCAAAAGGCACTAGGCTTAAAGCCGCGCGAAATATATGCTAAATATATGGCATATGCACTTGTGAGCGCTGTCCTTGGCGTAATTTTAGGAGCTACCGCCGCCTATGGCATTATGGAAACTATTATTTATCATATCTCTTATTCCGCAGCTTACCAAGCAACGGATTTTATACCTGCTTTTGAAATTGGTACAGTGCTTATCATCGCGTCCGCCAGCATCATCAGCACTGTGCTTGCCGCTTGGATGGCAAGCAGACGTCTTGTAAGACAAAGTGCTGTTTCGCTGTTGAGCGGTGCTCCAAGAGAAATGAAACATTCACGCTTAAATGGGCACAGCCGGTTGTCTTTGGATTTCTCCATGGCACTGCGCAATATTAGTGCAAACAAAAAAATACTCTTAACGACCATTGTTGGCGTTGCAGGCTGTACTGTTTTGTTGATTGTTGTGTTTACCGTACGCACCGGCATGGCAGGCATTACAAATAGACAATATCACGAACTCCAACATTATGACGGCATTATTTCCATGGACGCAAAAGCTGACGAGACAGACAAGGCAACAATTTTGGATATTGACAGCCAAATTGAAGGAATACAAGTTTGCGAGCAATATCGTGCCTTTCTCAAAGATGATGAATATCATTACACCACGGTGATATCCTCCAAAGATCCTCAGTTGACTGAATACATAACTCTACTTGACGCCACAACGGGCAAGCGCATGGAGATTTCTTCAGATGGAGTGCTGCTTTCTAAAAAATGCGCCGAGGAATATGGTTATCAGGTTGGAGATGATTTCATTATGACAGACAACGCAGGAAACTCCTGTACCGCTGTCATATCTGGTATCTTTGAGCGCAATATTGGAAATGCCATCATAATTTCCCCCGCATACTACCGGAAAATTTCTGGCGAAGAGCTTGCCTTTAATCAATATTTTGTAAAACTTTTGGACACAGATAAGGATGTACTCATCTCGCAGCTTCAAGACCAGGAGGCATTCGTTGATTATTCTCCCACAGATTTATATGTTGACGAATTTAACGATAAACTCTCTTCTGTGGACAGTGCAGTGACCGTTATCCTTTTTGTTACTTTTTTCCTTTCGGTTTTTGTGCTACTCAATCTTGCTGTGATGAATATTGCACAGAAAGAAACCGAGATTAAAGTGATGAAAGTGATGGGCTTATCACACTGGCGCATCAAAAAATATGTATTGTGTGAAACCATGCTCATGTCATTTTGCGGGCTGCTTGTTGGTGTGCTGCTTGGTGCACCCATTGGCGCTTTTATCACAAAGGCAATTGAGCTGGAGGGAATCCAGAATATACGAGGGATAAGCATCAATGCATGCATTGTTGGAATACTGATCTGTGTTTTGTTTTTTACGGCCGCAAATCTTCTGTCACTTTTTAAAATTAAAAAGATAAAGACCACCTAAAAACCTCTGTCATTAGAAATGTTCCAATATCAAGAAAGTAATACCTTGAATCTTACCAACTGAGGCACCTAACACGGTAAAATTCTTCCCTTTGGTATTCTAATAATGGCGGTTGTACCTATGCCCACCTCGCTTTTGATATCGAGTGTTCCGTGGCAGATGGACCACAGGCGGCAACGCACATTTTCTATGCCGACGTGGGTGTCGGGGGCTGTCAACGGCTCATTTACATCAAAGCCCACGCCGTCGTCTGTGATGATTATTTCATAGCAGTTCTCCTGCTCACTTGTGGAAATGGTGACAGTGCCGCCGGATTTTTTTCGGGTCACGCCATGCTTTACCGCATTTTCAACAATCGGCTGTATGGTAAGTGCGGGAATACGAAAATCAATGTTTGCGATGTCATAGACAATATTCAGCTTTTCCTCAAAGCGTTTCTTCTCAATGCCAAGGTAAACCTTGGTGTGCAGCAGCTCGTCCTCGAAGGGTACAGGTGTGCTTTGGGTCAGCGATTCCAGATTGTGCCGCAGATAGTCGGCAAATTCAGCCGTTACCTTTTTTGCCTCCTTGGGGTTTTCATCACACAGACCGCAGATGGCGGTTAGCGTATTGTATAAAAAATGCGGCTGTATCTGACTGAGCATGATAGAAATACGGCTTTGCAGCAGTTGTATTTC
>JAVVUO010000026.1:0-43626 GCA_036653135.1 Lachnospiraceae bacterium
GTACTGCTAAGAGAAGGAACCGATGTAACGATTCTGGCAACCGGACTTTGCGTCAATGCCTCATTAGAAGCGGCAGCCTTACTTTTAGAAGAAGGAATCAAAGCGGAGGTAATTAATATTCACACCATTAAGCCTTTGGACACAGAAATAATTCTGTCCTCCGTACAAAAAACAGGAAAAGCAGTGACCGTAGAAGAACATTCCATTATCGGAGGACTTGGCAGTGCAGTGTGCGAGTGCCTAAGTGAACAAGCACCGGCACCGGTGTGCAGAATTGGAATAAAAGATGTATTTGGGGAATCAGGTCCCGCCTTGAAATTGTTGGAAAAATACGGACTGGATGCACAGGGAATTTATAAAACAGTAAAAGATTTTTGTACGTGCAAGTAGAAAAGCCTGTGAATAGCAATTCAAATAAATACACCGTTTGAGTAGCAGTTCATTTATCTTCATCAGTGCAGCAATTCAAATAAATACATCGTTTGAATAGTAGTTCATTTATCTTCATCAGTGCAGCAATTCAAATAAAAACACCGTTTGAATTGCTGCTATAAAAATTCAAAAATACAGGAGATATTTTATGGGTAAAGAAGGAAACAAAATTAGTGAGGAAGTATTACAAGGAAATACGGTACTTGGAATCGAGTTCGGTTCTACCAGAATAAAAGCAGTACTGGTGGGAAAAGACAATATACCAATTGCTTCTGGCAGCCATGATTGGGAAAATAAATATATAAATAATGTCTGGACCTATTCTCTAGAAGAGGTATGGAGTGGATTGCAGGATTGCTATGGTAAATTAGCAGCGGATGTAAAAGCACAATATGATGTCACACTTACTAAGATAGGAGCCATTGGATTCAGTGCTATGATGCATGGATATTTGGCATTTGATCAAGAAGAAGAACTTTTAGTGCCATTTCGTACTTGGCGTAATACTACCACAGAAGAAGCTTCGGTAAAATTAACAGAAGAATTTCAATATAATATTCCACAAAGATGGAGTATTGCCCATTTATATCAGGCTATTTTAAATCAGGAAGAACATGTGAAAAAAATAGCATTTTTCACTACACTGGCAGGCTATGTACATTGGAAACTTACTGGAAAAAAGGTTTTGGGTGTAGGAGATGCATCTGGAATGTTCCCCATTGACTCCACCACAGGACAGTTTTCTGTGGATATGATTCAAAAATTTAATCAATTGGTGGATAAAGAGAGATTTTCATGGAAATTAGAAGAGATTCTCCCAGAAGTGCTTACCGCAGGAGAAAGAGCAGGAACGCTTACCAAAGAAGGAGCAAACCTTTTAGATATCACTGGACAGCTTCAAGCTGGAATACCAATGTGTCCTCCAGAGGGAGATGCAGGAACCGGAATGGTAGCTACTAACAGTGTAGCGAAACGCACTGGAAATGTATCCGCAGGAACTTCGGTATTTGCTATGGTAGTAATGGAAAAGGAATTATCAAAGGTATATCCGGAAATTGACTTAGTAACCACTCCAGCAGGAAATCTGGTAGCCATGGTGCATTGCAATAACTGTACCTCAGATTTAAATGCCTGGGTAAATCTCTTTGAGGAATTTGCAGAAAGCTTTGGAATGGAAGTGGATAGGAACCAGCTTTTCTCTGTGTTGTATCATAAGGCGTTGGAGGGAGATGCTGACTGCGGTGGACTTTTATCATATAACTATTTTTCAGGGGAACCCATTACGGGATTTGAGGAAGGACGTCCATTATTTGTCCGTGGAACCAACAGCAAATTCAATCTGGCAAACTTTATGCGCACTCATTTATTCAGTTCCTTAGCAACCTTAAAAATTGGTCTGGACATTCTCTTTTTGCAGGAAGGTGTGAAGCTGGAGCAGATGATGGGTCATGGTGGTCTGTTTAAAACCAAAGAGGTTGGTCAAAAGGTGATGGCGGCAGCTATCAATACCCCAGTATCTGTTATGAAGACTGCCGGAGAGGGCGGAGCATGGGGAATTGCGATTCTAGCATCCTATATGTACCACAAAGCAGAGGGAGAAATGTTAGAGGATTATTTAAACAATAAAGTATTTGCAGGTCAGGAGGGTGTTATCATCAGCCCAGATGCAAAAGACACAGCAGGATTTGATGAATTTATGAACCGTTACAGTAGCGGACTGTCTATGGAATCTGCGGCAGTAGACTCTTTGAAATAGGAAACGAGGAAGAACAATGTTAGAAATATTAAAAAAAGCAGTATATGAAGCAAATATGGATTTGCCCAAATATGGACTTGTCACCTTTACCTGGGGAAATGTCAGCGGTATTGATCGGGAATCCGGACTGTTTGTAATCAAACCCAGCGGTGTGGAATATGACAAGCTTACGGTGGAAGATATGGTAGTGCTGGATTTAGAGGGAAATCAGGTGGAAGGCAAATACAATCCATCTTCTGATACAGCAACCCATTTAGAGCTTTATAAGGCATTTCCAGAAATAGGCGGTATTGTGCATACTCATTCCGCCTACGCTACAAGCTGGGCACAGGCAGGAAGAGGAATTCCATGCTATGGAACCACTCATGCGGACTACATGTATGGAGAAATTCCCTGTGCAAGATGCCTTACCCAGGAGGAAATTGACCAGGCATATGAGGCAAATACCGGACATCTCATTGTAAAGACCTTTCAGGAGTTAGGTAAAGATATTATGGCAGTTCCGGCGATATTATGTAAAAACCACGGTCCTTTTTCTTGGGGCAAGAATGCTCATGAGGCAGTACATAATGCCGTAGTACTGGAGGAAGTGGCTAAGATGGCATACCGTGCGGAAGTGATAAATCCAAGAATTCAACCAGCACCCCAAGAGTTACAGGATAAGCATTACGATCGAAAACATGGGGCAAATGCCTACTATGGACAAACTGAGAAATAATTAATAGGAGAATTGTAAATTGAATATACAATTACTATCAACTCAATATGAGGTTAGAAAAATATTGGATTATGATATTCCGTCTGTTTTAAATCTGTGCGAAAGTAACCCTCAATACTATGACTATTGCCCACCGGTAGTCAGTGCTAAAGCAATCAAATCAGATTTGACTGCATTACCGCCGGACAAAACATACGAGGATAAGTATTATGTTGGTTTCTGGAAAGGGAATCAACTGATAGCGGTTATGGATTTAATATTCAAATATCCGGATAAAGAAACAACCTTTATTGGCTTTTTTATGGTGAATAGCAAACTACAAAGATGTGGAGTAGGATCTAATATCATAACTGAATGCTTACAATTTTTAAAGCGTTTAGAATATACAAAAGTTAGGTTGGGATATGTAAAAGGTAATCCACAAGCGAAAGCTTTTTGGGCAAAAAATCAATTTAAACCCACAGGTGTTGAATCTATACAAGAGCATTACACGGTTATAGTGACTGAAAAGGTATTATAACATACATTAGATTATGAGTAACAAGTTATCCGAGCTTGCGCTTCAAAAAACGCCTCCCAATCATAAACTCGGGAGCGCAAGGTAGGATAGCTGTCATGGAACTTAAACGCTTGAGTGCTCAAGTAAATCTCTTATATACATCATATCGTGCCTCCGTATCATAATAGCTTATATGTCATAATAGCTTATGTGTCAGGTATCGTTTTCTATATGGAACCGCTGTCTTCCACAGTGGAACATATCCCCCTCTCTTCCCTTTTTCATGGATTTTTATTGTGTATGACTCTGTCAATGAGATATCTTTAATTTTTATATATCATCAGCTCAGATATTCCTATCATAAAATGTGAAATATAAATCTTGCAAATGTAAAATATATTTGACATATGTAAAATGCAGAGTATAATGGAATTAAAGATAAAAAGGAAGGAAGTGATGGATTATGAAAAATATAAAAATGAAAGTTGCAAGAATGGAAAAAAATATTTCACAGATACAATTAGCGAAACGAGCAGGAGTTACAAGACAGACAATAGGAATGATAGAAGCTGGTGACTATAATCCATCTTTGAAACTTTGTACCGCAATATGCAAGGAGTTAGGAAAGACACTGGATGATTTGTTTTGGGAGGAGGATGACCTATGAAACAGTATTTAGATGAAAGGCAAAGTCAAGCATTGGGGAAATATGCAATGGAAAGTTTTGCAGTAATGTATCTTGTTTGTGCAGTTGTTATTGTTGTACAGTTATATGTTAGAAATGGGGACTTTTCACTAGTGTTGGGAGAAACTATTATTATGCTGGCGGGAGGAATTGTATATCTGCATGGAGTTATTAAAACGGGAACATTTTCAAGTAATGGAATATCTAAAGGAAAGAACAGCATATTTGTTAATATCAGTATTAGTATTTTTATCTCGGCTGTTTTTAGTTTAGCATATGGTATGATTATCAGTAAATTAGCGAAAAATGAAATAACCAATATAGGAAAAGTTACTGCTATATTTTTTGTGAGCATTGCAATTTTATGTTTTGTTGTGTTAGCTTTCATAGGAGTATTTTCGGATAGAGCGCAGAGAAAATCTGAAAAGAAATATGAGGATACAGAGGATACTATAAACCAGAGCGTGAAGCCGGTTGAAATTTATATGGCATCTACCAGTATGGAGTCAGAGATGTTAATTGAAATGCTCTCAAATTGTGGAATAAGTGCATATAAACAGAGTATTGATGGTGGAATTATAGAGGTTTATTCTGGAAATTCCAATAAAGGTGATTACATCTTTGTAGCAGAAAAAGATGCAGAGCAAGCAAAACAAATAATTGAGGAATATAAATTGTCATAGGTATTATAACACTGAAAAATACGGAGGTGGTCTTTCCATGGATTTTGAACAGGATTATATTATGCGAATGATAAAACAGATGGTGGCGGCATTGATTAGCGTGATTTTAGGCAAAGAAAATAAAATATATGAGTTACCGTTAGAAGACCAGTTTCAATCATCTGAAGGACTATTGCGGAAATTGCTCATAATGGTAAATGATGGAAAAATTAACGAAGCAGAAAATTTGTTGTATGAGAATTTTGACCAACATAATAAAAAAGACATTGAAAACGCAATTTTATTTTACTCGTACCTAAACGAACTGGATAATGACTTTTTAGAAAAATGTAATTTTTCAAGAGATGAGATAGAGATGGGAGTGAAAGAAATTGCAAAAAAAGCTGGAATGGAAGGATTAACAGAAATATTTACCACATAGTATCGATGTAAAAGAGGCGTGTTTTCGCATGAAACATTATTATTTGCGATTGCATTAGAAAAAGAGATAAATTAGATGCGGAACTGGTTCTGACCGCAGTGAAATGATTGGAATAATAATATGGCGAAGAAAAACAATTTAGTTGCTAATCAAAAGTCGTGATTATCAGAACGGTTTCAAACAGAAAATAAAAAAATAGTTAGGAGAAGCTTATGGAATTATTTCAGAGAAAATCAGTATGGGAACAGGAATGGGAGAGTTTGCTCAGGAAAGAGAAAAGATTTTTGAAGAAATATAGAGAAAAACGAGAAAATATGCTGAATAAAAAGCTGGAGCAGATGGTTCCACAAAAGCTTCAGGTTACGCTAGACAGTGCTTTTTACAAGGCATTTCAATTGGTATTTGAGAAAGGAACGGATATTATTGAAAAAACGTATCAGGGGGACAAACAAAGAAATCAATATAAAATAAATGAATATACTGCACAAGTAAAAAAAGATAAAAAATCATGGAAGGCATTTGATGGTAAGGCACAGGGAACTCGTGTGAAAAATCTTTTAATTACAGGAGCAGAGGGCGTGGGACTTGGAGTGCTGGGAATTGGAATACCAGATATTCCCTTGTTTACAGCAGTTATTCTAAAAAGTATTTACGAGATTGCCATAAGTTATGGAAGTGATTATAGAAGCGAAGAAGAGGAGCTATTTATTTTAAAAATCATTGAAAATGCAATGGAAAGCGGCGATACGTTACAAGAACAGAATGCACTGCTGAATCAGAATATTTATAAGAAAAAAATGTATGAAGCAGACAAGGAAACGCAGATAAAGAGAACAGCATCTGTCTTGTCTCGGGAGATGCTGTATATGAAATTTCTCCAGGGAATTCCGGTGGCAGGAGTAGTTGGGGGACTTTATGATTCCGTGTATCTGGGGAGAATTACGGAATATGCCGAGTTAAAATATAAAAGAAAGTTTTTGGGGGACTATCAGCAGAAAGAGATTTAGAAAAAAGAAGAATTACGAAAAGAAGAGCTTTGGTCTTGCTATGCAGGCATTCTAGTCAGGATGGGAAAAAGTTGTGAAAATTGTCATAGCTAAAAAGATTTTGAATAAAAGCAGCATGTGGCAATATTCATTGGATTTTAATTTAAAAAAGGAAACCCAGACAGAATCCAAACGGACAAACAGGATTCTATCTAAGTTTCCTTTTTCAAACATGCTCAATCAAAAGTATAAACCAGCCTTATTTATTACTTTTTCTCCAAATATTCATTTTCTCAGCATCTGCAATCAATTCATCTCTAAAGTCAGGATGTGCAACAGAAATAATGGCTTCGCATTTCTGCCAGGTAGATAACCCTTTTAAGTTTACAATACCATATTCTGTTACCATATAGTGGATATTAGAACGAGTATCGGTTACTACGGAACCTGGGTGCAGCGTTGGGAGAATTCGTGATTTCATTTCGCCATCTCTAGTAGTAAAGGTTGAGGAACAGCAAATAAAGCTTTTGCCACCCTTAGAAAGATAAGCACCCAAAACAAAATCTAACTGCCCACCGGCACCGCTGATATGTTTAGTTCCAGAAGTCTCAGAACTTACCTGTCCAAATAAATCAACATCTACCGCATTGTTAATAGACATAAAGTTATCCAATGCAGAAATAGAACGAATATCATTGGTGTAACTTACTGGAGCACTTAATAATTCCGGATTTTCATCTAAATAATCGTACATTTTCTGAGTTCCAGCACCAAATCCATAAGCTTGACGGAATCGATCAATGTTCTTTTTAGAGCCATTGATTTTTCCTGCTTTGGCAATATCTACAAATGCATCTACATACATTTCAGTATGAACACCCAAATCTTTCAAATCGGATTCTGCAATGAGAGAACCAACTGCATTGGGCATACCACCAATTCCAAGCTGTAAGCAGGCACCATTGGGAATCTCATTTACGATTAACTTTGCAACCGCTTTATCAACCTCTGTAGCAGGACCACCGGCACCAAGTTCTCCAATAGCAGGATTTTCACCTTCTACTACAAAGTCTACATCAGAAATATGAACACTGTTTTCGAATCCACCAAGACAGCGAGGCATATTTTCATTTACTTCTACAATGATTTTCTTTGAAGTTTCACAAATAGCAAATAAATGAGATGCGTTGGGTCCGAAATTAAAGTAACCATGCTTGTCCATTGAAGTAACCTGGAACATTGCAACATCATCTGGAGTGGAAGATTCCCGGTAATAGCGAGGCAGCTCGGAATAACGAATAGGTGCATAATACGCACATCCACGGCTAATCAGCTTACGTTCAATGCCAGACATATGCCAAGAGTTCCAAGTAAAATGCTCCCCAGCATCTTCACGTTGGAAGATAGCCAGTGGCTTCAAAAGAATACCACCACGAAGCTTGACATCATGGAGCTCATCGGTGCGCTTTGCAAGTGCTTTATCTAAAGCGTCAGGGGTGCCGTTACACCATCCGTAGTCCACCCAGTCTCCGGAGTTAATAATTTTTACAGCTTCATCAGCAGATACAAGTTTCTCCTGGTATTCCTGTGTGTAATTCATAATAAACCCTCCCTAAGATTCTAAATAAGATTGTTAAATCTGTAACATACTTTTATCTTAACACCAAATGCAAACAGGGTCAATAAGGCAGATGATAGAAAATAAAAAAATGCAAATAGGAGTGAGTACTTTTTTGGTTTTATGTATTTAAGTATATAGGAGATTGTTTCAAAAGGAGGATTTATATGGGAGAAATTGTAGTCAGACTGCTAGGTTCACGAGGAACAATTCCCATTTGTGGTGATAAATATAAAAAATATGGAGGTGCCACATCTTGTGTACTAATACAACTGGGTGGCGAAACTATTTTGCTGGATGCGGGAACTGGATTATTGTTTATCAAAGAATATTTGAAAGAATCTGAAAAGTCCATTCATATTTTACTATCACATCCACATTTAGATCATTTGCAGGGAATGCCCATTTGTCCTATTTGTTTTGAAAAAGATTTCAATATAGCGGTTTATGCAGTGCCACATGGTGAGTTATCTGCGCAGCAACAGATAGAGGCTCTTATGTGCCCACCACTTTGGCCAGTTGGAGTTTGGGCATTTACTGCGGAGGTATCATTTCATGATATTATTACTTCAACCTTTTTCATTGGAAAAGTCAAGGTGGAACATATACAAGGCAGTCATCCAGGTGGATGCACCTTATTTCGTCTTAGTTTTAATGGGAAATCCATTGTTTATGCTACTGACTTTGAACAGGACACAGATGCGGATCAACGACTTGATGCATTTGCCAAAGGGTGTGACTTATTTCTATGTGATGGACAATATACACAGGAAGAATTCTTATCTCGCCGTGGTTTCGGTCATTCTACATGGAACTTTGCAGCACAGATGGGAGCAAGGTGTGGTGCTAAGGAGACAAAAATCATTCACCATGCTGTATATAGGACAGACAAAGAATTAGATCATGCTATGGAAGAGATTCGCCTTTCTTATCCTAACTGTTCCTTTGCACGTAGTAGGGAGGAAATTGTTTTATGAATACAGTTAGTGTGGAACGACTTTTAGAGATTGGAATTGCCCTTTCCAAAGAAAAGGACAATAATAAGTTATTTGAATTGATTTTAATGGCGGCCATGGATATTACCAACTGTGATGGTGGTACACTTTATCGTAAGGAAGCAGAAAGTCTGGCATTCACATTGATGTTTACACGCTCAAATGGTACAAAACAGGGTGGCTGTTATGGTCCTATTCTTCTTCCACCGGTTCCTCTTTTAAGAGAAAACATTTGTGCATGTGCGGCTCTTGATGATAAGCTTATTAATATTTGCGATGTATATGAGAGTGAAACTTTTAATTTTTCAGGTCCCAAAAACTATGATGCAATGACCGGATATAGAACCACGTCAATGCTTGTAGTACCAATGAAAGATGATGAGAACAACTGTATTGGTGTACTTCAGCTTATTAATGCACTAGACGAAGCAGGTGAGATATGTAGTTTTGATAAAAGCTGTGAGCAGGTTATTTTATCCCTTGCTTCTCAAACTGCAATTTGTCAGGTTAATATGGCTTATGCAACGGAGATACAAGAATTACTGGATTCCCTTGTTTATGTTATCTCCACTACCATTGATGCTTTGGCACCTTATAATGCCAATCACACTAATAATATGGTAAAATATGGGGAACGTTTTATAGATTGGCTTAAGGAAACCAATCAGCCATGGCAGTTTAATGAGCAGGAAAGACGACAGTTTTTAATGAGCGTGTGGCTGCATGATTCGGGTAAAATTACGGTTCCTTTACAAGTTATGGATAAGGAAACACGCTTAGGTGATGCCCTTGCGCATTTACTGGATCGATTTCGCATCATGGCATTGCTGGATGAACTTGCATGGAATTGTGGTAAAATTGAAGCAACAGAATATGAATTTCGCAAACAGGAACGTTTATCAGCACAAGAATTAATACTTAAGGCAAACGTAATAGGATTCTTGAATGATGAAATGTTTGCTCAAATAAAAGATTTGGGTAATCGGACTTATGTGGATGAAAATAATAAGGTACAGCCATGGCTTATGGAGAGTGAACTCATTGCACTTTCTGTGAGAAAAGGTACCTTAACTGCCGCAGAGCGACATATCATGGAAAATCATGTTGTAATGACGGATAAAATATTAAGTAAAGTTAAATTTCCTAAAAATTACAGTAACGTAAAGGAATGGGCACAAAATCATCATGAATTTTTAAATGGCACAGGGTATCCAAAGGGACTGCATGGAGATGAAATTTCTGTAGAGGTACGCTTGATTACAATTTTAGATATTTTTGATGCGTTAACAGCGAGGGATAGACCCTATAAGCCGGCGATGTCTGTTGAAAAGGCTTTGGAAATTATGGACTCCATGGAACAAGAAGGAAAATTGGATAAAAGAATATTGACGTTGTTCAAAATAAGCCAGGCATGGGAGGGAACGATGTGAAAAAATGTATAGGAGTAATACTGGCATTGATTACATTGTTGGTGGTGATTGTGTTTATCATTACAGTGAAAGACACCAAAGCAACTACGATGCGTCTGGAAAAAACACAGGGTACCGTAGACGTTACAAACCAAAAAGGCATAGCATTACCGGTTCGTAATGACATTAAACTTTATAGTGGATATGGCATAGCCACAGAAAATACAAGTTATGCCTATATCAATTTGGATGACACAAAAGCAGTGAAGCTAGACGAGTCAAGCAGTCTTACAGTGAAAAAGAAAGGTAAAAAACTGAATTTGCTTGTGGAGTCAGGAAAATTGTTTTTTAATGTGAAAGTACCATTAAAGGATGATGAATCCATGGAAATTCAAACATCTAATATGATTACAGGTATTCGTGGTACATCAGGTTTTGTGGATGGAGATAGGTTTGGATTGCTAACAGGTGCGGTAGATGTGACTTACATTGACCCAGAAACTGGAGAAAAATTTACCGAGAGTTTGAAAGCAGGTGAGATTTTCATTGTTACTCATACGAAAGCGGAGGATGGAACGACAACGGTGAGTATACTTGTAAGGAAAATGACTCCGGATGATATTCCAGGTTTTGTGGCAGAGGCAATTGCTCAAGATTCTGAATTACAGGATAAAATCACCAAAGAATCTGATTTGAATGTAGATGAAATTGTAGCCATTGCTGCTAAAAAAAGGCAGGGGGAGCAAGGGGAAAATGGTATTAACATACTAAAAGATGTTAAAAGTCCTGAAAAGAAGGAACAAATTTTAAAAAATATAGAAAGCGGAAATGAATTACCCGTATTCGGTGGTTCAGATTCAGGAACACCTTCAAGATCTAATTTAGACGTAACGTCTTATCCTCCCAATAATAGAAATGAAATATTCTATGGGATTATGTTTCATACTGACGGAGGTTCCGTAGTAACAGCACAGGAAGTAGCAGCAGGGAGCAAAGCGACAAAGCCCACCGACCCCACCAAAGCAGATTATACCTTTGGCGGCTGGTACACAACAGCAGAATGCACGACACCCTTTGATTTTAATACTGGAATTACAGGTGCAACCACCCTCTATGCAAAATGGACACCACTCCCTAGGTATCAAGTAACCTTTGATACCGATGGTGGGACAGCAGTTGCATCTCAGCAAGTGGTAATGGGTGAAAAGGCAGTAGCACCAGCAGACCCCACCAAATCTGCTTATGCTTTTAAAGGTTGGTTTACCTCTAAGAGTGGAACAGAAAATTTTAACTTTAACACGACACCAATTACAACCAATATAACTGTTTATGCACAGTGGGTGTCTATCATAATGTAAAATGAAAGTAATAATTCAGAACCGGAATCTAAAACCCAAGGCTTTAGATTTTCCAGGTTCTGAATTGTTATAAAAGGAGAATGAATCTAAAATGAAAAAATTACAGCTAAATAAAATTCTATTTGCTTTACTTATTTCGGCGATCCTTACCGCCCTGTTGCTGTTTGAAGTATTATACAATATGAACAACTCTCTTTCAGATAAGCTTTATCAAAAGGAAAAGGTGTTGGAAGATAATATTATCTTAATCAATATTGACCAACGGGCGTTAGAAGAAATTGGACCCATTCAAACATGGGGACGAGGAGTTGTGGCAAAGGTAATTAATACATTGAATGCTGACGAAAACAGTCGTCCGGCGGCTATTGGGATTGATATGATTTTTGCTGCAGCCACAGACCCACAGCAAGATGCACAACTTGCTGAGGCAGCAGGACAATATGATAACGTAGTGCTTGCCACTGCATTTTCTTTTGACTCAGATATCACAACGGCGAAAGACGGCTCTTTCCAATTGGATAACCGTGCCATAGAAAGTTACGACGAACCATATGAAGCATTGAAAGCCAATACACAGCAGGGGCATATCAATGCTATGTATGATAAGGATGGAATTCTTCGCCACTGCATCTTAAAAGTATCCCTTCCTGATGGAACACAGATTCCATCTTTTCATTATCAAATTGCCAGTATGTATGGAAAAAAAATGGGGATAGAAATACAAGCACCGCCAACAGATTCCCTATTTCATTGGTATTTGCCTTATACGGCTTTACCAGGTGGTTATGATGATGGCTTATCAGTTGCTGATGTGTTATCAGGAGAACTGCCTTCCACATTGTTTGAGGATAAAATTGTGCTAATTGGTCCTTACGCAGCAGGATTGAACGATACCGTGACGGCAGCAATCGACCATGCACAACCCATGTACGGCATAGAATTTCAAGCAAATGCCATCAATGCCATTTTAAAGGGAGATTTCAAACGAGAAGTTCCGATTTGGCCACAAGCTGCGGTGCTTTTCACTATCACTTTTTTTTGCATACTTTGGTTTCATGACCGTAAAATGGTTTCTGTTGCTATAAGCTGGATTATAATTACAACTGTGTCTTTGGGACTTTCGATCATTTGTTTTAAACAAGGGTATGTGGTAAATAGTCTGTACCTGCCATTGTCAGTTACTGTTTTATTTATCGCATCCGTTGCGGATCATTATGTTCGTGCGGCATTGGCAAAAAAGCATGTTACTGCAACTTTTTCCAGATATGTTGCGCCGGAAATTGTGACAGAGATATTGCGGGAAGGCTCAGACAGCCTAGAACTGGGTGGAAAACTTACCAATATTGCTGTGCTATTTGTGGATTTAAGAGGGTTTACAACAATGTCGGAGGGCATGGAACCACCACAGATTGTAGAAATTTTAAATCGCTATCTTACGCTTACCAGTGATTGCATTTTAAAAAATAACGGTACACTAGATAAGTTTGTGGGAGATTGCACTATGGCATTTTGGGGTGCTCCTCTGCCTCAAGAGGACAGTATCTTTAAAGCGGTAAAAACAGCACTTGATATGGTGGAAGGATCCAAACAGCTTAGTATAGAATTGCAGGCGCAGTATGGGCGTACGGTGAGCTTTGGAATCGGAGTACATTATGGTCCAGCAGTTGTAGGAAATATAGGTGCGCCTAACCGTATGGATTATACTGCTATTGGAGATACAGTTAATACCTCAGCGCGGCTTGAAGCGAATGCACCCGGGGAAACAATATATTGCAGCCGAATTGTGGCAGATGCATTAGAAGACCGAGTGTGTTTTACCTCTCTTGGAGATAGTATCAAGCTGAAAGGAAAAGCGGCAGGATTTGAAATACTAACGGTAGATGGACTTAAAAGTTCAAAAATAAAAAAAGAAGAAAAGTAGTTTGTTGAAAAATATGAGAAAAATGTAGAAAAAAAGATACACTAGTAGTATAGTAGACATAAGAAATATGAAATTAAGAATGCAATTGCTAAGGAGAAGAGTCTACATGAAAAAGAACAGAATATTATTAGTATTGTGTCTTATTTTACATTTATGCTTTTTGCCTACTTTTGGTGTATATGCGGAGAAGCCATTACCGAAAGAGATAGAACTTTCCAATCGTGAACTTTACTATATGCGGAGTAAGAAGGTATTAAAGGTATCTATTGTATCAAATTGGAAACCAATTTCTCATGTAACAAAAGATAATACCTATCAGGGACTTCCAGTTACAATTTTAAATCGTCTTTCAAAAGAAACAGGGATTTCCGTGGTATTTGTTCCAGCCAAAAGTTATAGTCAGTCATTGAAACAACTAAGTACAGGGAAAGTAGATATGATTGCAACTTTAACAGAATATTCAGTCCCAAAAGGGAATGATAAGGAAAGTATTCAGTTAGAAATGATACCATATATTACAACGCAGTCAGTACTGATACAACATAAAAATACAAATTTAGAGACAATTCCGGTTGTTATTATGGCAGATGTGAAAGGTCGTCATGCATTTACGCAAAAGCGGAATGTTGCCCTCATGTATTATGTCACGCCTCAGGCATGTTTAAATGCAGTAAGAAGTGGTGAAGTGGATGCTGCAATCTGCGATAGTTTTACAGGAGCAGCATTGATGCAGAAGTATGAAGCAAGGGATTTATTGTCAATTCCGATACACTCAGAAATAAAACTTGGATTCGGTGTATTGCCCCAAACGGACAGCAGACTTGTTTCTACACTTCAAAAGGCAGTAGATAGTTTTTCAAATGAGGATATAAGCCGCAGCCTAATAAAAGAAAGCGCATATGGTGCCGATGATTTCATAGAATTTGTATACCGATATCCATTTGAATTCGTGTGTTTTGGTGCGGCTATTATGTTTGTGACAGCGTTGATTCTCATTACCTATACCAAGGTTCATGTTCGACAACATCAATCTCTGCAAGGATATGAAGAAAGTTACCGATTATTAGCGGATACCTTTGGAGAGGCAGGAATAGAATACGATTATTTGAATGACAGGCTGACTATTTTTGGAAAACAATCCAGTCTGGATATAGAAGAAAAAGTGGACGATTTCAAGGAAAGATTAAGGAACCAGTCAATTCGTATGGCACTAACGGAAGCACAACTTATCAAGATTATTCAAGATGGTGTGGACAACACATCATTTTCCACGGAAATTCAGTGTGGAGTGAAGTCCGGAGAATGGGTTTGGTATCGCTTGATTTATACTGTAGTCTGTACCACGGAATCTCATCGGCGTCCTATTCGCCTTGTTGGGTGTCTTGCCAATATTGAGGAAGAACACGCGGAAAGAGAAAGATTATTAAAACTAAGTTCCAATGATCAGCTGACTGGATTACTGAATCATAAAACAGCAGAAGAACGTATTAGTGCGTTACTTGGGGAAGAGGTGGGCTCTCGCACAGGGCTACTTATTATCTTGGATATTGATTATTTTAAAGTGTTTAATGATCAAAAGGGGCATTTATGTGGAGATGATGTATTACGTACATTAGGTCAGACGGCATGTGAAATATTTACAGAAGAAGATATTCTGTGTCGATGGGGTGGGGATGAATTTTTGTTTTTTCTAGTAGAGGACAAAAATGGCACCCAAAAATTTGTGAAACAAATAGAACAATTAAGCAAATCAATGAGTCATTATCAATATCATAATGATAACTGCCCTGTTACCGTGAGCATTGGTGGAGCCCAAAGCTATCCCGGCTGTACCTTTGCAGTTTTGTTTCAACAGGCGGATGATGCACTTTATGTTGCTAAAAAAAATGGAAAAAATCAATTCCAAATGTATGAAGAAGCAAAGCAAAAATCAAGAGAATGACCATGAGAAAGAGAGAGTAGAATGAGGAATAAAGGAGTAGAAAAATCCAAGACAGGATCCAGCCTTTATGAATATGCATTTGTATCTGTTCCCGAAAATCAACGTAAAAAGAGTAGGGGTTTATTTTACATATTGACAGGCTACACCAGTGCTCTTTCCTGCCTTGTCATAGGAGCTAAAATTGGTGCAGCACTGCCATTTTGGCATGCAATAGCAGCCTGTTTTTTAGGTGATTTTGTCTTGATTTTAATTGGAACAAGCATGGGGATTTTGTCTTCAAAGACTGGCTGGTCCACTGCCTTTTTATCTCAAAAAATGTTAGGAAAGTCGGTTTCCGTTATTCTTTCCATACTAATTATTATTTGCAGCGTATTCTGGATTGGGATTAATGGCAGTCTTTTTGCTTCCATGTTTATTTCAGTATTTCCGGCATGGCCGATACCGGTATCTATTACTTCTCTTGCAATTATTGCTATTTGGTCATATTCTGCCACTTATGGCTGGGGCGGGCTGGAGACTACAAGTAAAATAGTGGTTCCATGTTCCCTAATACTACTTTTTTATGCTATGTTTCAGTTATTTGTAAAAATGAAAGGAATTGATTTTTTATTTGTACCACCTATTACTGTACCCATGACTTTTTCTGCGGCATCCACGGCAATTATTGGAAATTATGTGTTTGGATGCATTATTACTCCGGATACCTGCCGTTTCGCCAAAACCCCCAAGAAGGTTGCCCTGGTATGCCCTTGTGCTTATATTGTGGGACTGTTTCTCTTTAACGTTTGCGGTATTATTGTTACAAAAGCAGGAGGATTTAGCAATTTTATTCGTGCTACGGTAGCAGTAGGACTGGTTGTGCCTATGCTGCTTTGCTCTATATTTTGTCTAGCTACCACACAAAATATTAATGCTTATGGAGGAAGTCTAGCAATACAGAATATTTTTCAGGGAACATCATTAGAAGGAAATGTATCTCATAAAGTTACGGTATATATCATAGGTGGTCTGGCAGCAGCAATTTCTGTTTCAGGCATTGGAAATTATCTAGTTCCAGTGGTTTCCTCTTTTGCTATTTTAATGGTACCATTTCCGGGAATGCTATTGGGAGAGTTTCTTTTTTTTCGTGAGAAAACGAAAGAAAGGAAACTGGAGAAATATTCCATTGCTGTGTGGGCGGCAGGCAGTCTTTCCGGCTTTCTTTTTCTAAAAATGAATTTGCCTATAGCACCATTTTGGGAAATGCTGTTTTCCGGTATCTGTTATATCATAATTAATAAAATACAAAGAAAAAATAGCCATCTGGTGTAATACAGGGTCTGATAAGAATGAAAGACAGAATCAGAGCGCAGCAGCTGTTACAAGCGGTTCGGTCAAAGCTTAAAAAATCATTGCTAATTACACGCTTTTCCTGTAAAATGAAAGTACAAAAGTTCAGCATATAAGGAGGGTAATATGAAGTATGAAATCTTAGGAGATACCATGCCGGTAGTTGAGGTTACATTTGAAGCACCGGGAGAGACCATGTATACGCAGTCGGGAGGAATGGCATGGATGAATGAAGGCATATCCATGGATTCTAATTTAAAAGGTGGAATTGGAAAGAGCATAGGCAGAATGTTTAGTGGAGAATCACTGTTTATGGCAACATACAAAGCACAGCGTGCCGGTTCCATGGTTGCGTTTGCGTCTACAGTTGCAGGAGAAATTCTTCCGGTGAATGTAGATAAGAGAGGGCTGATTTGCCAAAAAGGTGCATTTCTATGTGCAGAAGAAAGTGTGAAATTAAGTGTTGTACTTACTAAGAAAATTTCCGCAGGATTATTTGGTGGAGAAGGTTTTATCTTGCAAGATGTATCTGGAAGTGGCACCTTATTTTTGGAAGTAGATGGAAATAAAGTAGAGAAAGAACTTGCTCCTGGAGAAGTAATTAAGGTAGATACCGGTAATGTAGTAGCATTTGAAAAATCAGTGAGCTATGAAGTTGAAATGGTAAAAGGGTTAAAGAACATCTTTTTTAGTGGAGAAGGATTATTACTTACAAAGCTAACAGGACCTGGAAAAGTAATTTTGCAGACACAGAATTTCAATGAATTTGCAGGAAGAATTATAGGTATGATTCCAAGCAAATAGTAAAAAATAATATCATACAGAGTAAACAAGAGTGAGAACACAGTCTTATACTAGATTGTGGTCTTACTCTTTTTTTATCTCTATAGATAATAATCCGAGTTTGTCAAAAATCCAAAAATTCATTTAGATTGACGAAAAAAGCAATTAAAAAAATAGCGATAAATGGAAAAAATGAAAAAACAAACAAATACTTAGTGCGTAATAGGAGAACTCCTCTTCTTATTGATTTAGGATTGTTTTTTAGAAAAATGCATAGTATAATAAAATTACAGGAAAAAAATTGAATTTTACAGGGAAAGAGTAGGAGAAAAAGACTATGAGGTTAGTTACTAGATCAGATTTTGATGGACTGGTATGTGGTACATTATTAAAAGAAGTCGGAATTATTGATGAGTGGAAATTTGCCCATCCCAAAGACCTACAAGATGGACTAATTGAAATCACGGAAAATGACTGTTTGGCTAATGTTCCTTTCGTAGAAGGATGTGGGCTTTGGTTTGATCATCATTCCAGTGAATTTGAAAGAAACACTCTAAAAGGAAAATACAAGGGAGAAAGTCGCATTACTCCTTCTTGTGCTCGGATTATTTATGAGTATTATGGTGGAAATGAACGCTTTTCTCATTTTAATGAAATGATGGAGGCCGTAGATAAAGTGGATTCCGGCAATTTGACAGTGGAAGAAATACAAAATCCATCAGGGTGGATTTTAGTTGGATTTTTAATGGATCCTAGAACCGGACTTGGAAGATGGAGAGATTTTACAATTTCGAATTATCAATTGATGGAGCGGTTAATGGACGCCTGCCGTACCATGGAAACAAATGAAATTTTAGAACTTACGGATGTAAAAGAGAGAATTGAAGTCTATTTTGAACAGACAGAGAAGTTTAAAGAAATGATAAAGGCTCATACCACAGTGGAACAAGATGTAATTATTTCCGATTTAAGAGGTGTGGATCCAATCTATACAGGAAATCGTTTTCTTATTTACAGTATGTATCCCAAACAAAATATTTCAGCTTGGATTGTAAATGGAAAAGGTGGAAAAGGCTGTTCTGTCGCAGTTGGATATAGTATTTTGAACAAAACTTCTAAGATTGATGTAGGCAGTTTAATGCTTCAGTATGGCGGCGGTGGACATAAAGCAGTGGGAACTTGCCAGTTTAATGAGGAAACCATGGATGAAATGGTTCCTAAATTATTAAAAGAACTGGCAAACTCAAAGTAAGGAAACGATTCATTGAGAAATAGCAGTTCGAATAAAGTAGAAAGGCTATTTCTCGTGTTTGATAAGAGTAATGTTTGCATTTTTATGAAAATGGATAGATTTGGATTCCCTTAAAATTACATTAAAAGTACAAAAAATACGAAAAATTTAAAAAATTCAAAAAACCCCTTGACATTTATCCGAATTTTGGTTAAAATGATATCGTTGCTGAAATGCAGTGAGCCCAGTTAGCTCAGTTGGTAGAGCAGAGGACTGAAAATCCTCGTGTCTCTGGTTCGATTCCGGAACTGGGCATTGTCATTTAAAGTAACCTTTGCGGGTGTGGTTCAATGGTAGAACATCAGCCTTCCAAGCTGGATACGTGGGTTCGATTCCCATCACCCGCTTTATGCGATAGTGGCGTAGTTGGTAACGCGCGACCTTGCCAAGGTCGAGACCGCGGGTTCGAGTCCCGTCTATCGCTTTTGGGTAATAGTGGCTTCCGGAATTTTCCGGAAGTTATTTTTTTTATTTTCAATATTTTTTTCAATGACTTATGTCAAAATAGAATGAAATGTGATAGAATAGATAGAATGAAACAAGTATATATATTGGAGTGGGGGAAGTTTCATGAGATTTTTAAAAATACATCAAGTGCAAATAGTATTGGTAATTTTTTTTGTAGTAACGATAATTGGATTTCATGGCGAAAAGAAAAGCAATCAAGAAAAAGGTTATATTGAATATAATAATGACTGGGAATGTATCATGCAAGATACCACCAAGTTATATCAAAAGTTGCCCCAAAAGATTGATTTAAGTGAGGGAGAAAAAAGTATTGTTTTGACTAAGAAATTAGATCAGAAGATTGTTTCTGTTGAATCTTTGGGATTTTTTACGCAGCATCAGATAGTAGAAGCTTATCTGGATGGAACATTACTATATTCTTGTAAAGTTCCAGAAGGCTCTATGAGTAAAACACCGGGAAAGCTTTGGAATTTTATTCAAATACCAAGAGATTATGCTGGAAAAACAATAGAGATACACTTGACAAACTGCTATAATGAGGATATTTTGCGTTTGCCTAATTTTCTATATGGACCACAAGCAACAATTCTAATTAAGCAAATCAGAGAAGGTGTCCCTGGGATGATAATAGGAATTGTAATGTTGGTGATAGGAATTTTTATTATTATAGCTTGGTACGGAGTGAGAGAGAAACTGTGCCTGCGTAAAGAACTGCTGTGGTTTGGTCTTTTTACCCTGCAATTGGCGGTGTGGTCTTCTTTGGAAACACAGGTACTTCCAATTTTATTTGGCAGACCGTTGCTGTTTGGTGAAATAGCAATGATAAGTATGAAACTTATGATACTTCCATTAATTAGATTTCTTCAGACTATATGCTGTACAGAAGACAGTAAAGCGTTAAATTTCTTATGTATGGCAAACGTATTTGATGTATGTTTCAGCTTTATTGGACAGATTTTTGGATGGATAAATTATGAACAGGGAATTTGGATTACATATGCTACCATATTGGCAGCAGTACTAATCATTTTTGCAATAGGCATAAAACGACTGCTAAAAAAAGAAAGCAGAGAAAAACAGCCCGCTCAAACCATATTATTTCACACCTTGGGTGTAGGCGGAATCATTGTTTGTATCTTGGGAGATACCTTGAATTATTATTATGGTTTTCACAGTGATTTGGCAGCTTGTGCTAGAATTGGATGGTTAATTTATATAAGTTTTCTTATTATACATCTTATCCGTAATGCTATTGAATTAATGCAGACAGTGAGTCAGGTTGAAGATATTAAAGAACAAGCAGAGTTAGATGGACTTACAAGACTTAAGAATCGCAGTTGTTTTGATGAAGAAATCAGTCATATTCTTTCACATGATTTTAAAAAATATGCACTTGTAATGTTTGACTTGAATAATATGAAAAAGATGAATGATTTATATGGACACAGTATGGGAGACTGCTATATCATTATTAGCAGTGAAATTATTAGAGATATGTTTTGGGAGTGTGGAGAATTATACAGAATTGGTGGAGATGAGTTTTGTCTGTTGTCAGATTGTTTGACAGAGGAAGAATATGAGATGAAAGAAGCTAAAATGTGTGAATGGGTAGCAAGTCTTCAAGGTGCCCAAGTCAAGGATTTTATGCAGATTGCATCTGGATATGCTAAATTTAATCCCAACCGAGATATTAACTTACAAGATACATTGGAACATGCAGATTCACAAATGTATCGACGAAAAAAAGTACAAAAAGCGTAGGCGGGAGGTACCGGGATATGCGTTATATGCCGATGTCGAGAATTGAAGATGGAATGGCGCTGGGACAGGATATTTATGATGGAGAAGGAAGATTGCTGTTGGCAAAACACCTTATATTAAACGATGAATATATTCGGAGTTTGTTAAGTTTAGGATTTCCGGGAATTTATATAGATGATGAATTTTCAGAAAATTTGATTATTCCACAGGTTATTCGTCCAAGTGTAAAAAGAGAAGCACTAAAGTTAGTGCATGGATTATTTTTGGAAAACAAAAACATACCAATGGAGCAGCATAATCTTCAAAAAGTGGTGATGAATGTAATGGAAGATGTACTGAATAATGGTGATGTCATGTGTAATATGTTAGACATTAAGACATATGATGATTATACCTATTTCCACTCTGTAAATGTATCAGTGCTTGCTACGATGATAGGAGCATCCTGTAACATGAATGAATCAGAGCTTAATATTCTTACCACAGCAGCAATGCTCCATGATATTGGGAAAAGATTTGTGGAAAAAGATGTATTGTGTGCGAAAAGAGCTTTGACAGAAGAAGAGCGAGATTTGATCATTCAGCATCCAAAACTAGGATATGAATTTTTAAAGAGTAAGTTTGATTTTTCTTCCTATGTGTATACCAGTGTATTAGAACATCATGAATGGTACAATGGGGGTGGGTATCCTTTACGCAGGTCGGGAACAGATATTCCAATTTATGCACGGATTATTAAACTGGTGGACGTATATGATGCTCTGACATCTAAAGTGCCTTACCATGAAGCTGTGTCACCGTCTGAAGCAGTGGAATATATTATGGGAAATGCAGGTGCAGAGTTTGATCCGGAATTGGTAAACGTATTTATGAAGAGAATTGCGGTGTATCCAGTAGGGTGTGAGGTAGAATTATCAGATGGAAGAACTGCTGTGGTAATGGAAAACTATCAGGAATTTATATTGCGCCCTAAGATTAAAGTGATACCAACAGGAGAAATAATTGATTTAAAAGCGGATGAATCAGCAAGAAGTTTGACAATTATGGAGCTTTTACTGTAAATCGAAGTTTTATTTGGGTTTGATTTAAAAAGGGAAATGAACAGGATGGTGAAGGAGTGGCAGGTCAAGTAAAAGAAACCATAGATGTTTTGCTGGCTGAGAGTTTTAAAGAACTTGTATGCCAGCGACCAATCGAAAAGATTACAATTAAGGAAATTACAGATAAAGCAGGGGTAATTCGACCTACCTTCTATAATCATTTTCAAGATAAATATGAATTGCTGGAATGGATTATCAGGGTTCAGATTATAGAACCCATACAGCCATTGATTTTTGCAGGTATGATTGATGAAGCATTAATGCTGCTGTTTACCACAGTTGAAAAGGAAAAAGAATTTTATACCAGAGCAGTTCATTTAGAGGGACAAAATTCTTTCGCAAGCATTACAAAACGCTGCATAGAAGATGTACTCTTGTCTGTGATTCGAGGAAATCCTAATTCTATCAATAAACAGCATCCATGGCTGACACCGGAAAATATTGCGGAGTATTATGCACAATCCATGTGTTTTGTAGTAATTAATTGGATTAAGAGTGGCATGTCTATTGAACCTAGGGAAATTACAGATATGTACAATTATATTATTACCCGTTCTATGAGTGATGTCTTATCTGAACTGTAAATAGAGATACATTTGATACGATTTGTATTATAAAAATGACAAAATGAATAAAGTGTAGTTTGATAAACGACAAAACGAAAAGATTGAATATGTATTTATTCAGTCTTTTTTTTTATACTCTACGTGAAGTTAAAAACAAATAATAAAGGAAAGAGATGAGGATGCAATGATTAAATTTGGAAAAGGTGTTGTAAAGTATCGTATTCCGATTTTTATAATCAGTTTACTGCTTTTGATTCCGTCAGCATTTGGGTATATGAATACCAGAGTAAATTATGATATTCTGACCTATTTGCCAAAAGACATTGAAACGATGAAAGGCCAGGACATTCTGGTAGATGAATTTGGTACAGGTGCATTTTCTCTATGTATTGTAGAGGGAATGGAAAATAAGGATGTGGCAGAACTTAGAAGCCAGATGGAAGAAGTGGAACATGTAAAATCAGTCATATGGTACGATTCCTTAATGGATTTATCCATACCAATGGAGTTTTTGCCAAAAGATGTGATTGATGTATTTAATAGTGAGAACAGTACATTAATGGCGGTTTTATTTGACACGTCCATGTCAGCAGATGAAACCATGGATGCCATAGAAGAAATCAGAGCACTTGCAAAAGACCAGTGTTTTGTAAGCGGAATGTCAGCAGTAGTAACAGATATCAAAAATATGTCTGATCAAGAAACACCAATCTATGTATTGATTGCGGTATTATTATCATCACTGGTATTGGCACTGACTATGGATTCCTTTCTTGCACCAATATTTTTCTTATTGAGCATAGGAATGGCCATTGTATATAACCTTGGCACCAATATTTTCATGGGGGAAATATCCTATGTAACTAAGGCATTAAGCGCGGTGCTTCAATTAGGCGTTACCATGGATTATTCTATTTTCCTATGGCATAGTTACGAAGAGAATCGACAGAGATTTCCAGGAGATAAGAATCGAGCCATGGCTCATGCGATTTCCAATACGCTAACCTCTGTAGTAGGAAGTTCGATTACAACGGTAGCCGGATTTGTAGCATTGTGTTTTATGAGCTTTACCCTTGGCATGGACCTTGGTATTGTTATGGCTAAAGGAGTTGTCTTTGGCGTCGTTGGGTGTGTTACGGTATTGCCAGCCATGATTCTTATTTTTGATAAGGCCATTGTAAAAGCCAGTCATAAGCCTATTGTTCCAGACCTTGGAAAAATCGGTGGATTTGTTACAAAACATTTCCCTATTTTTATTGTAGCATTTTTGATTATTTTAGGGCCTGCATTATATGGATACACCCATACACAAGTTTACTATGACCTGGCAGGAACACTTCCCAAAGATTTAAAAAGTATTGTTGCAAATACAAAATTGGAAGACGAATTTGATATGAACACCACTCACATGATTTTACTAGACAGCGCATTACCTTCCAAAGAAGTAAAATCTATGATAGATGAAATAAATGAAGTGGACGGAATCAATACAACCATGGGATTAGACGCTATTGTAGGCTCGGCATTACCTAGGGAAATGATACCAGATGAATTAAAAGAAGTTGTAATGGATGAAAATTATCAACTGCTTTTGATTAGCTCGGAGTACAAAGTGGCATCAGAGGAAGTAAATTCCCAGATTGATGAATTAAATCATATTTTGAAACGATATGATAAAAATGGAATGTTGATTGGAGAAGCTCCTTGTACTAGAGATTTAATTTCTATTACAGACAATGATTTTAAAGTAGTAAGTGCAATTTCAATTGGTGCAATTTTTTTGATTATTGCGATTGTGTTTAAGTCCATATCACTGCCAATTATATTGGTTTCAGTTATTGAATTTGCAATCTTTATCAATATGGGAATTCCAGCATTTACCAATACACAGCTGCCTTTTATTGCTTCGATTGTAATTGGAACAATTCAACTTGGAGCAACGGTTGATTATGCAATTTTAATGACAAACCGTTATAAGAAGGAACGATACCAAGGTGCAGTAAAAAAAGAAGCCATTACTACAGCGTTAACGACATCTATTCAGTCCATCTTTGTAAGTGCCATGAGTTTCTTTGCAGCAACCTTTGGTGTAGGACTTTACTCTAATATTGATATGATTAGTTCTTTGTGTACCTTAATGGCTCGTGGAGCAATTATTAGTATGTTTGTTGTAATATTTGTTCTTCCCGCAATGTTCATGGTATTTGATAAAGCAATTTGTGTATCCAGTGTAGGATTTCGAAATAAAGAGCGGCAAATAGAAGCAAAAGTAAGAAATGTATAAAAAATCAGGAGGCAGATTATCATGAAAAATGCAGAATTAAAGAAAATGTTTAAAAATAAATTTGTAATTCGTGTAGCAGCAGGAGCGGTTACCATAGCGGTAATTGGAACAGGTGCAGGGATTTCTTATACGGTACGGGCAGAAAAAAAGACAGAAACAGTACAAGAAACAGAAGAAACAAAGGACGATATGCAAAAAGATACAGAACAGAAACTGGTAAACACCTTATCCAACCAGACAAGTGAAAATACAAAGGCAGGAAAAGAAGAAACGGTATATGTAGTAGCAGATGCAGATGGCACTACGAAAAATGTAATTGTGAGCGAATGGCTGAAAAATAAAGACAATCAAGATACATTAAAAGATGTTTCTGATTTGAAAGAGATTACCAATGTAAAAGGAAATGAGAAATTTGAACAAACAGGTGATAAAGTTACCTGGCAGGCAGATGGAAATGATATCTATTATCAAGGGACTACGGAAAAAGAACTGCCGGTAACAGAGAAAGTAACCTATTCTATGGATGGCAAAGAAATGAGTCCAGAAGAAATTGCAGGTAAAAGTGGAAAAGTAACCATTCGTTTTGATTATACCAATCATGAAAAAACGACAGAATTAGTAGATGGGGAAGAACATGAAGTCTATGTTCCGTTTACAGTAATGACAGGAATGATTCTACCGGAAAAATGTGATAATGTAGAAGTAACGAATGGAAAGATTATTTCAGATGGAAGTAAAAAGATTGTAGTAGGGGTGGCAATGCCCGGGCTAAAGGAAAGCCTTAATATCAAAGAGGGAGAACTGGATCAAGGTTTGGAAATCCCAAATTATGTAGAAGTGAGCGCAGATGTCACAGACTTTTCGTTGGATATGACCATGTCTGTTATGATGAGTGACTTAATCAGCGAAGCGAACTTAGACGAGGCATTTGACTTGACCAAACTAGAAGACAGCATTAACACCATGACAGACGCATCTTCAAAATTAGTAGATGGAAGTACACAGCTGGCAAATGGACTGGATACCTTAAAGAGCAGCATGAAAGAATTTGCAGGAGGTGTTACCACCTTAAAGGAAGGAATCACAAGTTATACCACAGGTGCAACACAGCTAAATGATGGTATTTGCACTTTGAAAAATGGAGCAGGGGCACTGGTAACAGGAGCAGGTCAGCTTGGTACAGGAGTAAATGCGATTTATGACAATTTTGGAACCATGGATAATCAGGGAACCATTCGCGGTGGAGCAGCAGCAGTGGCAGCAGGAACCAAGGATTTATCCACAGGAGCGTCCACCTTGTCTCAAGGAGCAAATCAGGTATCGGGTGGAGCAAATCAAGTATCCCAGGGAGCCGGTGGTTTATCTCAAGGAGCGTCCAATTTATCCCAGGGAGCAAATCAAGTATCTCAAGGAGCAGCGCAGGTATCTCAGGGCGTGACAGACGTAAAAACCGGAATTGATCAACTAGATGCTACGGTAGGAAATGCAGCAAACGTGCAGAAACTTGCAGCTCAACTTGCAGGAGATTTTGATGGAGCCAAAATAGCAGGAAATACTCCAGAACAGGTAGCAGGAATGCTAAAGCAAAAGGGAATGGATGACTCTAGTGCTAAAATGGCAGCTTCTATTTACAGCCTGTATCAGGGAAGCACTTCAAACAATGCAGAGGACTTTATTTATGGAGTAGCTAGTACCATGTCCATGATTGACAATAGTATTCAACCATTAATAGAAGGAGCTGGTGCATTGTCCACAGGAGCCGCACAAACAGCAACAGGAGCTGCACAGGTAGCAGAAGGAGCCACGGAATTATCCCAAGGAGCCGCAGCATTATCCCAAGGAGCCACGCAAACAGCAGCAGGAGCTGCGCAGGTAGCAGACGGTGCCACAGGAATTTCACAAGGAAGCAAAACACTAGAAGCGGGGGCAACTAAATTACAAGGTGGAGTAGAAATGTTATATGGACAGGCAATTACTCCAGTTCATGAAGGAGCATCTTCCCTAATTGCCAGTATTCCAACGCTAACAGGTGGAATTGACCAGCTTTCAGCCGGAGCCTCCACATTGGTATCCAATAATGGAGCACTATTAGATGGAACAGCAAAGCTTTCTGGGGCAACTACACAATTAACAGAAGGAGTAGATAAGCTAGAGAGTGGTTCCAATGATTTGATGGAAGGTATGGTTCAATTTAACAAAGAGGGAATTCAGAAACTGGCAGATGCATACCACGGTGATGTTAAGACATTATTATCCAAACTAGAAGCGGTGGTAAATGCAGGAGAGGAATATCAGACATTTACAAAAGTATCAGATCAAACAACCGGTTCGGTAAAATTTGTAGTACGAACAGAAGCGGTAAAAGCAGAAGGTAAGTAAAAAACGGTCAGGAGTGGGGAGTATGAATACCATAGAGGAACTCATTATTATTATAGGAATATCATTGGATATTTTCGCAGTCATGGAATGTCAGGGTTCTTTGGTTGCTAAAATTGAAAAAAAGCAATTGATGCTGTTGTGCATTATATTGGTAATTGGGCAAGCATTTGCTTTGGGAATGGGAGATTTTATTTCTGTACTTCTGTGCCGCAACAGAATTGAAACATATGAGGTGTTTTTAGGTCAGGTGCTGGCAGCTACCGTATTTCTGTGTTTAGGAATACGACTTTTGCTAAAGGCATGGCGAAATGAACGTATTATAGAACGCAGAGAGGAACAGTTTGATATGTGGGAGTTTGTCAAACTGTATGCAAGAACCAGTATTTTCACACTACTCACTGGAGTTGCTTTTGGATTTTTAAAAAGCAGTATGATAATTATTTTGATTTTAATTGCAGTTATGACAGTAATTGTAACGGTCTTTGGCATGTATACAGGATATCGTTTGGGATTTGAACACAAGATTAAAGCCTATCTTACTGGTGGTATTTTATTAATTGCAGCGGGTATTGATGTAATTGTACACTATATTTTGAATATTATATAACTGAAAAAATCAAGGACAAGAAGAAAAAGACGGTTGTAAGACTAACGAAGCAGGTTGGTTTTATAGCAGTCTTTTTTCTGTATCGACGAAAAAACTATAATGTAAAAATGAAAACTAGGATAATCGTTTGTCAACTCCTAGAATCTGTAAGAAAAAATTCCCAAGGTTAAATTGAAAAATATGCATAATACATGTATAATAGTAATATATGTGTTTGCAGGATAAAATCGGATATGTGAGGGGGAATGTATGTGAAAAAAGAAGTAGCCTATATTGATATTGCAGAATGGAATAAAAGAGTCATGTACTTTATGTGGATGGCATTACTTACCATTTTATCAGCAGAGATTATATTATTTATTATGTACCAACCGGTTCCAGAATGTAATCGTGTGGAGTACTTTAAGATTTTTGTATTAACTCCCACATTAGTGCAGGGAGGTACTTTACTGGGAATGGAAGTGATTTCTCGAGTCCTGCGGAAATTTTTAGGAGAGCAGTTAACTACAGTATTTATGATTTTGGGGCAGTTTATTGTAGTAGCAACCTTGGTAGTGGTGCATAATTCAGTTCCGTTTATGTGCATGACATTATTTTATCCGGTGATATTTACTACCGTGTACCGAGGATGGTATGTGCGTTATATATCCATGGTGATATGTGTTGCGATTTACGCCGCCATTCAGTATGATTTTATTCCATCTACCACCTTTCAGCCCACCAATAGCAAAGTAGTATATATTATTATTTTTGCGGGTTTTGCATTGGCTACGATTATCTGTACCAATGTACTAAGTGCAGTGGTAGTAGGATTTAATGATGAAAATCAAAAACTGAAACGGGAAAAGAAAGAAATTATTGAAAAAAACAGCAAGGATTCTATGACTGGGCTGTATCATCATCAGGCATTTTATGATAAATTAAATGAATACTTGGAGATAACAAAGCAATTTTCCATGATTATTATAGATATTGATGATTTTAAGCGTATCAATGATACCTATGGACATGCAGCAGGAGATAGGGTGATTTTACAGGTAGTAGAGGTGATTACTAAAAATATAAGGCCAAAAGACATTGCGGCAAGATATGGAGGAGAAGAATTTGCAGTACTGCTTCCGGATACCAAAGAGACAGAAGCGTACAAAGTAGCAGAGCAAATTCGTGAGGATTGTGCAGCTTGTAAGATGACAGGAATTGATACTAAGGTTACCATTTCATTAGGTGTAACTGAGGCAAATGAAGAAGACAAAAATGGGATTTTGCTATTTAAGGAGGCAGATACTGCATTGTATGAAGCCAAAAGAACTGGAAAGAACAAGACAGTCTGCCGAAAACATTAAGTTAGTATTATTCCCGAATATGATCCAATCCTTGCGCAATGATAGTGAGAACATGAGAATCTAAAAGAGAATAGTAGATAGTTTTTCCATCACGGCGGTTTTTCACCAGTCGATTTTGTTTTAAAATGCTAAGCTGATGTGAGATGGCACTTTGTGACATGGCAAGTTCTTGTGCAATGTCATAGACACACTTTTCTTTATCTACCAATGCATAGAGAATTTGCAGTCTAGTAGGGGTTGCGAATATTTTAAATAGTTCGGCTAATTTTTCAAATTCATCCTGATTCATTCAAATTCCTTCTTTTCTATAGGACACCATGCGAAATACATCAAAATAAGGTACTACTTAAAAATAACATAGAACCGAAAAACTGTCAAAATAATTTCTTTTACAAAAAAGATATGGTATACTTGGTAAACGGGACGCATGATAACATCAAGTAATTCACGAATTTAGTGATTGCCTGTAAGAAGACAGAAAACAGAAGGAAACCATATTTATGAATATTTTATTAGTGGCAGTTAATGCAAAATACATTCATTCCAATTTAGCAGTATACAGCTTAAAATCATACGCCAAAGAATATGAACCTCATATCAATCTGGCAGAATATACCATTAATCACAGAGTGGAATACATTTTACAGGAAGTATATCAGAAAAAACCGGATGTGCTATGCCTTTCCTGTTATATTTGGAATTACCGCTATATGCAGGAACTGATGATAGAACTTCACAAACTTATGCCTAAACTCCCCATTTGGGTAGGTGGACCGGAAGTATCCTATGAGCCAGAGGAATTTCTAAAAGAGTATCCTATGGTGACAGGAGTTATGATAGGAGAAGGGGAAGCAACTTTTTTGGAATTATGCCAATATTATGTCAATCAATTTGGAAAATCACAGGTAAAAATTCAAAGTCTTAGTGAAGCAGTTGAATTTGCCAATGCCAAAAAGCAGGAAAAGGAAGCATTACTGCAAATTTCCGGTTTGGCAGTACGCAGCTATGCGGGTAAAGTAATACGTACTTCAAAGCGTGAAGCACTTTCGATGGACGAATTACCATTCTGCTATGATAATATGAAAGACTTTAAGAATCGGATTATTTATTATGAAACTAGCAGAGGGTGCCCATTTTCCTGTAGTTACTGCTTGTCTTCTATTGAAAGGGGACTGCGCTTTCGTTCCATGGAACTGGTGAAAAAGGAATTATTATTTTTTTTAAAGCATGAGATACCACAGGTGAAGTTCGTGGACAGAACCTTTAACTGCAATCACCAGCATGCCATAGAAATTTGGCGTTTTTTAAAGGAGCATGACAACAAAATTACAAACTTTCATTTTGAAATATCAGCAGATTTACTTACGGAAGAGGAAATTGTGCTGATTAGTTCTATGCGTCCAGGATTAATACAGTTGGAAATAGGAGTTCAGTCTACCAACCAGCCCACCATACAAGAAATTCATAGAACCATGAACTTATCTCGTTTAGAACAGGTGGTAGAAAAAGTACAACAGGCAGGAAATATTCATCAGCATTTGGATTTGATTGCAGGTCTTCCATTGGAAGATTTCAATTCATTTCAAAGATCTTTTGATGAAATCTACCGTTTGAAACCAGAACAGCTTCAGCTTGGATTTCTTAAGGTATTAAAAGGCTCTTACTTATATGAACATCAGAAGGAATACAGCCTGATTTATCAAGAATATCCACCATATGAAGTTATGGCAACCCAGTGGCTGACCTATGAAGAGGTACTAGATATTAAATTAGTGGAAGAAATGCTGGAAGTTTACTACAATAGCGGTCAATTTGAAATGACAATGAAAGTAGTGGAATTATGTTTTCAACACCCATTTGAATTATACTGGCGTTTGGGAAAATTCTATCAAGAACAAGGTCTGCTTGCCATAAGCCATTCAAGAATAAGACGTAGTGAGATTTTATTGGATTTCATGAGCAATTGCGATGAAATGCGGCAAGAGCTTTATAAAGAAACACTGACCTTTGACTTATATTATCGCGAAAACATGAAGACCAGACCAAAGTGGGCACCACAAAGCAATACATTTAAAGAAATCACAAGAGAATTTTGCAAAAATGGAAAATTATCTCATATAGAACCATTTTATTATGATATGGAAGAAATATTGGTGCAGAAGAGTCTGACACAATATCCACACAGAAATCAGGAATGTGGTTTTTACTTATTTTCCTATGAAGAAAAAAATCCACTTACCGGACAAGCAGCAGTGATGCTGGTGAAAGGAAAATAGCATGACAAAGAAAACGGGACAGATATTAGAACGTTTAGATGAAGCATATGGAACAGAACATAAATGTTATTTGAACCATGAAACACCATGGCAGTTATTGATTGCAGTGATTATGAGTGCTCAGTGTACAGATGCTAGAGTAAATATTGTAACAGCAGACTTATTTCAAAAATATGATACACTGGAAAAATTTGCTTATGCAGATGTGAAGGAAATGGAAGAAGACATTCATTCTATTGGGTTTTATCATAATAAAGCGCGTAATATTATCTTATGTGCTAGAAAGCTATTAGAAGAATTTCAAGGAGAACTGCCAAGAACATTAGAAGAGCTTACTACGTTGCCAGGAGTGGGAAGAAAAACGGCCAATGTCATTCGGGGAAATATTTATGAGGAACCTAGTATTGTGGTAGATACTCATGTGAAACGAATTTCCAGACGATTGGGATTTACCAAAGAGGAGGATCCTAAAAAGATAGAATTTGACTTGATGAAGGTATTACCCAAAGACCACTGGATTTTATATAATATTCAAATTATTACATTAGGAAGAACAATTTGTACAGCTCGCAGTCCAAAATGCAGTGAATGTTTTTTAAGTGATTTGTGCAGGGCAGGGGATAAGACATGTTAGACGCATATATTGTAGTGGACTTAGAAATGACGGGACTTAAGGTTAAAACAGACCGTATTTTAGAAATAGGTGCTGTAAAAGTGATAGAACATCAAGTGGTGGATACCTATGAGGCATTGGTGAATCCTAAAATGAAAATTCCAAATGATGTGGTTCAATTAACTGGAATTACGAATGAAATGGCAAAAAAAGGATGTAATCTAGAGGATGCTGTTTTGAAATTGTTCACATTTTGTGAAGACATGACTTTGGTGGGGCATAATATTTTATTTGATTATACTTTTTTAAAGCAGTATGCAGTCAATCATCATATTACACTTGAAAAAAAAGCAGTGGACACCTTATGGCTTGCTCGAAAATTTTTACCAGAAGCTGAAAAAAAGACATTGGATTATTTATGTGAATATTTACATATCCCTCGTAATCAGCGACATAGGGCACTTGATGATGCGAGAGCAGAAGGCGTTTTACTAGAAATCTTACAGAAACGTTTTGCAGACCAATATCCGGAAGAATTTGAACCAAGACCATTACAGTATAAAGTGAAAAGGCAAGGTTCCATTACTCCAAGACAAAAAAAACAGTTGAAGGAATTGGAAGAATATCATAAAATAGAACTGCCAATGGAACTGGGAAGCTTAAGTAAAAATGAAGCGTCCCGTTTGGCAAATCAGATTATGGGAAAGTACGGGAGAATGCTGTCAGGTACGTCTAAACATTATCATGGGGGCTAAGCAGTTTCATTTAATAATTTTAGAATGGGTTCTTTCATTAGGGAATTTAGTGAAGAAGCAGTTATCTTAAGCATAGCAATCCCATCTATATTTCCTTGAGATTGATAAATTTCTCCCAAAAGCTCATAAGTAGGCTTAATATCACTTCCGATGGATACGGCGAACTCCAACACACTTTGGGCTTCACGGAGGCAGGAAAGCTGGTTAAGACGATGACCCCATTGGTTTAAGGTACGGACTAAAACGGTGAAATTCTCATCATACCGAGAAAGCCTGCCAAGATTAGCGGCACCGTAGATTTCCTTTAACGTAGTGTTGCTGATTCCGGTAAGATTAAGCACTTTCTGCTGTGAAAAAGAATGTACCTGTTGTTCACATTGATGTAAAATGGAATCATCAAAACAGGAAAAAGGAAGAGATACCTTGGTGAAATCCACATAATTAAGCTTACTGATATCCTGAGGATAAGTGCAGTTGGCAGTGGTTTCCTGTTTCCAAAAGTCATCTATTGACTTCCGTTCTTTTTGCTGAATTTTTCGGCGGATGTTATTACACACAAATAGAAAAATCAAAAACATAATAAAAAACAGAGGAATTCTCATAGTATGTGGAGTCCTTTCTCAAAATAATCAGAAATGAGGTGACAAACATGAATTTTCGTAATTCTAAGAAAAAAAGAATATTCGCAGCAGTGGTAGTAGCTGTATTAGTACTTTCGATGGTACTTTCAGTTATTCTTGCGGCATTTGCTTAAAATTATGACATCATCTAATGTTCATAATATACAGAAAGAATCAATGTATGTCAATGATATTCGTGGTTCTGCACCTTGAAAAATCATAATTTTATGGTAAAATAGTGAAGAAAGTGTAAAAATGCAAATAGTAGGAGAAGATATGATGAAAAATTGGAAACGATATCTGTCAATTGCCGCACTGACCATGGTATTGGCACTTGCAGTTATAATTACGATTCCGGTAAATGCTAACGCAGAGAAAACGAATACCATTCCCCAACGCGTTTACGTTGGAGAAATCTCAGTGGGTGGAATGACCAAGGAAGAAGCCCAAGAAGCAGTGGACAGTTATATTGGAGAACTGCAAAGCAAAGTCATTACCCTTATGGCAGGAGAAAATACTTTGGAAGTTACAGCAGGTGATTTTGGAATTACCTGGAGAAATCCGGAAGTGATTGAGGAAGCATTAGAACTTGGGAAAAGCGGAAATTTAATTGCACGGTATAAAGCTGCCAAAGATTTAGAACATGAAGATAAAGTATACCAGATTGCATACGGAATAGATCACCAAAAAGTAGTGAAACTATTGGAAAGTAATAAGGATACCTTAAATACAAAAGCAATCAATGCAGGATTAGAGCGAAAAGATGGAAAGTTTATTATTATTCCAGGAAGTCAGGGCGTTACGGTGAATTCGGAAGAATCCATTACGATACTGGAAAGCTATTTTACAAAAGAATGGAAGGGCACAGACCAGACGGTGGAACTTGCGGCAGAGGTAGCACAGCCCAAAGGAACAGAAGAAGAACTGGGGAAAGTAAAAGATGTGTTGGGAAGTTTTAATACATCGTATTCATCATCAGCTTCTGGACGATCTCAGAATGTAACGAATGGTACTCAGAAAATCAATGGTTCTGTAGTATATCCGGGAGATACATTTTCGGTGTATGAGGCAGTAAATCCATTTAATGCAGAAAATGGCTATGAGCTGGCAGGCTCTTATGAAAATGGTGCTACGGTAGATACATATGGTGGAGGAATTTGTCAAGTATCTACCACCTTATATAATGCAGTGATTCGTGCAGAATTAAATGTAGTGGAGCGTTTCAATCACTCTATGATTGTAGGATATGTGGATCCTTCTGCAGATGCTGCGATTGCAGGAACATATAAAGATTTAAAATTTACAAATAATACAAATGCTCCTATTTATATTGAAGGATATACTGCAAATAAGGTGATTTACTTTAATATATTTGGACAAGAAAGCAGACCATCAAATCGGACTGTTAGTTTTGTCAGTGAAACATTAACTACCACAGAGCCGGGAGTGGAATATAAAGAGGCTTCTGGTCAGGCTATTGGATATATTAATCGAGAGCAGGGTTCTCATGTGGGATATACAACGCAGCTGTGGAAAGTAGTGACGGTAAATGGCGTGGAAGAAAGCAGAGAGGTATTTAACAAGAGTACCTATAAAGCATCGCCTAAAATTTACGCAGTTGGTACTGCTTCTGGAAATCCAGAAGCAAGTAATCAAGTTCGAGCAGCAATTGCTACTCAGGACGAGGGAACCATTAATACAGCGATGGGACAGTGGAGCGATGCAGCGCAGGCAGCAGCTCAGGCAGCAGCGCAAGCGGCCGCAAATGCTGCTGCTCAGCAGCAACAGCAGTCTCGTCCACAGACACCGGGAACCCCAGGAACGCCTGCACCACCAGCACCACCAGCAGGAACTCCTACACCACCAACAGGAACTCCTGCACCACCGGCAGCGCAGTAACCGAAAGAGAATTGTTTACAAAGGCTGTTTCCCATGAAACAGCCTTGTGTTATATCCATGCAAAGGGGAAAGTGACATGAAAGTTGGAAAAATACCGGAAAGTGTATTAAAACGTTCTGTTTTTAAACAAATACATACCAAGAGAGAAGAAGTACTTTTAGGAGCAGGAGTAGGCGAAGATTGTGCAGCAGTACATTTAAAAGAAGATGAAATGTTTGTGATTTCCACAGACCCTATTACTGGAACAGCAACAGATATTGGAAATCTAGCAATTCATATTACATTAAATGATTTAGCTTCAGCAGGAGCGGAACCAGTCGGTGTGATGCTTACGATTTTACTTCCGGAACATGCCTATGAATCCGATTTAAAAGAAATGATGAGCCAAATAGAACTAGCCTGCGCCAAAGCAAATGTACAGATTATGGGCGGACATACGGAAGTGACAAAAGCGGTGTGTCAGCCGGTTATTAATGTATGCGGAGTAGGCAAAGCAAAAGCAGGAAGTCTGGTATCCACCGCCGGTGCAAAGGTCGGAGATGATATTGTGATTACCAAGTGGATTGGATTAGAAGGAAGTTCTATTATTGCTAAGGAAAAAGAAGAAGAACTTCAAACAAGGTACCCACAGCAGTTAATTAAAACAGCTAAGGAATTTGATCAATATTTATCGGTACTTCCAGAGGCAGCTACTGCCGTTAGGTCTGGCGTACATGCGATGCATGATGTTACTGAAGGAGGAATCTTTGGTGCACTTTGGGAAATGGCAGAAGCATCTGGCGTCGGACTTGAAATAGAGTTGAAGAAAATTCCAATTCGTCAGGAAACCATTGAAGTATGTGAATTTTATGGAATCAATCCTTATGAACTAATATCTAGCGGCTCCATGCTTATGGCTGTGCCTGATGGAAATACGTTGGTTCGGGAACTTGCAAAAGAAGGAATTCATAGTGCAGTGGTGGGAAAAGCAGTAGCAGGAAATGATCGTGTGCTATGGAATGAAGAAGAAAGAAGATTTTTAGAGCCACCTAAAACGGATGAACTTTATAAGGTGCTGTGATGCACCTAAAACGGAGGAAATGATGGAAATGATGGAAATGAGAGAAAAGATATTGATATTTATAGAGAAAAACAGCAGAGTGGATTTAAAGGAACTGGCCATTATTTTAGGGGTAGAGGAAGTGGTTATAGCAAATGAAATGGCAAGTATGGAAGAAGAACATGTTATTTGTGGATATCACACTTTAATTGACTGGGAAAAAACAAGTATTGAAAAAGTAAATGCATTGATTGAAGTACGTGTAACACCACAAAGAGGCAGAGGGTTTGACAGTGTGGCAGAACGTATCTATAATTATCCCGAGGTAAATGCAGTGTATTTAATTTCAGGAGGCTATGACCTTTTAGTTACGTTAGAAGGGAAAAGTCTAAGGGAAGTAGCTCAATTTGTGTCAGATAAATTATCTACACTAGATTCTGTATTAAGCACAAAAACGAACTTTATTTTAAAGAAATACAAAGATCACGGTACCATAATGACAGAAAAACAAAGAGATGAAAGGATGCTGGTTACCTTATGAGAAATCCATTGTCGGAACGAATTGTAGAAATAGAACCCTCTGGTATTCGTAAATTCTTTGATATTGTAAGTGAAATGAAAGACGCCATTTCTTTGGGAGTAGGGGAACCGGATTTTGATACCCCCTGGCATGTTCGCGATGAAGGTATTTATTCTTTAGAAAAAGGAAGAACTTTTTATACTTCTAATGCGGGATTAAAAGAATTAAAAGTGGAAATTGCAAAATACTTAAATCGCAGGTTTCAGTTGGAATATGATTATAATCATGAAATTATAGTTACAGTAGGTGGAAGTGAAGCCATAGACATAGCTATGCGCGCTATGTTAGACCCAGGAGATGAAGTCTTAATACCACAGCCTAGTTATGTATCTTATGTACCTTGTGCTGTTTTGGCAAATGGAACACCAATTATCATCAACTTAAAGGAAGAAAATGAATTTCGTCTTACGCCAGAAGAATTAGAACAGGCAATTACACCTAAGACCAAACTTTTAGTACTGCCATATCCCAATAATCCAACGGGAGCGGTTATGGAACAAAAAGATTTAGAAGCAATTGCGCAAGTAATTGAGAAGCATGACTTATATGTAATTAGTGATGAAATTTATGCAGAACTCACCTACTTGGAGAATCATGTATCGATTGCGTCCTTACCGGGAATGAAAGAAAGAACCATAGTAATCAATGGATTTTCTAAATCTCATGCCATGACAGGATGGCGTTTGGGTTATGCCTGTGGACCACAGCTTATTTTAGACCAAATGCTAAAGATTCATCAGTTTGCCATTATGTGTGCTCCTACTACTAGCCAGTATGCAGCAGTGGATGCATTACAAAAAGGTGATGAAGATGTGGCTAATATGAGGGAACAATATAATCAGAGAAGACGTTTTCTATTACATCGTTTTCAAAGTATGGGATTGCGGTGTTTTGAGCCTTATGGAGCATTCTATATGTTTCCTTGTATTAAAGAATTTGCTCTTACAGCAGATGAATTTGCTACAAGATTTTTGCAAGAGGAAAAAGTTGCGGTAGTTCCGGGAACAGCGTTTGGAGCCTGTGGAGAAGGTTTTTTGCGAATTTCATATGCCTATTCTTTGGATAATTTGAAACTTGCATTAGACAGAATGGATCACTTTGTAACTAGATTAAGAGAAGAAAAGAAATAAGGATGGAAAAGACATGGCAGAATTAAATATTGTACTTTTCGAACCGGAAATTCCGGCAAATACAGGTAATATAGGACGAACCTGTGTTGCAACTGGAACCAAGCTGCATTTAATAGAACCGTTGGGATTCCAGCTGAATGAAAAAGCAATTAAGCGAGCAGGAATGGATTATTGGAAAGAATTGGATGTAAAACGTTATATCAATTGGCAGGATTTTAGAAATCAAAATCCAAACGCCAAGATTTACATGGCAACAACCAAAGGCAGACATGTATATACACAAGTCAAGTATGAATCAGACTGTTTTATTATGTTTGGAAAAGAAAGTGCAGGAATACCGGAAGAAATCTTGAAAGAAAATTCAGATACCTGCGTACGAATACCAATGATTGGAGAAACTCGTTCCTTGAACTTATCTAATTCAGTGGCAATTGTATTATATGAGGCACTGCGTCAGAATCAGTTTGACCATATGAAACTAGAAGGTCAGCTTCATCGGCTGAATTGGGACGATTAGGAGAACTAAATGAATTTTATAGAAGCCAGAAAATTGGTACATGAATATATTATACGAGATGAAGAGGGAAATGTAGAAGGAATTCAAACGGCACTAGATGGTGTGGATTTGGATATTCATAAGGGAGAATTTGTGGCTGTGCTGGGACATAATGGTTCCGGCAAGTCCACGCTGGCAAAACATATGAATGTGTTGCTAGAGCCAAGTGATGGCACACTATGGGTAGATGGAAAGAATACAAAAGAGGAAAACAATCTTTGGGATATTCGTCAGTGTGCCGGTATGGTCTTTCAAAACCCCGATAATCAGATTATTGCAAGTGTGGTAGAAGAAGATGTAGCTTTTGGACCGGAAAATATTGGAGTACCTTCAGAGGAAATATGGAAACGTGTGGAGAACAGCTTAAAATCTGTAGGCATGATTCAGTACAGAGAACATTCTCCTAATAAATTATCCGGTGGTCAAAAACAGCGTGTGGCTATTGCGGGTGTTATGGCAATGCAGCCAAAATGTATTGTGCTGGATGAACCTACGGCAATGTTAGATCCCAATGGAAGAAAAGAAGTTTTGGATGCAGTAGAACGGCTGAATCAAGAAAAAGGGGTAACCGTTATTCTGATTACTCATTATATGGAAGAAGTAATCCGTGCAGACCGCGTTTATGTTATGGACAATGGAAAAATCGTCATGCAGGGAACCCCTCGGGAGATTTTTGCTCAGGTGGATACACTACAGTCTTATCGACTGGATGTACCTCAAATCACCTTGCTGGCACATCAACTTCGGATATCAGGATTATCCATTCCGGAAGGAATTTTAACAAGACAGGAATTGGTGGATGCATTATGTCAATTATATTAGACAATGTGAATTATGTATATAGTGAAAAAACAGCTTATGAAATTCATGCATTAAAAAATATAAACTTAAAAATAGAAGATGGAGAATTTGTTGGAATCATAGGGCATACCGGTTCTGGTAAATCTACATTAATTCAGCACTTAAATGGGCTTATGAAAGCTACTTCCGGTGGAGTTTATTATAACGGTCAAGACATTTATGATAAAGATTATAATCTGAAAGAACTGCGTGGAAAAGTAGGGCTTGTTTTTCAATATCCTGAGCATCAATTATTCGAAACAACTATTTTTGCAGATGTATGCTTTGGTCCAAAGAATCAAGGACTCTCCAAAAAGGAAGCAGAGCTTCGGGCATTTACAGCACTGCGCAATGTAGGATTGCCGGAAGAATACTGGTATCAGTCACCCTTTGAATTGTCAGGAGGACAGAAACGTCGGGTAGCCATTGCAGGAGTGCTTGCCATGAAACCGGAAGTGCTGATACTAGATGAACCTACTGCAGGATTAGATCCCAAAGGAAGAGATGAGATTCTAGACCAGGTGGCAAGAATGCATAAAGAACTTCATATGACTATTATTTTGGTATCCCACAGTATGGAAGATGTGGCAAAATATGTAGAAAGATTAATTGTAATGAACAGTGGAAGTGTGATGCAAGATGGTACTCCAAGAGAAGTATTCCGGCATTATCAGGAGCTGGAACAGGTGGGACTAGCAGCACCACAGGTTACCTATTTAATGCATGAATTGCGGAAAAAAAATATTCCGGTGGACGCAGATGCTACTACATTGGAGGAAGCAAAATCCTCTATTTTAGCCTGCTTTCAGTTAAATAAAGGATGAAAAAAGAAAGATAAGTAGGAAAACATATGTTAAGAGATATTACCATCGGACAATATTATCCGGCAGACTCCATCATTCATAAGTTAGATCCTCGTGTAAAATTGCTTGCAGCGGTATTATATGTAATTTCACTGTTCACCTATAGGGGAATTGTGGGATTTATATTTGTAACGCTGGCATTGATTGGCATGATAAAATTATCAAAGGTTCCGTTTCGATTTATGATAAAAGGATTAAAGGCAATTGTAATTATTTTGATTATTACCGCGGCATTTAATGTATTTTTCACACCCGGAATTCCATTGATAAAAATTTGGAAAATAACCATTACACAACAGGGATTAAAAAATGCAGTGCTTATGGCAATTCGTTTGATTTATCTAATTCTTGGAACCTCAACTTTGACCTTAACTACCACGCCAAATCAGCTGACTGATGGAATGGAAAAATCATTAAAGCCCTTTAATAAAATTCATATACCGGTGCATGAGATTGCAATGATGATGTCTATTGCCCTTCGATTTATTCCAATTTTGATTGAAGAAACGGATAAAATCATGAAAGCACAAATTGCGCGTGGTGCAGATTTTGAAAGTGGAAATTTAATAAAAAAAGCAAAAGCAATGGTACCACTTTTAGTTCCTTTGTTTATTTCTGCCTTTCGCCGTGCCAATGATCTTGCCATGGCAATGGAGGCGCGGTGCTATCATGGTGGAGAAGGAAGAACCAAGATGAAACCATTACGATACAAAAAAGCAGATTATGTGTCATACGTTGTAATAATAGTGTATATGGCATTAATTATTTCAGTCCGAATATGGCTCTAAGTATACGGTTAGGAGGAAAGCAGGCATGAAGCGGATTAAGCTAGTGGTTGCCTATGATGGAACCCAGTATTGTGGGTGGCAGGTACAACCCAATGGAATTACCATCGAAGAGGTACTAAATCGTGTATTATCAGAATTATTGAAGGAAACCATTAAGGTAATAGGAGCAAGCCGGACGGATTCCGGTGTCCATTCACTGGGAAATGTAGCTGTTTTTGATACGGACACTAGAATTCCACCAAAGAAAATCTGCTATGCATTAAATCAGCGCCTGCCGGAGGATATTGTAGTACAGGAGTCTTGTGAGGTACCAAGGGATTTTCATCCTAGATATTGTTATAGTGAAAAGACCTATGAATATCGAATTCTAAATCGTAAGATTCCCATTCCAACCTTGCGCCGTGATACCTATTTTTACTATCGGCAGCTGAATGTGGAAGCGATGGCACAAGCAGCATTTAATATAGAAGGAACACATGATTTTAAAAGTTTTTGTTCGGTACGTTCGTCAGTAGAAGACACGGTACGTAAGGTGATATCATGTAAGGTGTGTAAAGAAGAGGACGTGATTACCGTTTGTGTCACAGGAACGGGATTTTTATATAATATGGTTCGAATTATTGCAGGAACACTGATTCAGGTAGGAATCGGTGAGCTGCAGCCAGAAGACGTTTCAAAAATAATAGAAGCAAAAGATAGGAGCAGTGCAGGTCCAACGGCTCCAGCACATGGATTGACTATGATGGGAATCCGCTATTTTTAGAGAATCCGCTTGAGTTTCCGCACGTTTTGTCCAAAACCAAAGCCTGACGCCCTCTTTTGCATACGACAGTATGGTTGAGATGCCTTTTGCTAGTCGGTAATAGCAGAAAAAAACTCGTCATTGCATGGGATCCTGATTTTACAAAGTTGACACTAATGGAAAAATCAGAACTTGACGAAGCAATAACAGATAGAAAAGAAAATGCTACAGTTTCACATAATGCCATAAATTGGGATTAATGGGTGTATATTATGCCATTCGTACAAATTGATATTATGACTAAAGCAAGCGTGCTATTTGAATATGAAAAGTTAAATTCCGTGAGCGCTACAAAAAGTTTAAGGTTGATAAAGGCTGCCGTATTGGCCGTAATTATGAGGCTTTTACATCATATATGGAGAAGAGGTTTTGCATAAACTTGGATGTAAATCGGTAGCTGCCGGAGACATCATGTTAAAACCTGCACTTCTCAAAAAATAATTATTAGCGTGCCGCCAACCATTTATCTGTCTAAGGAATGAAGGGGTGGATTCCCCGATTACAAAAAAATCGAGAGGGAGTCGACCTCCCTTTGGCATACTTGTAATTATCATCATACAACAGAAAAAGCTGAAAATCAAACTGCTTTTCGGTTACAAAAGTGGCATCTCGTGCTACTATTGAGTAAACATTGAAATTAAAAGAAAAGAGGAATGCAAAATGAAGAAAACATTGATAGTAGTAGATATGCAGAATGATTTTATTGATGGATCACTTGGAACTAAAGAGGCGATTGCTATAGTTCCTAATGTTCAAAAGAAAATTGAAGAATATCAGAAACGTGGGGATGAAATTGTTTTCACGAGAGATACACATAGCGAAGATTATTTGCAGACAAGTGAAGGCAAGAAATTACCAGTTGCGCATTGTATCATGGGTTCTCATGGATGGAATATTGCAGAAGGTTTGGAAGTTCCAAACGGAAAATATATTGATAAGTCAAATTTTGGATGGACTCATTGGAATGATAACGCTTTTGAAGAAGTAGAAATGGTTGGATTATGCACGGATATTTGTGTTGTTTCAAATGCACTTATTCTTAAAGCCATGTTCCCAGATGCAAATATTACAGTCGACGCAAGTTGTTGTGCAGGTGTTACACCTGAAACACATAAAGCAGCCTTAGAGACAATGAAGATGTGTCAGATTAACGTAATTGGAGAGTAAATGGATATCAAATGTAAAGAATACAGCTATAAGGAATTAAATTACTTGACGGTCATTTAATTCCTAGAAGTAACATTAAAAATTCAAAAGAGGTGAAAAATAATACTCGATTACGGAAAGAGATAGAGAAAATTTTTACATATTAAACTTTTTAGATTAATTCAGGGAAGGACAGAAAGGTTTTATAGTTGGTGGTTGTTTTTAAAATATCTTCAATGTGTAAGTATTTGATGTAAAATTAGTCATAGGGAATCCCTTTCTTTTTTGTTTAGTAAGATTTTTTGTGATGATTTAATTTTACATCAAAAAGGAATGAGATTCCTTATATTTTGGGCATTTTATAAAAGTTGTTTATAACGAAGGT
>JAVVUO010000027.1:0-37136 GCA_036653135.1 Lachnospiraceae bacterium
AAAGAATGGGATAAATTAGAGAAAAATTTAGGCGGGATCAAAGACATGAAGAAGATTCCAGACGCTATTTTTATCGTAGATCCTAAAAAAGAAAGAATTTGTGTACAGGAAGCTCATACATTAGGTATTCCATTGATTGGTATTTGTGATACAAACTGTGACCCAGAAGAGTTAGATTTTGTAATTCCTGGAAATGATGATGCAATTAGAGCGGTAAAACTAATCGTTGCCAAAATGGCAGATGCTGTAATTGAAGCAAATCAGGGAACAATTGAAACTGATGTAGAAGAAACCGCAGCGGAAGAAGCATAATTTAAAACAGAAAACAGAGAGGACAGACAGTTTGCCTGTCCTCAATTAAAGTATTGCGAAACAATGGAAATAGAGAACGATTATATGGAGGTAATGAAATGGCTATTACAGCAGCAATGGTAAAAGAATTAAGAGAAATGACCGGCGCAGGAATGATGGACTGCAAAAAAGCATTAAATGAAACAGAAGGAAATATAGACGAAGCAGTTGAATATTTAAGAAAAAATGGACAGGCGAAAGCAGAAAAGAAAGCTGGAAGAATTGCAGCGGAAGGACTTTGTGCTGTTGTATTAAAAGATGACAAAACAGCTGCAGTAGTAGAAGTAAATTCTGAAACAGATTTTGTAGCTAAAAATGAAATATTCCAAGAATTTGTAAAAGCAGCTGCAGTTCAGGCGGTTCAATCAAATGCAGCCAACATGGAAGAATTTATGGAAGAAGCATGGAATCTAGAAACAGAAAAGACAGTAAAAGAAGCATTATTAGACAAAATATCTGTTATTGGAGAAAATTTAGGAATTAGAAGATTTGAAAAAGTAACAGCAGAAAATGGCTGTGTTGTTTCCTATGTTCATGGTGGGGGAAAAATCGGTGTTATTGTAGAAGCGGAAACTACAGCAGTAACGGATACAGTAAAAGAAGCATTGTCCAATATAGCAATGCAAGTAGCAGCACTTTCACCAAAATATGTTTCAAGTGAAGAAGTTTCGGAAGAATATAAAGAACATGAAAAAGAAATTTTAATGGCTCAGGCAAAAAATGATCCAAAAAATTCCGGAAAACCGGAAAATATCATTGAAAAAATGATTATTGGTCGTTTAAATAAAGAATTAAAAGAAGTGTGTCTATTAGAGCAGGTATATGTAAAAGCAGAAGATGGCAAACAAACAGTAGCACAGTACTTAGCAGAGGTTTCCAAAGAAGCTGGTTCAGATGTTACCGTGAAGAAATTTGTCCGTTTTGAAACTGGCGAAGGACTAGAGAAAAAGAGTGAAGACTTTGCGGCAGAAGTTGCGGCTCAGATGGGTAACAACTAGCGAAAAATGCCTTGTATGAATACAAATTAAATAGTAGAGTAAGCATCTTACGCTAAGGTAGGATGCTTATTTTACTTTTGAATTAGTAAAATAAGCATAATTAGTAAAATAAATCATGGCAGAAAAAGAAAAGTTAATTTTAGAAGCACCAAAAACTTAGTGATTAAAAAGAGAAATAGTCAAAAAAAGTTAATAATTATACACAAATCAAACAAAAGTCAGAAAACAGTTAAAAAAAGTCAAAGAAATAGTACATACTTTTTCGCTTTTTTTGAATACCTTTTCCTCAAAATGTGTTACAATAAACTCAGTAATGTTTTAAAGACCGAGGAGGTCACTACATGGAAGATAAAACAATGCGTGGAATGCAGGAACAGCATCGTAGACGTAAACGAATAAATCAGATGAAGGGATTTATTATGTCCGGAATCGGAATATGGATTGTGGTCTCTATTGTTCTTATTGTCACGTTACTGGTAAAAATGGTAATGTTAGAAAATAAACTAGATAAGTTGTCAATCTCCATGCTCTCAGTGGAACAGGTAATAGAAGGTGAAGATAAGCGTACTGCGGCACTACCAAAAGATATGGATAGTGTTTCATCTATAGAGAATGTACAACAAGAAGCAGAAAATGGAACGGCACAAAGTGTTCCCACAGAAGCGGATAAAGTAGCAGCACTAAATCAGGAATCAGATCATAATCAAAAAAAAGAAGGGCAGAGACAAAAAGTATATTTAACCTTTGATGATGGACCAAGTGAAAATACCACTAAGATTTTAGATATTTTAAAGGAAAGAAATATAAAGGCCACTTTTTTTGTAATAGGAAAAGAGGATGAAGAATCGAAAGCGCTATATCAGCGCATTGTAGCAGAAGGTCACACACTTGGTATGCATTCTTTCACACATAAATATAGTATCATTTATGATTCATTAGATGCCTTTTCGGAAGATGTAAGTCACCTGCAAAGTTTTTTAGCAGAAATAACTGGTGTAGAACCTAGCATTATGCGATTTCCAGGAGGAAGTAGCAATAAGGTAAGTAATACAGATATGACGGAATTTATACGATATTTAAACAAAAAAGGAATTGATTATTACGATTGGAATGTTGCAAGTGGCGATGCCACAAGTCAGGCTTATACAGCAGAAGAACTGGTTCAAAATGTATTAAAGGATGTGGTAAGATATGACACTTCCATTGTACTGATGCATGATACGGCGGCAAAGGGAACTACGGTAGATGCGTTAAACCCTATGATTGATCAATTGCAGGCGTTGGATGTAGAACTGTTACCTATTAACGATAATACAAGACTGATTCAGCATATACCTGCTGATAGTATAGACTAATTAAAATATGGAGGTACATATATGAGTTTTTTTAAAGATTTTAAAGAAGATTTTTCCCAGGCAGTAAATGAATTGGTACCGGGAGAAGAAATTTCAGAAGAAAAGAAAAAAGAACAGTCTGATTTGGTTGTGAATACATTAGAACAGGAAGTTGATGTGAAATCGGAACTTCAAAAGTTAGAAGGTATGTTCGAAAAAGTAGAAATACCCAAAGAGATACCAAAAGAAGTAATGACAGAAGAACCAGTTAATGAAACAGTGCTTACCGAAACAATTTTGGAAGCAGAAGAATTAATAGCAGAAGAGGATCCAAAGCAGGAGGAAGCAATTGTGAGCGCAGAAGAAGTGAAAAAGATGCCAAGTGAAGTATCAGATGAAATAACAATTATTACAGAAGGAACTTCATTGATTGGTAATATGGAATCTACTGGTTCTTTTGAATTAAGAGGAAAGATACAGGGAAATGTGCGCTGTAATGGCAAGATGACGGTAACTGGAGAAATTAAAGGTAATTCTGATACGGCAGAATTTTTTGCAGATGCAGCTAAAGTAGCAGGAGAAATCAATACCACTGGAACTGTAAAAATAGGTCTTGGTTCTGTTGTAATTGGAAATATTACAGCGAGCAGTGCTGTGATAGCAGGAGCAATTAAAGGTGATATTGATGTACAAGGACCTGTTATAGTAGATACCTCAGCAGTTGTAATGGGAAATATTAAATCACGTTCTGTACAGATTAACAATGGTGCAGTAATCGAAGGATTCTGTTCTCAATGCTATGCAGATGTAGATGTAAACAGCCTGTTTGGTGAAGAGGAAGCCTAAAAATGAAAAGAATACTATTGAAATTGAGTGGAGAAGCATTAGCTGGAGAAAAGCATACCGGTTTTGATGAACCCACTGTGACACAGGTAGCAAAGCAGATTAAGGAATTAGTAGATGCAGGAACTGAAGTTGGAATTGTGATTGGCGGAGGTAATTTTTGGCGTGGCAGAACAAGTACTACCATAGACAGAACCAAAGCAGACCAGATTGGAATGTTGGCTACAGTTATGAATTGCATTTATGTATCAGAGATTTTCCGCTCTTTGGGAATGATGACACAAGTATTGACCCCATTTGAGTGTGGTTCTTTTACAAAACTTTTCTCCAAAGATCGTGCAAATAAATATTTTGCAAGAGGCATGGTATGCTTTTTTGCAGGTGGTACAGGACATCCCTATTTTTCAACAGATACAGCCACAGTGTTGCGCGCTATTGAAATTGAAGCAGAGGGTATCTTACTTGCAAAAGCGGTGGATGGTGTATATGACAGTGATCCTAAGAAAAATTCTTGTGCTGTGAAGTATGATACCGTTTCAATTCAGGAAGTAATAGACAAACAACTTGCTGTAGTAGATTTGACAGCATCTATTATGTGTATGGAAAATAAAATGCCAATGTATGTATTTGGTTTAAATGAAGAAAACAGTATTGTAAAGGCAATGAGTGGGTCATTTTCGGGAACGCAAGTGACCGTATAATTAAGTTTGGAGGAGTGTTTTTATGGATGAAAGATTGCAGCAGTATGAGAATAAAATGAAGAAATCATTTCAGAATTTATTAGAAGAGTTTGATTCTGTTCGTGCAGGAAGAGCTAATCCTCACATATTAGATAAATTAAAAGTAGATTATTATGGAACCCCTACCGGAATTCAGCAGGTTGCCAATGTGTCTGTTCCGGAGCCAAGAATGATTCTGATTCAGCCATGGGAAACTAGTCTGCTTCGAGAAATTGAAAAAGCAATTATGACATCTGATTTAGGAATTAATCCTACAAATGATGGTAAAGTAATTCGTTTGGGATTTCCGGAATTAACAGAAGAACGTAGAAAAGATTTGGCAAAAGATGTAAAGAAAAAAGGTGAAAATGCCAAAGTAGCCGTTCGTAATATTCGTAGAGATGCCAACGATGCAATGAAAAAATTAAGTAAATCAAATGATGTTTCAGAGGATGAAATTAAGCAGTTAGAAGATAGTATTCAGAAAATGACAGATAAATTTATTGTAGAAGTTGACAAGGCAATTGAAGAAAAGACAAAAGAAATTCTTACGGTATAAGATAAAAAGAGTGTATTTAAGGGGACATGGCATAGCTCGTGTCCTTTTTCATTCGTGATAGGAGGTTACAGCATGGAAGTGCCACAACATATAGCAATTATTTTAGATGGCAATGGTCGCTGGGCAAAGCAGCATGGAATGCCAAGAAATTATGGACATACACAAGGAGCCAAAAATGTGGAAGTAATATGTAGGGAAGCTTGGAATTTGGGAATCAAATATCTCACAGTATATGCATTTTCCACTGAAAATTGGAATAGACCTAAGGATGAAGTAAATGCATTAATGAAGCTTCTTAGAACTTATATGAAAAATTGTATCAAAACGGCAGAAAAAAATCATATGCGTGTTCGGGTAATTGGAGATATTAAAGCTCTAGATGAAGACATACAAGAAAGTATTTATGAACTAGAAAACTTTTCTCAACACCAAGATGGTTTAAATTTTCAGATAGCCATTAACTATGGGGGCAGAGATGAATTGCTTCGTGGTATAAAAAGATTATTAAAAACATATCAAGAAGATTGTTTTTTGCCTGAAGAATTAACAGAACAGAAATTTGAAACATATTTGGACACAGCAGGAATTCCAGATCCGGATTTAGTGATTCGTACCAGTGGAGAACAGCGGTTATCCAATTATTTATTGTGGCAGTCAGCATACAGTGAACTATATTTTACAGATGTCCCCTGGCCGGATTTTTCAAAAGAAGAATTAGTAAAAGCCATTCAAGACTATAATAGCAGAACCAGACGTTTTGGTGGTGTTAAGGAGGATTAGACGTGTTTAAGACAAGATTATTAAGTGGAATTATATTGGTGATTGTGTCTCTTTTTTTCATTATTACAGGTGGAACGGTTTTATTAGTGGGACTTTCCATAATTTCAATGATTGGATTATATGAACTATATCGGGTATTTCACATGGAAAAAAGTCTGCTGGGTGCAGTTGGATATCTGGCAGTGATTGTATACTATGCAAATCTTTTATGGAAATTCATTCCTAATATTGAGGTATTTGTATTAGGCTTTTTGATTCTTTTTATGGCAGTTTTTGTATTTGCATTTCCCACCTATGAAGCAAATCAAGTATTTGCCGGATTTTTTGGAGTATTTTATGTGGCAGTGATGCTTTCTTGTGTCTATCAGACTAGAATGCTTCCTTTGGGAGCATATTTAGTATGGATGATATTTTTATGTTCCTGGGGGTGCGATACCTGTGCGTATTGTGTAGGAGTCTTGATAGGAAAACATAAGATGGCACCTAAATTAAGTCCTAAAAAATCCATAGAAGGGGCAGTTGGTGGTGTAGTAGGTGCTGCATTGTTAGCAGTTCTTTACGGATTTTTATTTCAAAAACAAATGGAGATTTCTACGGAACATATTGCGATTCTTGCAGGAATCAGTGGACTAGGTGCGTTGATTTCTATGATTGGTGATTTAGCAGCTTCTGCAATTAAGCGAAATTATGAAATTAAGGATTACGGAACATTAATACCAGGACATGGAGGAATTTTAGATCGCTTTGATAGTATGATTTTTACGGCACCTATTATTTACTATATGGCATTGTATTTGGTATCATAGCAGATGTATGAGTTAGTTTGTGCAGATTAGAGGTAGGATGATGAAAAAAATTGCATTACTTGGTTCCACTGGTTCTATTGGGACTCAAACCCTTGAAATAGTAAGAGAACAAAAAGATATTCAGGTGGTAGCGTTAGCAGCAGGACATAATAGCAAAAAACTGGAATTACAAATCAGAGAATTTAAACCTAAAATTGCTGGAATTTGGGAAGAAGAAGAAGCTAAAAATCTTAGAATTGCCACAAAAGATTTAGAGGTGAAAATTGTCTGGGGAATGGAAGGACTGCTGGAAATCAGTACCGGAAAAGAAGTAGAGATATTAGTGACAGCATTGGTGGGAATGTTAGGAATTCGTCCTACTATTGCGGCTATTGAAGCAGGAAAAACCATTGCTCTTGCAAATAAAGAAACCTTGGTGACGGCAGGACATATTATCATGCCTCTTGCAGCAAAAAATAAGGTTCCCATACTTCCAGTTGATAGTGAACACAGTGCAATATTTCAGTCATTAAATGGAGAACATCAAAATAAAATTAGTAAGATTCTATTAACTGCTTCCGGTGGTCCTTTTCGTGGAAAAAAAATAGAAGAACTTCAAAATGTTCAGGTAGAAGATGCATTGAAACATCCTAACTGGTCTATGGGACGAAAGATTACCATAGATTCTGCAACTATGGTAAATAAAGGTTTGGAAGTGATGGAAGCGAAATGGCTTTTTAACGTAGACTTACATCAGATTCAAGTAGTGGTGCATCCACAAAGTGTGATTCATTCCATGGTAGAATATGAAGATGGGGCAGTAATAGCACAATTAGGAACTCCGGATATGCGTTTACCGATTCAATATGCACTTTACTATCCAAATCGAAGAAATTTATCAGGTAAACGATTGGATTTTTATGAATTAGCCAATCTTACCTTTGAAAAACCGGATATGGAAACATTTTCTGGACTTCAATTTGCTTTTGAAGCAATGGAAAAAGGTGGAAATATGCCTACGGTGTATAATGCAGCAAATGAAAAGGCAGTTGCTTTATTTTTAGAGCGACGGATTACGTTTTTGGAAATTCCAAAGCTGATTCATGCATGTATGCAAACATGTCATTTTGTGAAACATCCCAATGTAGATGAGATTTTAGCAACAGAAACAGAAGTATATGCATATATAGAGAGCAGGTGGTAGTTTGAAAATCGTAATAGCAATTGTAATTTTTAGTATTATTATCTTATTTCATGAATTGGGACATTTTCTTCTTGCAAAGAAAAATGGAATTCGTGTGAATGAATTTTCTCTAGGATTAGGACCTACTCTATTTGGATTTACCAAAGGAGAAACAAAATATTCTATTAAACTTCTGCCTTTTGGAGGCGCTTGCATGATGGAAGGGGAAGATGAAGAAAGTAATGATAACAGAGCATTTTCCAATAAGTCTGTGTGGGCTAGAATTAGTGTGGTAGCAGCCGGTCCTATTTTTAATTTTGTTATGGCATGGTTTTTCGCATTGATTTTGCTGACCTGTATCGGATATGACCGTCCGGTGATAAATAATGTTATCGAAGGATATTCCGCTAAGGAAGCAGGAATGCAAGCAGGAGATAAGATTATTTCCATGAATGGTTACCATGTGCATTTTTATCGGGAAATCAGCCAGTATTCTGTTTTTAATCCAGGCAAAACGGCAGAAATTGTATATGAACGAAAGGGAGAACGTCACACAACCTCTTTAGTTCCGAAATTAGATGAAAAAAGTGGTAATTACTTGCTTGGATTTACAGGTTCTCTGGAAAGAAGCAAAGGAACTGTATTACAAACGATCACTCATAGTTTTTATGAAGTGAAATATTGGATTCACAGTACCATAGAAAGTCTGCGATTACTTATCACCGGAAATGTAAAAATAAATGATCTTTCAGGTCCCGTTGGAATTGTAAAACTGGTGGGAGATACCTATGAAACAGCACAGGAAACGGATGGAACCTATTTGGCAATGTTAAGTATGATGAATATTTGTATTTTTCTTTCTGCGAACTTAGGTGTAATGAATTTGCTTCCTATTCCGGCACTAGATGGAGGAAGATTGGTGTTTCTTGTTATTGAAGCAGTTCGAGGGAAACGTGTAAATCCGGAAAAAGAAGGTATGGTACACTTTGTAGGATTAGTACTTTTAATGGGACTAATGGTGTTTGTAATGTATAATGATATTCGAAATATTTTTTAGGAGATACTCAATATGGAAGATAGAATTGCTAAAAAAATGACAAAAGAAGTAAGAATTGGAAACCATGTGATTGGTGGGTCTTATCCAATCTTGATTCAGTCTATGACCAATACCAAGACGGAGGATGTAAAAGGAACCATTAATCAAATCCAACGTCTTACAGCGGCAGGATGTGAGATTATAAGGTGCGCCGTGCCTACCATGGAAGCCGCAGAAGCATTGGAAGACATCAAAAAAGGAATTACAATTCCACTGGTAGCGGATATTCACTTTGATTATCGTCTGGCTATTGCTGCGATGGAACATGGAGCGGATAAGATTCGTATTAATCCTGGAAACATTGGTTCTTTAGAACGAATTAAGGCAGTGATTGACGTTGCAAAAGAGCGTGAAATTCCCATTCGAGTTGGCGTAAACAGTGGTTCCTTAGAGCAGGAGCTGGTAAAAAAATATCACGGTGTCACAGCAGAAGGAATCGTAGAAAGTGCGTTAGATAAAGTAAAAATGATAGAAGATATGGGATATGATAATTTAGTGATTAGTATTAAATCTTCTGATGTCATGATGTGTGTGAAAGCACATGAGCTGATTACAAAAAAGACCAACTATCCGCTGCATGTAGGCATTACAGAATCAGGAACATTAATTAGTGGAAATATTAAATCAGCTATGGGACTTGGAATGATTTTAAGTCAGGGAATTGGTGATACCATAAGAGTATCCTTAACAGGTGATCCACTAGAGGAAATTAAATCCGCCAAGATTATTTTAAGAACCTTAGGACTAAGAAAAGGCGGAATAGAAGTAGTGTCTTGTCCCACCTGTGGAAGAACCCAGATTGATTTAATTGGACTGGCTAATCAAGTAGAAAATATGGTGGCAGATATTCCACTAGATTTAAAAGTAGCAGTGATGGGCTGTGTGGTAAATGGACCAGGAGAAGCCAAAGAAGCTGATATTGGAATTGCAGGCGGCATAGGAGAAGGTTTGATTATCAAACACGGTGAAATATACAAAAAAGTAAAAGAAGAGGAGCTTCTTGAGGCCCTTCATTATGAATTGTTACATTGGAGTGAATAAATATGAGTAAGCTGTTTTTTGATGTGTTTCCCCAACTGGATGTAAATCAGGATATGAAAAAACTGTTGGCAGATGTAACGGTAACGAAAGTTTCTACCAATCGTCAGCAAAATCATCTGCGGATTTATATGTTAAGCACTAGATTAATTTGGAAAAGCAATATTTTCCATTTGGAGGAAAGCATAAAAAAACAGCTTTTTCCAAATCATCCGGTGTCTGTAAAAATAATAGAAAAATATCAACTTTCCGGACAATATAATCCTCAAAAATTAATGAATATTTATAAAGACAGTATACTGGAAGAATTTCGTTCTTACAGTGTATTAGCGTACAATGTACTTCGCATGGCAGAGATTACTTTTCCAGAAGAGCAAAGAATGCAGGTGATTTTTGAAGACTCTGTAATTGCCAGACAAAAATCAGAAGAAGTGGTACAGATTTTAGAAAAAATCATGTGTGAACGTTGTGGCATGAATGTTGCCATTCATACTCAGTTTTGTTCTCCACACGAGAAATCTTACAAAAAAAATAGTGATATTCAGATTCAAAATGAGGTGCAAAGCATTGTAAGCCAGTCTTCTCTTACATCGGAAGAGAGTTCTGTGGCATCTCCACAATTAAATTCTAAGAGTTCTTCCCAACAGGAAAATAATCCGAACGAAAATTCAAGACAAGAAAATTCAAAACAAGAAAATTCAAGACAAGAAGATTCAAAACAAAAAAATTTCCAAAAGGGGAATTTTCAAAAGAGTGGATATAAAAAAGGTGAGTCCTTTGGTGGAGGATATGGAGGGACTTATAAGAAATCAGAAAATCTAGATATAGTGTATGGACGTGATTTTGAAGAAGAAGCTATTAAAATAGAAGAAATTATGGGTGAAATGGGAGAAGTTGTAATACGAGGACAAATTATAAGTCTAGAAGCTAGAGAAATCCGCAATGAGAAGACGATTATTATGTTTGCGATTACAGACTTCACCGATACGATTATGATTAAGATGTTTTCTAAGAATGAATTTGTATCAGAGATTACAGCGGAGGTAAAGGAAGGTGCATTTTTAAAAATCAAGGGAGTTACCACCATTGATAAATTTGATGGAGAACTTACTCTAGGTTCTATTACAGGAATTAAGAAAATACCTGATTTTACATCTAGTCGCGTGGATCATAGTCCTAAAAAGCGGGTAGAACTTCATTGTCATACAAAAATGAGTGACATGGATGGTGTGTCAGAAGTGAAATCCATTGTAAAACGCGCCATGAAATGGGGACATCAAGCAATTGCCATTACAGATCATGGTGATATTCAGGCATTTCCAGATGCCAATCATGCAGTTTCACCCCAGGACGATTTTAAGATTATTTATGGTGTAGAAGCATATCTAGTAGATGATTTAAAGAGTATGATTGAAAATTCCAATGGACAGAAATTAGAGGATACCTATGTGGTATTTGATTTAGAAACTACAGGATTTAGTCCTTTAAATAACCGTATTATTGAAATTGGAGCTGTAAAAGTAAAAAAGGGACAAATGATAGAACGATTTTCCAGTTTTGTAAATCCGGAGGTGCCAATTCCTTTTAAAATTGAAGAACTTACAGGAATTCGGGATGATATGGTATTGGATGCACCTAAAATAGAAATGATTTTGCCTGAATTTCTAAAATTTTGCCAAGGTGCAGTTATGGTAGCTCACAACGCAGGATTTGACATGAGCTTTATCAGTAAAAACTGTGAACGTCAAGAATTAAATTGTGATTATACAGTGGTGGATACGGTAGCCCTTGCCAGGGTGCTGATGCCTCAGCTAAATCGGTTCAAATTAGAAACAGTGGCCAAGGCTTTAAAAATATCATTGGAGAACCATCACCGTGCTGTAGATGATGCAGCCTGTACTGCTGAGATTTTCATAAGATTTCTTAACATGCTAAAGGAACGGGGAATTACAAATTTAGATGAAGTGAATGAAATGGGAAATACCTCGGTGAATAATATTAAAAAATTACCGTCCCACCATGCTATTATTATTGCATCCAATGATACAGGAAGAATTAATATGTATCGTTTGATTTCAGAGGCACATTTAACGTATTTTCATAGACAGCCCCGTATTCCCAAAAGTGAATATATAAAATATAAAGAAGGTTTAATTATTGGCTCTGCCTGTGAAGCAGGAGAATTATATCAGGCGATTTTAAGAGGAAACTCACAGGAGGAAATTGCAAGGCTGGTTCGTTTTTATGATTATTTGGAAATTCAGCCCTTGAAAAATAACGCATTTATGCTTCGTGGAGATAATCCCACAGTTAGTTCAGAGGAAGAATTAAAGGATATTAATTTCAAAATAGTGAAGTTGGGAGAACAATTTCATAAGCCAGTGGTAGCTACTTGTGATGTACATTTTTTAGACCCTGAAGATGAAGTATATCGAAGAATTATTATGGCAGGAAAAGGGTTTAAAGACGCAGATGAACAGGCACCCTTATTTTTACGTACCACAGAAGAAATGCTTGAGGAATTTTCTTATTTGGGAGAGAAAAAAGCAGAAGAAGTAGTGATTACTAACACCAATAAAATTGCAGATATGTGTGAAAAAATAGCTCCTGTGCGGCCGGATAAATGTCCTCCTGTGATTGAAAATTCAGACCAGATGCTTCGAGATATTTGCTACCATTGTGCCCATGAAATTTATGGAAAAAAATTACCAGAAATTGTACAGGAACGGTTGGAACGAGAATTAAACTCTATTATTTCCAATGGCTATGCAGTTATGTATATTATTGCCCAAAAGCTAGTATGGAAATCCAATGAAGATGGTTATTTAGTAGGTTCTAGAGGTTCGGTAGGATCTTCTTTTGTAGCAACCATGTCAGGAATTACGGAGGTCAACCCATTATCACCACATTATTACTGTCAAACCTGTCATTTTAGTGATTTTGATTCTCCAGAAGTAAAAGCATACAGTGGTGCTTCCGGCTGCGATATGCCAGATCGGATTTGTCCAAACTGCGGAGCAGAATTAAAAAAAGAAGGATTTGATATACCGTTTGAAACTTTTTTAGGATTTAAAGGAAATAAAGAGCCAGATATTGATTTGAATTTCTCTGGAGAATATCAAAGTAAGGCGCATAAATATACGGAAGTAATTTTTGGAGAAGGACAGACCTTTCGGGCAGGAACCATTGGAACGTTAGCAGATAAAACCGCTTTTGGCTATATAAAAAATTATTATGAGGAACGTGGAGAGAGAAAGCGTAACTGTGAAATTGACCGTATTGTACAAGGTTGTGTCGGGGTAAGAAGAACCACAGGGCAGCATCCGGGTGGAATTATAGTACTTCCCATTGGAGAAGAAATTCAGTCCTTTACTCCAATTCAACATCCTGCCAATGATATGAATACGGATATTATTACCACCCATTTTGATTATCATTCCATTGACCACAACCTGTTAAAACTGGACATTTTAGGACACGATGATCCTACCATGATTCGTATGCTAGAAGATTTAACCGGAATTGATGCTCAAAAAATCCCATTGGATAATCAGGACGTAATGTCCTTATTTCAGAGTACAAAAGTACTTAAAATTGCACCAGAGGATATTGGAGGATGCCCATTGGGTTCATTGGGAATTCCAGAATTTGGAACGGATTTTGTTATACAGATGCTTTTGGATACCAAGCCAAAGACCTTCTCAGATTTAATTCGTATTTCAGGATTATCTCATGGAACGGATGTATGGCTGGGAAATGCCCAGACTTTAATTGAGGAAGGAAAGGCAACAATTTCCACTGCGATTTGTACCCGTGATGATATTATGATTTATCTTATCAGTATGGGAATAGAAAGTGAACTTTCTTTCACTATTATGGAAAGTGTTCGAAAAGGAAAGGGATTAAAACCGGAATGGGAAGAAATTATGACGAAACATCAGGTACCAGACTGGTATATTTGGTCATGTAAAAAAATAAAATATATGTTTCCAAAAGCCCATGCTGCTGCGTATGTTATGATGGCATGGAGAATTGCCTATTGCAAGGTATACTACCCACTTGCTTATTATGCATCTTTTTTCAGCATTCGCGCCACATCCTTTAATTATGAATTGATGTGTCAGGGAAAAGAAAAATTAAACTATTTTATAGCGGATTATGAACGGAGAAAAGAAGTACTTACCAAGAAAGAACTAGACACCATGAAAGACATGAAAGTAGTGCAGGAAATGTATGCCAGAGGCTTTGAATTTATTCCTGTTAATATTTTTACAGCAAAAGCACATTTATTTCAAATAGTAGACGATAAATTAATGCCTGCACTAGATACCATTGAAGGCCTAGGAGATAAGGCAGCAGATGCTGTAGTGGAGGCTGCAAAAGATGGAAAATTTCTATCCAAGGATGATTTTCGCCAGCGAACCAAGGTATCTAAAACCGTGATTGATTTAATGGGAGATATGGGGATTCTGGGAGATATGCCAGAATCCAATCAATTGTCTTTATTTGATTTTGCATAAAAGTGATACATCGGTATTATTTTTCTGCTTTAGAAAAGGTTAGTGGTGTTACCGCAACAGGCCCAGAAGTTGGGGTTTGAAAAAAATCATCTTTACTTTGATAACTGCGAAAATATACATAATTAGAAGTAATATTAATATCACAGTAATTACCTTCTAGAATAAGTTCTTCCTGTGAGGAAGCATTTAAAGATTTGCGGTAAAGTCCTTGCTTCTTTTTATCATTTACTTGATAATAGGCGTAATTGCCATAGATATTATAACAGTCCACACGATGATTGGATAAATCCGTCTTTTGTTGGTTGCTTTTTTGAACTTGTGTTAAGTGAAAATCATTATCACAATCCATGAAATAGTAATAAGTACTGTCTAACATTGGGTTCCAGCAATTTCCGGAGTAGGCAGTAGAGGAAGTATTAGTAGCAGAATCCCACAGCCAGATATTGTGATTTTGATCTAATCCATTGTAGCATAACTTACCTGAACTAGAAGGAGCTAACAGCAATGGAGATTTGCTGCGCTGCTTTCGCTCACTTCCATCAATTTTTACGCTATAAAGGGTAGATGCTTCTTTTTTGTCATAGTGAATATAGTAAATAGTATTTCCCAAAAGAGCAGCATAGATAGAAGGATCCTTATCTAAAAAAACAAGTTGTTTCCCTTTGTGATTTACACGGCAAAGGCAATTGGTGTTTATCTTTAAAAAAGAAAAAGCATTGTCATTACTATTTCGAACATTATTCCGAACATAGTAAATATAATGATCATCTGCATTGATATAAGATACGGTATCCTCACTAATCTGCTTTGCCTGAGTACCTTCCGGTGTCATTTCATATAATGTATATTTATCATAAGGATTGGAAAAATATACAGTGCCATTATACTCACAAAAAAGACCTTTGTTGAAATAATTTCCGGAAGAATTACCGGCAATATCAGTGGTGTTGAACAGGGTACGGTTTCTATAATGGCGGATTAAAAATCCGGCGCAGATAATCACAATAATCAAAGCAATCATAATCCATTTACGTGCTGGGTGTTTTTTCTTCATAAGAATCCTTCCTTCTAAAAATATTGTGAATATACAATATTTATCTACTTCTATTATATCTATTTTTTTACAAAGTTGCAAGAAGGTACGATATAAAAGCATGAAATGTAGGTGTAAAATATATGTAAAAAAAGTATGGAATACTTGCCTATTTTCGTTGGTTGGTATATGATAAAAACAAAAACAACTTAAGGATATGGGATATGAAAAATTTAGTAGAGATACGAGAAGAAATTGATAAGATAGACCGTGAAATTGTAAAATTATATGAAGCACGTATGGAACTTACCAATGGAGTTGCTGCATACAAAATAGCCACGGGCAAACAGGTATTGGATAAAGAACGAGAACAGCAAAAGTTAAATCAAGTAAAAGAGATGGTGCAGGAAAAAGAAAATCGCTATGGTGTTGGGGAACTTTTTGAACAAATTATGTCCATGAGCAGAAAGCGTCAATATCAAATGATAGGAGCATCCATAGGAAGAACGAAAACAGAATTTCAATGGGTAGATAACCTGCCATTTTCCAGTCACAAGGTAGTCTATCAAGGAGTCGAAGGTGCCTATAGCCAGATGGCAATGAAGGCTTATTTTGGAGAAGATACCATGAGTTTTCATGTAGATACTTGGAAAGATGCCATGGAAGCGATTCAAAATCAAGAAGCAGATTATGCAGTTCTCCCTATTGAAAATTCATCAGCAGGTATTGTAAGTGAAAATTTTGATTTACTGGTGGAATATAACAACTACATTGTGGCAGAGCAGACTATTAAAATCGAACATGCTTTGTTGGGGCTTCCAGAGACTGTTATTTCAGATATTACAACGGTCTTTTCTCATCCTCAGGCATTGATGCAAAGTGTGGATTTTTTAGATGAACATAAGGAATGGGAGCAAGTCAGTTTACAAAATACAGCAGTTGCAGCAAAGAAAATAGTGGAAGATGGGCAGAAAAATCAAGCAGCTATTGCCAGCGCAGTTACAGCAAAGCTGTATGGACTACATATTTTACAGGAAAATATTAACTATAGTGAAGAAAACAGTACGCGTTTTATCATTGTTACAGGCAAAAAGATTTGTCTAGAACATGCCAAAAAGGTTAGTATTTGCTTTGAAGCAGAGCATGAAAGTGGTTCGTTATACCGCATGCTTTCTCATTTTATTTATAATAATTTAAATATGATTAAAATTGAGTCTCGCCCCATAAAAGACAAGAGTTTTGAATATCGGTTTTTTGTAGATTTTGAAGGAAAGCTCACAGACAGCGGTGTACAAAATGCATTAAAAGGATTAACAGAAGAAGCCATTGCAGTAAAAATATTAGGCAACTATTAGTAAAAAATAGTCACTGGATGAAGGAAAAGCACAGGAAAGAAGATTAGACTTATGAAAAAGACAAAAGAATTAATACTATATAAGAACTTTGAACATGGTGAAATATTTAACAATATTACTTGGATTATGGAACATTATGACAGTGATTATTACAACAAAGGAGATATTTCAGCACTTTGGTATGAAAGTATTCATGGGCTGATTGAATTAACTGCAAGTCATGGATTTGAAGGAAATCTTTGGCACAATTATCTTACTTTTTTACTAGTAAATAATGAAAATGCTTATAGCACAGCATGTGAAATCAGAGGCAGTGTAAAAGGCAGTATCAATCAATTAGCATTACATGACTTCTCCATTATGAAACAATTATTTGAATTTGATCTAAGGAAAATAGAACTGGGATTAAATGGAGAAGAACTGGATTTTTTGGAACATTATCAAAGATCAGAAGGAACCGGTAAAATATTTAACCATAGGATTCGTGACCGTATCTGTAACTTAAGTGTTCGTTTGGAACAAACGAATACAGTAGAAGAGTTTCAGGAAGCAGTAACAGAATTTTATAAGGATTTCGGTGTTGGAAAACTGGGACTGCACAAAGCATTTCGGATAGAACATGGGGAAGAAGAGGTGAAAATTGTTCCAATTACCAATATTGCCCATGTTTATTTAGAAGATTTGGTAGGATATGAAATAGCAAAGAAAAAGCTCATTGATAATACCGAAAGTTTCGTAATGGGGAAGCAGGCAAATAACTGTTTGTTGTTTGGAGATGCAGGAACAGGTAAATCCACCAGCATTAAGGCAATTATCAACCAATATTACAATCAGGGACTTCGTATGATTGAAGTATATAAACATCAATTTCAGGATTTAAATGCAGTAATTGCTCAGATTAAGAATCGAAACTACAAATTTATCATATATATGGATGACTTATCTTTTGAAGAATTTGAAATTGAATATAAATATTTAAAAGCTGTGATTGAAGGAGGACTGGAAAAGAAACCAGATAATGTACTAATTTATGCCACTTCCAATAGACGTCACTTAGTACGTGAGAGTTTTAGTGACAAAGAAGAACGAAATGATGACCTCCATACCAATGATACCGTTCAAGAAAAATTATCCTTAGTATCTAGATTTGGTGTAACAATTTATTTTGGTTCCCCAGATCAAAAGGAATTCCAAAAGATTGTTAAAAATCTAGCAGAAAAGTATCAAGTACAGATGAATGAAGAAAAACTTTTAGCAGAAGCAAACAAGTGGGAATTAAGTCATGGAGGTCTTTCAGGAAGAACGGCACAGCAGTTTATCAACTATTTACTAGGTAAGCAATAGAAAGGAGCAGCGTATGAAAATCACCACATTCGCAGCAATTTATATTGGATCCTATGAAGTGAGTATCAAAATATTTGAAATTTCAGCAAGACAAAAAATTCGTATTATTGATGATGTACGCTGTCGTGTAGAATTGGGTAAAGATGCCTATACCAAAGGTATCATTGGGTATGAATTAGTGGAAGACCTATGCGCTGCTTTGCAAGAATTCCGTACCATTATGGAAGGCTATCAGGTAGACCAATATCAAGCATATGCTGGTAATGTAATTCGTGATGTGAGTAATGAATTGTTTATTTTAGACCAGATTACGCTGCGTACTAGAATTGAAGTAACAGTTTTAAGCAATTCAGAACATCGCTTTATGGGATACAAATCCCTATCATCTATGCCGGAATTTGAAAAAATGATTCAATTGGGTGCAGCTGTGGTGGATGTAGGGGGAGGAAGTATGCAAATCACCCTCTTTTGTCAGGGAAAGGCAATTACCACTCAGCATATGGTGTTGGGTATTATGCGTATCCGGGAAAAACTTTCCAAAATAGAATCCATGGTATCCAATTATGAAATGCAGATTCAAGAGCTTATTGATAAGGAACTAGAGATATTCAAACGTCTTTATCTTCCAGAACAGGATATCAAATATGTCATACTTTTGGGAGATTATATTGGTGAAATTACCAAAAGTGTGTCGCGTAAGGAAGAAGAGGGACTAATTGAAACCGAAAAATTTGTCAAAGTATTGAATAAATTGAATAAAAAGTCCCCAGAAGAAATTTCTAAAGAATTAAATCTTGCAAATGAACATGACCCATTAATTATACCATCGGTGGTGTTATATAAAAGATTAACAGAAGAATTAAATGCACAGTATATTTGGGTGCCGGGAGTAAATATCAGTGATGGAATTGCTTATGACTATGCAGAGAAGAATCATATGATCCGCTGCGAACATGAGTTTGAGGAGGATATCCTTTCCGCTGCCAATCATTTAGCAAGGCGTTATCAAGGATATTCTCAGCATACAGAACTGGTATTAAGGATTTCTATAGAAATTTTTGATTCCATGAAAAAAGTACATGGTATGGGAAACCGAGAGCGGCTTTTACTTCAGGTGGCAGCCATTCTTCATGATTGTGGAAGATATATCAGCCTTGTCAATCAGTCAGAATGTTCTTACCAAATTATTATGGCATCGGAAATTATTGGAATGACACATTTAGAACGAGAAATAGTAGCAAGTACGGTAAAATATAATTCACAACCAATAGTTCCGTATGAGAATTTAATGGATAAAATGGATCAAAAGAGTTACATGACTGTGGCAAAGTTAGCAGCAATTATTAAAATTGCCAATGCCATGGATCGAAGTCACAAACAAAAGTTTAATCGTGTAAAAGCTTCCTTGAAGAATCGAGAACTTATGATAACAGTGGAATCAGTGGAAAGCATTGTCTTAGAAAAGGGATTATTTTCTGCTTATGCAGATTCTTTTGAGGAGGTATTTAGTGTAAAACCAATGATAAAAGAAAAAAGAATATTCCAATAGGAGGTCATATTTATGGAGAAAGAATTTTTGAAACCGGAATATTATGAGAATCGAGAATTAAGCTGGTTGAAATTTAATGGAAGAGTGTTAAATGAAGCAAAAGATAAATCCATTCCCTTATTGGAACGCTTGAAATTTATCAGTATTACATCTTCAAACTTAGATGAATTTTTTATGGTACGAGTGGCATCATTAAAAGATATGGTTCACGCAGAATATAAGAAAAAAGACATAGCAGGGTTAACTCCAAGTCAACAGCTAGAAGTGATAAATCAAGACACTAGAGCATTGGTGGAGACACAGTATTCTACCTATAATCGTTCTTTGCTGCCGCTATTGAAAAACAAAGGAATTGAAATTATTTCCAGTTATGAAGAATTGACCATAGAGCAGGCGGAATATGTAGATCGGTACTTCGAGGAAAATGTATATCCGGTATTAACGCCTATGGCAGTGGATGCTTCTAGACCATTTCCACTGATTCGAAATAAATCTTTAAATATTGCAGCACTGTTGACTAAAAAAGGAGATAAAAAGGAAGAAATAGAATTTGCTACAGTACAAGTGCCAGCGGTACTGTCTAGAATTGTACAGATTCCCGCCCAAAATGAAATTACCGCAGCCTTTATTTTATTAGAACAGGTAATAGAACGAAATATTCATCAATTATTTTTAAATTATAATGTGCTATGTTCCTATCCCTACCGCATTATGAGAAATGCCGATTTAACTATTGATGAGGACGAAGCAGAAGATTTACTTCAGGAAATACAAAAGCAATTAAAGAAACGTCAGTGGGGAGAAGTAATTCGATTAGAAGTAGAAGAAAAAATAGACAAACGTCTGTTGAAAATTTTAAAAGAAGAGTTAAATACTGCACCGGAAGACATTTTTAAAATCAGTGGGCCTTTAGATTTGACTTTTTTAATGAAAATATATGGATTAGAAGGATGGAATGAATTACGTTACCTATCCTACAAGCCACAGCGTGTACCTCAGATAATACAAGGAGAAGATATTTTTGCTCAGATTAGAAATGGAGATATTCTATTACATCATCCCTATCAGACATTTGATCCGGTGGTTGACTTTATCCGACAGGCAGCCATAGACCCAGAAGTATTGGCAATTAAGCAGACATTATATCGTGTCAGTGGCAATTCACCTATTATTGCTTCTTTAGCACAGGCGGCTGAAAATGGGAAACAGGTATCAGTTTTGGTAGAATTAAAAGCAAGATTTGATGAAGAAAATAACATTGTTTGGGCAAAAAAATTAGAAAAATCGGGGTGTCATGTAATTTATGGTTTGGTTGGACTAAAAACACATAGTAAAATTGCATTAGTAGTACGTCGGGAAGAAGATGGAATTCGCCGGTATGTACATCTTGGAACCGGAAATTATAATGATTCCACAGCAAAATTATATACGGATTTAGGAATGTTTACCTGCTCAGAACTCATTGGAGAAGATGCAACGGCAGTGTTTAATATGTTATCCGGTTATTCTGAACCCCTGTCTTGGAATAAATTAGTATTGGCTCCAATTTGGCTTCGAAAAAAGTTTTTGAAACTAATTAAAAATGAAGAAAAATATGCAAAAGATGGCAAAGAAGCCTTTATCAAAGCTAAAATGAATTCTCTTTGCGATCAGGAAATTATAGCAGCACTATATGAAGCTTCTGCTGCTGGGGTGAAAATAGAACTGATTATTCGTGGAATATGCTGCTTGAAAGTGGGAATTCCAGGAGTAAGCGAAAATATTACAGTACACTCTATTGTAGGAAATTTTTTGGAACACAGCAGGATTTTTTATTTTCATAATGGTGGTCAGGAAGAAATTTATATGGGAAGTGCAGACTGGATGCCTAGAAACTTAGACAGACGTGTGGAAATTCTTTTTCCGGTAGAAAACCAAGTACTAATGGATGAAATTCGTTATATTTTAAAAACACAAATGGATGATAATACGAAAACACATGTATTGCAGCCCAACGGAAATTATGAAAAAATAGATAAACGTGGAAAAAAATTAATAAATTCACAGAGACAATTTTGTGAGAAAGCAAAAAGAGAACTGCCGAAAGTGGTAAACGTATACCAGGAGAGAGTATTTATTCCGGCAGAGCCTATAGAATAATGTAAAGGTGTAATAAACGGGAGGATAAATCAAGAATGAAAAGAAAGATATTATTTTCGGATTTAGATGAAACACTATTAAATCAAGATAAAACAATATCCGAAGAAAATCGCAGTGCAATTACGAAACTTTTAGAACAAGGACATTATTTTGTAGTTGTAACAGGACGTCCAGTTGCCACTGGGAGAGCAGTTATCATGGAATTAGGTTTAACATTGCCAGGATGTTATATGGTTGCGTTTAATGGTGCCGTGATATATGATTGTGCATCAGACCGAATACTTATGGAATATACAGTACCCATAGAGGTTACTAATGAAATTTTTGAAGAAGCCCAAAAAGCAGGAATCCATGTACAGACTTACCATCAAAATCTTATTTTGACAAAAAAACATAATAGAGAATTGGACTTCTATATTGGAAAAACAAAAATGGAGTATAAATTAGTAACAGATTTATTTACTCATTTGGAAAAAGAACCTAATAAAGTACTTTTAATTGATATGGATCATCAGGAAAATTTATGTAAATTCAAAAAAGAACACAAAGAGTTTGAAAAATACTGCAACTGTTTTTTCTCTTGTAATGAGTATTTAGAGTACTGTCCCAAAGATGTAGATAAAGGAAGCGGTGTAAAGTATATTGCAGAATTTCTAAATGTTCCCATGGAAAACACCATAGCAGCAGGAGATGAACGCAATGATATTCCCATGATTAAAGCGGCAGGAATTGGAGTAGCTGTAAGCAATGCCCATAAAGATGTGATAGCTTTTGCTGATTATGTAACAGAGAATGATAATAACCATGGTGCAATTGCAGAAATTATTAAAAAATTTATTTTGAAATAGATAATAGCAATAAATGGAACAATTCTCATATAGAAAAGAGAATTGCAAAACTATTACAAGGAGCAGATGCCGGCGAGCTCTTTTATTGTAAACAGCAGTTCATCTGAAATATTTAGATTATTTCTTCCGGTACCCAAATGAATATTAGGTTTGTTATCTCCATGAAAATCAGAGCCACCACTGATTAAAAGATTAAAATCTAATGCAAATTTCCGCAGATTACGTTCATCTAAAGGTGAATTCATAGGATAAATAGCTTCCAAACCGGTAAGCCCTGCATCTTTTAAATCCCGAATAAAATAACGCAGCCGGTCGTGATTCATGTGACAGAGAATGGGGTGGGCAAAAAAAGCAACACCGCCAGCGGATTGAATGAAAGCAATTGCTTCAAAAGGTGTAATTTTTTCTCTTGGTACATAGCAGCGGCAGGTATCACCAAGGTATTTGGAAAATACGGTATCGCGGTTTTTGACAAAGCCATGTTCTACTAAATATCTTGCAAAATGAGCACGGGTAATGACACTGTTGGGATATTCTAAATGTAGCGCAGCCGTAGTGATGGAAAAACCTTCTTGTTGTAATAGAAGTGCCATTTTTTCATTTCGCTGGTTTCTGCTGTCTAAAAAACTAGAAAGTTTAGAAATGAAATTTGGATTGGCATCATCAATATAAAAACCTAAGATATGAACTTCGGTACCATTGTAATTGGTGGAAAGCTCAATGCCTGGAACAAGTTCAATTCCAAGTTCTTGGGCAATGGGACGAGCTTTGGAAATTCCTTGCATGGTATCATGGTCAGTAAGTGCAAAGGCAGTAAGTCCAATAGTAGCGGCAAGTCTAGTTAATTCTTCAGGGGTAAGTGTTCCATCAGATTCTGTGGAATGAGTGTGCAAATCAATCATAATAATGTCCTTTCTGTGAAAAATATTATTTTTTATACGTTAATCAATTGACCCAATGCAGGAGAAGAATCCTGCAATCAGGATTTTTTCATGCTATACTAACTTAAAAGTGTTTATGATGCAGAAAATTTTGAGAATATATAGTTTCTATTATACACAAGTTTCTTTAAAATAGAAACTAAATAGCAGTAACAGTTCACGGCTGAACCTCTGATAGAATGATTGACATAGATCCAACCCAGGGGGTATAATAATAGTCATCTGAAGAAAAAGATGGTGTACTAAAATACGTATAGGTCGAACCATTCACAGCATTGGGTTTTCGTTTACCTTGTGACACAAGATAAGAAATCAGAGTTTGAGGTGAAATGTTCCTATTTCTCTGAAAATCCGTATTAGGATTGACGGAATAATTAGAAATGTCAGAACTAATAAGTTCTACAGATGAAACAAATAGATCTTTAATTTTTTGATAAATCATAATGGTGTGCCTCCTTGAAAAGTGATATTTTTCTAATTCAAGGGCCGCTCTCGTTACCTATAAAAATAGTAGTGTAATACGTTACACTACCTTAGAATCGAGGAGAAAGTGATTATGAAAATAGACGTAAAAAAGTCAGGGCATGAGGTGGAGATAAAATTGAATGGACCGCTAGATGGTCAGTCCAGCGATGAAGCGGCAAAAGAAATTTTGGCTTTATTGGAAAAGGGAACACAGCTCACGCTAGACATGGAAAACTGTGGTTACGTATCCAGTATGGGGTTGCGAGTTCTCTTAATGGCAGGAAAACAGATTAAGATAAACGATGGAAAAATGAGACTTGTGAATTTGAAGGAAGAAGTTATGGAAGTAATGGAAATGACGGGATTTGCTTCAATATTTACTGATTTTGCATAGGAGGAATAAACATGATTAGAATCGACAGCTATCCTACGCATGAGCTGAACGGCATTAAGTTTAGAATTGGTAAGGCGTTGCCCTTTGGTGCAACAATTGTGCCTGGTGGAGTGAATTTTTCCATCTATTCAAAGCATGCAACAGCCTGTGAACTGCTTTTATTTCATAAGCGAGAACGAGAGCCGTATGCAGTGATTCCACTTCCGCAGGAATTTCGGATTGGAGATGTGTATTCCATCATTGTATTTGATATAGATTATGTAGAAGTGGAATATGGATACCAAATGGATGGGAAGTTTGAACCGGATTCGGGTTACTGGTTTAATAAAGAAAAAATTCTGCTGGATCCCTATGCAAAATCTGTTTCAGGCAGAGCTGTCTGGGGAGAGGAGCCGGATTGGGATGATACATTCCAGTATCGAGGGCGGATTGCTTATGATGATTTTGACTGGAATGGCGATAAACAGCTAGAATACAATATGGAGGACTTGATTATTTATGAGACTCATGTAAGAGGTTTTACAAAGCATTCCTCCAGTCAGGTTAAATATGGAGGAACATTTGCAGGAGTTATTGAGAAGATACCTTACTTAAAAGAGTTGGGAATTAATTGTATTGAATTTCTCCCGATATATGAATTTGACGAATTTGAAAACTACAGAGAAATAGATGGAAGAAAACTTTATAACTACTGGGGATATTCTCCTGTATGCTTTTTTGCTCCAAAGACAGGTTATGCAGCGACAGGAAAGTACGGCATGGAGGTTGATGAGCTAAAAAATCTGGTAAGAGTACTCCATGAAAATGGAATAGAAATCATTTTGGATGTTGTATTTAACCATACCGCGGAGGGAAATGAGCAAGGCCCTTATATTTCATATAGGGGAATTGACAATAAAACTTATTATTTACTGACTCCAGAAGGTGAGTATTACAATTTCAGCGGATGTGGCAACACCTTGAACTGTAATAACAGCATTGTAAGAACAAGCATTCTTGATTGTCTGCGCTACTGGGTTTCTGAATATCATATTGATGGCTTTCGTTTTGATTTGGCTTCTATTTTAGCAAGAGACGCAAATGGAGAATCCATGACGAGTCCGCCGCTGCTTGAAGTTTTAGCAGGAGATGCAATCTTATCCAAAACAAAACTAATTGCAGAAGCATGGGATGCAGGCGGAATGTATCAGGTTGGTTCCTTTCCTTCATGGGGAAAATGGGCAGAGTGGAACGGAAAGTATAGAGATACCATTCGATACTTTCTAAAAGGGTATGTCAGTGCAGCTAATGAGATTGTAGATAGAATCAGCGGCTCACCGGATATGTACAATAACAGATCGGCGAATGCTTCCATTAATTTTATTACATGTCATGACGGTTTTACATTAATGGATTTAGTATCTTACAATGAAAAGCACAATTTTGACAATGGTGAGAATAATCAAGATGGAAGCAACGACAATGTAAGTTGGAACTGCGGTTATGAGGGAAAGACTGAAAATAGTAATATTCTTCAGTTAAGAATGCAGCAAGTCAAAAATGCAGCAACGATACTACTGATTAGCCGTGGTGTTCCGATGCTTTTAGCCGGGGATGAATTTGGCAATTCACAATGTGGAAACAACAACGCCTATTGTCAGGATAATGAGATATCCTGGCTGGATTGGGATGATTTAAAACGTAATAAGGATCTGTTTTATTATTTTAAGAAAATAATAGCTCTTAGAAAAACACATCCTGTTATAAGGAACCATACGTTTGATACAGACTATAATGGAACCGGGTATCCAGAGTTATCCTGGCATGGAATTAATGCGTGGGAGAGAGATGGCGGCTTTGATAATCTGGTGATGGGTGTAATGTATGCAGAGGATAAGATAAAATATGGAATGGATCAGGACTATTTTATTTATGTGGGATTGAACATGCACTGGGAAGCACATCATATGCAGCTACCAATACTGCCGGAAGGAAAAAGCTGGCATCTGTTTGCGGATACAACTGTATTAGAACAGGATGAAATAATGGACGAAACAAAATTAAAGAAAGTTGAAAATGAAAAAGAAATTTTACTAAAAGCAAGAAGCATTGTAATTACCATAGGAAAGAATGTAAAAAAGTGAGCAATCTGATTGATTTCATCACAGTAGAATAGGAGTGGATATGACGTCAGTGACCCAAAGAGCGGTTTTAGAAAATTTGAACAGTATGATAAATCTAATATTAAGTCAAATTGCTAAGTCAGTAGAATTGCAAAAGAAGGAACGCAATTTAATTCAAGTTTTGTGTGAAGAACTACTGATTAATATTATTCGCTATGCATACGATGAAACGGGAGATATGACGGTGGAAGTGGCTGTTGATAAAGAAACAAGTATGATATATTTATGTTTTATTGACGGCGGCAAGGCATTTAATCCTCTTGAGAAGGAAAAGCCGGATATAACTGCTGATATTATGGAGCGCCCCATAGGTGGGATGGGAATTTTTATGGTTCGGGAGATTGCAGATACGATTGTTTATGAAAGACTGGGAAACCTGAATAAGCTGACAGTTTCAGTATCGTATGAGGACGGAGATAATCTGCAAACAAAAACCGGAAAATCTGCAAATAAAAACTAGAAAAAGTACTTGACGGAATAATTGAAATATGGTAAAGTAATGAAGTTGTAAGGAAAAACAAAGTAGAGTATCCACTCTCACCGTAGCACGAACATGTGACTAATGGTTTATATTCGGTAACAAATACGAGAGTATTAGAATAGAAGTGGATAGTCGTCTATCCATTTTTTTATATTAATTTTTGGAGGTGCACAACCATTAGTGATTTAATGATTAATGAACAAATTAAAGACAAGGAAGTTCGTTTAGTTGGCGAAAACGGAGAACAGCTTGGCGTTATGTCAGCGAAAGACGCGTTAAAGCTTGCCCAGGATGAAGAACTTGACCTGGTAAAGATTGCGCCCGCAGCAAAGCCGCCAGTATGCAAGATTATTGATTACGGCAAATATAAATACGAGCTTATAAGAAAAGAAAAAGAAGCTAAGAAGAAACAAAAGACTGTGGACATTAAAGAGATTCGTTTGTCACCAAACATTGATACCAATGATTTGAATACAAAAATTAATGCAGCAAGAAAATTTATTTTAAAGAGTAATAAGGTAAAGATTACCCTGCGTTTCCGCGGAAGAGAAATGGCTCACATACACAGTAGCAGACACATTTTAGATGAATTTGCGGAGGCAATGGCAGATATTGCTGTTGTGGAGAAGACACCTAAGTTAGAAGGGCGCAGCATCAGCATGGTGTTGACAGAAAAGAAATAATTGGATTTAAGGAGGAAATTAAAATGCCAAAAATTAAAACTAGCAGAGCAGCTGCAAAGCGTTTCAAGGTAACAGGTACTGGAAAATTAAAGAGAAATAAAGCGTATAAGAGTCATATCTTAACAAAGAAATCCACAAAGAGAAAGAGAAATTTGCGGAAATCAACCATTACAGATGCAACTAATGTTAAGAACATGAAGAAGATTTTACCATATTTATAAGAATGAGTTAAGGAGGAATAGAAGTCATGGCAAGAATTAAAGGCGGATTAAACGCTAAAAAAAGACATAATAGAGTATTAAAGTTAGCAAAAGGATACAGAGGAGCTCGTTCCAAACAGTATAGAGTTGCTAAACAGTCTGTTATGAGAGCCTTAACAAGTTCTTATGCAGGTAGAAAAGAAAGAAAAAGACAGTTTAGACAGTTATGGATTGCACGTATTAATGCAGCAGCAAGAATTAATGGGATTTCTTACAGCCAGTTTATGTATGGTTTAAAACTAGCTGAGGTAGAAGTTAACCGTAAAATGTTAGCTGAAATGGCTGTTAACGATGCAGAAGGATTTGCAGCATTAGCAGAAATTGCAAAGGCAAAAGTAGCATAATTTGCAGCAAGAGAATTGCGTTATCCATTTCATTTATTGTTAGAATTGTGTACTTAATTTGAATTTTTTGTACTTTTGAAAAAATAGTACTTGACATTTTGAAGCTCAGCATATATAATAACAATGTTGAGTTTCAACAAGGCTCGTTGGTCAAGCGGTTAAGACGCCGCCCTCTCACGGCGGAATCAGGGGTTCGATTCCCCTACGAGCTGTTGACTGATTGTTAGCAATAGCGAACAGCCCAACCCGAAAGGATGCTTAGAATCTGAAATGATGGTTCTAGGCGTTTTTTTTATGAAAATATATAACTTTGAAAAGTAAAAACATTTCAAAACCTCTTGCTCTTACATTGAAATTTGTGTATAATATAACCAGCATGTCCGAAAGCCGAAAGGCAAAAATGAGAAGTACAAAATCAGGAAGTCGGACAATGAAAGCATTTAGGAGGAAAAAGTATGTCTATTTTAGCAACACAAGGAGCTACTGCTATGACTGGATTTTCTGTTCTTTGGATTGTCGTTATGTTAGTAGCACTTTACTTTATGATGATTCGTCCGCAGCAAAAAGAAACAAAGCGGAAGAATAGTATGCTGGCAGAATTGGCAGTAGGTGATACGGTGTTAACTACCAGTGGTTTTTATGGAAGTGTAATTGACATTACAGATGATACTGTTATTGTTGAATTTGGTAACAATAAGAATTGCCGTATTCCAATGCAGAAGTCTGCGGTAGCAATGGTAGAAAGACCAGAAGAAGCAGTAGAAAGTAAATAAGCACAAGGTATTATAACAACAAAGCTCATCCTCGGTAGTTTTTGCCGAGGGTGTTTTTCATTACATAGGAGCGTGTTTCTGGTGTAATAAAAAATGCTCCGTCAGGATTGCACTATCGTAATAATATGACATATAATCATGAAACAAAACAGTTCCTATAAATAGAAGTTATAATAGATATGAAAAAGAAAAATATCTATTTTAGTTGAAATCCATAGATAAATATAATATAGTAATACTAATAAACTTTACTAGGATAAAGTCACTATTGACAAATGTTCTTAGGAGAAAGACAATAAAGGGCAGTGTAATCATAGCAGTGCAATAAGAGTAGGAAGGAAGAGCATTCATGAATTATCATGTTGGTGTAATTTCTGGGGATGGAATTGGCCCAGAAATTGTAAAAGAAGCAAAAAAAATATTAAATAAAACAGGAACTATTTATGATCATACTTTTTTATATGAAGAAATTCTAATGGGAGGAATATCAATTGACACCACAGGTGTTCCATTAACAGAGGAAGCCATTAATCAAGCAAAAGCATCTGATGCAGTTTTAATGGGCTCTATTGGAGGAAATACAAGTACATCGGTTTGGTATCAGCTCCCTCCTCATTTAAGACCTGAGGCAGGATTATTGAACTTACGTAAATCACTCAACCTTTTTGCCAATTTAAGACCGGCATATTTATATGAAGAATTAAAAGAAGCCTGTCCTTTACGTGAAGATATTATCGGAAGCGGATTTGACATGATGATTATGAGAGAATTAACTGGGGGGTTATACTTTGGAAGACGTATGACCCAAGAGCGGGAAGGCATTATGACCGCGGAAGATACGTTAACCTATACAGAACCGGAGATTCGAAGAATTGCAGTAAGAGGATTTGATATTGCTAGAAAACGTAGAAAAAAAGTAACTAGTGTAGATAAAGCAAATGTATTGGATTCTTCCAGACTTTGGCGAAAAGTAGTAGAAGAAGTTGCAAAAGACTATCCAGATGTGTCATTGGAACATATGTTGGTAGACAACTGTGCCATGCAGTTAGTGAAAGACCCCAAGCAGTTTGATGTTATTCTAACGGAGAACATGTTTGGAGATATCTTAAGCGATGAAGCTAGTATGGTAACCGGTTCCATTGGAATGTTATCTTCTGCAAGTTTAAATGATACCAAGTTTGGTCTTTATGAGCCAAGTGGCGGTTCCGCACCGGATATTGCAGGAAAAGGAATTGCCAATCCCATTGCAACTATTTTAAGTGCAGCCATGATGCTTCGCTATTCTTTTGATTTAGACAAAGAGGCAGATGCTATTGAAAATGCAGTGAAACAGGTATTAAAAGATGGTTATCGTACTATTGATATTATGCCTCAGGAAGAATGGAAACGAGAAGCAGTGATTCAGGTAGGCACTGTAGAAATGGGTAATCTGATAGCAGAAAGAATAAAATGATACCAAAAGATGGCACAAAAATGAAGCCATTTGTGTAGAAAGTGAGGAATAAATATGCAGCTGACAGGATCACAAATTGTCATTGAATGTTTAAAAGAGCAAGGTGTGGATACTGTCTTTGGGTATCCGGGTGGTGCTATTTTAAATCTATATGACGAGTTATATCAGCATAGCAATGAAATTAAGCATGTATTGACATCTCATGAACAAGGTGCCTCTCATGCGGCAGATGGTTATGCAAGATCAACTGGAAAGACAGGGGTTTGCTTTGCAACTTCAGGACCTGGAGCTACAAATCTAGTAACTGGAATTGCTACAGCTTATATGGATTCTGTACCTATAGTGGCAATTACATGTAATGTTGGTGTACCTCTTTTGGGCAAAGATAGTTTTCAAGAGATAGATATCGTCGGAATTACAACACCAATTACAAAGCATAATTTTATTGTAAAAGAAATAGATCAATTAGCAGACACCATTCGTCGGGCATTTCGGATTGCGAGAAGGGGAAGACCTGGACCGGTATTAATAGATATTCCCAAGGATGTAACAGCATATAAGACAGAATTTCAAGCAATGCTTATAGAAGACCAAGTGTACTCCAAGAAAGATATTACTGAGGAAGCATTGGAAACAGCAGAAAAAATGATTTGCGAAGCTAAAAAACCTTATATTTTTGTAGGTGGTGGAGCTGTGATTTCAGATGCAAGCAAAGAGTTATTGAAATTTGCAGAAAAAGTTCAGGCTCCAGTAGCAGATACCCTAATGGGAAAAGGCGCATTTAATGGAACACACCAACTTTATACGGGTATGCTGGGTATGCACGGAACGAAAGCTTCTAATTATGGCGTAAGTGAATGTGATTTATTAATTGCCATTGGAGTTAGATTTAGTGATAGAGTCATTGGAAATGCGGATAAGTTTGCCAAGAATGCTAAAATTCTTCAATTTGACATTGATCCGGTGGAGGTGAATAAAAATATTGTGGCAGATGCTCATATTATAGGAGATGTCAAAGATATTTTAATTTGCATGAACCAAAGACTGACACGGCAAGATCATGAGGCATGGATTCAAAAGATTCTGAAGTATAAATCAATGTATCCATTGGCGTATTCCGATATCGGATTGAGTGGTCCTTATGTAATGGAACAGATTTACCATATGACAAAGGGTAAAGCTATTATAGTAACAGAGGTAGGTCAGCATCAGATGTGGGCAGCTCAATTTTATCAATATAGTAAACCTAGAACACTTCTTACATCAGGTGGATTGGGAACCATGGGATATGGACTGGGTGCTGCAATTGGAGCCCAAATAGGCAATCCAGATAAGCAGGTAATTAATATTGCCGGAGATGGATGCTTTCGAATGAATATGAATGAAATAGCCACGGCAGTTAGAGAACAACTTCCATTAATACAAGTAGTCATTAATAATCATGTACTAGGAATGGTACGTCAATGGCAGACCTTGTTTTATCAACAGCATTATTCCGCAACGGTTTTAAACGACAGTGTAGACTTTGTAAAGCTGGCAGAGGCAATGGGCGCTGTGGGATATCGAGCTACAACTAGAGAAGAATTTCAAGATGCATTTGCAAAGGCATTAAAAAGCAAAACACCGGTATTAATTGACTGCATCATTGACAGTGATGACAAAGTTTGGCCTATGGTAGCACCGGGTGATGCCATTAGTGAAGCATTTTGTGAAGAGGATATAGAGGAAGAAGTTTAATAAATACCATACAATCAAGAAAATTTGAGGAGAAAAAAACATGAGTAGAGTTTACAATTTTTCAGCAGGACCCGCGGTACTACCAGAAGAAGTATTACAAGAAGCAGCAGCAGAAATGATGGATTATAAAGGAACCGGAATGTCTGTAATGGAAATGAGTCATCGTTCTAAGGCATATGAAACCATTATTAATGAAGCAGAAGCAGACTTAAGAGAATTGATGAATATTCCTAACAATTACAAGGTACTATTTTTACAAGGTGGTGCATCACAGCAGTTTGCTATGATTCCCATGAACTTAATGAAAAATAAAAAAGCAGCATATATTGTAACAGGTCAGTGGGCAAAAAAAGCATATCAGGAAGCACAAATTTACGGAGAAGCAGTGAAAGTGGCATCTTCAGAAGATAAGACATTTTCCTATATTCCAGATTGCTCCAATTTAGATATTCCCGCAGATGCAGATTATGTTTATATTTGTGAAAACAATACCATTTACGGAACTAAGTTTAAGGCATTACCAAATACCAAAGGGCATACATTAGTAGCAGATGTTTCCTCCTGCTTTTTGTCAGAACCGGTAGATGTAAGTAAATACGGTATTATTTATGGTGGAGTACAGAAAAATATAGGACCTGCTGGTGTGGTTATTGTAATCATACGTGAGGATTTAATTACAGAGGATACCTTGCCTGGAACCCCAACCATGCTTAAATATAAAATACATGCAGATGCAAAATCTTTATATAATACACCTCCGGCATATGGAATCTACATCTGTGGCAAAGTATTTAAGTGGTTGAAAAAAATGGGTGGTCTGGAAATCATGAAAGAGTATAATGAAAAAAAAGCTCAGATATTATATGACTTTTTAGATGATAGCCATATGTTTCACGGAACAGTAAGCAAAGAAGACCGTTCTCTTATGAACGTACCATTTGTAACAGGTGATACAGAATTAGATGCAAAATTTGTAAAAGAAGCAAAAGAAGCTGGATTTGAAAATTTAAAAGGTCACAGAAGTGTAGGTGGAATGCGTGCCAGCATTTATAATGCTATGCCAAAAGAAGGTGTGGAAAAGCTAGTTGCATTTATGAAAAAATTTGAAGAGGAGAATTAACTATGTATCAATACCATTGCTTAAATCCCATTGCAAATGTGGGATTGGATTTGTTTGATGATAAGTATGAAAAAGTGGAAGATATGAAAGAGGCACAAGGTATATTACTTCGCAGTGCGTCTATGCATGAGATGGAATTACCAAAACACCTTGCAACCATTGCAAGAGCAGGTGCAGGCGTCAATAATATTCCATTAGAACAATGTGCACAAGAAGGAATTGTTGTATTTAATACACCAGGTGCCAATGCCAATGGTGTAAAAGAATTAGTATTTGCAGGAATGCTGATGGCATCTAGAGATATTACCGGAGGCATACAGTGGGTACTGGAAAATAAAGAAAATGCAAATGTAGGAAAAGAAGCAGAATCTGCCAAAAAGGCTTTTGCAGGTTGTGAAATTGCCGGAAAAACATTAGGAGTAATAGGATTAGGAGCCATTGGTGTAAAGGTGGCAAATGCAGCAACTCATTTAGGAATGACTGTATATGGTTATGACCCATTTATTTCAGTAAATGCAGCATGGAGTCTTTCAAGAAATGTCAAACATATTAGTACGGTAGAAGAAATATACACAGAATGTGATTATATTACGGTTCATGTTCCATTGTTAGAAAATACCAAGAAAATGCTAAATCAAGTGGCATTTGAACAAATGAAAGATGGAGTTGTGATTTTAAATTTTGCCAGAGATCTTTTAGTAGACGAAGAAGCAATTCTTGCTGCAATAAAAAAAGGAAAAGTAAAGAAGTATGTATCTGATTTTCCAAATGCAACGACAGCAGGTCAAAAGGGCTGTATTGTAATTCCACATCTTGGGGCTTCCACGGAAGAATCGGAAGATAATTGTGCTGTAATGGCAGTAAAGGAAATGAAGGATTATCTAGAAAACGGAAATATTCGTAATTCAGTGAACTATCCCAACTGTAACATGGGTATTTGTCAAGAAAAAGGACGTGTAGGCATCTTACATAAAAACATAAAAGGTATTATTAGTAAATATAGTGCAATATTAGAAAACAACAATATTAACATTTCAGACTTGATGAATAAGAGTCGTGGAAATTATGCATATTCTTTATTAGACATTGATACTCCTATTACAGGAGTAGCAGTTACTCAATTAGGAGAAATTGAAGGAGTATTACGTGTACGCGTGATTAAATAAAAAATAGGCACTATGAGGGGGAAATTCCCTAACATAGTGCCTATTTGATTATATAGAAAAGTGCTTCCGATGTAATCAAAAATGCTCCGTGAGGATTGTATTGCGGCAAAGACGTAATATGTCAATCAATTGACACGACGCAAATTGTAAAAATTACAAATATTTTTTATTGTAATGAGTTAAAATCATATTCAGGGAATGATTATCGTTCTTCATATTACGGTAAATTCCTTGAATCGTTTCGGTGGCAGCAGTAGTTTCCAAAAGAATATTGGAATAATGCTTTTCAACGGCTAAAAGAGTGGAAGGGTCTTGTCCACATAACCGGTATTTTTCCTTTAAATAAGGAAGAAGTTCATCACAGTGGTTAGCGCCAATATCGGAATCTAATGTTATCGCGTTACTGATAAGGTAGGACATGGATACAATTTCAACTGCAGGAGAAGGAGAAAAGGTCACCTTACTATTATTTGCCCAACAGTGAATAAGCTGAAAAGACTGATCTATAATTTGCAGGATTTGTGTATCTACTGCTTCGGACAAAATATCGTGAGTAATCTCTAATGTAGCATACTCGTTTAAACGTTTTAAATAAATATCATAATCATCCATGGTCTGTAATTGGGAAGGCAGGGATATCTTTCCAATATTATGCAAAAGTGCAGAAAGTTCAACAATTTTACAAGAGGTCGAAGTCAACCGTAGCATCTGTGCAATTTTTTTGCTTAAATGGACAGCATAACTGGTATGCGTTGCAGTCAAACTATTTCTAAAATCAATAGAGTAAATAAACATAAGCAAATAATCGTGCAACTGTTCTCCGGAAAGCAAAAGAGAATGGCTGGTATAATATGTTAAATCTTTTTTATATGCTCCAGACAATAAGCGGTCTAAAATATGATGAGTTTCATCGGATTGAAGAAACCATAGAATATCGTCTATGGAAAATAGCTGATGTTGATTTTTATATAAAAAAGCAGGAAGTTCTTCGGTCTTATGTGAAAGACAAAAAATATCAATTCGGTCTGCAAGATGAATAAAACGTGCAAGTTTTCGATGATATTCATCAATAGGTACAGAATAATACTGTGCATTGTAATTGTGGTGATATAAAATCACATCTCCATAATCAGGTAAGGGGGAAAACCGCTGAAACAAAAGATAGCCAAAGATGGAATGTTCCATAGTCTTACCTAAATCAAAAGAAAGCATGGCATCAATTTCTTCTTTTTTGTAAGCACCCACATCATGCAGAAGTCCAAGCATAAAAATATCCTGCTTGTCCTGAGGAGAAAATTCAGGGCTGTCTTCTAGCATTTTCATCAAAATATATGCCACACGTTCCCCATGGTTACTAAGCCGTGAATCTACATGTTGATATGCATTACGAATAACATCTACCACATTTATGAGCTGTTCCTTCATAAGTCTCACCTCCTATGATTGGTTTATCACGTTACTAGAATAGTATAAGATAATTATAGTAAATTTAAAACAATGTGTCAATAGACCTATTTTGCTTAAATTGTTGGAAAAAACAAAATATACTAGGAAAAAATAGTAATACTTGCATGGGAAAATAACCTATGCTATTATTACAAAATAAGAAAAGTGATATTGTAAATCGTGTTATAGTAAAAGGAGATAGAGAATGTTTGGTACAATGTTAACAATAGTAGTAAATAGGACACTGTTAAAAGTGGAAACAGACCAGTTGGCAGACCTAGAAGAACTGAGCAAGGTAACACAACCTGGAATTTTAAAAACCTCTTTAAGTAATGTGATTCCAGGACTTTTAGATTTTGCCGTGCATATGGTATTGGCGTTATTTATATATCTGGTTGGAAGAAAAATCATCAAATGGCTGCGCAAAATATTAAGAAAAGCACTAGAACGTTCTAGTATAGACCAAGGTATCATACAGTTTTTAGATTCTTTGACAAAAATGCTCCTTTATTTTGTATTAATCGTAGCGGTAGTAGATCAACTAGGAGTAGAAACCACTTCAGTTGTGGCAGTATTAGGTTCTGCAGGACTAGCAGTAGGTCTGGCACTACAGGGAAGTTTGGCTAATTTTGCAGGTGGTGTGTTAATTTTAATATTTAAGCCGTTTAAGGTGGGAGATTATATTATTGAAGATACTCGTAAGAACGAAGGTACAGTAAAAGAAATTATGATTTTTTATACCAAGCTTTTGACAGTGGATAATAAGACGGTAGTAATTCCAAATGGGATTCTTGCAAATTCCAGTTTGACCAATGTGACTTCCCAAGAGAAACGCATGGTAGATTTATATGTGGCAATTTCTTATGATACAGACATAAAAAAAGCCAAGGAAATTCTCACAAGGATACTGCAATCAGATTTGGCCTATTTAGAGCAGGAAGAAGTGGTAGTATTTGTAGATGCATTAGAAGAAAGTGGAGTAAGACTGGGATGCCGCATGTGGGTAAAAACAGAAAACTATTGGGCAGCTAAATGGCGCATTACCGAAGAAATAAAAGAACAGTTTGATGAAAATAAAATTGAGATTCCATTTAATCAGCTTACTGTTTCATTAAAACAGGAATAAAACAAAGATAAACTAGCACAAAGAACACCTTGTATCTTGAGTTTCCGCAAAATGTAAATCTGCAATAATTAAATCCTCCCAAAGTACCAATCTGCCGATTTTTGAGAAATA
>JAVVUO010000028.1:0-36969 GCA_036653135.1 Lachnospiraceae bacterium
TGAGCCAGGATCAAACTCTCATAAAAAGTTTTGTTCCTGCCAGAATATCTGGCTTTATTGTTTCATTACTGTTTTAAGGTTGCATTTTTCAATGCTGTTCTCAAAAAAAATTCAATCAGTTTTCACTGATTCGTTCTACTTATTAAGTAGAAACTCTTAGAATCTTTCAAGGTTATTTCACTGTTCAATTATCAAGGTTGCTGTTGTTGTTGAGGCTTGTCTGTCTCATGCGACAACTTCTATATCTTATCATAGTCATTCGCGTTTGTCAACAACTTTTTTACATTTTTGTAATTTTTTGTCAGTTTCAAGCTTTCTGCTTGCGACAGTCATTTACATGTTTCAGCTGCTTTCCTTAGCGACGAATGTTATCTTACCATGTTTATTCTTCGGTGTCAACAAATTTCCACAATAAAATTATAGTAAGTTTTTAGCATGATTTTTCTTGAATTGTGTGAATTTTTTATTTTTTTTATTTTATATCTTCTTTTTTGTCAATTTCATCTTAATATGCCATAATTTCATATCCTTTTTCTGTCACAGCCAGCATGACCTCCCACTGTGCAGATAGTTTGCCATCCATAGTGTAAACTGTCCAGTTATTATTTCCATCAATATAGATTCTATCCTTTCCTGCATTTACCATAGGTTCAATGGTAAATACCATTCCAGGTACAAACACTGCTCCAGTGCCAGCCTTTGATACAAAGCTTACGTATGGTTCTTCATGAAACTCAATTCCAACTCCATGACCGCCAATTTGGCTTACCACAGTATAACCATTATTTTTCGCATGTTGATGTACTGCATGACCCATTGTTCCAAATCTATTTCCAGGATATACTTGTGCCAATCCTCTTTCCACACATTCTTTCGTAACTTCTACCAAACGCCCTGCCTTAGGTGAAATTTTTCCAATTTTAAACATTCTAGAAGAATCCGAAAAATAATTATCATAAATTGTTGAAACATCTACATTGATAATATCTCCATCCTGAATCACTACATCTTGAGAGGGAATACCATGGCATACTTGATTATTAATAGAAGTACATACACTTTTTGGAAATCCTTCATAATGTAATGGAGCCGGAATTCCGCCTAACTCTTTTGTCCTTTCAAATACAATTCGATCCAATTCCTCTGTAGTCATTCCCTGTTCAATTTTTTCTGATACCATATCTAGAATTTCTATATTACGTTTTCCACTTTCTCGAATTCCGTTAAGTTGTTCTTTTGTTTTTATTCTTATTTCATTTTTATGCATTTTTTTCCTCTCTTGGTGCAATTCTATATGCATCTATGATTAATAAATATGATGTGACTTTTTAAATGTTACCATTTTTTTATTTAAATTTTAGAACGTATCAATGTGTACCATTTTATTTTCCTTATTCATTATACTACTTTTTATAAAAATATCTACTTTAAGTATTGACAGGATTTTGTAACTATGATTTAATCTTCATATGAACAGTTGCTCATATGAGCATTTAATAACTTATATTTTTTCCAATTAGTAGGAGGTTATAACATGAGTATATTGAAAAATAAAAATAGCTACCTTCGTTCTTGTGGTCGTGAACAGGAACATCACGCACACTCTGATTCTTGTTCCTGTAATTTGGAACATCACAGACACTCTGATTCTTGTTCCTGTAATTTGGAACATCACGCACACTCTGATTCTTGTTCCTGTAATCTAGAACATCATCGCAGCACCGATATCCGGTTTGTTTTTTTGTTGGAACATCTTGGTTGTGCCAATTGTGCATCCAAAATGGAAATGCGTATCAACTCACTGCCAGAAGTAACTTCAGCTTCCTTAACTTTTACAACCAAGCAGCTTCGCGTCTTTGTTTCTCCGCAAGCTGTTTCCAACGAAACGATACTGCTTCAAAAAATTCAGGATATTTGTACCTCTATTGAGTCCCAAGTGGTAGTAAGTAAACTGGAGGTTTCCAGCAAAGACATCAAAGTCGAATCATCCAAATATCCTTTTTCTCAAAAAAAAGTTGATTTATATTCCGTTCTTGTGGGTGCTTTCCTTTTTATTGCCGGAGAACTATTGGAGCACTTAAGCATTGGCTCTTATTTTATTCTTCCTATTTATATTCTTTCTTATCTTATTTTAGGTGGAAAAATTGTATTGACTGCGGGTAAAAATTTATTAAAAGGGCAAATATTTGATGAAAACTTTCTTATGAGCATTGCTACCTTAGGAGCATTTGCTATTCAAGAATATCCAGAAGCCGTAGGTGTTATGCTTTTCTATCGTATTGGCACCTATTTTGAGGAAATTGCAGTGGAACGAAGTCGTTCTCAAATTATGGAGGTGGTTGATTTACGCCCTGAAGTTGTCACTATAATAACCAACACTGGCATTACTGTCATTCCAGCAAAACAGGCTCAGCTAAATGATGTTTTGTTGGTGCACCCAGGAGATCGTATTCCTTTAGATGGTGAAATAGTAGAAGGCGAAAGCCGATTGGATACCTCCCCTATCACGGGTGAACCGGTGCCTGTTAGAGTTGTTGTTGGGGATAAGGTAACCTCCGGTTGTATCAACACTTCTGGTCAGTTAAAAATACGCGTAGAAAACATTTTAAAAGACTCCATGGTAACTCGTATTCTGGATTCTGTGGAAAATGCTGCTGCAAGCAAACCTCAAATTCATCGATTTATTACTAGATTTGCACGGGTTTATACTCCATTTGTTGTGATTACTGCACTTTCCACTGCTCTTATTCCTTCTATATTAACCGGAAACTGGTCACATTGGATTTATGCTGCATTAACTTTCTTAGTAATTAGCTGCCCTTGTGCACTTGTGTTAAGTGTTCCACTTGCATTTTTTTCAGGAATTGGCGCAGGCTCTAAAAAAGGAATTTTATTTAAAGGCGGTGTTTCCATGGAAGCTTTACATAAAGTGACCACTGTTGTAATGGATAAAACGGGAACCATAACCAAAGGAAATTTTGTTGTTCAACACATTCTCACCTTTAGCACCTATACGCCCAAGGAAATTCTCACCTTTTGTGCCCAATGTGAACAAACTTCTACTCATCCCATTGCTGTAAGTATTGTTTCGGCAGCAAAGGAACAGGAACTTTGCTTACCTTCTGCTCTGACTTTAAAAGAGATTGCAGGATATGGAATGGAAGCATCCTTTCCCATTGGAACCTTATTAGTAGGAAATCAAAAACTCATGGAAAAACACAAAATAACCATGAATGATAGTTCTAAGAACAATTATGGCACGCAGGTATTTCTTGCAATTAACGGCGTACTTGCCGGTTCTCTTATCATTGCAGATACCATTAAGACAGAAGCTGCACCAGCAATTTCCGCCTTAAAGAAAATGCAAATCACCACCATAATGCTTACTGGTGACACACAGTCAAGTGCCAATGAAGTAGCTACTAGTACCGGCATTGATGAAGTATATGCCAGACTTCTCCCAGAAGATAAGTTAAATATACTTCAAGAAATTCGTAAAAGAAATGGTTCCGTTATGTTTGTAGGAGATGGCATCAATGATGCTCCTGTACTTGCAGGTGCTAATGTAGGTGCTGCCATGGGAAGTGGTGCAGATGCTGCAATTGAAGCTGCTGACGTAGTATTTATGACTTCCAATATGCTAGCTGTTCCTCAATCTATTTCTATTGCTAGAGCAACCAATAAAATAGCCTGGCAAAATGTAATCTTTGCACTTATCATCAAATCATTGGTCATGATTCTAGGTCTTACCGGTCATGCATCCATGTGGATGGCTGTATTTGCTGACAGTGGTGTTGCTATGCTTTGTGTATTAAATTCAATTCGCCTATTATATAAAAAATAAAAAGACGTTCTGCCTATTTCAACTTATAAAGTTTAAAATAGGCGGAACGTCTTTTCTATTGCAACAGATAAAGTTATCTTGCACCTTTATCGTATGGAATACCTTCTGCTTTTGGTGCTCTGGACTTTTTAGAAGTCAAGATTAGCACCACCATAGTAACTACATATGGAATCATCAAATAAATATATTCACTAGATTTTATATTTTCAAATTTAGGCATAAATGGAATACTTGCACTATATGCGCCCAGCACCTTAAAGAACGCAAAGAGTAACGATGCTCCTAAAATACTAATTGGCTTCCAGTTACCAAATATCATAACCGCCAATGCAAGGAAACCATATCCTGCAACCGTAGACTGAAATCCACTTCCTGCTGCCACTGTAAACGCAAGTCCACCAATACCTCCAAGACATCCGGAAATAACTACTCCCATATATCTCATTCGAAATACATTGATGCCCACAGAATCCGCAGCTTGTGGATGCTCTCCACAGGCACGTAAGTGAAGACCTGTTTTTGTTTTATATAAAAATACAATTGCCGCAATTAGTAACAGAAATGCGATGGGTGTTGTCATATAGAAATTTTTAAAAATTAACGTATTAAGAAAACCTTCTCCAGCTTCCATTCCAAATGTTTCCTCCTTAATGCGAATCCAAGTGGGAATTAAAATGGTAGTCTGACCTTGTCCTTGAACTGCCCAGCTAAGTACAACAGCAAATGCAGGAGCCATCATATTAAGTGCAGTTCCGCCTATCGTCTGATCTGCTTTTAACTGAATCGATGTAAATGCTAAAAGTAATGAAAATATGCCTCCACTTAATGCTGCCACCAAAATAGCAAAAAACATGGCAAGCTGAGGATGTTCCTGTCCAAATCCACTGTCATCAAACATTCTTAGCATTAAGCAGGAAAATAATGCTCCAATAATCATAATACCTTCTAGTGCAATATTGATTACACCACTTCGTTCTGAAAACATACCACCTAAAGCAACTAATAGTAACGGTACTGCAAAGATAATTGTGGCGCTGATAATACTGGCTAAAACATTCATTTCTTTGCCACCTCACTTTCTTTTTCCTTCTTATTAGCAGGAGCTGTATTCTCATTTACATTTGTGTCTTCCCATGCTAGTCGCTTTCCAATTGCCCCCTTAATCAGCAAGGAAAATGCACTTAAGTAAATAATTACTGCAATAATGATATCAATAATTTCTTTTACAAATTCAGGCTGCATTGCTTCTCCACCAACCTGAATATACGAAACAAAAAGACCAGAAAAAACAATTCCAATGGGATTAGAACTTGCCAATAAAGCTACTGGAATACCGTTGAATCCCATACTGAGTAAAGATTTCACAAGTGTATATTGAGCGGTTCCACTCAAATAATAAATTCCTCCGCCAATACCTGCCAATGCTCCTGCAATTACCATGGACATTACAATATTACGCTTTGTACTGATTCCTGCATATGTACTTGCATTGCGATTATATCCGCATGCTTTTAATTCATATCCAAAAGTTGTCTTTTCCAGCACAATATACACAATAGCCGCAATAAAAATTACAATAAAAATGCTGATATTCATATAGTTTGAGGCAAACAATTGATCTAGTCCTGCTTTCGGAATCATGGCTGTTGGATTTGCAGATGCTAAATTTGCTGTACGGTCACTATAGGATGCACCCCAATAGTTTGCAATCATAACCGGCATATTATTAATTGCCATATTCACCATAAACAATCCAATCCAGTTAAACATAATAGAAGTAATTACTTCGTTTACATTAAAAAATGCTTTACAGATACCTGGAATTGCCCCCCAGACTGCTCCGCCTACCATTGCTGCTAATAGTGCCACATACCAAGGCATACGAAACTGAATTCCAGCAGTTAATGCACAAAATGCACCTACGGTATACTGTCCAGAAGCTCCAATGTTAAACAATCCCGTCTTAAATGCAAATCCAACGGACAAACCAGTTAAAATTAATGGTGCTGCCTGATATAATGTTTTTGCTATTTTATCCGATGTGGAAATTCCTGCTGTAATCAATTTCCAAAATCCACCTACTGCATAATCTGCATTAAAACAAAACAATAAAATCAATCCAAAAACCAAACCAGCCACAATAGATAAAACAGATGCCAGAATACTCACAGAAGCTTTGCTTCCCAATGCTTTGCGAACCTTATTCATGCTTTGTTTCCTCCTTTGTCTGTCGTTTTGCTCCGGACATATACAATCCCAGTTCTTCTACTGTGGTTTCTTCCGCTTTAAATTCACCCACAATTTCTCCTTCATACATCACAAGAATCCTATCACTAACATTCATAACCTCATCTAGTTCCAATGATACTAAAAGTACACCTTTATTATCATCTCTTTGTGACACTAACTGCTTATGAATATACTCAATAGCTCCTACATCCAATCCACGCGTTGGTTGTACTGCTACTAAAAGTTCTGGCTCTTTTGCAATTTCTCTGGCAATCATTGCTTTTTGCTGATTACCACCAGACATACTTCTTACCGTAGTCATCGAGCCTTGTCCGCTTCTTACATCAAACTGCTGTATCAGTTTGTTGGCATAGTTTCTAATATTTTTCCTGCGAATAAATCCTTTATTTTGAAATTTCGGTTTCCAATACTGCTGCAATACTAAATTTTCTTCCAATGTATAATCAAGAACCAGTCCATGTTTATGACAGTCTTCCGGAATATGGCTCATCCCTTTTTTAGATCGTTCTCTGATAGATGCTTTGGTAATCTCCTCTCCTTTAAGAATTACCTTACCATTACTAGCAGGTTCAAGTCCTGTCAGGGCTGATATCAGTTCTGTTTGTCCATTTCCTTCAATTCCTGCCAGGCATACAATTTCTCCACGCCTAACTTCAAAAGAAACATCCTTTACAGGATCCTTTTTATAGTGTTTAGATGCAACGGTTACATGTTCTACCTGTAATATCACATCTTTTGGTTTTGCAGATGTTTTTTCCACCTGAAAGCTAACATCGCGGCCTACCATCATTTTGGAAAGTTCTTCTTTTGTTGTACCTTCAATCTCTACTGTCCCCACGTACTTCCCTTTTCTTAATACCGTACAGCGGTCTGCTACTGCCATAATTTCATTTAACTTATGAGTAATAAATAAGATAGATTTTCCTTCTTTGGTAAATCTACGCATAATTTCCATTAATGCATCAATTTCCTGTGATGTCAGTACTGCTGTTGGTTCATCAAAAATCAAAATTTCATTATCTCGGTAAAGCATTTTTAAAATTTCTACCCTCTGCTGCATTCCAACAGATATATCTTCAATGATTGCATCTAGGTCTACTTTTAATCCATAACGCTGACTTAATTCTACTACTTTATTTCGTGCTTCTTCCTTCTGTAAAAACCCCATTTTGTTTGGCTCCACCCCAAGGATAATGTTATCCAGTACAGAGAATACTTCGACTAACTTGAAATGCTGATGTACCATACCTATCTTCAAATTATTTGCGTCATTTGGATTTTGAATCTTCACAACCTCTCCGTTCTTTTTAATACAGCCTTTTTCCGGTTGATAAAGTCCAAACAGTACGCTCATTAACGTAGATTTTCCTGCACCATTCTCACCTAGTAAGGCATGTACCTCGCCCTTTTTTAACTGAAGGGTAATATTATCATTGGCTTTAATGCCAGGAAACTCCTTTGTAATGTTCAGCATTTCAATTACATACTCGCTCATTGGCTTTACCTCTCTTTATCTTCCTTCGTTTTATAAAAGAATAAGGATATTGCAAAATTTTTGCTCACTGTTGAACAATGTATAATTTTGCAACACCCTTACTACTAATTTCATGAAACCTTACATAAATTAGTTCTGATAATCAACTGTTACGTTTGTTGTTGTTGGAGCTGCTTGTGTATTGTTGGAAATAGTAACTTTTCCACTCTTTACAGACTCAAACAAAGCAGCATAATCATCTACTGTAAATTTCTTCATTCTCCAAGAGCCTTCTGCTGTTGGTAAGCCAACACCATCATCTGCTACACCTAATATAGAAGTCTTACCACCTAAATCTGTCGACCATGTTCCATCATTGTCATATAACTGACCTAATGCCATTACTACAGAAGTTGTTAATTCTTTCGTTGCTGAGGTGATAATAGCATCAGATTCGGCTGACTGGTCTACGTCAACACCAATTATTTTTCCTTCTGCTGCTTCTGCTGCCTGTGTAGCGGAAAGGTAAGTATTACCACCACATGCAAATACTACTTCTGTTCCATCTGTATACCAACCTGAAACTTTGTTCACAATATCATCTGTTGGAGCAAAAGATCCTGAATACCAATATTTCATATTCACTTTCACATTCATTTCCTTCGCTGCTGCGTCAGCACCTTGAATATATCCATATCCATATCTTATAACTACCGGAACATCAATGCCGCCTAAAAAAGCAAGTTCTTTATATCCTTCTTTTACTGCTGCATATCCTGCAAAATAACCTGCTTGCTCTTCTTGATAAAGAATACAGTGAACATTAGGTGCTATCTCATAGTTACAATCTGCATCATGTGGTTCACCATCTAATAATAAGAACATGGTATCTGGGTAATCTTTCTGAATTGTATAAATTGCTTCTTCAAATAAAATTCCCGGACAAACAACAACTTTTGCACCTTTGTCAATTGCTGTCTTTATGGCCTCTATCCGAGTTTCTGTAGAATCTTCTGATGGACGGAAATAGTTGTAAGAAATGTCATTTTTCTCTCCATACTCTACAACACCTTCCCATGCTCCCTGATTAAAAGATTTGTCGTCAATGCTTTCAACGTCAGTAACTAGTGCGATTTCATATGTTCCCTCTTTGGTTCCCTCTTCCTTAGTAGTTGCGCCTTTGTCTGTGCTACCTCCATCGGTTGAGCCACATGCGGTTAATGTTCCCATCGCAAGTACTAGAACCAACATCCATGCTACTACTTTTCTCATAAGCATCCTCCTTTTGTGTTTTGCACAAATAATCTTTTTTAATATTTATTATAGCATAAAAATCAAAAAATCTCAGCATACCAAAGAAATCTAATATCCATCAGCCACTTGATGTTTAGCAATTTTTACTATTCGGCTGGTCCCTAATCGGGATACTCCAAGTGAAATAAACTCTTTTGCATCATCAAAAGATGCAATTCCTCCTGCTGCTTTAATCTTAATATCTTTTCCCACATGCTTTGCAAATAATGCAACATCTTCAAAGGTAGCTCCTGAAGTAGAAAATCCCGTAGAGGTCTTAATAAAATCTGCTCCTGCACTGGTTACTACTTCACACATTTTTACTTTTTCTGCTTCTGTCAAAAGACATGTTTCAATAATCACTTTTAATACTTTACTGCCACAAGCTGATTTCAATGCTTTGATTTCTTCTTCAATCTGTTGGTACTTTCCATCTTTTATCCAGCCAATATTCACTACCATATCCAGTTCCATGGCTCCATTGGCAATGGCATCTTTTACCTCAAATACTTTAACTGCTGTGGTATGGTAACCGTTTGGAAATCCAATTACGGTGCAAATGGTCATCTTATCTTCCATATACTCATGTGCTTGTTTTACATAAGAGGGGGGAATACAAACAGATGCTGTGCCATATGTAATAGCGTCATCGCAAATTTGCTTTATTTCTTCCCAAGTTGCAGTTTGCGTCAATAAGGTATGATCTACTTTTGACAAAATTTCATTCATTTCCATGTTTCCTTTTTCTCCTGTTTTTCGATATTACTATTGTAACCTATATTTCATTTTTGTGTAATTTTATTTTCTTATAAAACCTGTAATTATCATATCTCTTGTTTGTACTTATGGTATCTATTACTTTCACTTACGCTATCTATTACTTGTACTTATGGTATTTATTACTTTCACTTACGCTATCTATTACTTGCGCTTACGTTATCTACTACTTATACTTATAATAGATTGCTTCCTTAATATTCTCTACTCCAATTATCTGAATTCCTTTCGTGTCCGTTAGTCCTGTTATACAGACTTTAGGCAGAATGCAAGTGGTAAATCCTAACTTTTTTGCCTCTGTGACTCTTTGTTGTGGCATATTTACCGCTCGGACTTCTCCGCTAAGTCCCACTTCTCCAAAGCAAATCACCTTTTCATCAATTGCTTTATCTCGAAAGCTAGAAGCAATCGCCATTACAATTCCCAAATCTATTGCCGGTTCATTCATTTTGATTCCGCCTGCTATATTTACATAAGCATCACTTCCTGCTAAGGATAATCCGGCACGTTTCTCCACTACTGCCATTAACAAATTTACACGATTTAAGTCTGTTCCTGCTGCCGTTCTTCTTGGAATTCCAAAATTACTGTGGCAGACAAGTGCCTGAATTTCTAATAGAATTGGTCTAGTTCCTTCCATAGAACACGCTACCACTGAGCCTGATGCCCCTTGAGGTTTTCCACTTAACATATATTCAGATGGATTTTCTACTTCCTGAAGTCCCGTTTCACACATTTCAAATACACCTATTTCATTGGTAGAGCCAAAGCGGTTCTTCACCCCACGCAGAATACGGTATGCGGCATGACGATCCCCTTCAAAATACAATACGGTATCCACCATGTGTTCTAATACTCGCGGTCCTGCAACAACCCCTTCTTTTGTAACATGACCTACAATAAATATGGTGATTCCCATCCCTTTTGCAATCTGCATCAGTCTAGCTGTAGATTCCCTTACCTGAGATACACTTCCAGGTGCTGATGTAACTTCTTCACTATACATAGTCTGAATGGAATCAATAACTACTACCTGAGGTTTATAGCGTTCTATTACTTGTTCAATCCGTTCTAAACTTGTTTCACATAACAGACTTAATAAATCTGAAAATGTTCCAATTCGCTCTCCTCGCATTTTTATCTGCTGAAGAGATTCTTCCCCGGAAATGTAAAGTACTTCCATCTCCTCTGCCAAATTTCTGCAAACCTGTAACAACAGCGTGGATTTGCCAATTCCAGGATCTCCCCCTACTAAAACTAAGGAACCAGGAACAATACCGCCTCCTAACACTCTGTCTAACTCCGGAAATTTTGTTTGAAATCTTTCCTTGTCCTGCATATTAATTTCAGACATTTTGGTAGGTTTTTTTTCTTCTGATAAATTTGCGCTACCTATGCGTTTTCCTGCGGTCTTCTTGCCCACAGTTTCTTCTACAAATGTATTCCATTCCTTGCATCCTGGGCATTGTCCCATCCATTTTGATGATTCATACCCACAGGACTGACAAAAAAACACGGTTACTGTTTTGCCCTTTACCATAAATTTCTCCTATCTTTTCACCTGTAAGTCCTAAAAAGGACTGCTGCACTCTCTGCAACAGTCCATCTTATATTCTGTCTAACTCACCTTAAACTGTCTTTTCAATCTTAACCGTTACCAACGTCCCAACATTCAGCTCTACGCTTAAGTTCAGCTTGCCGCCTAAGTTGGTTTTCATGCTTCCTGCATTTACTCCATCTACAAAGACAATATACTCTGCTTCATCTGCAAGTTCCAATGTAATCTGTGCGTCTTCCGGTCCTTCTACTTGAAAACTGATTCCTTCATCGACTACCTGAAGTTCCTTTACTGTTGTTCCCGGTACCGACTCATATACAAACATTCCATTCCGCTCTAATTTCGTGATTTCCTTAAATGTTTTTACTTTATACAAATCTCCTTCAAATTCAAAATCTTCCACTTTTGATTTTACAGGTAATTCATAATTTCCAAAGCTTATGGTTCCATTGCTCTCCGTACGAATCAGTTCTTGTATTACAGCCATTTCACTATCCTCCTGTTGACAAATACTATCTTGTCCTACGTTTTTTGGTATCCATTATTATATAATAGATTTCATCTTTTTTCCAGCTATATTTTACTTTTTCTATCATTTCTATCTAAAATCTTTTATTTTTCTACTTTTGTATTTCCTGCCGCCTTTGATGTAAATGTAATTTCTTTCTGCCGCATAGTAACATCCACCTGTTGTCCCCTGCTTATTTTGCCTGATAACACCTCTTCTGCAAGTCCATCTTCTATCTTATTTTGAATCATACGACGTAATGGTCTTGCACCATACTTAGGATCAAAAGCAGTCTCAACAATGTATTTTTTTACACTGCTTGTAATATTCAAAGTAATCCCCATCTGTGTGCTACAGCGCTCTATTAATACCTTTGCCATTAAAGTGACAATTTTTGTCATATCTTCCTTGGTTAATGCATGGAACACAATGGTTTCATCAATACGATTGAGAAATTCCGGCTTGAATATTCTTCTAACTTCTTCCATCACGCCGTTCTTCATACGCTCATAGTTCTCTTTTGCATCTTCCACTGAGGCAAATCCTAACTTTTTAGGTTCTATAATAGACTGTGCACCTGCATTGGAAGTCATAATAATAATGGTGTCCTTAAAATTTATTTGTCTTCCTTGTGCATCTGTAATATGACCATCATCCAACACCTGTAACAATACATTAAACACATCTGGATGCGCTTTTTCTATTTCGTCAAATAGAATAACGGAATAGGGATTTCTACGAACTTTTTCGCTTAACTGTCCTCCTTCTTCATAGCCTACATATCCAGGTGGAGAACCAATCATTTTGGATACACTGTGTTTTTCCATATACTCTGACATATCCACCCGAATAATGGCTTGTTCACTGCCAAACATAGCTTCCGCTAACGCTTTGGAAATTTCTGTTTTTCCTACTCCGGTAGGTCCTAGAAACAAAAAAGAACCGATAGGACGATTAGGATCTTTTAATCCTACTCTCCCTCTTCTTACTGCTCTTGCTACTGCACTTACTGCTTCTTCCTGTCCCACGACACGTTTGTGAAGTACCGATTCCATTTTGCGCAATTTAGTCGATTCCTCTTCTGCCAGCTTTTTTACCGGAATCTTCGTCCACTGTGAAACCACTTCTGCAATCTCGTTCTCACCTACCTGTAATTTCTTTCTTCTAGTGTCTTTTTGAGCTTTTTTTCGTTGTTTTTCATAAACTTCCTGAAGTTGCTCTTTTTTCTCTTTTTGAATAGATGCCTCTGCAAAGTCCATGGCTTTAATGGCATCTTCTAGTTCTTCTGCTGTCTGATTGATCTGCTGCTGCAATTCTAACAACGGTGTTGATGTATTCACTCCATCCAAACGCACATGTGCTGCTGCTTCATCCATTAAATCAATTGCTTTGTCTGGTAAAAAGCGATCCATTACATATCTTTGGGATAATTTAACTGCTGCTTCCACCCCTTCTTCTGTAATGATAACCTGATGATGCTTTTCATAAAATCTACGCAATCCTGTTAGTATCTCTATGGTTGCTTCTACAGATGGCTCCTCAATCATAACTGGTTGGAAGCGGCGTTCTAAAGCTGCATCTTTCTCAATATACTTTCGATACTCTTCTACTGTTGTAGCGCCAATTAGTTGAAGTTCTCCTCTTGCTAGATATGGTTTTAAAATATTAGATGCATCCATAGAGCCTTCCGCGCCTCCTGCACCAATAATCGTATGCAGTTCATCCAAAAACAATAAAATATTTCCTGCACTAATAACCTCTCTAATAACTTTTTTAATTCTTTCCTCAAACTCTCCACGATATTTAGAGCCGGCAATCATACTGGATAAATCCAAGGTAACTACTCGCTTGCCTAAAATAGAATCCGGTACTAATCCTAACGTAATCTGCTGGGCAAGACCTTCTGCAATGGCCGTTTTCCCTACTCCTGGTTCTCCAATCAAACAAGGATTATTCTTCCCTCTTCTGCTTAGTATCTGTATCACACGGTGTATTTCTTCCTTCCGTCCGATAATAGGATCCATCTTTCCTTCCATTGCCTGCCTAGTTAAATCTCTAGAATACTGATCCAACACAGGGGTTGATTCCATACTACGTTTTCTGCTTTTAGCCGACTTTAATTCTTCTTTGGAAAAAGCACTTTCCTGTCCCATGGCAATTAATAAGTCTACATACAGCTTCTGAGGATTGATACTCATAGTATTCAATAGTCTTACTGCTGCGCATTCATTCTCCTTTAATACCGCCAACAGTAAATGTTCTGTGCCGATTTCGTTACTTTGAAACCGTACTGCTTCTTTTTCTGCTGCACTTAATACTTTCTGAGCTCTTGGCGAATATCCATCTTCTAATAACACAACCCCCTCTCCCGGTGCAATTAATTCTGCAATCAATTCCTGTAAATGCTTTTCTTCTACTTTATTTTCTAATAATACCTGAGCTGCTACTCCTGTTTTTTCCTGAATCAGACCCACTAAAATATGTTCTGTTCCAATATAATTATGCTGCAGCTTTTTCGACATTTTAATCGCTAAATCCAGCGCTTTTTTTGCCTTTTTGGTATAATTTTTCTGCATGATATCCTCCTGTCAAATACCTTTTTTAACTATAGTATCACCTATTACAGATCATCTAAATCAATTACCTCAAAGCCATCATCTTCCTCCATCTGCAATGGCTGATTCAACTTATCGTTTTGTACTTTTTTCTCCGAAATGTGCTTTGATTTCCCTAGCTTGTCATTTTTTTCCGGTTTGAAATCCTTTTCTTTCGATAAATTTTCTTCTGTTTTAAAATTTTCTCCCAGTTCTATAGTTTCTTCTAGTTCCAAATTTTCTTTCAAGCCTATGTTTTCCTCTGCTTCAAAACTCTCTTCTAGCTTTGGGTTCTCTTCCAACTCTAAGTTCTCTACCTGTCTTCTACGATTTTGGGAAATGGGTCTGCGCTTATTTCTCTTTCTTGGAACTTCCTTTAACTCATCTTCGTATTCTATATTCACTTTAGATCCTTTTCCACGTATTAAAAGATTTATAATGACTATCACAAACACTGCCATTATGAAAATCATGACTGCCATTGTTTTTCTGCTGACATCCTTTTCCCTGGTATATTCCTTATCCAATTTATCATATGCTTTTTGTAGACTCTTCATGCTGACATCTGCTGTTACTTCTGCCTTATCATTACTGGCTGTCTCTGCTATATAACGCTGAAGTGTTCCTTCTATTCCATCATAACGATACCAGCCTGCCGCTCCATTGTTATTGATTCCATAAATGAAATAAAAATCTGTCATTCCCTCTTGTGACATCTGATAGGCCGTTACATTGGTAATTTCACCAATGCTAACCATTGTCTGTGTCTCTGCACCCAAGGGCTGATCCTCCACCGGAGGATTTATTACTATTACGTAACCAGTTCCTGACACGACTTTTTGAAAAGGCATGATATTTCCGCTGGTTTGCTCATATACCGCAAGGGTATTCTTCACTGCCGCATCTGGTGTTGTCAGGTAGACAAGGGTTAATATTCCGTCTTGAAAAGTAAGTCCTTCTACTTCCTGCCCCTGACAGGTTACAGTGCACTTAGTAAAGTTTTCTGGTATCACATTATCCGGAATTTTTTTTGCTAAACGAAAGGCAGCCCCATTCATGGTAATGCTTTCCTCCGTTCCTTGACTCGCCGGCTGTGTATCTGTATTTTCCTGTGGCGGATTACTAGAAGCAGGTTCTGCAGGTGCTTTTACTTCTCCACCTGTAAGATCTAGCTTAGCACCTGCTGCAATCAATTCTCCCTGCGTAGCGTTGGTTCCACTAGCTATCACTTTGGTATTTCCTGTTGTGATTGCCTTTAAAGTAATCGTTGCTGAAGATGCTGAAGTCGTTACTGTTCCTCCTGCTCCTCCTCCATAAGCTGCCTCACTGCAGCTTACAAATTCAAATTTGCTACTATCATATTGAAATGTTAAATCTGCCTTCACTTGGCTTCCACCATCATCGGCTGCTCTAGCGGTTATTTTCACTGTATCTCCTACGGCTGCTGTTTTAGAAGAAACTTCCACAATTATCTTACCACTTGCACACACATTAAGAGGTAACAATACCATAAGAAGCAAAAATGATGCAATCATTCCTGCTATTTGCTTTCTTTTTTTCATATCTTACACCTTTCTCTAATCTCAATTTCTCTATTTAAATATTTCACAAAATTATTCCTATCCTTCGTAGTATCATTATAGGTTTTTTGCTCTCCTATTGTCAAGTCCTGACACCGGAAAACATACTATAAAAAGAGAACTTTTTCAGCAAAAAACGGAATGATTTCAACTGTCTTTTAGCAAAAAAGACCGCTATATCAGCTATTCTATTTGCTGATATAACAGTCTTTTTTATACAAACCAAACATTTACACAAAATAATAAAAATAAAAATAATCCTCCTAGAAAAACAACTCCCACAAGTAATGCTGCTGCCAATGCACTTCCTATCAAGCGTCCTGTTTCCTGTTTGGTTAAGGGCTCTTGATAGGAATAGGGATCTTTCTTAGATTCTCCCTCTTGGGAATACACTTTAGGTGTATTTTTACGTAGTTCTTCTAGTTCTCGTTCCTGTTTGGCAACCATTTCTTCAATATAACGGTCTTTTGAATTAAATCCCGGTAATCTAATCATATAAATGGCAGCTTACCACATGTCCATTTCCCATATCCTTGGGTTGTGGTACTTCGCAGGAACAAATATCCATGCATTTCGAGCACCTAGTGTGGAATTTACATCCAGCTGGTGGATTTGCCGGTGAAGGAATACTTCCCTCCAAAATAATACGTTCTGTCCTGATATCCGGATCAGGAACTGGAATTGCACTAAATAGTGCCTGGGTATAAGGATGTAATGGTTCGCGGAAAATGTCCTCTGTTTTCCCTGTCTCAACCAAACCACCCAGATACATAACACCTATGGTATCTGAAATATGCTCCACCACTGATAAATCATGGGAAATAAATAAATAGGTCAAGTTAAATTCTTTCTGCAGCTCTTTTAACAAGTTAATAACCTGTGCTTGAATGGACACATCCAAAGCAGATACCGGCTCATCGCAAACAATAAAGTCCGGATTTACTGCGATGGCTCTAGCAATACAAATTCTCTGACGCTGTCCACCGGAAAATTCATGTGGATATCTGTCTTTGTGATAAGACTGAAGACCACAAGAAGTCATAATTTTGGTAATATAATCATCATATTCATTTTTAGGAACTAAATTATGCTCCTTGACTGCCTCACCGATAATTTCACCTACCGGAAGTCTTGGAGACAAAGAGGAATATGGATCCTGAAAAATAATCTGCATTTTAGTGCGTAGTCCACGAAGTTCCTTTTTACTTATTTTGCTCACGTCTACACCATTAAATAGTATTTCACCAGCTGTTTTTTCAATCAGCTTTAAGATAGTACGTCCTGTGGTGGATTTTCCGCAACCAGATTCTCCTACCAGTCCCATAGTGGTTCCTCGTTTAATGATAAAGCTCACATCATCTACTGCTTTTACGCTTCCTTTTTCAGTTCCAAGACTTCCCTTAATGGGAAAGTATTTTTTCAAATGACTTACTTCCAGAATATTTTCTTCTTTGTGAACGAGAGGTTCCTGTATGTTTTTTTCTTCTTTTGACATCTTAGTTATCCTCCTTCACCATATCATTCACAACCCTGTAGCAGCTTACATAATGAGTATCTGAGATTTTGATTTCCTGTGGATATGCACCTTCACAGCCTTCTACACATAACTCACAACGATCTTTAAAGTAACAGTAATTCGGCATATCTACCGGATTTGGTACCTTACCAGGAATACTATAAAGCGTATCTACCTTTTTCCCTACAATAGGTTTAGAATTCATCAAGCCTATGGTATAAGGATGACGAGGATCTTTAAAAATTTCCCTTGCTGTTCCTTTTTCTACCACACGTCCTGCATACATTACTACTACATAATCTGCCATTTCTGCTATCACTCCTAGATCATGAGTAATTAACATAATGGAACTATTAATCTTATCTTTTAAGGCACGAAGTAAATCTAAAATCTGTGCCTGAATTGTTACATCCAATGCAGTCGTAGGTTCATCTGCTACAATTAGTTTAGGATTGCATGCAAGTCCCATAGCAATCATAACACGCTGACGCATACCACCGGATAATTCGTGAGGATACATCATGTAAACTCCAACGCTGTTGGCAATTCCTACCATTTCTAGCATTTCAATACTTCTAGCTTTTACTTCTTCTTTATTCATAGTCGGATTGTGAAGTGCAATTACTTCATCCACCTGATTTCCAATTCGAAATACCGGATTTAAGGATGTCATAGGCTCTTGAAAAATCATTGCCATCTGATTTCCACGAAGTTTTTGCATCTCCGTTATGGGAGTATTCACAATATTAAACACTTCTGTTCCAGTGTTGAAGCGAATTTCTCCTTCTACAATCTGTCCCTGAGGTCTTTGTACCAGCTGCATCATAGAAAGACTGGTTACTGATTTTCCACAGCCTGATTCTCCTACAATTCCCACCGTTTTTCCTTGCGGCACCTCAAAGGTCACGCCGTCTACTGCTTTTACTGTCCCGATATCTGTGAAAAAATAAGTGTGTACGTTATCAAATTCCACTACATTATCCGGATTTTTCATTTTGGTAATATATTCTTCTTTTGGTATTGTTTTTCGGTTTCTTTTTCTCTCAATTTCAGCAGTAATTTTACGATTTTCCTTGGAAATTCGTCTAGATTCATGAGCTGAAATGTAATTTGCATCTTTTGTCTTTTTGTTATCAAATAATCCCATACTGCTCACCTACCTCTTCATCTTGGGATCGAATGCATCCCGAAGACCATCTCCTACAAAGTTAAATCCTAATACTGTTAATAAAATCAGCATACCTGCTGGAATCCATACAAACCAAAAGTTTGTCATTACATAAGAATCATTTACAGCTGTAATGATATTTCCCCAGGATGCATATGGAAATTTAACACCAAGTCCTAAGAACGATAATGTTGCTTCCACTAAAATAGTATCACCTAATCCCATTGTTGCAATAACAATTAATTGTGGAATTACATTTGGTACTAGATGAATGAAAATTCTTCGATGCACACTAATGCCCAATGCTTCCGTTGCAGTCATAAATTCCTGCTCCCGAAGAGATAGAATTTGTCCACGTACCATACGGGCTACAGATGCCCAGCCTAAGAATCCTAGCATCGCACATAAAACATAAATTCTAATTTTAGGATCTAGCTGCCAAAAGTCCATGATAGAGCCTAAAATAATATACAACGGCATAGACGGTATACAATAAAAAATATCTACCAAACGCATAATCAAGGTATCTACCCAGCCACCAAAATATCCTGCAAGGCCACCCATAATAACGCCTAAAAATACTTCTAATAAAACAACTACAAATCCTACTAACAGTGAAATTCTGCCACCAAACATCAAACGAGTTAAAATATCCATTCCGTTTCCGTCTGTACCAAGAAGATGTGTCTTAGATGGTGCAGAATAAATATCATTTACTTGTGTTTCCACATAAGAGCGAACACTGTACTGAGTATTTTCACGCTTTAGTACATATTCTGTCTTTTCTCCATTTTCATTTGTATAAGTAAAAGACGTTGCCTCTTGGTCAATTGCCTGTAAGACTGCTTCCCTAAAATCAAGAGGAAGAAATACTCCATTTCCAACTGCACTCATATTATAAGTAGATGCTAATGCATATTCTTCTCCATCTTTGAAAAATAATGCACCTTCCTTATTTTCTTCTAAGGTATACGTAACGCCTTCTGATTCTAAACTCTTCTTATTTTCTGTAATTGCCGTTAATGCCGCTTTCTTAAAAGCAAACGTAGGATTGGTATCTGCCGCAACTCCGCTAAATACCAGTTTGGATGCAATTGCTATATCCTCTGCAATACAAATGCTGCTCACTTTTCCTGCCTTTATAATACTATAGGAAACACCATCTGCTGTAAATTCCTTAGCTCCAGTTTCCACTGCTGCTTCATACCCAGCCTTCACGTTCTCCGTTAAGGTACCCTGTTGTTTTTCGCTATAATTAAATCTCCCCTTTACACCCAGTACCGTTGCAATTTCCGCTGCCTGTACAATATTGTATACATCATCACTTTGTTGTATTAATCCATATGAGATATCTTTTGCTGTAAATGAGGTCTCTTTCTTATTGATAGCTAAAATCACCTGTGCCTGTGCTGCTGCTGGGAATTCTTTTCCCTCTGCAACACTGTATTGCCAGTCTGTGTTTAAAGAAACTCCTGCATAATCCTTAATAGCTTCTTCTGTGGTACGGAATACTTTCTTTTCACTGTATGGTGAAATCATTCCTCCAACAAAAGAGAATAAGAACATGAGAATAATAATAATACTTCCTATCATAGCAAGACGGTTGCGTAAAAAACGCTTGGCTACCATCATTCCAGGAGAAAGGACTTTAATTCTTTGTTCATCGTCCAAAGAAGTAGACGCGCTGACATGTTCATTGTTATTTGTATTTTTTTCTTCGCTCATGGTTGCCTCTCCTTCTTAGTGAATACGAACACGGGGGTCTACCACCGCATACAAAACATCTGCAATCAAATTACCCAGTAATGACAACATCGCCAAAAATGTAAGATAAAACATGGCAAACGGAATATCTCCTTTTGTCATACTAAGATAAGATGTATATCCAATTCCGGGAATTTGGAATAAAGTTTCCGTAATCATGGCTCCTGCAAACATGGTAGGCAGACTGCCACCTAATATGGTGACAATAGGAATTAACGTGTTTCGGAATGCATGATGATTAATAACACGTTTTTCCGGAAGTCCTTTTGCTCTTGCCGTACGAATAAAGTCAGAATTTAATACTTCTAACATATTTGTTCTAGTATAACGCATTAAACTACCAATACTTACAATAGTTAAGGTTGCAATAGGAAGTACCATATGTCTTGCATAATCCAAAATCTGTCCCAATGGTGACAGCTGTTCATGCATTCTTCCCACAATTCCATATAAATCAAACCACCCTAATTTAACGGAAAATACTAATTTCAAAATCGTAGCGAAAAAGAAACTCGGTAGGGAGATACCAATCAGGGCAATTACGGTTACCACATAATCCGTTTTAGAGTACTGTCTCCTTGCCGCCAAAATTCCTAAGGGTATGGCTATTAGAATCTCCAGCATAAAGGCCGAACCTCCCAATGCAAAAGAATACCAAATAACGTCTTTAAATTTTTCAGTTACTGGTTGATTCCACTGCCAGGATTCTCCAAAATCTCCGGTAATTGTGTGTCCTACCCAAACTACATATCCTTGGGGAATATTCACATCTAATCCGTAGGATTCATTTAGCTGTTCCAACCACTCTTCATAAGACTTAGCTCCTGGCTTTGAGGCCATTTCCCTTGCTTTCGTTTCAACATAAGACGAAGGCATACATCTCATAATGGAGTAAATGATAAGTGTTACAAAGAACAGAATGATAACGCTTATTCCAACACGTTTTGCTATGAACTTACTCATTGTCCAACTCTCCTATCTCTCTTTTCGTTTTCCTTTTATCTTAAACACTTGCTATTGCGTACTTTTTTGTACTAACAAATATATTGTTTTCAGCTTCATTTTCAAACTTGTCTATCTTTTTACAGAATAAACTTTGAGCTCACATCATGCGAGCTCAAAGCCTTTTTGTTGTAAAACTGCTGTTTTATGGAAATTATTTCATTTCAACATTCTCAATTTCGTACCACCAGTTGTAGAAAGGTGTAACATCTTTTGTCATTGTATCTGCATTAATACGTTCTGGACTGTAAATAATACAGTTCTGTCTCTGGTAAATCGGGCATTCAACAGCCCAGTCTAAAATAACGTCAAGACATTGTTTGTATTCTGCTTTACGGAATGCTTGATCATCACTGCTGCGTGCTTCCATAATTAAATTATCTAACTCTGTATCCTGAATATGATAGTGGTTAGAGTTTGTTCCACCCTTGCCAACAATATTGCTACTGTAATAAGTCTGATACATATCTGGATCTGGAGTTGCCTGCCATGCTGCGGTAAAGAAGTTCTGTGTTCCTGCATCTAATGCATTCCAAAGAACATTAGGATCACTTGGGTCATTGATATTTAATGTAATACCAACTGTTTCAAGTGCTGCCTTTACATCTGTTAATACACCAAAAGATGGGTGATTTCCTTCTCCATCTGCTGGAATAATAATTTCATAATCTAACTTTGCACCCTGAGGAGCTGCTGTTACTTTACCACCGGATACTGTATAACCTGCTGCTTCAAAATATCCTAATGCTGCTTCTAATGCTGCTGCATATTTATCGTCTGCACTCATACCATCTTTGTAAATTGGTTCTCCTTTGGCATTTACGGAATAAGCAATCTGATAATCAGAATCTGACTGCTGTGGAGCTGCCCAGGAAGTATTGGAAATTGGGTAGTTAATAATACTTGCTGCATCTCCATAATAAGAATCAATATTAACATCTCTATATACAGAGAATAACGTCATAAATGCTTTTCTTAAATTCTTAGAAGCATCACTAGATGGCTCACCTGCTACATTTACTGTATCAGCATTACATCCAATATAACCATATCCTAAGTTATCGACTGCATTGGTAATAATTTTTTTGCCTTCTAATTCTCCGGTTCCATTGATATCACCAATTTGTTCAAATGCTGCTTTACTTCCAGAAGGATCTGTTAAATCTGTGGTTCCCTGCTCTACACCTGGAATCTTGTCAGCTTCACTTGATTCTTTAAACTGTACACTGGTAGTTTTTGGAGTGCCTTTAAAGTAATCCTTGTTTGCTGTAAAGTAAATGGTCTTATTCTCAAATTTATCAAATACATATGGACCTGCACCCATTGGAATATCTGATTTGTCACGTATAATGGATAAATCTCCACGAGTAAATCCAAATGAGTTCTTCTCGTAATCATATAAGCTTTCATCACCATAATAGTGTAGTGGTGTAATTGGAATACCTAAGTTATAAATAACAGTTGCATCAAAACCATCTGTAGTAACTTTCATCGTATAATCATCAACACGAACTACACCGGAGATATTTGGAACTTCTTCTCCTTCTCCAGCTGCCATCATATCTGCAATGACTGCTGTTTCTGCAAGTGCTTGAGCACCTGCGTTAAAGTATTTTTCATCACCATAGTTCGTTGCAAGTGCTACATAATCACTGCCATACTGTGCAATGACATCTGCTAAAATAGTCTTATCGTCTTTTCCTGTTGCTACGTAGGCTGTATCTTTTGCATATAATACTGCAAATGCTTCTCCTGCTGTCATGCCTTCTTTTATTCCAGCTGCTGCAAAAGATGCAATGTCTGTAAGAACATCAGATTCTACCCATGCAAGTTCTGATGTCAACAATGGCTTAATCAACTTCTCGGAAATCTGCTTTGCCAGTTCTTCTGGCATTGCAGCTAACTTTGCTGTTACCATTTCAGGTGTTACAGAATCTGCTGCTGTAGAATTGGCACGATATGCCTTCATTCCTTTGATTGGAGTAGAGTAAAGGGATGAAGAACCATCATAGTCTGTATCTGCAAATGCATATAATGAGAAAATAACATCATCAATAGTAGCTGTTGTTCCATCACTAAACTTAATGTCATCACGCATCTTCATGGTATATGTGGTATCCTTGGTAGCTTCATCAATAGCTACATCCACATCAGCTGCACCGGTATATGTATAATCGGTACCGTTGTAACTGGTTGTTTCGCCTTTAATACCCTTTTTAACAATTGCGCCTGAACGATCCGGCATCAGTAAATAGGTTTGTGTCATGTCTACTGCCTCTCTGTCATACCTTGTATCAGCAAAAAATGGGCTGAACTTCTGACTAAAGGGCGCATAACCTACCACCAATGGTTTTCCAGAGTCTTTTGATTCTTCACTGGTTCCAGAAGAATCTTTGTTTCCCTCATCGGTTTTTCCACAGCCTGTTAACATACTTGCTGTCATTACACCAACTAAGAGAAGTGAAAGTAATCTCTTTTTCATAATATTTCCTCCTTAATATTGTTTGGATATCTATATAAACGCTTATGCGCTTATAACATACTAATCTTTGTTCTGCTGCTTTTCCTGTTGTTCTTCTTGTACCTGCTTCATCATTCTATTGTGAGCCAGAAGTGCTATATAATTCATAATCATTAATATTATCATGATAATATAAAACACAATTTCTGCCTTTTGCTGTACTACATTGGCTTCTAATACCAAAAACACAGTATCTCCCACCATTGTGAAAAAGCTTAAAAAGAATAATCCCAACACTGACTTCATCAAGCGAAATATGGATACATCATATTCATGACGCTGCATCCTTGTAGGTGCCTTTCGAAAACTTATGGAACCCATTACATAATATAGCAGCGGCAGTATCATGGAAAGATACGGAAGTACAATGTACAGTTTATAACTTCCGGGGCTGTTTAAAAATCCTGCTGTCACAATAAGTATCAGCTGTACTAATGCAAATATCAGCTGCTGCACACAGCGTTTATTTCTTCTGTCTTGTTCCATGGAAAATATATAATAATTTCCTACATAACGGAACCGTTCTTTTCCTTCTTGATTGGACACATAGTCCTTTACAAACCTTCTTTTCATATTGTCCTTCATTCATTTGAGAAAACTATAAATACGTCGTAAATTATATCATAGCTTTACACAAGCGGCAAGCCACCGCGCTACCACTTTACTCTATTGAAACGCCTGTTTTACTTCTTTTTTTGTCTTTTTCCTAGCTATTAGCTTTTGTAAAATAGACAATCGTGCGCCTGTGGCAAACACTTTTTCAATGTTTTAAAGTATACCACAAAATATCTGATTGTACTATCCTAATATTCTATCTATTTTGGTTTCTTTTTATGCTTTTCTTGCATATATATACACTATTCCAGAAATTGTATTCATACATTTCATTTTTCAATTTATATTCAAATTCATTATCTTTCATTTTTATAGTACATTTCCATGATTTTATTTTTTCTTTTCCTATCTGACTTTAGTATATTTATACATCACTTTTTTTATTTTTCTTATAAATTTTTTTTCTGTTGTTCTTATAATCTTCTCTTTCTTGCACTTTGTCCGGATTGTTGGTTGCCTTTTTCAAGATTCTGTTATAAGATTTCTAAATAAGAAACATTGTCACTAATTACATTTTATACTAAATTTTATTATTTTGAGGAGATTTACCAAATGAAAAATTGTATTGTCGCACAATCCGGCGGTCCTACTGCCGCCATCAATGCCAGCCTTGCTGGAGTAATCCATGGCGTATTATGTCATCCAGATTATCATCGTATCTATGGTTCTTTCAATGGAATTACCGGCATTTTAGAAGAACGCTTTTTGGATTTAACAGCGGAATTTCAAGACAGTTCTCAACAAAATGAACTGACCAACCATTTTATTTCTGAAAAATTGCAACTTTTAAAAGCAAGCCCTTCTATGTATCTTGGTTCCTGCCGATACAAGCTGCCAAGTTTTGAGCTAGATCCAGCACCTTATGAATATATTTTCAAACAGTTTGAACGCTTGGAAGTTGGTGCTTTCTTCTATATTGGTGGAAATGATTCTATGGATACCGTAGCAAAACTTTCCCACTATGGTGCTTCTATTCATAGTGATGTTAAAATCATTGGCATTCCAAAAACCATTGACAATGACCTTTGTGTCACAGATCATACCCCAGGGTTTGGTTCTGCTGCCAAATATGTGGCTTCCTCTCTATTGGAAATAACCCATGACACCTTAATTTATCGTGTAAAAAGTGTTACTATTGTAGAAATTATGGGGCGAGATGCCGGTTGGCTTACAGCTGCCTCTGCATTAGCACGAAATGAATATTCCGTTGCTCCCCACTTAATTTACCTTCCTGAAAAACCTTTTGACACCAAATCTTTTCTTGCCGATGTAAGTTTACTTTTAAACCGGTACGATAATGTCATTGTAGCTGTTTCGGAAGGTATCCGTGATAAAGATGACAATTATATTAGCGAATCCACAGAAACCGTAGATAATTTTGGACATAAACGTTTAAATGGAGTAGGAAAAACTTTGGAATATTTAGTTCAAAATCATCTTCATGTAAAAGTGCGTTCTATCGAACTAAGCATTTTACAACGTTGTGCCGCTCACATTGCTTCTGCCACAGATTTAGAAGAATCTTTTCAGGAAGGATTGTATGGTGTTACTCTAGCATCTTTGGGGCATACTGGACGAATGGTTACCATTTTACGGACCAGCAATCAGCCCTATTCTGTTGCCTATGACTCTGCTTTAGTAGGTGAGATTGCTAATGATGTAAAATCTGTACCTGACTCCTTTATTTCCCCACACGGAAATGATGTGACCGAGGAGATGATTACCTATCTTACCCCTCTCATTCAAGGAGAACCTAAGGTAACTTATCAAAATGGACTTCCACAATATCTTCCCGTGGCACATTTAATTTAGAACAAATAAAATTCCGATTTCTATGTATGGAAATCGGAATTTTATTTGTATTCAAAAATCAAATACATTTTCTCAAATAATGATAGCATTTTAATATTAATATCATGTTACTTCTTCGTTATCGCTTCAAAATATCTGCCTATTTCTGTCCAAGCTGCCTTGGATTCCGGCATCATTTTCATTCCCATTTGAAATACATGAAACATTCCTTCATACACATGAAGTCTAACTGATACACCTTGCTTTTTGGCCTTGTAAGCCACTCCCACAGAATCGCTTAAAAGCATTTCCACCGACCCTACCTGAATCAGCATAGGGGGAAATCCCCAGTAAGAACCAAACATAGGGGAAATGTAAGGATTTTGTGGATTGTTGATTCCAATATAATCGTGATTATAAAGTAAACTGTCTCTAGTATTTCCAAAGAGAGGATCCTGTTCATAATTATCTTCATAAGATGGCCCACTTGCCGTTAAATCCGTCCAAGGAGACATTAATATGACTCCACCTGGTAATTTTTTCTCTTGGTCTTTTAAATACATACACAGTGCAAGTGCCAGCCCACCTCCGGCAGAATCTCCTGCTAAAATAATCTGTCGGCTATGCCAGCCTGTTTGTTTTAACCAGTTGTATGCTGCAAAAGCATCTTCTAATGCTGCCGGATATGGATGTTCCGGTGCTACCCTATAATCAATAGTAAGTACATTCATGCCTTTACTAACACCACAATAATGTCCTGCAAAAGACCGGTAAGCATTGCGCATCCCACCAATATATCCACCTCCATGAAGTTGTAATATTACATAATCCGTTCTAGGATTCTCCTTTTTGGTGAGATATTCCATTTTGAACTCCGGCATCTGAATTTCTACCATATGGAAACAATCAGGACACTTCCATTTTGATTCCACCAAATTCTTACGTAATTCTCCAGTTTTAAGTTGTCTGCCAATTAAGTTATCATTGGTCATATGCGCAATCATTTCCCGTATTACTCTACCGCTTGTACTAACTTCTTCCATAGACCCTCCTTTTATATGTACTTCCCTTTTCTTTTGTCTATATTTCTTATCCCTAAACCCTGCGTTCCTTATACATGAAATCTTCGCTTTAGTTCCGTTTTAGCTTTCCGGTCTCCAATAATAATCGTGGCCAGCAATAAAAATCCAGAACTGCCTGCTGCCAAGAAAATCAAGAATGGTCTGTCTATGATTCCAGTGAACCATAAAATTAATCCTGCAATAGAAATAATTACATTCAGTATCTGCATGAGTATATAACTTTGCCAATTTGCAATATTAATAATCATCAATACTACAATGGTAGCATCTAGTAGTATAATAGCTCCCGGCACTACATAGTTCATAGACCACCCACGGTACCCTACTATATTATCTACGCCTATTCCCAATAAGACTGCACCGATTACCTGGACTAAGATTACTGTTTTGTAGCTGCTATTTTTCTGTAAGGAATATTTTAAGGTGACAAAAAAATACAGAATCGTAATTCCGCTGATTGCACACCACCAAATTCCATGATACGTAGCATAATTGATAATAATGAGTATGATTTCTGTCACAACGGCAAGAACACTATACAGATTTATCACAATATTTAATTTTCTAGATGCCGCTTTTGCATTTGGATATCCTACACAATCCACATCTTCTTTTTCTTCTAATACACTTTTGCACAATGGGCACACTATGGTATCATCTAATATTTCTATCTTACACTTTTTGCATTTTCTCATTCTTCATAAACTCCATTCGTTTCTATCTTAACTGGTACACCGTCTTCTGTCAGTTTTCTGAAAAATCCACGCTGTATTGATACATCTACTAAAGTGGAACTAATAGTAAATACCAGTGTTCCCTTGTAGGAGCAGATGGTTCCTTTGATGTTTTGTCCCTTAGACATAGACAAAAACGCAGAAAAATGTTCAATATATGTTTCATATTCTTCCCGTACCTGAATATTTCCAATATTAGTTACTGTGGTGGTATTCGCAAGCGCACTCTTGTGATACACATAGCGCATTCCAATACTTTTGATAAATAAGGGAATGGCTCTTAATACGAAATTTTTCTCATTTGATACATTATATGCGAATAAATTTTCTAAATTTTCTCTGGTTATCTGGGTTCGTAAACTTTCTGCTACCAGTTCCACTACTTCTGCAAAGGTATAATTTTCTTTCTCTGGTTTGAATACTGCGGAAACGATTACAAAAAAATTCTTTATGGTAATAGAGTCAAAGTAAGGACGTAAATTAACCGGTACGCAGGAACTAATAGGGTATTTACTGGGCATTCCATGAAGACATTCTCGATAAATACTCCATAAAAAAGCTGCTACTAGATATTCATTAATAGACACGCTATATTGATTACATGCTTTTTTCAATTCCTTAATGGGAATATAACCATGCATAATCCCTAGTTCTGTGGGTTTTCTTTTCTCACCTTTTACCAAATATGCCCGTTCTGTTTTATATCCTTTTTTATGACTGCGCTTATAATTTTTCAGGTAACTGTCTTCATGGTTTAAGGAGGTATCACTGCATAAACCATCTCCTAACTTTTCTTTTAATTCAGGATGCGCTAGCCTTAAGTATTGGTACGTTAGTTCTTTTAAAAAAGTTATTCCACCCATTCCATCAGTAAGGACATGAAATACTTCTAAGTTAATTCTATTTTTGTAAAAATTCACACGAAATAAATAATTGCAGTTTCGATTTGGTGAAATATATTGACAAGGATATCTGTATTCTTCTTTAATACGAGGTGCCGGTTTTTGATTGGTCTCAAAATAATACCAAAATACTCCATACCGTATTCTTACACGGAATACATCAAACCAAGGCAATACCTTGTTCAATGCCTCTTGAAGTAAGGGTGGCTGTATCTCTTCTTTTAAGGTTACAGAAATACGGTACACATTGCTCATGCTCTCTCCTGCTATCACGGGAAACAGATGTGCAGTATTATCTAATTTGTCCCATTTAATCTCTCTTTCCTGTTTTTTCTTTTTGGGTTTCTTCTCTGCTGTCATTACCAAACTCCTCATCCGCTGTCTAAGACAGCCATTTTATCATTACATCCAATAATCGCTGTAATTCAATTGGTTTTGCAATATGGTCATTCATTCCTGCTGCAACTGCTTTTTGAACATCCTCCGAAAATGCATTGGCTGTCATTGCTAGAATCGGAATGCTGCTCGCATCTTCTTTTTTGCTTAATCGAATCTGTTCTGCTGCTGTATAGCCATTCATAATTGGCATTTGAATATCCATGAAAATAATATCAAAATATCCCACTTCATGATTTACATAACATTCTACTGCCTCTTGTCCATTATACGCAAGCATTACTTCTAAATCAAACATTTTTAGAATTTCATTTGCAATTTCCACATTCAGTTCATTGTCTTCTACCAGTAATGCACGTTTTCCATAAAAAGATACTCTAGGAAATTCTTTTATTTTAAATTCTGTCTTTCTAGTTTGTCTTATCTGTGCCTCTTCTTGTAGTTTTAAATAAATATCTACAATAAACTCACTGCCTTTATCTATTTCACTTTTTACCTGTATATCACCTTTCATAAGATGTACAATATTATAGGCAATTGGCATTCCCAAACCTGTTCCTTCAATGGTGGTAATCCTAGGGTCTGTTGCACGCTCAAATGGATCAAACAATTTTTTTTGAAATTCTTTTGACATTCCATATCCATTATCTTGAAATGTAATTTGATAATGTCCATAGTCGCTGTGAATAGATGGACATTCTTCCAGTTTTACTTGAATATATCCACCGGGCTGGGTATATTTTACAGCATTGGAAAGAATATTAGTAAATACTTTTTGTAAACGCAAATAGTCTCCTATTACTTTGGAATGTGCAATAGTTTCTATCTCTACTTTCAATTTCTGCTGATTTTCTTCTACTTTCGGCTGTTGCATTGTGATTACACTTTGCAGTACTTCTATGATATCAATCTCTTCCATGGACAAATCCAACTTGCCGCTTTCTATTCTACTCATATCAAGTACTTCATTTACCAGACGCAGCAAATGACTATTTGCAATTTTTATCTTGTCCAAACACTCCTGTACCCTTTTTTTGTCCTCCACGTTTACTTCTGCAATAGTTGTCATTCCTACGATGGCATTCATAGGGGTACGAATATCATGACTCATTTTTGTCAAAAATTCACTTTTAGCTTGATTGGCTCGTTTGGCAGATTCGAAGGCTTCCTTAAGTGCCTCTTTGCTTTTTTCTTCTATTTGTATCTGTTGCTCAATATCACGAACACAAATAAATAATTTATCTCTTTTTTCATTAAAGTATCGTGCTGTCAGTTCTTTGTGGCGTTTCATCAAAGCTTTTCGCGTTTGATAATAAAAATGAACCACTTCTTTTCCTGCTTCTAGTTGTTCTATTACCCTGTCTATATTAAAATCATCTTGATTTTCTCTCTCTTCTTCTAATTCTATAGTGCCTGTAATACAGGTAAGACTAGGATCATTGGCAAAATCTGTCATACACAGATTTCCATCTAAGGTTCTCACTTCAATGGTATTTGTTTGTAGATCCACAATAGAAATTCCATCATATTCATTTTCTACCGTAAATTTATAGATGGACTGGTATCTTTCTTTTTCTTTTTCTGCACTCTTTTGTTGAGTAATATCTTCAATAATACCAACTGCAAATAATGTATTTCCTTTTTCATCAAAGCTTACGCCTGTAATACTTCCTCTGCACCAATATGCTCCATTTTTACTACTGTAACATAAGGAATCATATTTCTCACCCTCTTTAATGTGACGATACATTTCACAAAATTCCTCATAATATTCCTCATCTACAAATGCTTGAGCAAAGACATCTGTTCTATTTACATACTCTAAATCACACTGGTAATACTGAGCAACTTCCTGTGGAAGTACAATTTTTTCTTCCAGTGGATAATAAAGATATTCAAAAATATTAGTGTTTTTCAGTGACATACGAAGCAATTCTAAATTTCCCTGAGAGCGGTTTTTTAAATACTCCTGATATTCTTTTTCCTGCTTCTTTTGATCATGAATATCTTGTACTGCAAGCATCATCTGATGCTTATCTTGGGATTTTTGAATAAAATAGCATGTAATGGATACCCATCGGTATGCTCCATTAATCTTCCTGCGGTATTCTCCAATAAACTTATCTTCCCCTCGTTTCATCTGTTCATAAAATCTATTCATACAAATATCTTCGCTTAATCGTTTCCGATCTTTGGGATGATACAACAAATGCATTTTTTCCATGGACTCGTGAGCTGCATCACCTTTTTCAACTACCTGTTCGCTTCCCTTACTTAGATATAGTGGATAAATGGTATCTTCCTCTAAATCCAGCATCATAATAGAAAAATATAAATCTTTCATCGATGCTAGCATGGTTTCATTAAAACTTTTAAGTCTTTCACTTTCTTTTTTTAGCACAATTAACTCTGTGACATTTTGATGATATCCACGCAGACGTATCCCAATTTTAAAGTTGATATCCACCGTTCCACCACAGCGTACATAAATCTTTCCCCATTTTGGATGCTGCCATGCATAATTAACTTCTCCATGTCGTCCTGAAATCATAGTTTCTACACATGCATCTACCGCCTCTAAGTATTCTTTCTCTATCCTGCTGTTCCAATGAAGATAACAGTCTTCTGGAGTAGGAATTCCTTCTATGCCTAGTAGTTCTAGCATGGCTTGATCTGCCATCATTCTTGGTTCTTTTCCTTCTGACAGCTCAATTTGCCAAATTCCAACCTCTGCATCATATAACACATCTTCTCTGCGAAAATATTCTCCAAACATTCCATTTGTCATTTTATCCGTTCTCCCTCGTTGGCTTTTTCTCCTTGATATACGATTTCATACGTAGAACATCCTTTGTCAACCAGACATACAATCCAGCTTTCCTTATACGTAGGAGGCACCGGCAACAGGGGAAACATGTGCCTTGCAATAATATTTTCTTCCACTTCGCTTAGTAAAAAATCCCTTTTTGCATTGTGCAGTGCTGTCTTTGGATGACGAAATCCATGAAACCTATGACTTTTATCCTTTTCATGCCAGTCATAGAGAAAATAATCATGAAGCAATGCTCCCCGTATTAATCCGTCTCTGCATACTTTCAAATGCAATATCTGGGCTACTGTTAAACTGCAGTAAGCTACATTGATACTATGTTGATATACCGTAGTCTTTCCATGCTGGCAAAACCCTCTGGACTTTAGCATATTTCCTTGTCTGTTTAAATTCAAAAGTTGTGCTGCAATCAATCTTTTTTTCTCTGCTCGTTTCATAAATTTCCTCATTCATTTCTTAAAAACCTTATTTTTTATTCTATCACATACCGTCTAAGATTTCCATATTTTAATGAGGTGCTCCAAAGAATTCTTCTTTCATTCTATACCCTTGCCTGTTTACAAAGATAATTTAGTAATTTTCACAATTTAACTGATAATAGCCTTGTAGAAAACCACACACCGGACATTTATCCGGAGCACAACTTCCATAAAAAATATATCCACAATTCAAACAAATCCAGGCATTTTCTCGCTTTTTACAGAATACGCTTTCTTCCATTATATTTTGTGCCAGCCGCTCATAGCGATAATCATGATGTTTTTCTATTTCTGCTACTTTATGAAAGAGCTTTGAAATATCATAGTATCCTTCTTCTGCTGCTTTTTTTGCAAATTCTTGATACATTTGTGTCCACTCATATTTTTCCCCTTTATATGCTTCACGCAAATTTTCTAAAGTGTTTGGAATGCTTCCACTATTTAATAGTTCAAGCCAGATTTCTGCATGTTCTTGTTCATTTCCCGCAGTTTCCGTAAAAATATCATGAATTTGACGATATCCATCTTTTTCTGCTTTTTGTGCATAGATGCGGTATTTTCCAGACGCTTTCAGTTCTCCTTCATATGCTTTTTTTAAATTTTGGTATGTTTGACTGTCCTTCCATTTTTTGTCCATCATTTACACCATTTTTCACCTTTTACATACTATATTCTTTCTCTATATGTTTCGTGACAATCCTTATTATTTTTATGAAAATAATAAGGATTTCCATAAAAAACAAAAACTACATAATCAAAGTCATGGTGAAGTACCCCCTTCTCTCTTTTGTCATGCTATTTTTTATTTCTATATTTAGTATGCACTATTTTTGTCGATTTAAGAAATTTCCTAATAATTAAAAAAAGTCTAGTATGTTACCTAGACTTTTGGCACTTCATCATTCCATCTGTATTTGTACATTTCTATCCTAATATTCTAATCAGCTGCTGAACATGGATTCCTTACTCACACTTATATTTCATTCCCCATTGTCCTCTCATTTCATCCATTAGTTTCATAATTTGAATAATATCAGTGTGAGGCATTTCTTCACATTCCACTTTTTTCTCTAAAATTGCTTTTTGACATGCATACAGCTCGTATTCATAACCGGATACTTGCTGGGGAATATCATAATGGTTCTTCTTCTGATGCAAATTGTCGTAGACATCCACCGATTCAGGATTATTGATATTGGATACTACAAGATACCCATCTTCCCCTTGAATAACACCTCTTCTTTCAGTTGTCGTAAGCATGGTTGCATGCAACAGTGCCATTTGTCCATTTTTCCACTTTATCGTAATGCTGTCCATAGCATCCACTCCTGTTTCAAACATCAATGCCGTTGCGTTTACAGACTCTACTTCATTTCCAAATACCATCATTGCAAAATTAATAGGATATACGCCAAGGTCTAGCAATGCACCGCCTGCAAGTTCTGAACGAATCATTCTTTCCACAGTAGAAATCGGATATCCCAAACTTGCCTGTAAAGAATGAACCGCTCCAATTTCTCCAGATGCTATTACTTCATTGATAATATTTCGAGATGGCATGTATCTTGTCCAAATAGCTTCCGCAAGAAGCAGGTTCTTCTTTTTGGCCATAGCAGTTACTTCTTCTGCTTGTTTTGCATTTACCGTAAATGCCTTTTCACATAATACATTCTTATTATACTGTAAGCAAAGCTTGATATGTTCATAATGATGTGAATGTGGTGTTGCAATATACACAAGGTCTATCTTAGCTTCCTTCAACATTTCTTCATAAGACCCATATGCTTTTTCTATTTGATATTTTGCTGCAAATTTTTCTGCTTTTTCTAAACTTCTAGATGCAACCGCAACACATTCTATCTCTGCCTGTTTCATTGCCCAGATGTTTTCTGTCATTTTTCCTGCCATTTTTCCGGCACCTAATATTCCAATTTTCATTTCTTATATTTCCTTTCCTTTATTTTTTATTATTTTGTTCTTTGTATTGTTCAATGTATTTAATCTTTTCTGCTCTGCCCATTATTTGATAATAAATATACCATTCTGTTAAGGATTGTAAGGGAATAATTTCTCCATTCATTGCGATTCTATCATGAATATTTTTTCTTTCAACGGAAAATAATATTCCTTGTCCCCTTTTACAATGGTAAATCCTAGCATCATATCTAGTTTTACTCCACTTATTTCAAATTCTAAAAATGTCTTTGTCCGATACTACTCATTGGGATTTGCGGGTTGTAATGTTCCAAAAGATGACAATACCTGTTTTTATCACATCTTCTTCCGCAACCATAATATCAATATCCTGAAAGGTTTCTACAATTCCTTTAAAATATAGCATCAGAGAAGCACCTATTTCCCAAGTAATCTTCTCTTGATTTAATTTCGCTGTAATATTTAGAAAGAATATCTAACTTTTCTTGAAGTTCTATCGTTCATCCCCCTACTGATTATTTATTGTCTTTTACTGCATAACAAGGAACTCCATACGCAATCTTATTAGATGGAATATCCTTTGTAACCACACTTCCTGCACCAATTACAACATTATCACCAATTGTGACACCTGGCATAAGAATAGCACCTCCACCAATCCACACATTATCTCCTATGATAACAGGTGCTGTCTGAGTTTTGCAAAATTCAAAAGAACCATCGTCTTTCTTTGTTCCAAATCTATCTTTTGCTCTTGTTGGATGAAATGCTGTATATATTTGAACATTTGGTGCAATTAATGCATTGTCACCTATTATTATTTTATTATCGTCTAAAAAAGTACAATTCATATTCACTTCACAGTAATTTCCAAAATAAATATTATTACCATAATCTGCAAAAAACGGTGGTGTAATCCAAAGATTGTTTCCCTGTCCACCTAGTAATTCTCCTAAAATCTTGTTTTTCTCTACGAAATCTTCTGAATCTGTCTGATTATAATGGCGAATTAAATTCTTTGCCTTATGCCACTGGGTTAATAATTCCCGGTCACCACAATCATACAGTTCTCCTGCTAACATTTTTTCTCTTTCTGTCAAACTTGTCACCTCACTTTTGTTATATTATAGGAGATTTTGTCTAAAAAGTATATCTATTTTGTAAAAATTAATGAACACAATGAATGCTTGTTATTATTGAATTTTCATGTTAGACTATGTTTACACAACTATAAGATAGCTATCTCAAATAGAAAAGGATGGTAAATAACATGGGTGATAGAAGTATTAAAAAAGAAACAAAAAAAATGAAGAAATCCGATAAACAAACTTTAAATACATCGGCATCTTCTGCACCAAGACCAATGACTGCACAACCTGAACTAGTTAAAAAAACGAAAAAAGTAAAATAGCAGCTTTTTAAGTTCTATGTATACATTTCCATAGTGAACCTGTACACAAAAACTTTTATAAGTATCATCACAAAAAGTGCCAAAAGATAATCGAAGATGTAAACAATTTTGTGTCTGAGACATTTGGACTCCATCGTCCCTCAGATTATGTACGCATCACATTTTTTCAAAGAATAAGGGCATTGTGCACTCTGTTCACACTCGACCTCTGAAAAAAGGTGTAAATGCAAAAACACAAAATAAATCACACTACCAAATAATCTTTTGACACTTTTTGTGTATCTTCTTTTGTAATCTGCTTCTTATATTAACTTCTTAATTTATAGTTACACTTGATTGTAAATTCATTGTGATAGGAAATTTATTAGAATAAGTTGTAAAAGATATGACTTTTAGCTGGGTTATGAGTATTTTGAAATCAGATTTTGCTTTTCAAGAACAAACCCCTGGTTTTCCTAGAAGTGAGTTGGGCTTTTTCTACATTTTTTCTATAAATTCTTCTAAAGAAGTGCACTTTGCAGCAAGCTTCAGCCAGTGTTTTAGGGTAATTAGATTTTGTTGGGAAAGAATTTGTTCTTTGATTGGATCTGGAACAATCGCATATTCTTCTAGAAATTCAAGTACTGCTTCTGCTTTTCCAGTTGTGATTCCAACTGCTTTTCCTTCTGCAATTCCTGCTGCTTTTCCTTCTGCAATTCCAACTGCTTTTCCTTCTGCAATTCCTTCCAAGCGTTTCTCCCTTAACAGTTCTTCTCCTGTCATATAGCTCGCCTCCAATTCCCTGCGCTGTTTTAGCTGACATACCCGGTTATGAATTTGACGGATATTGTCATCTTTGATTTCAGTCACATATTCTTCTGTGCTTTCTTCCATGTATTTTAGGAAATGAATTAATGCTTTTGGCACTTCCTGGTCGTTGGTTCCTTTCGTATTTAGAAATAACTT
>JAVVUO010000029.1:0-34116 GCA_036653135.1 Lachnospiraceae bacterium
AATATTTGAAGGCACACCAGCTATATTTTAGCCGGTGCTAAAGTCGTTATTGTTCAGCCGAAGGCTGAACTGTTACAAAAATATATATAAAATCCCAAAATGTAATTGACATTTGATTGAAAATTTGATATCATTTTAAAGTCGTCATGACAAATGACATCTAGTTACATAGGTGGTCTGCGGAAGTGCTGGAATTGGCAGACAGGCAAGACTAAGGATCTTGTGTCTGTATAGACGTGTGGGTTCAAGTCCCATTTTCCGCATATTGTAAAATGCATCTACATAAGTAGATGCATTTTTGTTATCAGAGTATTAATATTAAGAACAGAATGGGAGAAAAAGATGAAATTTATTTCATGGAATGTAAATGGATTAAGAGCTTGTGTACAAAAGGGATTTTTAGATTTTTTTAAAGAGGCAGAGGCAGATTTTTTTTGTATTCAGGAATCCAAGTTGCAGGAAGGACAAATTTCATTGCAACTGCCAAAGGAATATGAAATGTATTGGAATTATGCAGTAAAAAAGGGATATTCCGGAACTGCAATTTTTACAAAACATAAGCCAAATAAGGTAACCTATGGAATGGGAATCGAAGTTCATGACCAAGAGGGCAGACTTATTACCTTAGAATATGACAATTTTTATTTGGTTACTTGTTATACCCCTAATTCCAAAAGTGAACTGGAAAGACTTGCTTACCGTATGGAATGGGAAGAGGCGTGCTTGCAGTATCTAGATGAATTAAAAGAAAAAAAGTCTGTGATTTTCTGTGGGGACTTAAATGTGGCACACAAGGAGATTGACTTGAAAAATCCTAAATCCAATGGGAAAAATGCTGGATTTACCAAAGAAGAACGCGAGAAGTTCTCGGTTATGTTAAGTCATGGATATGTGGATACTTTCCGTTATTTTTATCCCAATCTAGAACAAAGTTATTCTTGGTGGTCCTATCGGTTTCACGCACGAGAGAAGAATGCCGGATGGAGAATTGATTATTTTATCGTATCCAAAGAGTTAGAACCACAATTAAAAGATGCCAAAATCCATAGCCAGATTATGGGTTCCGATCATTGCCCAGTGGAGTTAGATTTGGAGTGGTAAGAGTGGATTTAGAATAGTAGAAATAGATTTAGAATAGTAGAAGTGGATTTAGAATAGTAGAAATAGATTTAGAATAGTAGAAGTGGATTTAGAATAGTAGAAATGGATTTAGAATAGTAGAACAAAAGGATAAAGGCAAAGAGATAAAATTGGAAAACGGAAAGAAAAAAGAGGGCAGAACATGGAAAAAGGGGAGATTAGATTTCAAAAGGTAATTGTGCATATTTTAGATTCTACCGTAGGCATACCGGTGCTTTCAGATATGTTGCTGGAGTATGGTTCGGATTTTGGAGATTTTCTTCGAGAACATGTGTATCGCGTGATGCATACAGATGATAAAAAAAGCTGTGAATTTTATAAAGAAGAATCCTTCCTCTATCAACAGGTACTTACCTTAGCACAGGAAGAAGTCACAGAAGAAAATTTCATAGAAATTAGTCAGAAAATAGCATCTCATTTATATGAAATTATGAATCAAAACATAGATATTCCACAGGCCGATTTTATAGTAGCCATGTTTGAAACAGATACAGGGCATTTTTTGGCATTGCTGAAAATGGATTATAAAACATCCTATACCCATAAAACTCAGTCAGATGCTTTTGGAAATACAAACGAAATCATTAAATTTCGTGCAATTCTTCCAACGGAAAACCAAAAGTTATCAGAAGCCGCAATCATTAATCTTCATGATTTTTCTATTTCCCTCATTGAAAAGAAATATGAAATTAATGGAGTAAAGACAAATTATTTTTCCAAACTGTTTTTAAATTGTGGAGGAGCATTATCGCCCAAAAGTCAGATTTCCATTGTCACAAAAGCAATAGACCAAGTGCAAAAAAAGTACTACAATGATTCGGAACAATTTGAAGTACAAATGGAAACAAAACAGATTATTCATTCCCAGTTAGAAGAAACGGGAATTATTGATGTACCGTTTGTATTGGAAAAAGTGTTTAAAGAAAAGGAAACCTTTAAACAGGAAGTGAATGAAAAATTAGAAAAATATCACATTGGAAATGACACGCAAATCCAGCCATTAGCAGACAGCACTACTAGAAAATTTGCCAAACAAGTGTTGGCTACAGATTCAGGCGTGGAAATTAAAATTCCAATGGAACAATATCAGGACGGAGAACATATTGAGTTTCTTACTAATTCTGATGGAAGCATTTCCATTCTAATTAAAAATGTAGGTCATATTACGTCTAAATAATTGTCAAGTGTTTTTTAAAATAAAGTATTGACATTTTTGCTAAAACCATATACAATATCACTTGTGAGTTTCAGCAGAAGTGGCGGAATTGGCAGACGCGCAGGCTTCAGGTGCCTGTGGTAGCAATATCGTGTGGGTTCAAGTCCCATCTCCTGCACTTACAAGAAAGACCGTTGCGAAAGCAATGGTCTTTTTAGGCATAAAAAGAGCTTAAAAATTAGAAAAATCAGAATAGAAAGTGCGGAAAGGGGTAGTTTATGTTATACAGAACGAATCCAAAAAATCAAGAGAAATTATCCATCTTAGGTTACGGATGTCTTCGTTTCTCCAAAAAGGGAACAGGAATTGACCAGGAAAAAGCAGAAGAGGAAATGCGTATTGCCGTAGAAAATGGTGTAAATTACTTTGATACTGCGTATACCTATAATGGAAGTGAAGTATGCCTTGGAAAATTTCTTGCAAAAGGGTATCGTGCTCAGGTGAAAATTGCAACAAAGCTGCCCCATTACTATATTAATCAGCCACAGGATATGGAACGTTATTTTCTCCAACAGTTAGAGCGCCTGCAGACAGACCATGTAGAATATTATCTAATGCATATGCTCAATGACATTGCAGCCTGGAAAAGATTAAAAACCCTAGGAATAGAAGAATGGATTGCAGAGAAGAAAAAAAGTGGACAAATAGAGAATATTGGATTTTCTTTTCATGGAAATACAGAGAATTTCAAGAAAATTGTAGATGATTATAACTGGGATTTTTGTCAGATACAATATAATTACATGGATGAACATTCTCAAGCAGGCAGACGAGGACTAGAGCATGCATATAAAAAAGGAATGCCAGTTATTATTATGGAACCTCTTCGTGGGGGGCGCTTGGTGCAAGGACTGCCCAAAAGTGCTTTGAAAATAATAGAAAAGGCAACACCTAAGAGAAGTCCGGCAGAGTGGGGACTGAAATGGCTCTTTCACCAGCCAGAAGTTACCGTGGTGCTTTCTGGAATGAATGATCCTGTGCAGGTAAAGGAAAATTTAAGAATTGCTGGAGAATCAGAACCTGGCTGTTTTACGGAAAAAGATTTGGAAGTAATCGAAAAAGTGAAAAACGAAATCAATCGATATATGAAAGTACCGTGTACTGGCTGTGGCTATTGCATGCCCTGCCCAGCAGGTGTAGATATCCCCGGTTGTTTTTCAGCCTATAATACCAGCTACACAGATAGCTGGTACAGTGGTATAAAATCCTATGTGATGTGTACCACACTGCGCACCAATCGCACCAATGCCTCCAATTGTTTGAAATGTGGAAAATGTGAACTTCATTGTCCACAGCAAATAGATATTCGCAAAGAATTAGGACAGGTAAAAAAACGTATGGAAAACCCAATTTATCAAGTGATAAAGATGGTATCCAAGCATATAGGCAAGTATTAAAAGCCAATCCTAAGTAAAATGTGCACTTTTTTAAGTAAAAATAGAGGCTTTTTGTGAAAAATAAAGGAAATAAGCAAAGGATACGGAATATATCAATTAGAGGTGATATAGGATGACCATAAGAGAAAATATGGAATTATTGGAACGAACCTATTTAAGTCCTTTCGCGACCTTAAGCGAGAATTCCAAAGGAAGGGATCGAGAGGAACTGCAATGTGACATTCGACCAGTTTTCCAACGCGATAGAGATCGGATTCTTCACTGCAAGTCTTTTCGGCGTTTGAAGCATAAGACACAGGTGTTTTTAACACCAAGAGGAGATCATTACAGAACCAGACTAACCCATACACTGGAAGTATCTCAAAATGCACGCACCATAGCCAAAGCACTTAGACTAAATGAAGACCTAGTAGAAGCAATTGCACTGGGACATGATTTAGGACATACACCCTTTGGACATGCCGGAGAACATATTCTCGATGAGATATGCAAAAATGGATTTCATCACAATGAGCAAAGTGTACGGATTGTAGAAAAATTGGAAAAAGAAGGAGAAGGATTGAATCTTACCTGGGAAGTGCGGGATGGAATATTAAATCATCAAACCAAATTGATGCCTGCTACCCTGGAAGGAAAAATCGTACGATTTTCCGATAAAATTGCATACATTAATCATGACATTGATGATGCAATTCGGGCACAGGTCCTTACTGAAGAAGAGATTCCATGGGAATATCGTGAAATACTAGGAACCACAACCAGGAAGCGTCTTAATACCCTGATACATAATATTATTACCAATAGTCAAGGCAGGAACGATATTTGCATGTCTAGTGAAATGGAAGATGCAATGAAAGGACTGCGCAGATTTATGTTTGAACATGTTTATCGCAATCCAATTGGCAAAGCAGAAGAGGAACGCGCCAAGGATTTATTAAGCCGTTTGTTTTCTTATTATATGACACATGAAGATAAGCTATCTAAACAGTATACAGATCAAATTGCAGCAGGGGAAGAGAAAGAACGTGTGGTATGTGATTATGTAGCAGGAATGACAGATCGATATGCCATTGCAAAATTTGAAGAATATTTTATGCCAAAGGCATGGCAGGTAAATTAAACTGATAGATTAGGACAAGATAGACTAGAACAAGATAAATTAGGACAGATAGAATAAGACAGATGACTAGGACAAGATAAATTAGGACAGATAGACTAAGACAGATGACTAGGACAAGATAGACTAGGACAGGTAAATTAAACAGATAGATTAGAATAGGCAGATAAAACAGGAAGATTAGGAAGGAGACATTAGAATGCCTTATTATTCTGAAGAACTGATAGAAGAAGTACGTTCATCGAATGATATTGTAGATGTGATTTCAACGTATGTGCGGCTGCAGAAGAAAGGCAGTACTTATTTTGGACTATGTCCGTTTCATAATGAGAAGACGCCTTCTTTTTCCGTAACACCTGGAAAGCAGATGTATTACTGCTTTGGATGTGGAGCAGGGGGAAATGTACTTACATTTTTAATGCAGTATGAGAATTATACATTTTATGAAGCTTTGGAAATGTTGGCAAATCGAGCAGGAATTGAACTCCCCCGTCAGGAATTTTCCCAGCAGGCAAGACAAGAAGCCGATAAGCGGGTTAGAGTGCTAGAAATCAATAAAGTAGCAGCTAAGTATTTTTACGCCCAGCTGCGTATGGAACAGGGAAAAGCAGGAATGGAATATTTCAAGAATCGTGCATTAACCACTGAGACCATGACTAAATTTGGGCTTGGGTATTCCAACAAATATAGCGATGACTTATATCAATATTTAAAAGGCCAAGGGTATGAAGATGAGATTCTAAAAGAGTCCGGCTTGATTTCTTTAGATGAACGCAGAGGAGGATATGATAAGTTTTGGAATCGAATTATGTTCCCCATTATGGATGCCAACCACCGGGTGATTGGATTTGGAGGACGTGTTATGGGGGAAGGTGAGCCTAAGTATCTTAACTCTCCAGAGACCATTATCTTTGAAAAAAGTCGTAATTTATATGGACTAAATTTAGCAAGAACCTCTCGTAAACCCTATATTTTACTATGTGAAGGCTATATGGATGTCATAGCACTTCATCAGGCGGGATTTGATAATGCCGTGGCTTCTCTGGGAACAGCATTTACGTCTGGTCATGCAAATTTGCTAAAACGTTATACGAAGGAGGTCTATTGTACTTTCGATAGTGATGGAGCAGGAGTAAAGGCAGCATTACGGGCAGTTCCAATCCTGAAAGAGGCAGGAATTAGTACTAAAATAGTGGATATGAATCCTTACAAAGATCCAGATGAATTTATCAAGGCATTGGGAGCCGAAGAATATCAAGAGCGGATTGCCCATGCCCAGAATAGTTTCCTATTTGAAATTCAAGTTCTAGAACAAAGCTACGATTTAAAAGATCCTCAAAGCAAGACTTCTTTTTATAATGAGATAGCTAGGAAAATATTAGAATTTGAAGAAGAATTAGAGCGAAATAATTATATAGAAGCAGTAGCAGTAAAGTATCAGATTGGATTTGAAAATTTGCGCCAGCTGGTGAACCATATGGGAACGAAAGCAGGCATTACAGGAAAGAGCAGGCAATTAAAATCAGGTATTCATGAAACCAAAAAGAAGGAAGACGGCATGAAGCAGTCCCAAAAGCTTATGCTGACTTGGCTTATTGAAGACCCACGGCTATTTCAAGTGATTAAGCCCTATCTAGGACCAGAAGATTTTACCGAAACCTTATATCAGGAAGCTGCCAAAATGGTATTTGAACAGCAAGAGGAAGGGCAGCTGAATCCAGCTAAGATTATCAGCAAATTTACAGATGAAGAACAACAGCGAGAAATCGCAGGATTATTTAACGCAAGATTAAAAGAACTTACTACACCCACAGAGAAAGAAAAGGCCTTAAAGGAAACTATCATTCGTTTAAAACGAAATAGCATAGAGTATCGTTCTAAGCATTTGGACCCGTTAGATATGGTGGGACTTCAGAAAGTGATTGGGGATAAAAAAAGAATGCAGCAGCTGAACCAGCTAGAACTTTGCATATTTCCACCAAATAAGGACAAAATATAAACAACGTATGGAAGGATGAAATGAAATGGATGAAAAAACTTTAAAATTTAGTGAGAAACTCCAGGAATTGCTGGCTCTCGCCAAAAAGAAAAAAAATGTGTTGGAATATCAGGAAATTAATGATTTTTTTCGGGAATTGGAATTGAACGCGGAGCAATTTGAAAAGATCTTGGATTTTCTGGAGAACAACAACATTGATGTGTTACGTATTTCGGAAGAGGAAGAAGATGATATTCTCATTGATGAGGAAGAAGAAACAGAGGTTGAGAATATTAATCTCACAGTACCGGATGGCGTTTCCATTGAAGATCCCGTTCGTATGTATTTAAAAGAAATTGGAAAAGTACCACTGTTAACAGCAGAAGAAGAAATAGAAATTGCAAAGCGTATGGAATTAGGGGATCAAGAAGCCAAGAAACGTCTAGCAGAAGCCAATCTGCGTTTGGTAGTATCCATTGCTAAGCGTTATGTAGGACGTGGAATGCTATTTTTAGATTTAATTCAGGAAGGAAATTTAGGTCTGATTAAAGCAGTAGAGAAATTTGATTACCGCAAGGGCTATAAGTTTTCCACCTATGCCACTTGGTGGATTCGTCAGGCAATTACAAGAGCCATTGCAGATCAGGCAAGAACTATTCGTATTCCAGTGCATATGGTAGAAACTATCAATAAATTAATTCGTGTTTCCAGACAACTTTTACAGGAATTGGGAAGAGAACCTATTCCAGAAGAAATTGCAGTAGAAATGAATATGCCAGTAGAACGTGTGCGCGAGATTCTAAAGATTTCGCAGGAACCAGTTTCCCTAGAAACTCCTATTGGAGAAGAAGAAGACAGTCACTTAGGAGATTTTGTTCAGGACGACAATGTCCCGGTACCAGCAGATGCAGCAGCATTTACCCTGCTAAAAGAACAACTGGTAGAAGTACTTGGAACTTTAACAGAACGAGAACAAAAGGTATTAAGACTGCGCTTTGGATTAGACGACGGACGTGCTAGAACATTGGAAGAAGTTGGAAAAGAGTTTAATGTTACTAGAGAACGTATCCGTCAGATTGAGGCAAAAGCATTGAGAAAATTACGTCATCCAAGCAGAAGCCGCAAACTTAAGGATTACCTAGACTAAGAAGGAATTAATAATTGATGATACAGTTATCAGATAGATTGACAGCAGTTGCAGCTCTAGTGACAGAGTCTGGAACACTGGCAGACGTGGGAACAGACCACGGCTACATACCGGTATTTCTTGCCAAAGAGAAGAGAATAGAACGTGGCATTGCCATGGATGTGAACCAAGGACCACTGCTTCGTGCCAAAGAACATATTATACAGTATGGCTTAGAAGATGTGATACAAACTAGACGCTCCGATGGATTAGAAGCACTGCATAGAAATGAAGCAGACACCATTGTGATTGCTGGAATGGGTGGTGGGTTAATGACAAGAATCCTTGCCGCAGGAAAACAGACCGCAGCATCAGCAAAAGAACTGATTCTACAACCACAGTCAGAACTAGAAGCATTCCGCAGATTTTTACAGGAGAACAAATTTCAAATTGTGGCAGAAAACATGATATTTGAAGATGGAAAATACTATCCTATGATGCGCGTAATACCTAAAGCGAAAGAGCATATGGATTCCATGTCTTTATTAGAATATAGATATGGACCGCTCTTACTAAAAGAAAAGCATCCAGTGCTAATCCGATACTTACAGCACCAGAAAGTACAAAAACAGGGTATTCTTAAGAATCTTACAGAATGTGGAAAAGGTGATACTAGATTAAGACAGGAAGAATTACAAGAAGAACTTATGAATATTTCTAAGGCTTTGGAGTATATCACAGAAAAAGAAATGGAGTAATGTCTATGAATTGTGGAGATATTATCACGGTATTACATCAACAGTCATCAGAAAACTATGCCTGTGACTGGGATAATGTAGGTCTTCTTACCGGAGATGAGAAGAAAGAAGTACATACTATTTATATTGCACTGGATGGTGATGACACTGCAATTCAGCAAGCAGTAGAGGTAAAAGCAGATATGTTGTTAACCCACCATCCTATGATTTTTAGAGGATTAAAAAAAGTAACAGCTCAAGATTTTATTGGAAGAAGAGTGATTCAGTTAATCCAAAATGATATTGCGTATTATGCTATGCATACTAATTTTGATGTAAAAGGAATGGCAGAACTTGCAGCAAAAAGGATGCAGTTATTACATTGCCAGGTATTAGAAAGAACAGGAGAAGACCTAGAAGGCATGGTGGGGATTGGCAGAATAGGAGAACTGCCCAATGAAATAACATTGGAATCTTGTGCTTATCAGGTCAAACAAGTATTTAACATTGAGAAAGTGAAAGTATTTGGCTCTCTTGATAAAAAAATCAAACGAGCCGCAATTTGTCCAGGATCCGGAAAAAGTGTGATAGCACAAGCAATTCAAAAAGGGGCGCAAGTGCTGATTACAGGAGATATCGATCATCACGATGGAATAGATGCGATAGCCCAAGGACTTGAAATCATTGATGCGGGGCACTATGGGCTGGAAAAAATATTCATTCCTTATATGAAGGAATACTTAGAACAGCACTTTGAAAATCTTCAAATCATAGGACAGCCGGTAAAAGAACCTTTTGTATATTTGTAGAGAATGGGTGATACCCAAAATGTATGAGGAAGGTAATATGGGAGAAAAAAGTATGGGAGAAAAGCTATGTAACATAGTGATAAATGGAAAGAAAACAACATATCCTGAGGGAAGCACTTTTCGAAAAATTGCAGAAGACTACCAGTTACAATATGAAGATGATATTGTACTGGTTCTTTTTAATCATCGCCTGCGGGAATTGAACAAGATCGTAACAGAAGATGGGGAACTTGTATTTTTTACCACAGAAAGCAAAGCAGGACAAAAGGCATACCGAAGAAGCGTTACCTTTTTAATGCAGCGCGGAGTATACAATCTAGGAAAAAAAGAAGGGAAAAAGATTACAGTAAGAGTAGAACATTCCATTAGTAAGAGCTATTATTGTGAATTATTTGATCCCAATGGGAAAGTGATACCGGATCATACCTACATACAGAAATTAAAACAGGAAATGTTAGATTTAGTCCAAGCAAAAAGACCAATTGAAAAAAAGAGTATTCCTACGGATGAAGCAGTGAAACTTTTTGGAACACTGGGTATGTTTGACAAAGAACGTCTTTTCCATTATAGAAGAAGTTCAAGAGTTAATATTTACAGCATTGGAAATTATATGGATTACTTTTATGGCTATATGGTACCGGATACCGGATATTTAAAATATTTTGACATCAGACCTTATGAAGAAGGGTTTGTAGTTATGTTTCCAGATAAGAATACGAAGATGGCAGCTTCCTTTGAACCCTCTCATAAGCTCTTTCAGGTACTGAAAGAATCCAGTGAATGGGGAGATAAATTAGATATTGGCACCGTAGGAGCATTGAACGCTTCTATTACAAAGGGAAAAATTCAAGATATTATCTTAACATCAGAAGCATTGATGGAACGCAAAATCGGAGAAATAGCACAGGGAATTGCAGCGCGTCCAGATAAAAAAATAGTGATGATTTCAGGACCATCTTCTTCTGGAAAGACCACATTTTCCCACCGTTTATCCATTCAGCTTATGGCACAGGGGCTAAAGCCACATCCCATTGCCTTGGATGACTACTACGTAAATCGTTTGGATACCCCAAAAGATGAAAATGGAAACTTTAACTTTGAATGTTTAGAAGCTTTGGATATTGAACAATTCAATCAAGATATGTGTGCTTTACTAGCAGGTGAGAAAGTAGAAATGCCCACCTATAATTTTAAGATAGGGAAGCGGGAATATCAAGGAAATGTCCAAACACTTGGGAAAAATGATATTTTAGTATTGGAAGGAATCCATGGTTTAAATGATAAACTTTCCTATTCACTGCCAAAGTCTAGTAAATTAAAAATTTATATCAGTGCCTTGACACAGCTAAATATTGATGAACATAATAATCTCCCAACCACAGACGGCAGAATGATTCGCAGAATTGTAAGAGATGCTAGAACTAGGAATATTACAGCGAAACAGACCATTGCCATGTGGGATTCAATAAGAAGGGGAGAAGAAGAATACATTTTTCCATTTCAAGAAGAAGCGGATATTATGTTTAATTCAGCCTTGATTTATGAACTTGCCGTATTGAAACAGTATGCAGAACCACTGTTGTTTGAGATTGAAAAAGAATGTCCGGAATATTTAGAAGCAAAACGACTACTGAAATTCCTAGATTACTTTCTTCCAGTACCAAGTGAAGAAATTGGAAGAAATTCTATTTTAAGGGAATTTATCGGGGGCAGTTGCTTTCCAGTATAAATTATGTTAAAATGAGCAACAAGTAGAGCAGATAATCGCGGCTGTAAGTGTCGAAAGACCACAGACGAGGAAAGTCCGGGCTTCATAGAGCAGAATGCCGGTTAACGGCCGGTGAAGGTGACTTCAAGGACAGTGCAACAGAAATGTACCGCCAGGAAACTGGTAAGGGTGGAAAGGTGGCTTAAGAGACCACCGCCCGTTTGGTAACAGACGGGGCATATGTAAACCCCATTCGAAGCAAGACCGAATAAAAGCGTTGACGCGGCTCGCTAGCTTTAGGTAGGTCGCTTGAGATAACTGGCAACAGTTATCCTAGATAGATGATTATCCACGACATAATCCGGCTTATAGCTCTACTTATTATGTGAAAATATTATGGGAGATGTTGAAAAACATCTCCTTTTCTCATTGTTACTCTTTTAACACAGTACCTACGTACCAAAAGAACAACAGGCAATATAGGAAAATAGTCATGAAAACAGGAATAGTTACTAAATGTAATACTTTTGTAACAAAACCAAAAGAAAGATGGAGTATAATATTAATACACTTAGATGAATGTGTCACAAATTCAGTGAAATTAGTGAACTGAAAATACGTTATCAAGTGTGTTATGCGATACTCTTATTTGGAGGGAAATATGGATATTGGCAGAAAGAAAAAGCGGCTTGGAGATATGCTTTTAAAAGAACAAATTATTACCCAGGAACAGTTGGAACGAGCACTAGGTATCCAAAAGGATAGTCACAAAAAATTAGGAGAAGTACTAATTGACTTGGGATATACCACAGAAGAAGCCATTGCAGTAGCATTGTCAAGACAACTGGGAGTAGAAAAAGTTTCCTTAAATGGAATGAACATAGATAAAGAAATTATAAATTTGGTAAGTGGAAATATTTTACGTAAATACGTGATGATTCCTTTTGAATATAGCAATGGAAATATGAATGAAGTCCGCATGGCTATGGCAGACCCCATGGATATGTTGGCGCTGGATGATTTTACCATTATTACCAATCTTCAGGTGGATCCTGTGACAGCAACTCCAACGGAAATTATGCTGGCACTGGACAAGTATTATGGCAATAGTGAGGCACTAAATGCTTCCAAACAGTATATGAAGGAGAGGGAAGAACTAGAGTCAGTTCAGACACCGGAGCAGGAACAATACAACGAAGATGTGAACAATTCCCCCATTGTATTATTAGTAAAGACCATGATAGAGCAGGCAGCAAGACAGCGTGCTAGTGATATACATATTGAAGCATTGGAACAGAAAGTGAGAATACGGTTTCGAATAGATGGCGCGTTATATGAGAAGTTCTCTTACAATATACAGATGCTCCCAGCAATTATTGCCAGGGTGAAGATTATCGGTGGAATGGATATTTCAGAGAAAAGAAAGCCGCAAGATGGAAGTCTTTCTATGCTCATTGATCGAAAAGAATATGATATTCGTGCCTCTATTCTTCCTACAGTACACGGTGAAAAGTGTGTTATGCGTCTGGCACAGAAAAAGGCATTAAATAAAGGAAAGAAAGAGCTTGGATTTTCGGAAGACGAAATGGTGGTATTTGAACATATTTTAATGAACCCTAATGGAATGATTCTAGTTACAGGTCCTACCGGAAGCGGAAAGTCAACTACCTTGTATACAGCATTAAATGAATTGAATAGAGAAGATGTTAATATTATTACAGTAGAAGACCCGGTAGAATCCATTTTAGATGGAGTTAATCAAGTACAGGTAAATGCCAAAGCAGACCTTACCTTTGCCACAGCACTGCGTTCTATCTTACGTCAGGATCCGGATATTATTATGATTGGAGAAATCCGTGATAGGGAAACAGCAGAGATTGCAGTACAAGCTTCTATGACAGGGCATTTAGTAGTAAGTACCCTTCATACCAACAGTGCGGCAAGTACATTGACCCGATTACTGGATATGGGAATTGAGAGTTATTTATTGTCAGATTCTATGATAGGTGTTATTGCTCAGCGTTTGGTGCGCAGATTATGTCCTCACTGTAAGAAAGTACGATTGGCACAGAATAGAGAAAAAGAATTTTTGGGACTTCCCATAGAAGAAGCATTTGAGCTATACGAACCGGCTGGATGTCCAATGTGCAGCGAAACCGGTTATTTTGGCAGAACTGGTATTTATGAATTAATGAAGATTACACCGGATTTAAGAGAAATTATTTCAGATAGCGGCAGTGCAGATGAGATTAAGAAACAGGCATTGAAAGATGGCATGAGTACACTGAAAATGAGTGCTATGCGTTTAGTAAAAGAAGGAACCACATCATTTGGAGAGATGCTGCGAGTATCTTTTGAAAATTAGGGGGGAAATATGGACAAGATAGAAGAGGTATTAACACAGGCAAGTGAACGAAAGGCATCTGATATTCATATGGCACCAGGATGTCCTATTATGTATCGAATTGATGGGGATATGATACCCGCAGATGCAATAGTAATGAAACCGGCAGATATTTGGCATATGATAGAGCCAATTTTAGAAGATAAATATCGAAAAGTATTAGAGGAAAATGGAGAGGTAGATTTTGCGTTTTCCATGGCAGGATTTAGCCGGGTACGTGTGAATGTGTTTCGGCAAAGAGGAACCTACGCTGTGGCACTTCGTATTCTTTCTTTTCGAATTCCAACTCCGGAAGAACTAGGAATTCCTCAGTCAGTAATTGACTTGACCAACCGAAAGCGAGGACTGGTACTGGTAACAGGTGCTACGGGAAGTGGAAAGTCCACTACATTAGCGGCATTAATCAGTGTGATTGCCAATCAGTATCCAAAGAATATTATCACATTAGAAGACCCCATTGAGTATCTTCATCCTCACAGCAAAGCCATGGTAAGCCAACGTGAAGTAGGCGCAGATACACATTCTTATGCTAATGCACTGCGAGCCGCATTACGTCAGGATCCAGACGTAATTCTAGTAGGCGAAATGCGTGACTTAGATACGATTTCCATTGCTATTACTGCGGCAGAGACAGGACATCTTGTATTTTCCACCTTACATACTAACAATGCGTCTTCTACAGTAGACCGTATTATAGATGTATTTCCTCCTCATCAGCAGCAGCAGATACGAGTACAGCTTTCCGGTGTATTGGAAGGAATTATATCCCAACAGCTGCTAGCAAGACAAGGAACCGTAGGACGTGTGGCGGCTTTTGAAGTCATGCTTGCCAACACAGCCATACGTAACTTAATTCGGGAATCCAAAGCGCACCAGCTGCCATCTGTGATTCAGACCAGTAAAAAAGCCGGAATGCAGATTATGGATGATGCCATTTTTGAACTCTATATGAAGAGTTATATTTCAGCAGAAACTGCAACTACGTATGCACAAGATCCTGTGAGTATGGCACAGAAAGTAACATTTATTTAGGGGGAAGTGAAATGGCTAATTTTTCATATATTGCAATTGATAAATACGGAAAAGAAAAAAAGGGAAGTATAGAAGCCGGAGACAAGAACAAAGCAACAGCTCAGCTTAAGGGAGAAGGAATGATTCCCTTAGAAGTTAAAGAACAAAGTGCCTGGAACAAGGATATTGATATTTCTATAGGAAGCAGCATCAAAGCCAGAGATTACAGTGTGTTCTGCCGTCAGTTCGTGAGTATTGTAGCCGCAGGAGTTACGGTAACAGATGCTCTTGGAATGCTATCAGAGCAGACAGAAAATAAGCGCCTTGCTAAGGGAATCAAGGCGGTAAAAGCAGAGATTGAAAAGGGTGAGACATTGTCCGATGCCATGCGTGGACAGGGGAAGACATTTCCCACCATGCTCATTCAAATGGTACAGGCGGGAGAAGCGACAGGTAGTTTGGATATTGCGTTTTCCAGAATGGCAACTCAATTTGAGAAAGAAGCCAAATTAAAAGGATTGATTAAAAAGGCAAGTGTCTATCCGGTAATGGTAGGGCTGGTAGCATTTATTGTGGTTATTGTCATGTTGGTGAAGATTATACCATCTTATAGTGATATGTTTCAACAAATGGGAACAGAACTTCCAGGAATTACCCAGATGGTATTAAATGCCAGTAATTTTATTATAACAAAATGGTATTTGTTATTGTTATTTTTAGCTGTGGTGATAGTGGGAATTAAGACCTATCAAAAGACCGAGAGCGGTCAGCGTGTGTTTGGCAAAATGGCCATTGTAATGCCTATTTTTGGTAAATTAAATGTAAAAACAGCAGCATCTTTATTTGCAAGAACATCAGGAACGTTGTTAGCAGCCGGAATCCCCATGTTAGAGGTATTGGAAATTGTAGGAAATACCATGAAAAACAAATTATATAAAGAAGCTTTGATGCAGGCAAGGGAAGAAGTATCCAAAGGAATTCCCTTATCGGAGCCACTAAAACGATGTGGAATCTTCCCACCTATGGTGTGTCATATGACAAAGATTGGAGAAGAAACCGGAGATATTGAAGGAATGTTAAGTAAATTAGCAGATTACTATGACGAGGAAGTGGAAATGGCAACTCAAACTGTTATGTCAGCATTAGAGCCAATTATTATTTTGGTACTGGCAGTCCTTGTTATTATCCTGATTGCAGCCATTATGGCACCTATGTTAGCAATGTATCAAGGAATGGATAATTTGTAGAAAGCATTCAGGCAATATAGGGAAAGAGCAATAGGAACTACAGAAATAATAGAATTAAAGGTTGTCATGAATAGGGCATGACACTTTTAAGATATAGGCTGTAAACAGCCGACACAAATGGGGAGTTCGCAAACCCAGTAAAGATTGCGAATTGCATAGAAAAAAGGAGAGAAAAAATGATGAAAGAATTCAGAAAGAAAAAGAAAAACAACAAAGGATTTTCCTTGGTGGAATTGATTGTAGTAATTGCCATTATGGCAGTATTAGTAGGTATTATGGCACCACAGTTTTTTAAATATGTAGGTCAGTCTAAAAAAAGTACCGATATTAAGAATATACAGGAAATAGTTTCAGCATTACAGGTTGCAGAAGTTGATCCTGATTTAGGTGTTACAGCAGGAGTTGTTACCATTACAACAACATCTCAAGCAGCATTAGCAGCTTGCGGAGGTGCACCTGGTGGTACTAAAAATGCAGCTGCATTAACATCAGCAGGAATTGACAATGTGAAATTGAAATATGATAAATGGGGAAGTAACGTTACCGTTACTATCACAATTGGTACAGATGGTATAGCAACTTATGAAGTACTTCCAACAGGGGCAGCAGGAAACTAAAACTCAGTAAAGATTGAAAAGTGCATAGAAAAAAGGAGAGAAAAAATGATGAAAGAATTCAGAAAGAAAAAGAAAAACAACAAAGGATTTTCCTTGGTAGAATTGATTGTAGTAATCGCCATTATGGCAGTATTAGTAGGTATTATGGCACCACAGTTTTTCAAGTATGTAGGTCAGTCTAAGAAAAGTACCGATATTAAGAATGTACAGGAAATAATTTCTGCATTACAGGTTGCAGAAGTTGACCCTACCTTAGGTGTTGAAGCAGGAAAAGTTGAACTTACATCAACAGCGGCACCAGCAATAACCGGTGCTAAAAATACAGCAGCATTAACAGCAGCAGGAATTACGAATATGAAGTTAAAATATGATAAATGGGTAACAACAGGAACAAATAAGGTAACCGTTACTATCGCAGTGGATCCTACTACAGGAATAGCAACTTATGCAGTAACTCCAACAGAGGCAGCAGGAAACTAAAACCCAGTACTTATCTCACTTATTACACGAAAGGACATAACCCTATGACTCCATGGCAGATACCCATCTATCTCATTATATTTTTATACGGAATTGTAATTGGCAGCTTTTTAAATGTATGTATCTATCGGATACCACAAAAAGAAAGTATCGCCAAAGAGCGTTCTCACTGTATGAGCTGTGGGTATCAGCTAAAATGGTATGATTTAATACCATTGGGCAGCTACCTGTTCCTTGGAGGAAAATGCCGTAAGTGTAAAAAACATATTCCACTCCAGTATCCGTTGATTGAAGCTGCGAATGGAATCTTATATGTAATTATTTTTTTGGTAAATGGCATGGATGCAGTTAGTGTTATTTATTGTCTGATGACATCGGCACTTCTAGTACTTAGTGTGATTGATGTTAGAAGTTATGAGATTCCACTTGGAATCAATGTATTTATACTGGTGCTGGGGCTAATCCGACTGGCTTTGGACTATTCCAATTGGTCAAACTATGTGATTGGCTTCTCAGTAATCAGTCTGTGTTTAGAAATATTGCTGCTTCTTAGCAGAGGAAAAGCCATAGGTGGCGGTGATGTAAAATTGATGGCAGCCGCAGGTCTTATTTTAGGTTGGAAATTAATTATATTGGCATTTGTTTGGGCTTGTATTCTAGGTTCAGTACTACATATTATAAGGATGAAAATAAGTCATGCACCACATGTATTGGCAATGGGACCCTACTTATCTATGGGGATTTTTTTGGCAGCGTTATGGGGAGAGCCATTTATAAACTGGTACTTGAACATGATTTTAAGATAAATAGTAAGGTGAAGAGAGGGAAAATAAGATGATAAAGGTCCTGAGTATAGAAATTGGAAGTGGGCTTACCAGGGTATTGGAAATGGATTTTAAGGTGAAAAATCCAAAAATCTATAACTTTTTTGATTTTGAAACACCCAAAGACATGGAGAACGATGGAAGCGTTAAAGTGAATGAAAGCTTCCAAGCAATGCTAAAAGCTGGGTTACGTGAACATAAAATAAAAACAGAAAAAGTAGTATTTACCGTGAATTCCGGTAGAATTGCAGTACGTGAAGTAATGGTTCCTATGGTAAAAGAAAAGATGCTCAAAGGTTTGATTATGGCAAATATCGAAGAGTATTTTCCAGTTGACTTATCACAGTATGAGCTAGGTTACCGAATTATGGAACGAATAGAAGAAAAAGATGCAAAAAAATACAAGGTATCTTTGATGGCAATGCCCAATGAATTGATTAATTCCTATAAGCAATTGGCATCTAGTATGGGATTAACGTTGATGGGACTGGATTATGTGGGGAACAGTTTAATTCAGATTATCAAACGAGAAAAACAGGAAGATACACAAGTATATGTTAAAATAGATGAAGAAACTTCCTTGGTTTTGATTTTTAAAGATGGGAAGGTGGTACTTCAACGAACGATTTCTTATGGTATCAAAGAAGCAATGGAAGAACTGCAGAAAAGTAATGTGTATGGAGAGCATTTATCTTATGTAGATGCCATCAATATTTTACGCAGAAAGACCTGTATTCGCAGACATATGGATGTGGCAGCAGATTACAAAGAAGAAGAAGATACTGGAATAGAAATGACAACAGTCAGGGCGGAGATTACGGAAACGTTACGTCCGGTTATTGGAAATGTTTCTAGAATTTTGGACTATTATATTTCTAGAAATGAAGGAATACAGATTAAAAATATATCATTAATTGGATTGGGAGCAGATTTTAGCGGATTAAGCAAGCTGATGACCAATGAATTAGAAATGAAGGTAGTTTCCATTCAGAAATTTTCACAAGTTGAAATTAGTAAAAATACAGAAGAGGAAACTTTTAAAATAGCAGAATATGCGGCTGGAATCGGAGCAGCCTTTGAACCACTGTTTGGGGAAGAAATTAGAAGTGGTCAGGAATTGAAAAAAGCTGGTATGGAGAAGCAAAACTCCCTAAGAGTTCCCATGCTGGTATGTGGTCTTTGTGTTCTAACAGCATTAGGTCTTGGAGTGTATTCCGCTGCAAGTGGATTGGTGTTGAAAAATGAACAGAAAACCATGGAAGAAAAAATTAAAAAATTAACACATGTACAGACTACGTTTGATCAATATACTGCTGCAAAAGTAGAATATGATGATATTAAGACCATGTATCAGCTGACAGAAAATAAAAACAGCCAGTTTCTTACATTACTAGGGGAGATGGAGGCGCGTATACCATCTGCAGCGTGTGTAGTAAGTTTATCCGTAGATGGCGAAAGTGTGTCTATGGATATTTTAGTAGGCACCAAGGAAGAAGCAGCAGCTACCATTATGCAGCTGCGAGAACTTACCACCTTGGGGACAGTGCAAACTTCTGGTATTTCAGAAATCACAGATGAAAATGGAATCACACAGGTAACATTTTCAGTGACCTGTACCTATACGGAACCCACCCAGCCAGAGGAGAAAGATGCAGGAACCACTCAGCCCACAGATACGGGTGCAGGAACCACTCAGCCCACGGATACCGGTGCGAACAGTCAGGGGGAACAGCCATGAAAATAGCTAGAAAAGAACAGAAAATATTACTTTATGCAGGGGGAATTTTGGTTCTGATGTTGGTATGGGTATTTGTATTTCAAAAAGCACAGGAACGAAATTTAGCTGTGGCAGATGAAAATATGAAATTATATGGGCAATTAAAGGAACTGCAGGTACTAGCTCAAAATGAGGACGATTATCAGGAACAGATTAAGAAAATGAAAGCAGAAACCGATACTATCTATAACCTGTTTCCAGTATCAGTAAAAGAAGAAACTACGATTATGTATGGTTATGAATTGGAACAAAATAGTGAGATGAAGGTGGACAACGTAGAGATTGGAATGCCCAATCTATTATATACCGTTGGAAAGGGCAGCATACCAGTAGAAAACGGCGGAAATGTTGCAGAACAGGCAGAAAAAGTAGGGAATGCCACAGATGCTGAAACTAAAAAAACAGAGGAAGCAGCAGCACAGGCAGAAGGAACAGCTCCTACTCAGCCTACGCAAAACGGTACAGAAACACCAAATATAGAAAGTATGATGCAGGATGGAGAAAAGCATTTGTTTGCCACAGATGTAAATTATAATTTTGCAGGTACTTACGCTGGAATGAAGACATGTATGGCATATTTATTAAATACTGCACAAAGAAAAACATTGCAAAACATTGCATTAACCTTTGACAGTGAAACAGGAAATTTAATGGGCAATATGTCTGTTCGGTTTTATGCGTTATCCGGAACGGATAAAGTATATGAAGAACCATGGATTCCATCGATGCCAACAGGTACGGATAATATTTTTGGTACGGTAGAAGCTGCGCCAAAGCCAGTTCAGGCAGCGCAAGAGTAGCAGACAGAGGGAAATAGAGTAGGCAAATGCAGACAGAGGGCAATAGAGTAGGCAAATGTAGACAGAGGGAAATAGAGTAGGCAAATGCAGACAGAGGGAAATAGAGTAGGCAAATGCAGATAAGGGGGCGCAGATGGTGAAAAAGCATAAGAATGCAGGATTTTCCCTAGTGGAAATATTGGTGTCCGTGGTGATATTGGCCATTATTGTAGGTCCTTTACTTCACAGCTTTGTAACAGCGGCACGAGTCAACAGCAAGGCTAGGAGCAGTATGCAGGCATCTGCAGCAGCACAAAACATTATGGAGCAGTTAAAATCAGAAGATATTACTGATTTTGCGGCGGCAGGATTTACCAAGGTGTTAGATGCTGTAGATACAAAAAAATACACCTATGAAAAGATGTATACAGGTGTTGTAGTAGATGGAAAGACTTACAAGGTAAAGGCAGTGCTAGATCCTGGGGGTTATAAAAAAGAACCCACCGGAACAGAAGAAAAATATAATGACAAGAATCTTTCTGAAATTTATAATATGGATAATAAATATGATGGATTCTATATTCAGCCGGAAGACAGTGACAGCAAAATATCCCATAAGTTTACCGGAAGCAATGGTGCTTTAGCATCTATGTCACGGGAGATAGAAATTAAAATAGCAAAGGATGCTTTAGGAAAGGTTCAAGTACTGCTGAATATTTTTTATGAGTATAATGGAAGCAAAAAATACTTAGAAAAAGAACTTTGTTTATATCAAAATACAGCAAATACCGTAACCTTGCGTAATGTATACTTATTCTTTCAACCCATGTACACCGGAAAAGAGAGTATCAATATAATTAACGAGGCACAGGTGCCGTTGGGAGTTTATTTAGTTAAGCAGGAAAATGCACAGACAACACTGGTAAATGAAAAAAAATACAATAGTAAGGTAGATGTAAAGGAACCGGGTAGAATATACCCCAGTGGGGATTATATTCCCCTTACCACGCTACGTACGAATTTAATCTATCACACCCCGAATCCTGCATTAGGTCAGATGACACTTACTTACGATAAAAATCTTCAAAAAACGATTAATACCAAAATATACCAAGTGGCAGAATTAGTGGGATTAGATAGTATATCTGGTGAGAATACCAAAGCAAAAGACAGAATGTATCAGTTGGAGGTAATCGTATATGACGAAAATGATAACGTACTTACATCCCTTACGGGCACGAAACAAAAATAACAAAGGTTCGTCTATTGTGACGGTGATTGTAGCCATGTCATTAGTCTGTCTTTTGGTATCTATGATATTGTCTTTAACCATGATGAATTATCAGATGAAAGCCACAGATTTACAGGCTAAGAATTCTTTTTATTCAGCAGAAGCGGCTTTGGAAGAAATCAATGCAGGGCTTCAAGAAGAAGTATCACTAGCATTTGCTCATGCATATGGAAAAGTAATGCAATCTTATGCATCTACCAAGGAATCTCAAAGAAAAAGTGTCTTTCAAACAGCATATATAGAAAAACTGAGAGGTGATTTGAAGGATACAGACCAAAGTCAGTATAGTTTAAGCAACTTAGAAACATATTTGGATAAAACAAAATGGGATGTGACAAAAGGGTGTGGAGCGAAGGTTTCCAGTGTAGCCAATGGAAATGCCATGAATATTACCACCAAAGGGGTTACGTTAAAAAATCTTTTGGTTACTTATATTGACCCAAAGGGAATGACATCTCAAATACAGACAGATATGGTCTTGAATTTTCCTACCATGGATTTTAATCAGAATTCCGGAATGCCGGACTTGTTAAACTATACATTAATTGCCAATCATCAGTTGGTAACAAATGGCGGTCTCTCCACCATAATAGGAAGTGCTTATTTAGGAAAAGCTGGGGCACAGTTAAAAACAGGAATTACCTTTCAATCTATGGAACCAGAAGAAGATAAAAAAGGAATGTTGATAACCAACAGTGGAATCAATATTACAAATGGTGCCAATGTTATCATGAATAATATGGAAACTTGGGCAGAAGATATTTTAGTGGATTCCTCCGACCTTACCATAAAAGGGACGACACACTTGAAAAATGACTTGATGATTACCAATAGTCAAAAGGTGCAAAGTAAGAACAAAATCAAGATAGAAGGAGAATATTTCGGATATGGAAATATAGAAACAGCATTGCAGGCATCTTCTTTGAACAATGAGATTCCTAACATTCAAAATCACCCTTCTGCATACAGTAGTTCCATTATTGTAAATGGAACCAATGCATCGGTAGATTTGTCAGGACTACAGCGTATGATTTTAGCAGGAAATTCTTATGTAGGAGCGTCTACGACGGATTTTAATAATCCGGTAACCAGTCAAAAAAATACAGATGTTATGATGGGAGAATCGCTATCCGTAAAACGAAATCAGTCTGCTTATTTAGTACCGGCAGATTGTATTGCACCTAAAGCAGAGAGCGGGGGAAGAAATCCCATGCCGGCACAACAGTACCAAAAATTGATACAAGAACTGGAAATTATGAATCAGCAAGGTTCCAAAGAAGAACTGGTAGATTTAAGCGGAGTGGTAAGTACCAAGCTGGGTGCAAGCCTAAGTAGCCTTGGAGTCAGTGGCTGGCAGGTAGTTTGTTATCCGGTTAGTATGGGCGGAGTAAGTACTAGCATGGTATATGTATTTATGAATTTCGACCAAACGGTAGAGGGTGTAAAGGTACCAAATGAAAAAGCGGCGAATGATTTCTTTCAGACCTATTATGGAAAAGCTGCAAATTTACAAAAACTGCAGACAGGATTAGATATCTATACGGATAGTATTAAGCTGCCAGCGAGTATCCAGAAAGACTCTGAAAATTCCAAATTCTATTATAATGGAAATATTGTAGTAAATAATAAAAGTGAAGATAAATTTTACCCAGGAAATTTAAGTACCGCCTCTGGAGAGGAACTTGCAGAAATAAAAGAAATGCAGATAAACAGTCAAGATAGTTTCTATGCACTGGGGAAAAAATTGGTGAAAGAATACAATCAGCTGACTGATTCAGAGAAAGCAGAAAATCAGGATGTATATGGGAATTTAGTAAAGTCTTTTGACAGTACTAATTTAGATATGCATGTGAATGGAAAGAAGATATTTATATCCAATGAAAGTGATCCGGTAGGAGCAATCTTAATTAAGGATAATTTATATGAAATTAAGAGTAATATCATTAAGGGTAAGGACAGTAATGGAATTGCCAAGGACGCAAAGCTGCGGGTTGTCATTGCAACAGGAGATGTGAAAGTGTCCTGTGATTTTGAAGGTTTGATTATCGCAAAAGGAGATATTTTACTAGAAAATGCCGATGCAAAACAGATTAAGGCAAATCCAATAGACACTACGAAAGCTTTGTTAGCAGCCAATGACAAGGGAATTAGAGCATTTGATTATCTTATTGGAGCTCAGGAATATGTGATTGGTGGAATTACGCAAGGTGCTGGAACCAACAGTAATGTGAAGATTTCAGAGCTGATTACATACGAAAATTGGTCAAAACAATAAGAGGAGGAAGCCGTTGAAGAATCAGAAGGGAATATCTTTGGTAGAATTAATTGTGGTGATTGCGATTCTGGCGGTAGTAACAGCAGTTGTAACGATTAGCATCGGAACGCTGTCTAGCTGGAATGTCACTTCTTGTATGGAAAGGCTGGAAACAACTTTAAGTAGAACAAAGGTCGATGCCATGAGCAAAGAGAACATCATCGTTACCTTGAAGCAAAATGCTAAGGGAGAATATGTGATAAAAGAAACCGGAAGACAGGAAGAAATAATTGGAAAGTCCTCTTTGACAGTGTCTTACATAGATAGTTTGAGTGTGGAACATCCAATTGATACCACCGGTTTTATGCTAACCTACGATAGAGCTTCTGGTGCATTAAAACCAATCATTCAAGAAGTAAAAAACACAGGAGAAATCATATACCAGTGGGATGGAAGCAACTATCTTTACTGCAGCAAAATTAAGATAACCAATGGACATTCTACCCAGATTTTGGTGCTGGTAAAGGAAACAGGAAAGACTTATGTGCAATAGCAGACAAAACAACAGGAATCAGCAGTATCACGAATGGAGGGGAACGCGGTGAAAAACAACAAAGGTCTGTCCTTAGTAGAACTGATTGTGGCAATTACCATTGCAGCGATTGTGTCAGCAGCAGTGTTGGGGTTTATTGTAACCAGCACCCACCAATATCGAATTGCCAATGCTGAGGTAAATCTTCAATATGAAGCGCAGATAGCAATTAATCAGATGCAGGATTTGCTGATAGATGCCACCAATGGAATTACCTATTTAGTAGATGATGTGAAAGTATCTTCTGATGCAGAAGCTGTAAGCGGCGGAGCTAATGCCTTGAAAAAAGAGATTTGTATCTTTAATCGGGAAAGTACTACCCAGGCAGATGGAAAAGAAGTGGTTCAATATACAGAAACAAGAATCATATGGAAAGCAGCGTACAAGAACATATATTATTCTAAATATAAGTGTGAAGCAGATGTCACCGGAAAATATACCAACATTCCAATAGAAGAAAATTGTCTGTTGGCAGAATATGTGAAATCTTTTTCAGCAGATTTAACTAAAATTTCTAGCAAACGTCTGGCAGGAGTAGAATTTATATTTGAAACAGGGGGAAGAAGTTTTACGGCGCAAAAAGATATTACATTAAGAAACAGCGTGCAGCTTAATGGAGAGAAAGAAGATGTATTCCAAGAAGACAATGCATCAGTAATACCAACGGTGACCGGTGTTGCGATAACGCCCCAAAAGGTAGACGTAGAGCGTGGAAGTTCTGTTACATTTACGGCAAATGTACTGGGAACTAATTTCCCAAGGCAGGACGTAAAATGGAGCATCGATTCGGCTGTTACAGATGTGGCTACTACGATTAATACAAATACCGGTGTTTTAACGATTGGAGAGAACGAAACTAGCAGTTCCATTCAGGTACGTGCCTTGTCAGTGCAAAGTGAGCTTAACGCACAAGGAGATGTAACGAAACATGTTTCTAGTACGGCAGCAGCTACAAACTGTTATCTAACAAAATTAAATTTATCAGATCTTTCTGTTAGTGGAGATTTACATGCCGCAGGAGTCCTTCAAATAGAGGGCGTTAATATAAAAAATATAGATGCAGCATCCAAGATTAATTTTTCTTACGAGGATTTGTATGGAAGTAAAGTAGAGGGAATTACAGCAAGACTGGAGAAAGATAATACAGCATCTTCTGTAAAATACAATATTGTATTTGAAACCATAGAGTCAAACGTCAATACTCCAATTCTGATAAAGGCAAATATTGGAACGCTGGTATCCAATGAGAAAACGATTAAATTCAGACAGAAAACAGTGAAGAGCGTGTCTCTTCAAGGAAAACTAGAGGACGGAACCTGGGAGACTTATACCGGTTCCATACGTCCATCAAAGCGTGGCGAATCCATAGAACTGCGATTGGAAATTGAATATGAAGGACCTAAGCCCACTACGGAATATATTACAGCAGCGGATAGCAGTTGGAACAAGATTGACTGGACAATAGCAGGGGAAAATGACAGTGGAAAATGGCCAGATCAATTAAGCCAAACCATGGCTTTAGAACTGAAATCTTCTAATGTTCTAAAGATAAGCAAGGAATTGTCTATGTTAAATGCAAATTTAGAATATGGAGTTGGCATAAAAGCTTCTTATCGGGACAAAAGTACAGGAAAAATGACAATAAAGCTTCCGAAAGTAAAGATTACCATTCCAAAGGCGCATGAAAGTACACAAAATAGAATAGCAATTCTATATGATACGCCAGGAAATCTGAAACTTAAGGTGGAGGGATATTTGCCGGAACTTGGAGATATTGTAGCCACGAGCACAGAGAAAGATATTACCGTAACAACAATTAGTGGTGATGCTTTTCAGATTTTGGCAGCTTCTGGAGGAAAAAATGGAAGAAATATAGAAGTGACATTTTCACTAAAAGAGGATACAGGAAAAGGACAGGAACAGATTGAGAAAACCCTTTACCTTATTGCAGGAGCAAGAAATGTGGCATATGGTTTCTTGTGGAATGTTTCTGGTTATCATGATATTTTTGTACCAGCGCGGACAGCAGCAGGATTGCAAAATTCCAATGTGTTTTATGATATTTATGGAAATAAGATTACTTATAAGAAGCAAACTAGAATCGTCATAGACGGGAAAACTTATGATGCGTATGGGCAAAACAGCAATCTGATATGGCGCCAGTGGTAGCCTGAGAAAGGAGACGTTTCAATATGCGTAATAGAAAATATCTGGAAAGAATAGCAGGAGCGGGAATATGTGTTCTAGGCGTACTAGGTCTTACCTTTGGAGCATATCAGTTTCATGCATCAGCAGAATCTGAAATATCCCCACAGGTCATTACTGTAGAAAAAGATACCGCTAAGCCTTTAGGTTCTTCGGAGAATCCGATGATGATTTTGGAAGTGGTACCAGATGAAACTTTGGCAGAAATTGGATGGCTGATTCCAGGGTGTGAGCCAATTGGAGAAGAGGGAATGGCAGACCTTGTGATTAATGATAAGGTGATAGGAGATTATCAATCCCATTTCACAAAGAAAAACAGTGCAGGTGATTCTATTGCATCCATGGAGGAAAAAACTACAACTTTGTTTCCAGACGAATTAGCGGAGGGCAGCAAGGTATATTTTAATGATTGGGAAGGAAATCCAGATCCGGTGCTAAAGAAAGTAAAGGAAATGCTTCCGGTTTGTGAAATGCTGCTCACTGCTCAGGATAGAGGGGCGTGGATTCTAGATACCGCATCTTCGAATACCCCAAGAAGTGGATACTACAAGCGTGTTCAGGATACTACCGGTAATTTTAGATTAAACGTGCAGGAAAATCCTTTAGGAACACCAGTTTCTGAGTTTGTGTTTGATAAAGAAAAGGGAAATTATATTTGGGTGAGCGCGGAAAATACAGAGAACATACCAGAAGATATTACATCAGATACGGTATGGACGACAAGAACTGGCCCGGTGTTTCACTATAAACAATATGTAATAACACATCATGATCACATGATTAAAAGTGCGTTTGGAACAGATTCTAGTAATTTTAAAACAGTAGTAAAAACCCTAACACCACAGGATTTACAAAATACTCAGAATTTAAAGTTGATAGAGCAGGCCGATATGATTTATTTTCATATAGGAAAGACCGGTGGCTGTGTCAAACTTTATGAAGAGTACCATCCTGGTGTGACACAGCAATACGCAAGTTTTACAGAAAATGATATTTCTTGGGAGACAGTGACCAAGGTATTAGAACGCCAAAGCGGTAGCAATCCGGCAGCGGTTGTGTTAGACGCAGGGGCAGTAATGGGAAGTGAACCAGCAACTGGAAATGGGGTAAATACAGAGGCGAATGTACACAAACTTTATTTAATGCTGACCCAGTTTGGACCTAGCTACTTTAAAGAAACTTTTTTAAAAGATGTAACAACATATACCAGAGCGGACGGGGTAATCAGTGGGCAATATGCCCCAAATGCCCAAAAGGGAGCAAAACAATGGAAGCCAGATACATTTCTTAGTGCTTGGAACAAATATCCTACGATTGTGCCATACTTTCCCATTGAATCTGGACTCTATGAGCATACGTATGTATACAATGGAGATTTAAGCATGATGGATGACTATATAGGAGGCTCTTATTCCGATAGTTCACGCTGGGATGATGTATATGACTATTATGAAAACTTAAATGGAGCCAGACCAAGTAAAATCTCTCCTAATGATGTGATAGAGTATTTATTTAATCAATTTAAGAACGTAAAGACAACCCTTTCAATCCTAGAAATTCAGCCATGTAATCAGTTTATATATGGAAATAAAGGCTGGGAAAGCTATTATTTAGCTATATTTCCATGGTTTACCGGAGATATCAAAGAAAATGTTCAGGTAACTACCATGACAACTGCCCAGTTTATAGGAACCATTGAAGACTTAAATGCCAAGTATGATATGATTCTCATTGGAGGAAATCAGAATGCTACCAATGGTCTAAAGGGCTATAATGACCGTCGCTTAGAGCACTTCATTTATACCAGTATTGGGGATATGATTCGACCTTCTGGCAGTTTTGTAGGAGCAGAAAAAGGAATAGAGTATAGTCAAAATATGCGTTATTCTGGAAATGATATTACAGGAAGAAAACTGGAGGAATTAAAGAAATTCTTAAATGGAAAAAAGCCCATTGTATTTGATGAAGGCTTATATGAGAATAACGCAGTAAAGGCAGCAGCTTTTGACAAAAGTTCCTTTATGTATCAGTTAGCACAAATGTATGGTACAAAATCACAGGATGTAAACACAGAATATATGTTTGTAAGGGACAGCATATCACTTTCAGATGGTTCATCAGAGCGATTAAAAAAATCATTATCCAAAGAAAGCTGTAAATTGGAGTTTTATACAGAAGATGGGGGAACTGGATATCCCACGGAATACAAATATACCACCAAAACAGATGGAAGCATTGACGCGGTAACGTATCAAGGTTCTTCTACCTTTTCTTATCATTTTCGAATTATAGGAGATGCCAATCAAACCTTTGGATTAAAGCTTTATATTGATACAGATGGAGATGGTGTTTATGCAGGTTCCTTAAAAGAAGTGCTAAAAGCAGGTGCGGCAACAGAAGAAGTACAAAGTATTACTGTGCTAGATGAAACCGGAAATACCGTGGAAGTATCTTCATTAAAGGCTGGAACCTGGTATCAGGCAACTCGGGTGCTGGATAGTGGATATGTGGGGATTTTACCATGGAAACTGGAGGCTTATGATGTAACCAATGAGAAGATTCGTGATAACAAAATTCAATATGCCGCTATTCGTACTGCCGCAGAGAACCGACAGAAAGTGCGTGTTCTTCAAATGAATTTAACAGGTGATATGAAAAGCAATGTGTCCGGAGGCTTTTTAAATATGAGCAAAAACAAGAAGTTTCAGGACTATTTAAAAAGTGTAGCCGAGTATAATGTAGAGATTACATTTTTGGAAAATCAAGAATGGACCCAGAAATTTATCAAAGGTATTAAAAAACCTCAAGATAGCATTAATAAATGGAAAGAATATTTAGATACCTATGATATGATTATTTTGGGATTTCGTGATATGTGTATGTTTACAAATCAAGAAGTCTTTTATGAAGGATTTCAGGATTTTGTAAAGCAGGGGAAAAGTGTCATTTTGAGTCATGATATTGTAAAGGATACTTCATTTTTAGTGACAGATGGCTATAGTACCACCAAGTATGACCAATATACCAGAGATTTACTGGGGCAGCGACGGTACAATTCACAGTTTGTTAAAATCAATGAGCAGCAATGGGTACCTTTACTGCATAGTACCAAAGAATATAATGATTATAGCTTGGGTGCTGGAAACGGCAGAACGGCTATTTTTGATAACAATACCAAGCTGTATTTATGGTTTACAGATGCTACAAAAAGGGCGAAGTCCGATCGTGATAGTTTTGTGAACTTAGGCTCTTCTTGGGGAAGCCAAGATCGTTCTACAAGCTATATTGGATTGGCAAACCAAGGACAGATTACAGAATATCCATTTAAAATTCCAAAGGTCATTGAAGTATCCCCTACCCATGTGCAGAATTATCAGTTGAATCTAGAAGATGCGGATATGGTGTCTTGGTATAATTTAACTGATGAATATAGTAAAATGTATCAAAAGGGTATTGCTGAAATAACCAATAAGACGGTGGAGGAAAAGAATTTAGGAAGGGGATTATATTCCTCCATTGATGGAGATTCTAGAAACAGCTATTATATTTACAACAAAGGAAACATTACGTATACTGGCATGGGGCACAATACTGGTCAAAATATTCCAGATAATGAGGTAAAACTATTTATCAACACAATGATTAGTTCCTATCGCCTTGCGGCGGCAAAGCCGGGAGTGGAAGTCACCAATCCCGATGCAACCACCAAAGGAAATGAAATTACACTTTATGTCCCTTTGGATGAAAATATAGAAGTAGCAGACAATGAGGCTTTAGATATAGATTTTAAGGTTACAGATTACAGTCTAGTGGACATTAGTAATAGATCCTATACGCTGCAGTATTTGGACGAAGAGGGAAATATTATAAAAGTAGATACTTATCCACGAGGAACACAAGGAAGCAGTGCTCCTGTTTGGGATGAGACAAATCAAAAATATCATGTAACAAAAGATACACCTTATTATTTTCAGGTACCATACAGTCAGGTGAAAGAAAAAGGATATGTAAAATATCAATTAGTAACAGAATCCTCGTATATCAATGAGAAAGGGAATCTGATTAATACCTCGAAAACAGACAATGTATATGTATATCCCATGTATTTATTCAATCTGAATTAATACATAAATTTAATAAGAATGATTTATTATCAAAGTATAAAATGTTTCTTAAAAGAAAATAACTCCATTGACTTTGAAATTTTTCTGGAGTAACATAGCGTTAGATTAAGTCAGGAGTGAGAAAAATGAAGCAGAAATTACAACAATTTATGGCAGGGAGATATGGGGCAGACCAACTAGGGCAGATTTATTTAGGAGCTTCCATCGTATTTTTGCTGATATCCGTATTTACCAAATGGGATATCTTATGGATACTAGCAGTGGCATTGCTAGGGTATGAGTATTATCGAATGTTATCCAAAAAAGTAGAAAAGCATTATGAAGAAAATCAGAAGTATCTAAACTGGCGCTATCAGCTGGCAGTGAAGAAGAACAAGTGGAAGGAACACGAGAAGCAGAAAAAGACATTTCATTTTTACAGCTGTCCTTCCTGCAAGCAGAAGGTGAGAGTTCCCAAGGGAAAAGGAAAGATTTCCATTACCTGCCCAAAATGTAAAGCAGAATTTATCAAAAAAAGTTAAGAAGAGTTAAGAAGAGTTAAGAAGAGTTGTAGTTCACAGCTTCTATGTTGATGTGAACACCAGTAGCCTGCTGTTGCAATGCTGTAAATAAATTTGTAATAATAAATAAAATCCCACCCTAAAGCAGTACAGATGCTTAGAGATGGGATTTTATTTATTAGAAACTGAAAATAGTAATAGAGCATATTATCGGTTTTGCTTGTGAGGATTATATTTTTCTTCACAATAGTTGCACCGGTAAGTCTGGGTATCTTCATCTGTTAAGAGGAAAATCTGTTCCAATTCCTGCTCAATCGAGGTAATACATCTTGGATTCTGGCATTTTATAACATTTACAATTCTAGATGGTAAATGCAAATTTCTTTTTTGTACAATCTTTTCACCTTTGATAATATTTACAGTAATGCTGTGATCAATAAAACCAAGTACATCTAAATTCAATAGATCAATATCACATTCTACTTTCAGAATATCTTTTTTACCCATTTTTTTGCTACGTGCATTTCGAATAATAGCCACGCAGCAGTCTAATTCATCTAACTTTAAATCATGATAGATAGAAAGACTGGTGCCAGCTTGAATGTGGTCTAATACAAAACCTTCTGTAATTGCCCCTACATTTAACATACTTCTACCTCCAATAGTGTGAGAATTAACGCCATACGCACATAGACGCCATATTGTGCCTGCTGAAAATAAGCAGCGCGAGGATCGTCATCTATCTCTATTGCAATTTCATTTACCCTTGGAAGGGGATGCATTACAATCATGTCTTTTTTTGCCAGCGTCATTTTAGCTTTATCTAAAATATAGTAGTTTTTCATACGTACGTAATCTTCTTCATTAAAGAAACGCTCTTGTTGTACTCTGGTCATATAGAGAATATCCAAATCGCCCATGGCATCTTCCAAACGTTCTACTTCCTGAAAGGGAACATGATTCTTATTTAACACATCCTCACGAATATAACTAGGAACGCGCAGCTCTTCTGGTGAAATAAGAATAAAAGTAATGTTTGGATAACGGATTAATGCATGAATGAGAGAATGGACGGTGCGTCCGAATTTTAAATCGCCGCAAAGACCAATGGTAAGATGATCAAGGCGTCCCTTTAAGGAACGAATGGTAAGTAAATCAGTAAGTGTCTGGGTAGGATGCTGATGACCGCCGTCACCGGCATTAATAACAGGGATTTTAGATTTTTGGGAAGCTACTAAAGGGGCACCTTCTTTGGGATGACGCATGGCACAAATATCTGCATAACAGGAAATAACACGAATGGTATCAGAAACACTTTCACCTTTGGAAGCCGAACTGCTGTCAGCACTAGAAAATCCTAGAACACTGCCGCCTAAATTCAACATAGCTGCTTCAAAGCTAAGCCTTGTTCTAGTGCTTGGTTCATAAAAGCAGGTGGCTAATTTTTTGCCCTTACAGGCGTTTGCATATTTTATGGGATGTTTTTCAATATCATTTGCCAGCGTAAGTAATTTATCCAATTCTTCAACAGATAAATCCAGCGGGCTCATTAAATGTCGCATATGGCTCCTCCAATTGGTAAAATCAACAACAGTAATTGAAACTGTGGTATTTACAGTATGATTGCCTGCAACAAGTCGCAGGCATTTTTACTATCATATAACAGAAAGCTACAAATTTCAAGATAAAAATACGATAGAAAAGAAATTTTTTGGAAGTTTATACTTACATTTTTGAAAAAGTATAGTACAATAAAAAAAACGAAAAGAATGAGGTATTGTTATGTCTAACGAAAAGATTGTAATAGAAGAGGAAGAAATTGTATATCGAGAACGAAAGAGGCTCTTATTTTTTGGTTTGCCATGGACATTTACGAAATATACTATGACTGCCAATATGATTACTATTGATAGTGGACTTCTTAAAACAGAAGAAGAGGACTGCTATATGTATAAAGTTCAGGATGTAAAGCTTAGTACCACCTTAATAGAACGCATATTTGGACTTGGCACTATTACCTGTTATACCGGAGATGTAACCAGTCCACAGATTTTATTAATTCATATTAAGCGTGCCAAGGAAATAAAGAACTATTTACTAAAAGCTTCGGAAGTAGCAAGACGAAATCGCAGAACGATTAATACACAAGATATTGGTGCCTCAGATTTTGAAGAAACCATCGATGAAATGTAAAACGATAAGAATAAGTGCTGTATCGAAAGAAAGATACAACACTTATTTTGATGTCTTGAAATTCTTACTGGTGTGAAGAAGAACAGTTTCATAAATGAGTCCGGTAATCATCCAGAAAGGGGCATAGTCCAATCGAATCACTCCTTTTATATTTGCCCGAGCCTTACTGTAATCCCAAGGACACATATTATGTTTTGTTAAAATACGTCCGCTTAGATATTCTCCTGTAAAAATCAATCCGGAATAAACAAGGGAACGAATCCATAAGGGGAAGGGTTTGATTTTTGCACAAATAGGCTTGAGAAAAGCTGCCATACCATAGATGGGAAACATCCAAAGAGAAGTGTGTCCCACAAGCTGCATTTCACGTTTACGAAAAGAATCAAATGCGGTAAATAAAATTTCTAGACACCAGCCAAGAAAACCACAACGGATAAAATTTTTTCCCATGGAGATAGTATGGAATAAAAGAAGTGATTTTATTCTAAACCACGGTTACTATTTGCCTAAAGGTCTTGAGTTTCCGCAAAATGTAAATCTGCAATAATTAAATCCTCCCAAAGTACCAATCTGCCGATTTTTGAGAAATA
>JAVVUO010000030.1:0-33513 GCA_036653135.1 Lachnospiraceae bacterium
TTGGGCATTTTATAAAAGTTGTTTATAACGAAGGTAATAAAATCGGGGTTCTGTGGATAAAACTACGGAAACTCAAGAAAAAATACCTTTTCATTCACAATATAGTATGGTATAATGTACAACGATAAACAGAAAATATTAGTTCTGTGAAAGTAGAAGTAATTAAGATAGAATAGAAAGGAAGTATTTCTTATGAAACATGTAAAGACATTAAATACAAGAAAATTACAAAACACAGTTAAAAAAGGTGGATGCGGAGAATGTCAGACCTCTTGCCAATCTGCTTGTAAGACATCTTGTACAGTAGGAAATCAGAGCTGTGAGAACAAGTAAGTTTTTTGAAAAGAGAATACAATGCAGGAACAAGACCGTTCGTTAGTAGCGAGCGGTCATTTGTGTGTTTAGGAAAGAGAGGAACTTTTATGGTTCACCAGTATAAAAATAATGGTTATAATATTGTTCTGGATGTGAATAGTGGAGCAGTTCATATTGTAGATGATGTTACTTATGATGTGATTGCGCAGTATGCAACAAATGCGCGAGAAGATATTATTCATAATCTAGAGAAACAGTATTCCAAAGAAGAGATTGCAGAGGCTTATGAAGAAGTAAAGACATTGGCGGAGGACAACCAGTTATTTACAGAAGATGAGTATGAGAACTATATAGAACAGTTTAAAGACAGACCTACGGTAGTAAAGGCTCTGTGCCTGCATATTGCCCATGATTGTAATTTGGCTTGCCGCTATTGCTTTGCAGAAGAAGGAGAGTACCATGGCAGAAGAGAACTAATGTCATTTGAAGTAGGAAAGGCAGCATTGGATTTTTTAATTGCCAATTCCAAAAATCGACGAAACTTAGAGGTTGATTTTTTTGGAGGAGAGCCCTTAATGAACTTTGACGTGGTAAAAGAGTTAGTAGCGTATGGTCGTGAACAAGAAAAAATCCACAATAAGAATTTTCGCTTTACGCTTACCACCAATGGAGTGCTTTTAAATGATGATATTATGGAATTTGCCAATAAAGAAATGAGCAATGTAGTATTAAGCATTGATGGGCGTAAGAAAGTTCATGATTATATGCGTTCATTCCGTAATGGTGCCGGAAGCTATGATTTGATTGTACCAAAGTTTCAAAAACTTGCAGAGAGTAGAAATCAGGAAAAATATTATGTACGAGGAACATTTACTCATCATAATTTGGATTTTTCAAAAGATGTGCTTCATCTTGCAGATTTGGGATTTCAGCAGATTTCAGTGGAACCGGTAGTGGCAGAGTCTAGTGAAAGTTATGCAATTCAGGAAGAAGATTTACCACAGTTATACCAAGAATATGATGATTTAGCAGTAGAAATGATAAAGCGCCACAAAGAAGGAAAAGAGTTCAATTTTTTCCATTTTATGATAGATTTAGAAGGTGGCCCTTGTGTAGCAAAAAGATTATCCGGCTGTGGTTCAGGAACGGAATATTTGGCGGTAACACCATGGGGAGATTTTTATCCATGCCATCAGTTTGTAGGAAATGAAGAATTTTATATGGGAAATGTAAAAGATGGTATACAAAATACAGCACTTCGAGATGAATTTAAGGGATGTAATGTCTATGCCAAAGAGAAATGCAAGAATTGTTTTGCAAGATTTTATTGCAGTGGTGGGTGTGCAGCAAATGCCTATCATTATCAGGGAAGCATTACGGATGCATATGATATTGGATGTCAGCTGCAGAAAAAGCGAATTGAATGTGCAATTATGCTAAAAGCTGCTTTTGCAGAAGAAGCATAGACTGAGATTCAAATTAACATATAAGGAAAAATAAAGATATTAAGAGAGGAAAATAATCATGAAAAAAAGCAAAGCTATTGGGATTTTGGTTTTCATACTAGCAGTACTGACAGGAATGTCATGGTATGCTGGAACCATCATCTCTACCGTAGGAGTAGGAGAAAACCGCAATATCAAGTTGGGACTTGATTTGGCAGGTGGTGTCAGTATTACATATCGTGTGGTAGATGATAATCCTTCCGAAGAGGATATGAAGGATACAGTTTACAAGTTGCAAAAGCGTGTAGAAACCTACAGCACAGAGGCTAGTGTATATCAAGAAGGTACAGACCGTATCAATATTGAAATTCCGGGCGTTTCTGATGCAAATACAATTTTAGAAGAACTGGGTAAGCCGGGTTCTTTGGAATTTCAGTTAGCAGATGGAACAGTAATATTAACAGGAACAGATATTAAGAATGCACAGGCAGGAAGCACCACGGATAATCTTGGCAACAAAGAAGACGTAGTGGAACTTACCTTGACCAAAGAGGCAGCAGAGATTTTCGGAAAAGTAACATCTGAAAATATCGGGAAAAATATTCCCATTGTATATGATGGAGAGATTATCAGCAATCCTACGGTAAATACTGCCATCACTGGTGGACAGGCACAAATCAGTGGAATGGAAAGTTATGAAGAAGCAGAAAATTTAGCGGCTACCATTCGTATAGGTTCCTTATCCTTAGAATTGGAAGAGTTGAATTCTAAAGTAGTCGGTGCACAGTTGGGAAATGAAGCGATTTCTAGCAGTATCAAAGCTGCAGCTATTGGATTGGTACTGGTAATGTTATTTATGATGGTATTATATTTGATTCCTGGGTTTGCATCTAGTATTGCATTGATTTTGTACTCAGCATTGATGGTATGGGCATTATGGATTTTCGATATTACATTAACCTTACCAGGTATCGCAGGTATTATATTGTCCATTGGTATGGCAGTAGATGCCAATGTTATTATATTTGCAAGAATTCGAGAAGAAATTGCAGCAGGAAAAACGGTGAATGCAGCCATTAAAATTGGTTATGCAAAAGCCTTGTCTGCTATTGTAGATGGTAATGTAACGACATTGATAGCGGCAGTAGTATTAGGTGTGCGCGGTTCTGGTCCAGTGAAAGGATTTGCTTATACATTAGGAATTGGTATTGTATTATCTATGTTTACAGCATTGGTAGTGACAAGATGGCTGATGAAATGCTTCTTTACACTAGGCATTACCCATGAGAAATTTTATGGAAAACAAAAAGAAAGAAAAACCATGAATTTCCTTGGAAAGCGTGGAATTTTCTTTACTATTTCTTTAGTAGCTGTTGCCAGCGGATTTATTGGTATGGGAGCACACAAAATTAATGGAGATAAAATATTAAATTACAGCCTTGATTTTGTAGGAGGTACTTCTACTACGGTAACCTTCAAAGAAGATTATAGTATTGCTGAAATTGACAGTAAGATTGTACCTGTGGTAGAAAAAATTACCGGAGATGCCAATGTGCAGACACAAAAAATCAAAGGTGGTAATCAGATTGTAATTAAAACACGTTCTTTGAAATTAGAAGAAAGAGAAGCGTTGAATAATGCTTTTGTAGAAAAATTCAAAGTAGATGCAGATGAAATTACTGCAGAAAATATCAGTTCAACCATCAGTTCTGAAATGAAATCAGATGCAATTTGGGCTGTTGTGATTGCAACAGTTTGTATGTTGATTTACATTTGGTTTCGATTTAAAGATATTCGATTTGCAGGCAGTGCAGTGATTGCATTAATTCATGACGTATTAGTAGTACTTGCATTTTATACACTTGCTAGGGTATCGGTGGGAAGTACCTTTATTGCATGTATGTTAACTATTGTAGGATATTCTATCAATGCTACTATTGTTATCTTCGACAGAATCCGTGAAAATCTGGTTGGATTGAGAGAACAGACACCAGCAGTATGGAAAGAAGTGGCAAACCGCAGTATTACGCAGACGTTATCTCGAAGTATTAATACATCATTAACTACATTTATTATGGTTGTTATGATTTTTATTTTGGGAGTAAGCTCAATACGTGAATTTGCTCTTCCTTTAATGGTAGGTATTGTCTGTGGTGCATATTCATCTGTATGTATTACGGGAGCACTTTGGTATACCTTTAAGGTAGCATTTGCTAAGAAAAAAGCTTAAAAGTAAATAGGAAACATAAAAAAAGAACCAGTTTCTAATTAGAAACTGGTTCTTTTTTTATTACATAGGAGAGTGCTTCCTATGTAATAAAAAACACTTTGTGAGGATCGCATTGCGGCAAAGAATGATAAATTAAGCTTCTTCTTTTGCAACGCCAGCCCACTGGTCAAACTTGCTCATAACAGCACCATACGTTTTTTGTGAAATATCCGGTAATTCGCTTCCCCAGGATTTGGTAGCAGCTTTAAAGCCTTTCTCAAAAGCCGAACGCATAGATTCTGCTTTTTTAGGATCATCTCCAACTAAGGCTTTGGCAAATTCAACAATACGGTCGGAAGTTTGAGTGACACCCCAATAACCATTTTCGGCAATATCAGCCTGAGCCTGAGATTTTACCTGTGGCGTTACCGTATAATCTCCTTTGGCTAAGAATTTCCACATTCCATCGTCAGCTTGTCCAATACGATTACCCTGACCAGACATCATTTGTTCTACTAGACTGCGTAACTGGGAAGTTCTAGCTTCCGTATCTGCTTTTAAGCGGGCAACAACATCTTCTTTGGCATAAATGCCTTTGGTAGAAGAAGCATTGCTGTTAGAATTCTTTTCGTAGACAGCGGCAGTATTAGCAGTATCTTTGGGAGTTGTTGCTTTTTCTTTCTTATAAGCTGATACATCTGTTGCTGCGGTGTAAGAAGCAGCACTAGTTATACTATTTATGTTCATAATAACCCTCCTTGGTAAAACAATACAAGAGGTATCCTTACCTCTATTATCACTATGGTTATATCTTGTATCGGCATAAAGATAAAAAAATTAACCTTTTAAAGCTGTTATTTTGCATTTTGTACTTCACGAATTAAATTGTAATTTTCATCCTTGGCTTCCACAAATCCGGTAACTGGTGTAGTAATGCCGGAGAAATTCTTAAAGTTTAAGAAAGCCTCTCGAATCTGTTTGATTTGTTCTGTTGGCATATTAGCGCAGAAAGCAATGGCGTCTTTTTGAATATTGCCAGTAGTAGAAAGAATATCCAGTTTGGAAATATCTAAGCCATTGGTATGGGCTTTTTCATAGGCTTCATTATAAGTAGCACCTGCATCAAAATCACCTTTTAGAACACCTTGAATGACCTGGTCATGACTTCCTGCAAAAGTGACTTTGGAAAACAAAGTTTCCGGTTGAAGTCCAGCTTGCTTTAAACTATGCTGTGCATAGAGATAACCAGAGGCACTATTCTTGTCTACATAGGCAAAGTGTGCTCCTTGAAGATCACGAAGGCTTTTATAACCTGATTCTTTACGAGCAATAATATAACCATTATAATAATCTTTTCCATTGATTAAAGGAGTAGCTACCGGAATTAAAGGGGTCATTTCGGAAGCAGTAATATAAGCAAAGGGAGAGAACCATCCGCCATCTATATTTCCATTTTTAATCTGTTCTCCTAATTGAAGATAATCTCGTGCAATAATAATCTTAGCCTGAAGACCGATGGATTCAAAAATGCGAATTAGAATAGGCTGATACATATTTTTAATGTCCTTTGGAGAAGTAAAGGGATTAATTCCGATTACCACTTCGTTGGAACTTTTAATGGAACACATGCTGTACTGTAAATTCTCACACATAGTACTAAGACTATCACAACAGGTTAACAGTGTATCAGTTTTCTTTTGATGCTGGGCAATCATGTCAATAGAATCCTGAGACTGCTGTGCAGAATCGGAAATTGTATTGCTAAGAGAACCTAAAGCTGAGGTTACATCCAAAGTTACGGTTACATTGGTATTGGATACTTCCGTTAAAGTGTCCATTTCTACTTTGATTTCAGAAAGGGAACTGCTGGTGCCAGTGAGAATATTTACCGTATTTTCAACAAAACCATTCAGCTTCTCAATGGCTTGCTCAGAACGCTTGGAAGAGGAATTACTATTGACAATATTTTCCTCTAATTCCTCCACAATATGTTCGATTTCACTGGTAAAAGATTCTGTAGCATCGGATAATTTACTGATTTCACTTGCCACAACAGCAATCCCTTTTCCGGCTTCTCCCGCATGAGCGGCAGTAATGGAGGCATTTAAGGCCAAAAGAGTAGTCTGATCGGAAATATTCTTAATATACGCTATAATCTGGTGAATATTTTTGGAAGATTCCAATAATCTTAAGTTTGTTTCTTGAGAAAGATGAAGAGTTTCATTTAACTCATGAAGCATGTTAAAAGTTTCGGTAATGGTATCTTTTTTGTCGGAAATATTCTTAATAATAGTATCAGCTTGTTCTTCCACTACATGAATGTGTCCGTTCATAGTTTCACTGTTTTCATTTACTTGTTGAATTTGCTGCTCTACATAAGCTGCCTGCTGTAAATTATTAGAAGCAGAATCAGCAATTTTTTGATTGTGGTTTACTAAAGTAGCAAAGGCTTCTTTATTTTGTTTGGCAATCCACAAAAGATGTTCGGTGTCAAAACCCAAGGTTTCCATCATACCGTTAATTTCAGCAAGGACTGAAGTTTGCTTTTGACTTTGAATGGAACTGATAGGGGTTATGTTGCTTTTTAAATTAGATCTTTTATGAAACAAATGGCTCATTCCTTTCTCGAGATATCATGATATATACTGGTAGTATAGCCAGTTTTAGAAAGGAAAGAAACCAACATATAATAAAATGTGTCAAAATTGATGAAAAATCCTAAATACTATTTCTCTTTGATTGTATAGTTCCTAGTAAAAAACCATAAATAAGAAATAATCAATGCTATTACAATAATTTTCCCCATTCCTGTTGACGTGTTATTCGGATAATAAAAATTGATTATTAAATGAGCAATAAAAGCCAAAATTGTGATAGATACAATTATTATAGTTAAGATTTTTTTATCAGAAGCTATCCTCGCTTCTTTTTTTTGTTGCTCTAAAAGATTTTTTTCTGCATTTTCCTTATAGTTTTCCATATTTAATTTTTCACCTGTTAGCAACTCATTTACAGTGATGTTTAATAGCTCACAAAGTTCCAACATAATAGATGGATCAGGCATAGACTTGCCTGTTTCCCACTTGGATATCGCTCTATCAGTTATATTTAGTTTTTCAGCAAGCTGAAGTTGAGTGAGCTTTTTTTCTTTTCTGCAAGTTGCTATAAACTTTCCTATTTTTTCTTGATTCATTTAGGTGAACTCCTTTCAAGTAGAAATATATTACAAATTGAGTTTAATTTACACGAACTAACAGTTGAATAGGCGATATCAACTGCTAGTTGATATGATGATATCTCTGTATTTATATACAAAATGTGAACAATCTCCCAATGCTGTTATCGCTATGGGGTAATAAGAATTTTATTGATTAATGGATACTTTCGGTTTTTCCAAGAGCGTTTTTATATACAAATATCTTACCACAGTAAAGCGACTATTTCAATTAATCATGCAAACGTTGAAAGGAGTTTTCCATGGCATTAAAAAATCACAAGATTTATATACTTAATTTAAAAAATATTTAAAAAAGCTTATAAAATCTTTATAAATACATTCTATCCTATTTATAAAGCTAAGATGAAAGGACGATTATGATGAAAAATATAATCACAACAAATAATATAAGCAAAAACTTTAAAAAACAGAAAGCTAATAACAATATCTCAATTTGTGTTGGTGAAAATTCAGTTTATGGTCTATTGGGTCCAAATGGAGCGGGAAAATCCACTTTATTAAAAATACTAACAGGAATGATAACACAAACATCTGGGGAAATTTATTTTGATGGAAAACCATGGAACAGAAAAAATTTATTATCAATAGGGGCGCTCATTGAATCCCCACCTATTTATGAAAATTTAACGGCACATGAAAATTTGAAAGTAAGAACATTACTTTATGGCTTGCCGGATAGTCGTATTGATGAAGTTTTAAAAATAGTAGATTTAACGAACACAGGTAAGAAACGTGCTGGTCACTTTTCAATGGGTATGAAGCAACGTCTTGGTATTGCCATGGCATTGTTAAATCACCCGAAACTTCTTATTCTTGACGAGCCAACCAACGGTCTTGATCCAATTGGAATTGGAGAACTTCGGGAGCTAATTCGCTCTTTTCCAAAGCAGGGCATTACTGTGATACTCTCAAGTCATATATTATCAGAGGTAGAACAAATTGCTGACCATATAGGTATCGTTGCTAATGGGACACTTTGGTATGAGGATAAAGTAGATACAAATACAGATCTAGAAGCTTTGTTTTTAGATGTTGTAAGAAAGGCTGGTGAAATAAATGCTTCATTATATTAAATCGGAATTTCTTAAGCAAAAGCACAGCTTTAATAAAATTCTTCTATGGCTTGCACCGCTCCTTACAATTTTGCTTGCTTTCGTTATAATGGGACGAAACAATATCCAAAACGGCGCTTACAATTGGTGGTATACAATCATGTTACCTGGATGTTTTACGATGTTCTCTGCGTTCACAGCCGCAAAAGAACGTAAGAAAAATAGGCATGGCTTATTTGGCATTGCTATTTGCAAAAGTAAACTGTGGATTGCGCAAATTATTTTAAATACAGCGTTTCTTTTCATCACCTGTTTCATTTTTTTTGCTGGCATTGCAGTTAGTGGAATTCTCTTTGGAAATTCAATTGATGTGATGAATAGTTTAGGAGCAAGTTTGATACTGTTTATAACATTTGCATGGCAGGTTCCACTTTGGATGTTTGTAACAGAAAAAATAGGTGCCTTATTCACAATACTCCTTAGTTTTATATGTAATTTTGGTATTGCTGTTATTTGTGCGGTAGAAAGCTATTGGTGGGTGCCTTTTTCAATTCCGGCAAGGCTGATGTGTCCAATTATTAAAGTTCTGCCTAATGGATTGTGGATTGAAACAGATAGTGTACTAGGAAAATTTTCTGTTGTCATACCCGGAATTATGATTACACTTGCGCTGTTTTGCATATTAACATATTTGACTTCACTCTGGTTTCAAAAAAGAGAGGTGTAATCATGAAATATTTTTTTAGAAATTTACATTCTGATATTTATAAAATAACACATTCTGCTATATTGCCAATACATTTCATTATTCCAATCGTGGGTGCAGCTATATTTTTGATTTATTACATGATATCACCATGGGAAGAATCTCAAAAAGTGTCTGCTTATTTTCAAGTATTAGCAATGGTATTTCCTGTATTGATTGGAGTTATTATTGTTATGATGTCAGAAAAAGAATTACAAGCTGGGTCTTTTCAAATGATTCTTTCTACACCATACAAAAAAAATCTTCCACATATTAGCATAATTTTTGCAATTTTATTGTTCGGATTTATATCTTCCATGCTCGCAACAGTAGGCTTTGGAGTTATATTTCGGTTAATGGGAAACCAACTTTTTACAATGAACTTGTATGGAAAAGCGGGACTGCTCTTATTTTACGGGAATATTTCATTATATATGTTAGAATACCTGCTAAGCTTTGCCTTTGGAAAAGGTGTTGGTCTTGGAGTTGGAATGATTGGAAGTTTACTTTCAGCTGTGCTATTGACTGGTTTAGGAGATAATATTTGGCCATTTTTACCTTGGAGTATTCCCACTCGTTTTTGCAGCATAATGGTGGAAAGTACTTTGACACAAGTGGATTTTATAAGCCAGCATGGGGTTAAACTAGGATTTTTGTTTATTGTTATCTCTAGTATTTTATTATTGATTACAGTGAATTTTTGGAGTACAAAATGGGAAGGAAGAAAAGATGAAATCGATTAAAAGTATATTGATGATTTTATTGATCATGAGCATTACTCTATCTGGTTGCTTATCCATCTGATGCTTATTACTTTGCTCGATTTGAAAATATATATCAAACAAAGGATAATACCATAGCAGTTGGTGTTGATGGTAAATTTCATAAAACAAAACCAACCAAAGCTGTTTTGGAAGGGGATATCTTCATTGAATTTCAAGACTTGCCGCTTGAAGATGATGCAGAAAAATCTTACTTTGTAAATCCACAACATGGTGGTCAAATAATCCACAATGATGTAATATATGATATAATCAAAGTGATTCACTCTAAAGCCGATAAAGGAAAAACACTGCAGGTGATAGGTACTCAAGTTGTATTTAATAGCACAACAGGTGAAATGTAATGTGTATGAACTGACCGGTATATCGGAGGATATATGCGTTTTAGTTGAAAATAATCATCAGCTTTGGGAAGCGAAACCTCAAAATTAAAATATCGGAGGTGTTAAATTGGCAAATATATTTGTAATTGATGATGAAAAAGACATTTGCAAATTAATTGAAAACACTCTTACGAAAGATGGTCATAGTATCACTTGTAAAAACAGTGCATACGGTTTAACTGCCACTGACTTAAAAAAATATGATATGATTCTCCTTGACGTTATGATGCCGGACATAGATGGTTTTACATTTTGCCGAGAGATTCGAAAAGATATAGATGTTCCTATTGTTTTCCTTACTGCTAAAATAATGGAGCAAGATGTTGTTGATGGATTATCACTTGGTGCAGACGATTATATAAAAAAACCGTTTAGTCTTTCAGAATTGCGTGCCAGAGTAGCTGCCCATCTTCGTAGAGAAGGCAGAGAGCATCATCAAACGCTGATATTGGGTCAGATCCGATTCGATTTGTCGGGAAAGAAAATTGCAATAAATGATGAACCGCTTCCTTTTACGAAAAGTGAGTATGAAATTTGTGAGCTTTTAGCACGCAACAGAGGAAAAGTATTCTCCTTGGAGCATATTTTAGAGCGCATTTTCGGTTTCGATTCAGAAAGTGATGTCACTGCAATCAGAGTGCATGTAAAAAATATTCGAGCGAAGTTTTTATTGTATAATGAATGCCCGATAGAAACCGTTTGGGGGGTAGGCTATACATGGAGGTAAAGAAAGCGGTGCCGTTATATAGGTTCTTTTTGAAATATCTAGCAATATTTTGTGCTCTCATTATTGCCGTCAGCACATTTGTTGTATTTGGTTTTTACTTCGCACTGGGCAGAGAATTTATTTTACCGGCGAATTACTCGGAGCAAATGATAGAAAAAGCAAACGAACAGCTCACACAAAATGAGCCATTCGATTCTTCACTCATTCCATTCACCTGTACCTATACTTTGTTTGCCGAAAACGGCGATCCGGAATACAGCACGATGTCAGCAAAGGACTTGGATGCTGCCAAAAAACAGTTGTCTGAGCAAACAGAACAGGCGAACAGCAAATACATTCATATCCAGAGAACAGATGGCAGTAATTTGATGATTGAATATGATGTATTCGCACATTTTGCAAATCCAAAGCTCCATGCAATATTTCCAAAACCGGAGTTTGTAGTGTTGCCGCTTCTATTCTTCATGTTTATTATGATCGCAATTACTATCGCCATGAAATTTAGCAAAAAATTAAAAATAGAATTATCACCAATCCTTATAGCAACAAATTCAATTAAGCAGATGGATCTAAATTTTGATATGACTCATACTCGCATTGGTGAATTTAATACAATCCTTCAATCCATTGATGAATTGAAGGGTGCATTATCAAATTCACTAAAAGAACAGTGGGATTTGGAGCAACGCAAAAATCTTCAACTTTCTTCACTTGCTCATGATTTAAAAACACCTTTGACAATAATTAAGGGTAATACGGAACTTCTGTTGGAATCAGAATTATCCTTATCGGATCAGGAACTATTACAGTACATTAGTACAGGAACGGAAAATATTGAAAATTACATCAATCTATTAATGGTTGCTGCTACAATTTCTAGTGAATCCATAGATGAAAAGCAATTGTTTTGTATTACAGAGTTAATCGCTGAAATAAAAAATCAAGGAGAAGCATTATGCAACTTAAAAAATGTTTCTTTCACACTAAAGCAAGATGTGCTCTCAGATACTTTTTATGGAGATGAAGGGAATATTAAAAGAGCGTTGATTAATATTTTGGTCAATGCTATTGAACATTCTCCAGAAAAGAGCAATGTTTTATTCAGCGTATTAGAAACCAAATGTGGGCGAATATCTTTTGCTGTTACAGATTGTGGCACAGGTTTTTCAACGGCAGGATTAAAAAACGCTACAATCGAATTTTATACGGAACAATCTGAACGTTCGGGAAAACATTATGGGTTGGGGTTATCTATTGCAAAAAAAGTAGCTGAAGCTAATAATGGTACGCTCGTAGTTGAAAACAAAGAAAATGGTCAAGGAGCAATGGTATCATTGATATTAGAAAAGGAACATCAAATATAGATACTCCTTTTTCACCGTATCAAGGTACGACTAAAGTTGATGGCGGCGACTCTGAAAGAATACCTTAATAAAAGTGCTTGAAAAACAAGTCCATAGATAGTAGTATTATCATCATGGAAAGAGAGGCTATAAAGGAGGGATTTTTATTAAACGTCAAGATACTTGGTATACAGCAAAGGAATATTATGATATTGAAGACGAATCATTGGATTTAGCTGCACAATTTGAAACAATTAACAGAAATATCCCACTTCATCAACAGGAGGGCGTGGAGATGATGTTTATACTTTCGGGAGAGGGAGAAGCGATTGTTAATGGAATAGCATACTCTTTATCAAGAGGAGTATTCTTAAATCTCAATCCATATCATTTCTACAGTATGAAAATAGTAAAAACAATGGAATTATATTCTATTTCTTGTTCTTTATCACTTCCGGTAGCAGGGACAATTCAGAGCACGCAAAAAGATAATGTTTCCTCTTATTTATATGAAAGCGCACCTGTTTTGAGATGCAATCAAGAACGTACAGATAGAATACAACCAATGTTTGAACAAATTCTTCAGGAAATAAAAAATCAGGAAGTTTTTTATCGTGCCATTACCTTTCATATGTTTATGGAATTAGAGGAGTTTTTTCAGCGATATTCCCTTATGGACAGTTATGAAACATCCAAAGAGGAAGTAGTAGAATGGCTGGCAGTCAAAGAAGTTATGTTGTCTACTCAGCAGACACTGAGCCTTGCTGATATGGCAAAAGAATATGGAATTTCACCACAGATACTAAATCAGAAAATGAGAATTGCAACAGGATACAGTTTCAAACAATTGGTTCATTTAAGCCGTATGATTAATGCATGCTCCTTATTGAGATTTCAAGATTTATCCATTGTATTTATTGCAAAATTATTTTGTTACTCGTCCCTGAATACTTTTTATAGAGAGTTTAAAAAATATACGAATATGACACCAGAAGAATATCGAGAGCAAGGAGGAAAGAAAAAGTTTTCTGTTCATATGCCAAATCAAGGTTTAGCACTTCGTATTTTGGTTTACATGCATACTTATTACAGAGAAGCTATTGACAGTGAACAAGTAGCCAAAGAGTTTTATATCAGTGAAAGTTTGTTACATAAAATCATGAAGAATCATTTTCAATTATCATTTAGTGAACTATTGATGGAAATTCGTATTCAATATGCAGCAGCAATGTTATGTGCAACAAAGATGCCAATTTGTGATATTGCATATGCTGTTGGTTTTGAGTCTATTTCCACATTTAATCGTTCTTTTAAAGATAAGATGAAAGAAACGGCCAGTGATTATCAACAAAACATGGTGTCAATTGAAGTGTGTGACGTAGAAAATAGGAATGATGTGTAGAAATTTGCACAGAGTGATGAAATGATATAAGAAAATTTTGCACTATAAAATGAGGACAGATAGGCAGCGACTGCTTATCTGTCCTCTTAATTTTTTAGTATACTGGATATATAGCTAATAAAAAGCAGTTACAAAAGGAGGAAACAGAATGTACAAGCATTTATTTGAACCATTGAAAATCAAAGACTTAGAATTAAAGAACAGAATTATTCTTCCGGCAATGGGTACTAAATTTGCAAATAAGGATAGAACTGTTTCACAACAGCTTATTAATTATCATGTTGCAAGGGCAAAAGGCGGTACAGCCTTGAATATGGTAGAAGTCTGCAGCGTACATCCAGAAAGTTCACCAAGGAAATTCTTGGCAATTGGAGAGGACAGGTATATTCCAGGACTCAAATCTTTGACAGATGCCATACATGAGGCGGGAGGAAAGGCAGGATTACAATTATGGCAGGGAAGTCTAGCAGTTAGTATGGATCCAGCAGCAGTGATGTTAGTAGCAAGTGATATGCCAATTTCAGAGGATATTACACTCCCAGCGATTACCTTAGAACAGATTGCAGAAATTGTATCTTGTTTTGGTGCTGCAGCAAAAAGAGCGGTTAAGGCAGGCTTTGATTGTGTAGAAGTGCATGTTGCACATAATTATCTGCCTCATTCATTTCTCTCACCAGGATTGAACCATAGAACAGACGCCTATGGAGGCAGTTTTGAAAATAGAGCTAGATTTCCTTTGGAAGTTATTCATGCTGTTAGAAAGAATGTTCCAGAGGGCATGCCGGTATTTATGCGTATTGATGCCAAAGATGATTACTTAGAGGATGGACTTACCATAGAGGATGTAATTGCATTTTGTAAGTTAGCAAAAAAAGAGGGTATTGATGTGCTGGATATTTCCAGAGGAAATATTATAAGCGCAGGTTTACAGTATGAAGTTCCTCCTATTGATTTAGAAAGAGGATTTAATATTGAAAATGCAGCACAAATACGTAACGCTACAAATATGCTTACGATAGGAGTAGGAAGAATTAATACACCAGAACTGGCGGAGAAAGTGTTAGCAGAGGATAAAGTGGATTTGGTAGTCGTTGGTCGTGGTCAATTAGCAGATCCTGATTTTTGTAAGAAAGCAAAAGAAGGAAGGGCGGATCAAATTACACGCTGTATTGGATGTAATCAAGGATGTTACGATGGATTCGAAAATGCGTTAAGTCCTCACATTACTTGCTTAAGAAATCCAGCAGTAGGAAGAGAAGCTCAATGTGAGCTGAAAGTGACTAAACATCCGGAAACAGTGCTGATAGCAGGAGGCGGAATTGGAGGATTAGAGGCAGCTATTACATTGAAAAAACGTGGTCACAATCCAATTTTGTGCGAGGCATCCAATCAGCTGGGTGGACAGTTCCTACTTGCTGGTGAGGCACCAAGAAAAATTGAGATGAAAGAAGCTGTGGAACATATGGCTTTCACAGCAAAGGAGCTTGGTGTGGATATTCGATTAAATACACCGGTTACTTCAGCTATGATAGCGGAAATTAGTCCACATACCTTCATCAATGCCATAGGTGCAGTTCCAATAATTCCCCATATTCCGGGCACAGATTTTCCTTTTGTATGTGATTCTCATGACGTGTTATCAGGTGCTGTGTGTCCCAAAGGCAAACATATTGTAGTGGTAGGCGGCGGAATGGTTGGCATGGAAACAGCAGAATATCTTTCCAATAAAGGGTATCAGGTGACGGATTTGGAAATGCTGCCGGAATTTTGCCAGGATCTAGGTTCTACACGTAAAATATGTGTTACGGAAAGCGTATATGCAGCAGGTATTACTCCAGTTACCAATGTAACGGTAACGGAAATAAAACCAGGTGTAGTGTTGGGAAAACAAGATGGTGAAATGAAAGAATATCTTTGCGATTCTGTTGTTATTGCCATAGGAGCAAAATCAAGAGATGGAAAAGAGCTAGAGGATTCTTGTAGAAAACAAGGGATTGCTTATTTTGCTATTGGTGATGCAGCAAGGGCAAGACGCGCTATTAATGCTACGCGGGAAGCATTTGACCTAGCTCTTCATTTTGAGGAACAGAAGTTACATGAAGATGCAATAAAAGGACCGAAGGTAGTATTTGTAACCGGTGGAACCGGAACCATGGGGAAGGAAACTATTTTGCAGCTGTTATCACGAGCACCAAGGTTTAAGGTAAGAGCATTGGCAAGACCATCTGAGACAAATAAAAAGAAAATGAAAGAACTTGCACACCCCAACTTAGAAACCATATGGGGCGATATGAATGACTATCAGACTCTTTTATCAGGTATTACTGGTGCAGACTGTGTGTTACATATTGGTGCAATGGTATCACCAGCAGCAGATTATTATCCAGAGGAAACATTAAAGACCAATATTGGTTCTACCTTAAAAATCATCAAGGCAATTAAAGCACAGCCAAATGCACAGGAGATAAAGTTTGCATATGTTGCTACAGTTGCTATGACTGGAGGACGCATGGATCCAATTCATTGGGGGAGATGCGGAGATCCCATTAATCCTTCTATTCATGATTACTATGGCATTTCCAAAGTCTTCTCAGAAATGGCTGTATTTGAGTCTGGTTTAAAACATTGGGTATCAATAAGACAGACAGGACAGCAGCCTTGCAACGAATCTGTTGCGGGAAAGCCTATTATTTTCCATCAGCCACCAAATAATGTGTTAGAATGGTGTGCATCAGTAGAGTCAGGTTCTTGTATGGCGAATTTATGTGAAGATTGGGTAGACGAAAGTTTCTGGAGAAAACCATACAATTTAAGTAGTGGAAAAGATTTCCGACTTACCAATTGGGAATGTCAGGATATTATGTATGAACCATTAGGATTTAAATTTGTAGATGCTATTGATGTCCGTGACTGTGCATTATTTAATTTCCATGGGCATTGGTATACGGATGCGGATAAGCTAGATGAGTATTTGCACTTTAGATTTTTGGATGGAAAGTCATATTGGGAGTCTACCAAAGAAGAGGTGACTGCACTTAGAAAGAATCCAATGATTGCAGCAAATATGCCAAATGCAAAACAGATGAAAGCAGAAAATATAGAGATTACAAAGAAGGAAATGGGACCACGCTGGATGTTTGACACTAATCAGGAAGATTGGATTCACGCATTCTTTGGAAGTAGAGAAAAACACGCAGCAATTAAGAGCATGGAAGAAGGATATGTACTTTATCATCCTTCGGAGGAACCAACATACTTAAATCATGGTTATGATGAAAATAAGGCAACAGAGGAACTAGATATAGAGGATATGCAAGAGGCAGCAGTATTTAGAGGAGGAGAATGCTTGTCAAAATTTATGGTGAAAGGCGATATGTATACACCACTGAAGTGGAAATGCGCTTTTGGGCATGAATTTGAAGCTAGTCCTAACATGATATTAAAGGGTGGTCATTGGTGTCCAGAATGTCTGCAAACGGAATGGCACTATGGAGAAATTGCAAAGAAAAATCCATTTTATGCACAGGTATGGACTCCAACACATGGCGAGGATGAAGATTATCATATTAAGATGAAATTTAGTGCTTATAATATCTGTGAAGAAATAAAAAAGGAATTAGAAGAGGAATTAGAAGAGGAATTAGAAGAGAAATTAGAAGAGGTATAGAATAATAAAATAACCCAAGACTTATGTGATAAAAGCATGATGTGAAAATCCAAATTGGCAGAGTATGAAATCTAATCGTACTCTGCCAATTTAAATTTGCGTTTAACAGGCTTTATATTTTAGACAGGTTATGCTATATTATAGGAAAATCTAGGTACATTAGGGCGAATATAAGGGAAGAAAAATCTTTTGTGGGTCATGTTACTACCAAAGTCGATATCGTGAAAATAAAATGGATTTATCTTAGAAGATAAAATGGCAATAGATATAAAAACAAATCATGGGAGGATACAATGGCACATAAATATTATGCGGTAAGAAAAGGAAAAACAACAGGAATTTTTAACACTTGGGATGTGTGTAAAGCACAGGTAGATGGATTTCCGGGAGCAGAATATAAAAGTTTTAAAAGTCATTCAGAAGCAGAGGTCTATTTGGGTAAAAACAATGAATTGACGAACGTGAATCATCTAGTATCCAAAGGTAATACATCTAGTGTTGAGGCGTATGTTGACGGAAGCTACAATAGTGCAAAAAATGAATTTTCATACGGAATGATTATTCTTCAGAATGGCAAAGAATTAAAATTTGCAAAAAAATATGATGATAAAGAGCTTGCAGCAATGCATAATGTTGCAGGAGAAATTAAAGGTGCAGAAGCAGCAATGAAATATGCAGTTGAAAATTCCTTAGACAGTATTATCATTTATCATGACTATGAAGGAATTGCTAAATGGTGCCTTGGGGAATGGAAAACAAATAAAGACGGTACAAAAGCTTATAAAGCATATTATGATAGTATAAAAGAAAAAATTGCTATTTCATTTGTGAAGGTTACCGGTCACTCAAATAATAAATATAATGATATAGCGGATGAATTGGCAAAGCAGGCACTTGGAATTGTAGGAGAAAACCATCATATTGAAAGCTAGACAGTGAGTTTAGATAACTGCTTTTTGGATTTCATGAAATCGATAATATAAAATTATGCTAGAATAGAAAGACACCCTTAAACTTAGCTTTAGTGCTTTGATTAAGGGTGTTTGTTTGTGCGCGAATACAAACTAAAAAAGAATATTAAGAAAGTAGTAATTAGGTAGAAAAAAAGTAAAATAAATGTTAACATGATATTAGTACAAAAAAAGTGGAGTAAATGGAGTTCCTATAACAAAAATAAGAGTATGGCATTTACAAAAACAGCAAAGAGGAGGTGTAGCATGTTATATATCATAGTAGCAGCAATGATATTACTTAGTATCTACAGTATAAAAAATCATCAATTTAAGCAGACAAGTTATTATAAAATAACACGTAACTCTTTCTCGTCTACCAGGCATGACCTTGGTCGAAATGGTGAGTATTTAACTTATAAGAATTTAAAAAATTATGAAAAAAATGGTGGTAAATTTTTATTTAATTGCTATTTACCCAAGGAGAATGGGGAAACTACGGAAATTGATGTTTTATTAATAGATAAAGATGGAGTATTTGTCTTTGAAAGCAAAAATTATAGTGGATGGATATTTGGTGATGAAAAGTGTAAGACTTGGACACAAATGCTTCCACAAAATAAAGGACATGCTCATAAAGAATATTTTTTGAATCCTATTATGCAGAATCAATTACATATAAGATGGCTTAAGAAGCAAATTGAGGAAGAAATTCCAGTACATTCCGTAATTGTCTTTTCAGAACGCTGTATGTTAAAGAAAGTATCCGTAGAAAGTTCTGATATTTTTGTGATTAATAGAGATGAAATCGTATCCACGGTCAAGAAAATAGGTAAAAGACAGAAGGATAAATTAACAACAGAAGAAATCTCTTCCATATATGAATTATTGTATCCCTATACTCAAGCTACAGAAGCACAAAAGGAACAGCATATTGCTAATATAGTTAAAAATAAAGAAGATACCATATCTCAATGTGAAAAAGAGCCAGTTGCGGAAGAAATTATTTATGAAGTAGAGCCAGTGTATAAAAGTCAAGGAAGCACGTCATTTAGCTGCCCAAAATGTAATGGAGAGTTGATAGTAAGAACTGCGAAAAAGGGAAAATATGCCGGAAAGCAGTTTTATGGCTGCTCCAATTATCCAAACTGTAAGTATATTGAGGAGTTAGAATAAAAACAATAAAAAATATATGAGGTGAAGTGATGTGAAAAAAATAAAAATTGGAAAAATTCCTTGTATTGTTTTTGCGGTGAGCATGGTATTGTCCTGCTTTTTTGTGTATCAAACAGAGATGCAGAAAATTAAAATAGAACGAGAGCGAACGCAGTACATTACGGGATATCAGGCAAGCAAATTACAATATGTCATTGATTCGCTGCTTTTGAAAACCCAAACATTGGAAATGCTTGTGGTAGAAGAGAATGGGAAAATTGAAAAGTTTGAGTATATTTGTGAAAAATTGTTGGACAATGAGGCTATTCGCAGCCTGCAATTAGCACCTGATGGGGTTGTAACATATGTTTACCCTTTAAAAGGGAATGAAGATGCATTTGGAGATTTATTTAGTGATCCTGACAGAAAAATAGAAGCAGAATATGCCCGTGATAGTGGAAAAATGACATTAGCAGGTCCCTATGAATTGACCCAAGGTGGTATGGGAATGGTTGCACGCAGACCAATTTATCTTCAAGATGAAAATAATCAACCTGTTTTTTGGGGATTTTCTATTATTATACTGGATATTCCGGAAGCTTTTTCCTCTGTGGAACTAGACAAATTTGTGGAGGAAGGATTTGAATACAAATTACATAGAATTAATCCAAATACAAATAAAACACAAATCATTGATGAATCTTCCACAAAGAAGCTTTTAAAGCCAATAGATAGTTCTTTTGAGGTTCCAAATGGAATGTGGACATTTAGTGTAGCACCTACGGGTGGGTGGATTTCAGTGCCAGAATTAGCCTTTAAGCTGGGAATATCTTTGGTTATCTCTATTTTGTTTTTTCTGCTGACATTAGCAGCAGTTGAGTTGGAACATCAAAGAAAAGTCATGCGTAATTTATCTTTTCGTGATAGTTTGACTGGACTGAATAATCAAAGAATGTTAATGGAAACTTTTCATAGACTATCTGTTCAACATACTGCATTTAGCTTGTTTTATTTAGACTTTGATGGGTTTAAAAAAATCAACGATACTTATGGTCATGCTTGTGGAGATTTATTCCTAATTGAAAGTGCACAAAGATTATCTCAGGCATTTCAAAAGGAGGCAATGATTTTTCGAATTGGTGGAGATGAATTTGCAATGATTATTGAAAAAAAATTACCGGTAGAAGCATGTGGGGAAATTTTAGATAGGATTGCCGCTGTTTTCACAAAGTCTTTTGAGATTGAAAAATACAGAATTACTGCCAGCGCAAGCGTAGGATGCGCGCGTTATCCAGATGATACCAAAAGTATTGAAGAGTTAATTCACATTGCGGATAGTTCCATGTATGAAATGAAAAAAGAACGTAAGAGCCATATCAAGTTAGCAGCTGACATTTCTAAATAAGGTATCGGTAGTAAGATAGCATGAATAGGAGCTGATACATAAGCAATTTTTATTCACAGTACTGCTCATTTTAAAAATCATGAATAATGATTAGAAATATATTATTCATGATTTTTGGTGTACCAATCAGATCGTAAGGGATTGTTCTAATTTATCCTTACTTAGATATCAATATTATTTTCGTACAAAGTATTTTTTAATACAGCAGCCATTCGTTCGTATCCATGGGCATTAGGATGCAGCCCATCATATGTAATATCATCTAGCAATTGATTGGTATCTGGATAGGAAGTGGCAGCATAGTAATTAATAAAGATTAAATTATTTTGTTTAGCAGTAAGAGCCAGCCAAGCATTCAAATCGCAAACAAAGCGCTTGCGCTCTGCCTCATGGAGAGAAATTTCCATAGAGATGGGGAGCAAAGAAGCTAGAATCAGGGTAGTGGAAGAAGCACTTGCTTTCTCAATGATATCAGTGATATTTTTTTGAGCATTTGAAAGAACAGTATCATAGGCAAGTGGGGGAATCAACTTCCAATAATCTCCTTCTAAATCCATGGTATCATTAATGCCAATTCCCATAATACAATAGTTTGGTTTTAGCTGAAGAGCATCTACTAAAAATCGCTTATTAAGATAGGTGGTATTATCTCCAGCAATTCCACGGTTTATAATTAGCTGTCCCGGTTTATTGAAATAAGCATTTAATTCCCAAAATTGTGTAATAGAATCACCAATAAATAGAAAATCGGGATTTTTCTTGGCGTGGATAAGAGAGTGATTTTTAATATCAAATTCTTTTCTGCAGGTATCGGCAGCAACCTCTTCTGAAAAATAACCCAGCTGCTTATATTCATCGTTGAAATTCATCATGTTTTAGTTCTCCAATCTTAAATCTTTCATTATATATTCTTATTACAACTTAAGCACTTTAGTTATCATCTTAGGCATAAAGGCAATCACAGGACCTAGGATGAATGCAATTAAAACAGTAACAATTCTCTATAGTATACCATTCAAAATGCAAATTGTGTAAAAAAAATAATAAAAAATGAAATAAATATATTGTGAAAAATCACAAAACATGTTAAATTATTAACGAACGGTATTCGTAAATAGAAACTGTATCATTTTGATAATTTAATCTTTTCTATTCATATTGATATTGTAATGCAACTCCTTAAGAAACGGAGGCGATATCTATACAGATAGGAATTATAGGTGCCGGTAAGGTAGGCTCTACCATGGGGAAATATATTACAGAACATGGTGGAAGTGTAAGTGGATTTTACAGCAGAACCACAGACAGTGCCAAAGAAGCCGCACAGTTTTGTAACACAAATTATTTTTTGACATTAGATTCACTAATTGAAGTAAGCGATACCCTTTTTATTACTACCCCAGATGGAGAGATAAAAAAAGTATGGGATTGCATTGCAACAAAGAATGTGAACGGAAAAGTCGTTGGCCATTTCAGTGGCTCACTATCAAGTGATATTTTTTCAAATTCGGAAGGCACAGGTGCATACGTCTGTTCCATCCATCCAATTTACGCGTTCAGTAATAAATTCACAGCTTATTATAATTTAACAGAAGCAATGTTTACCGTAGAAGGAGATGACATGGCGCTAAAGCAAATACAGAAATTATTCTGTCTTTTGCCTAATCATGTTATTCAAATTGCTACAAATGCTAAAACCAAGTACCATGCTGCGGCAAGTATCGCCAGTAATCATGTTACCGGTTTGATTGCTATGTCGGTAGAACTCATGCAGGAAGCAGGCATAGAAGAATCAGTGGCGTATGAAATGTTAAAGCCTTTGGTTTTAAACAATATGAATACTATTTTTGCCCAAGGCTGTGTGGAAGCATTAACAGGTCCCATAGAACGGGGAGATGAAGAAACAGTAAGAAACCACTTAACATCTTTGTCTCAGAAAAATCAGCAAATGGCATACCAAGCAGTTGGCTTATTGGTGACAAAACTTGCAAAAATCAAACATCCGGATAGGAAATTTGATAGCATGGAACAATTGTTAAAAGAAGAATGTAAGTAAAATTGGAGGACGAAAATGAAAAATACAGTAGTAACGCTACAGCAGGCAAAAAACAACAAAGAAAAAGTGACTATGCTCACAGCCTATGATTATTCTATGGCAAAATTAATAGAAGAAGCAGGGGTAAATGCTATTTTAGTAGGTGATTCCCTAGGTATGGTAATACTTGGATATGAGGATACCCTTTCCGTTACCATGGAGGATATGATTCATCATACCAAAGCAGTTGCCAGAGGTGCTAAAAACACCTTGGTGGTGGCGGATATGCCATTTATGTCCTACCAGACTTCCATATATGATGCTGTAGTAAATGCAGGAAGATTGATTAAAGAAGGAAGAGCACAGGCAGTAAAATTAGAAGGCGGACGAGAAGTGATACAACAAATTGAAGCCATTACCAAAGCATCTATTCCAGTAGTAGCTCATTTGGGATTAACGCCACAGTCCTTAAATGCGTTTGGAGGATTTAAGGTTCAAGGTAAATCGGAAGAAGCTGCAAAAAGAATATTGGAAGATGCATTATTAGTAGAAGAGGCAGGAGCAGTTGCCATTGTACTAGAATGTGTGCCAGCAAAATTAGCAGAACTAATTAGCAGTAAGGTAAAAGTTCCCACCATTGGAATTGGAGCAGGAGCAGGCTGTGATGGACAGGTATTGGTATATCAAGACATGCTTAGTATGTTTGGAGATTTTAAACCAAAATTTGTAAAACAGTATGCACAGATTGGCAGCCAGATGAAGGAAGCATTTGCTAACTATATAAAAGAGGTAAAAGACGGAACTTTTCCATCTCAAGAACATACCTTTGCCATAGAAGATAGAATTGTAGAAAAATTATATTAGAAGGAGCATAAAATGCAGATTATAAATACAATAGAAGAAATACGTGGTCTGATAAAAACTTGGAAAACAGAAGGAATGACCATTGGGCTGGTTCCCACCATGGGATATCTTCATGCAGGGCATAAAAGTCTGATAGACAAAGCAGTAAGTGAAAATCGACGTGTTGTAGTAAGTAATTTTGTAAATCCTATTCAATTTGGGGAAAATGAAGATTTATCAAGCTACCCTAGGAATTTAGAACAGGACGCTGCTTTGTGTGAAAACGCAGGAGCAGACATTATGTTCTGCCCCAAACCAGAAGAAATGTACTATCCAGATAAATGTACCTTTGTGGATATGAATCAGCTTACCAAGGGACTTTGTGGAAAAACACGTCCAGTTCATTTTTCCGGTGTTTGTACCGTGGTGACAAAATTATTCAATATCGTAACACCAGATAGAGCATATTTTGGAGAAAAAGATGCTCAGCAATTGGCAGTTATTAAACGTATGGTACGGGATTTAAACTTTGGTCTTACTGTGGTAGGATGCCCTATTGTAAGGGAAGCAGATGGTCTTGCGTTAAGTTCTCGAAATACCTATTTAAATAGGGAAGAACGAAAGGCAGCACTGATATTAAATAGTGCCCTCACAAAAGGAAAGGAAATGATCAATTCTGGAGAAACCAATGCTGAAAAGATAAAAGAATTGATTGTAAATACATTATTAACAGAACCATTAGCACGGATTGACTATGTAGAAATTGTAGATGGGGAAAATCTAGAGCCAGTAGAACAGGTAAGTAAATCCACATTAATAGCAATCGCAGTATTGATAGGAAAAACAAGATTAATCGATAACGTACAATACCGCTAAAAACAAAGAAGGGAAGAGATATGTATATAAAAATGTTAAAAGGGAAGATTCATCGTGCAGTAGTAAAACAGGCGGAACTTAATTACGTGGGAAGTATTACCATAGATTCTAAATTACTGGAAGCTGCTGGAATTTTGGAATATGAAAATGTTCAAATTGTAGATGTGGAAAACGGAAATCGTTTTGAAACCTATACAATAGCAGGAGAGCCGGGAAGTGGTATGATTTGCCTAAATGGTGCAGCAGCACGTCAGGTGATAACAGGAGATCATGTGATTATTATGTCATATGTACAAATGACACCGGAGGAAGCAAAGGAATACCATCCATTGGTGGTATTTGTAAACAAAGAGAATCAAATTGAAAAAATAACTACTTATGAGAAGCATGGTCAGATTGAAAGTTGAGGGATATCATGTTACAAGGAAAAACAGTATTACTAGGAGTAACAGGAGGAATTGCAGCTTATAAGATGCCCAATGTGGCAAGGATGTTAAAAAAACTTCACTGTAATGTGCAGGTACTTATGACAGAAAATGCCACTAATTTTATTACTGCTACTACCTTTGAAACACTTACTGGAAATAAATGCGGTGTGGACACGTTTGATCGAAATTTCAAATTTTCTGTAGAACATGTGGCGTTGGCAAAACAGGCAGATCTTGTATTAATAGCTCCAGCAACAGCAAATGTTATTGGAAAACTTGCAGGGGGCATTGCAGATGATATGCTTACTACCACTGTTATGGCATGTACCTGTCCCATTTTACTAGCACCTGCCATGAACCACAATATGTACTTTAATCCCATTGTTCAGGATAATTTAGAAAAACTAAAAAGATTTGGATATAAAATTATTCCACCGGATAAGGGAATGCTGGCAAATGGAGATGTGGGAATGGGAAAAATGCCTTCAGAGGAAGTACTGATGTCTTATGCCATCAAAGAATTGGCAGCTGAAAAAGATTTAATAGGAAAAAAAGTAATGATTACAGCAGGTCCGACTCAAGAAGCAATCGATCCGGTTCGGTTTATTACCAATCATTCTACCGGAAAAATGGGATATGCAATGGCGAAAGCAGCAATGCTTAGAGGTGCAGAAGTCACACTGATTACAGGTCCTGTGTGGATACAACCTCCAATGTTTGTACATCTGATTCAGGTAACCACAGCTTTAGAAATGTATCATGCGGTTATGGACGTAGCGAAAGAGATGGATGTAATTGTAAAAGCAGCAGCGGTGGCAGACTATCGCCCTAAAGAGATTGCGGAAGATAAAATTAAAAAATCAAAAAAAAGCAGTGAACTGATCCTAGAACCTACCAAAGACATTTTGGAAACGTTAGGGACACAGAAAGCAGAAGGAAAGCTAAAAGCATTTTTGTGTGGATTTTCCATGGAAACCCAGAACATGGTAGAAAATTCTAGAAAAAAATTAATAAAAAAACATTTGGATATGATTGTTGCTAATAATCTTAAGGTAGAAGGTGCAGGGTTTGCCACAGACACCAATGTAGTAACGCTAATTACTCGAAAAGAAACCATTGAATTAAAGCAAATGAAAAAAGAAGAAGTGGCGAAACAAATTTGGAATAAAATTTTAGAAGAAATATAAGGAAAAATCAGGAAAAATATCTAAAAAATGTTTACAATTTATACATTTTTTGTTAATGCTGTATATAAAAATGCTGGTTATACTATAAGTAACAATATAAAAGTTACGTTACACAAAATAACAGCAAAGGTGGCGGCAGAAATGAAAAAAAGTGTAAATAAGGTCATGAAATATAGTATGATGATATCATTATTAATCACTGCATATTGGCTCCTTATGTGGGGAAGAGCTTCAGATGCAGTGATTTCTTTTTTACAAAATGTGCAAAAAAATGCATCACAGCAAATGACTGGTACTAGCACAGAGTATCGTTATGAACAGGAATTTCAAAAAACGATTCGAAAATATAATCAATTTGGAACTACTTATCAAGAAAAAAATTCTACAGCAATTCCAGGATTGATTGCTACGGATGTACTGGGAAATGTCTGTGAACAAATGGTGCCACAGGGAATTTGTATTGCAGGAGATTACATGATTGTGTCAGCATATGACAATATTGCAGCATATGCCGGAGAGAAAAAACAAAAAAATTATGAAGTAAATAATTCTGTATTGTATATACTTTCTAATCAAGACCCCAGTAACCGCAAATTATTAACTACAATGGTACTTCCAGATATCAACCATGTAGGAGGAGTTGCTTTTGATGGAGCGAGGGTCTGGATTGCAAAAAGCACTACGAAGCAATGCAGTACGATTGATTACAATGAGATAAAAACTGCGGCAAATTCAGGTGCAGACAGTTATTGGCTATCCGAGTATACAGATAATGTGAAATGTGGAGCAGTGGCATCTTTTCTCACCTACTATAATGACAAACTTTGGGTTGGTACCTATTCCAACCTAATCAGTGGCATGGGAACCTTACGTAGTTATGATATTACAAATGAAGAATCTTTACAGCTGGTAAAACAAGAGGAAATTCAAATTCCAGGATATGCGAATGGAGTGGCTTTTATGGAAAATGGAACGGATACCTATATGGCAGTATCTACTTCAAAAGGGCGCTATTATGATTCTAATATCTATTTTTATCAGGTTGAAAAAGATATGATTTCCGGAAATAGTATTTATTATTGCTATAATTCCTGCAAGTTTCCTCCTATGGCAGAAGAGCTGATTTGTGATGGAGAAAACACTTATTTTCTATTTGAATCCTCTGCAACTTGTTACAGCACCCAGACATATCAAAAATGTGCTTATCCTGTAGACCGAATTTGTGCACTTTCCACAGAACATTTATTTAGGTCTAAGGCTCAGCCTGTGTATCAAGCAGACATTGAAAATTTAAAATCAATTTCCGGTATTTTAGGAAATCCAGTATTGTATCGGGAAGAGAAATATTATTGGTTAAACTGTGCATGAAAAAATAGTTAAAAATCTGAAAATATAATATTCTTCCTATATGAAAACAAGTGGAAGTATGGTAAAATTAAGGAGAAGGATTTAAGCTGAAGGGAGTTATGTTTATGGAAAATAATGCACGTCTTGCAGATATTTATATTAAAATATTTAATAAACGCACATTAACCATGGGTGATTTGACGTTTTTGTCTAAATATGATCCAGAGTGTTTTGCGAAAACTTGTGAGAATATTGTGTATAAGGTTCCGGAAACAAAAAAGATTTTCAAAGAAGAATTTGCAAAAAACATGGACTACTCCATGCTTGCAACAGCTGAAATACCACAGGAAATATTATTGCATAGTCCTCAAAAAGTGCAGGAACTGTTAGCAGAAGCACCGATGACAGAAGAAAACATGACAGAAGAAAACATGACAGAATCGGTACAACTTGAGATAGCAGATAGAAGTATTCCCAAAATGCCATTGCCAATGTCCAAGGAGAAAGCAGAAATCACTTATATTTTAAATAAACTAAAACGCTTGGAAATGGAAGAGCTTCCAGTACAGGCAATTAGTTTGGAAAAAGTGAAGAATCTTTTGGGCAATTTATATATGGAATTAATGTTTCCACATAACGATAAGGATCAATATTTTGAAATGAACCAAGAATCGGATGAATGGACATTTAATAAAAAAGCGTAATAATAGCATTATTTTGTCATGAACAAAGTTTTTTTGTAAAAAACAGTTGTAAAAATTGTTACGTTATGGTAGAATTTTTACAATTTAGGCATACAGTAACACTTCCTGCAGCATCATAAAAAGATGCAGGTGAGTTGTGTGCGTCATAATATACACATGGTTTGTAACCCTTATGGAAAAAAGGAGTCCCTCTTTTTTTTTGTAAAAAATCAGGAATCTAACAAGATTCGTTTAGAAAGGGCAGGTATATAAATGAAAGCATTTCTAATACTGGAAGATGGAACGGTGTTAAAAGGAACTAGCATTGGTTCTACCAGAGAAGTAATAAGTGAAATTGTTTTTAACACATCAATGACAGGTTATCTTGAGGTTTTAACTGATCCCTCTTATGCCGGACAGGCAGTGGTCATGACTTATCCATTAATTGGAAACTATGGAATTACACCAGATATGGAATCTAACCAACCATGGGCAGAAGGCTATATTGTAAGAGAATTATCTAGAATACCAAGTAACTTTCGCTGTAAGGGAACGATTCAGGATTTCTTAAAAGACCATGACATTCCAGGAATTGCAGGTATTGATACTAGAGCACTTACCAAAATTTTAAGAGATAAGGGAACAATGAATGGAATGATTACCACCAATGAAGAGTACAAGGTGGAAGAAATTGTATCCAAATTAAAGGAATATGTATGTGGAAATGTAGTGGATAGAGTAACCTGTGAAGAAAAAACAATAGTTTCTGGAACAGGAAAAAAGGTGGCATTGTTAGATCTTGGAGCAAAAAATAATATTGCGCATTCCTTAAATCAACGAGGCTGTGAAGTTACTATTTATCCGGCACATACTACGGCGGAAACCTTATTAGCGGCCAACCCAGATGGAATTATGTTAAGTAATGGACCTGGAGATCCTAAGGAATGTCAGGAAATTATAAAAGAAATAAAAAAACTGTACCACTCAGATACGCCGATTTTTGCAATTTGCTTAGGACATCAATTAATGGCATTGGCAACTGGGGCAGATACGTATAAACTAAAATATGGGCATCGTGGTGGAAATCATCCGGTAAAGGATTTGCAAACAGGACGTGTGTATATTTCATCTCAGAATCATGGATATGCAGTAGATACCAATACGCTAAATCCTAAAATTGCAGAACCTGCATTTACCAATGTAAATGATGATACCAATGAAGGATTAAAATATATTGGAAAAAACATTTTTACCGTACAGTTTCATCCGGAGGCTTGTCCAGGACCACAGGATAGTGGATACTTATTTGATCGATTTATCAATATGATGGGAGGAAACCAATAATGCCAAAGAATTCAAAGATTAAGAAAGTACTCGTAATTGGTTCCGGTCCTATTATCATTGGACAGGCAGCAGAATTTGACTATGCAGGAACCCAGGCATGTCGTTCTTTAAAAGAAGAAGGAATTGAAGTGGTGCTGGTAAATTCCAACCCTGCAACGATTATGACAGATAAAGAAATTGCAGATAAGGTGTATATTGAACCTTTAACAGCAAAGGTATTAGAGCAGATTATTCTAAAGGAAAAGCCAGATAGTGTACTGCCTACTTTAGGCGGACAAGCCGGATTGAATTTAGGAATGGAACTAGATGAGTCAGGATTCCTAGAAAGAACGGGAGTTCACCTGATTGGAACTACCGCTCAAACCATTAAAAAGGCAGAGGATCGTCTAGAATTTAAAGAAACCATGGAAAAAATCAATGAGCCGGTAGCACCTTCTATGGTAGTAGAAAATGTTGCAGATGGAATTGCATTTACTAATACAATTGGATATCCAATTGTACTTCGCCCTGCCTATACCTTAGGCGGAAGTGGGGGTGGAATCGCTAAAAATGAAACAGAACTTATTGAGATTTTAACCAATGGGCTTCGTCTTTCTCGTGTAGGGCAGGTGTTGGTGGAACGCTGCATTGCAGGCTGGAAAGAAATTGAATATGAAGTAATGCGTGATGCTGCGGGAAACTGCATTACCGTATGTAATATGGAAAACATTGATCCGGTTGGGGTACATACAGGTGACAGCATTGTAGTAGCACCTTCCCAGACCTTAGGTGATAAAGAATATCAGATGCTTCGTACATCTGCATTAAATATTATTTCAGAACTGAAAATCACAGGAGGCTGTAATGTTCAATATGCCCTGCATCCAACCAGTTTTGAATATTGTGTTATTGAAGTAAATCCTCGTGTAAGCCGCTCTTCCGCTTTGGCAAGTAAAGCAACAGGCTATCCCATTGCCAAAGTTGCAGCCAAAATTGCCCTAGGTTATACCTTAGATGAAATCAAAAATGCCATTACCCAAAAGACCTATGCCAGCTTTGAACCAATGCTTGATTACTGTGTGGTGAAGATTCCAAGACTTCCCTTTGATAAATTTATTACAGCAAAACGTACGCTAACAACACAAATGAAGGCAACCGGAGAAGTAATGAGTATCTGCACCAACTTTGAAGGGGCATTGATGAAAGCCATTCGTTCCTTAGAGCAGCATGTGGATTGCATGCAGGCTTATGATTTTGATACCTTATCAGTGAATGAATTAAAGAAACAGTTGGCGGTAGTGGATGATCGTAGAATCTGGGTCATTGCAGAAGCCTTGCGCAAAGGGATTAGCTATGATGAAATTCATGAAATCACCATGATTGATCATTGGTTTATTGATAAAATTGCAATTTTAGTAGAAATGGAACAGCAGCTTCAAAAAGAAGATCTTACGGTAGAATTATTAAAAGAAGCAAAACGCTTGGAATATCCGGATTCTGTGATTGCACGTCTCACGCAAAAAGAAGAAATTGAAATTAAAAATATGCGTTACGCAAATAAAATTACCGCAGCATTTAAAATGGTAGATACGTGTGCAGCGGAATTTGCAGCAGAAACGCCTTACTACTATTCTTGTTTTGGCAGTGAAAATGAAACGATTGAAACGCATCCCAAAAAGAAAGTACTGGTATTAGGCTCAGGTCCCATTCGAATTGGGCAGGGAATTGAATTTGATTATTGCTCCGTACATTGTACATGGGCGTTTGCCAAAGAGGGATATGAAACAATCATTGTAAATAATAATCCAGAAACTGTATCTACAGACTTTGATATTGCAGATAAGTTATATTTTGAACCTCTAACACCTGAAGATGTGGAAAGCATTGTGCGTTTGGAAAAACCGGATGGTGCAGTGGTACAATTTGGTGGACAAACGGCAATTAAATTAACAGAAAGTCTAATTCAGATGGGAGTGCCCATTTTAGGAACTAAAGCGGAAGATGTAGATGCCGCAGAAGACCGTGAATTATTTGATAAAATATTAGAAGAAACTCAAATTCCTAGAGCAGCGGGTGGAACGGTGTATACCACAGAGGAAGCGCAAAAAGTAGCAAATCGTTTGGGGTATCCGGTTCTAGTTCGTCCGTCCTATGTACTAGGAGGACAGGGAATGCAGATTGCATATTGTGATGAAGAAGTAGAAGAATTTATGGAAATCATCAACAGGATTGCACAAGACCATCCTATTTTGGTAGATAAATATCTACAGGGAAAAGAAATTGAAGTAGATGCGGTATGTGACGGAGAAGATATTTTGATTCCGGGTATTATGGAACATATTGAACGAACTGGAGTACATTCCGGTGATAGTATTTCAGTATATCCAGCACCTACAATTAGTAAACAGGTGAAAGATACTATTGTGGATTATACAGGAAGATTAGCCAAGGCACTTCATATTATAGGATTGATTAATATTCAGTTTATTGCAATGGAAGAAGATGTGTATGTAATAGAAGTAAATCCTCGTTCTTCTAGGACGGTACCATATATTAGTAAAGTAACAGGGATTCCAATTGTAGATTTGGCAACGCAGGTTATTATTGGAAATACATTAAAAGGAATGGGATATCCCACAGGACTTGCACCAGAGGCAGATTATATTGCCATTAAAATGCCAGTATTCTCATTTGAAAAGCTGCGTGGAGCAGAAATCAGCCTAGGACCGGAAATGAAATCTACTGGAGAATGTCTAGGAATTGCCAAGACTTTTGATGAAGCGTTATACAAAGCATTCCTAGGGGCAGGAATTGAACTACCTAAGTATAAACAGATGATTATGACAGTAAAAGATGCGGATAAACCAGAGGCGGTAGGAGTAGCTAAGCGATTTGAAAAACTGGGGTATAAGATTTATGCAACTAGAAGTACTGCAAAATATTTGATAGAGCATGGGGTGAATGCATTGAGAATCAATAAAATATCTCAGGAATCTCCCAATGTTATGGACTTGATTTTAGGACATAAGATAGATTTGGTAATTGATACCCCGACTCAGGGACGTGATAAAACCAGAGATGGTTTCTTAATTCGCAGAAATGCCATTGAAACAGGTGTGTACTGCATCACAGCAATGGATACGGCAAATGCCCTGGCAAGAAGTTTAGAACATGCCAGTGAGAATAAGGAACTGAATCTTATTGACATTGCACAGGTTAAGAACATTTAGAAATAGTGAGTTGAACAGCAGGGGAAGATAGCTTGCAGTTGATGTTTCCCATGTTGGCAGAGATACTGTGAATAGAAGTAAGGAAATAGGAAAACCACCTAAATTTATTTTTTGAATAAATTTAGGTGGTTTTTGATTTATGACAATGAAAAGTTTTCAAAGGAGTTTTCAAAGAAAAGTTTTCAAAGGAGTTTTCAAAGAAAAGTTTTCAAAGGAGGTTTCAATGAAAAGTTTCCAAAGAAGTTTTCAAAGGAGGTTTCAAAGAAAAGTTTCCAAAGGAGTTTTCAAAGAAAAGTTTTCAAAGGAGGTTCCAAAGAAAAGTTTCCAAAGAAAAGTTTTTAATTTTTTTTATTTCATTATTCTACCGATTTACTTAAATTACTATTGTGATATTTCTTAGAGTAGGTAACATCTGTTCCAAACCAGTCTGGTGGGATGAATGCATTTGCATCTTCTTTTGTAGCAAATTCTACTTCTGCAAGTAATAGTGGTGCAAGGTTTCCGTCAAAGACATCTAGTTCTATAGTAAGAACTTCGGTCAGTGGTATGAGATACCTTGTTTTTTTAATCAAAATACCGTCAATCTTGGGAAGCAAATGTTCATAAGATTCTTTTGTTAAAGGAAGATTATATTCCTCCCGAACCATAAGTCCTTTTGATTTATAGGTAAGAAAATAGTCTTCATTTTGACGACGAATACGAACCACAGGTTCTGTACAAAGATATCCCTGCTCAATCAGAAG
>JAVVUO010000031.1:0-28824 GCA_036653135.1 Lachnospiraceae bacterium
GCTTTCCTTTCAAATCCTGTATAGTCTTCTACTGGGGAAGTTGGGGCTTTCCTTTCAAATCCTGTATAGTCTTCTACTGGGGAAATCGGGTCTTTCCTTTCAAATCCTGTATAGTCTTCTACTGGGGAAGTTGGGGCTTTCCTTTCAAATCCTGTATAGTCTTCTACTGGGGAAATCGGGGCTTTCCTTTCAAATCCTGTATAGTCTTCTACTGGGGAAGTTGGGGCTTTCCTTTCAAATCCTGTATAGTCTTCTACAGGGGAAGTCTGGTCTTTCTCCGCAAATCTCATAAAATCTTTTTCTACAGGGGAAGTCTGGTCCTCCGCAAATCCTCTAAAGTCTTCTACTGGGGAAGTCGGGGCTTTCCTTTCAAATCCTGTAAAGTTTTCTACAGGGGAAGTCGGGGCTTTCCTTTCAAATCCTGTATAGTCTTCTACAGGGGAAGTCTGGTCTTTCTTCGCAAATCTCATAAAGTCTTCTTCTGTGGAAGAAATCGGTTCTTCTTTTTCAGCTTCCCCCCATTCTTCTTTCATAAATTCCATGGCATTTTCTTCCATAAATTCCATACTTTCTTCCGACCTATTGAGGTATGGAATTTCTTCTACCATTTTTTTAATATTATCTATCGTGTCTGTCACCATTTCATCTGAACCTGCGTCAATAATCTGCTGCATACTTTTCGCCAGTTCTTTCTGAAGATTTATAGTACTAAATCGTCCGGTGTTGGAAATCACTTTAGGAATCTGCACTGTTTCCCTCACAATCTCTCCCGACTCTAGCACATCACAGGGGGCTACCTCTACAATTCCTTCTTTATGCTGCTTAAATTGGCGGTATTTTTCTTCCTGCTGCTGATTCAGGGGCTGGTAAAGCATTTTTAATTCCAATGCTTTTTCCACATATTTTCCTTCTCCAAACCATAGAATCAATTCATCACAAATTTCCACACACCGCAAGCTGTTTCCTGCGCGATGATATAAATACGCTAATTCAAATGCCCATTCTTCCGTATATTCTCGTTCCTTATATTCTTCTAGAATAGCAATCAGTTCCCCTAAGGGAGTTCCCCCTACCTTTGCGATTTCATAACGCAGTACATATTTCAAATTGTCATATGGCGCAATTTCCAAAAATTCATCATAATATTCCTTTGCCTCGTCCATATTTCCTAATTTTAATGCCACCAGAGTAAGACGGTAAATAATATTTCGACCTACCGTAGCACGGTCATATGCCATTAAAAGAATCTCTCTGCTGTCTTCGTACCGCTTCATCTTATCATAAATTTCTCCCACCATACAAAGAGTTGCCGCATTCTTTACTTTTCGCCAGTTCATGGTGTCTGCAATCTCTGACGCTGTCTTATAATCCTGCTCTTTTAAGAGATTCTTTAGTTGTTCTAGTTTTAATTTATATTCGTATTTATCCACCCATGTCACCTCAAACTTATATGAAAGGCACAAAACCCCTAATTATCAATTTTTATCTTTTTCAGTGTACCATATTTACACTGTATCTGTCAAAACGATTCCATGAAAAATGGTATTTCAAAAGCCACCCATTTTTTACGGTTATGCCTGTGAAATACCACATGATATCGTTATTTTTCTGTTTTTTTATCAATCTCTTCTTCTACTTGCACTTCTGTGTTCTTACACTGATTATACTCAAATATTCTCGTTTCCGGATCTAACTTTCTTACCATAATATAGCTCTCACTATCTGGGGGAAGCTTCTTCTTATTTAAAATATAAGCCATCATGTTACGAATAATATAGAAAATCACCGCAAATACTGGGACTCCCATAATCATTCCTGGAATTCCAAATATTCCCCCCCCTAACAAGATTGCAAACACTACCCAAAAAGAAGATAGGCCTGTGGAATCTCCTAGAATCTTTGGTCCAATAATATTACCGTCCACTTGCTGCAAAATTAAAATAAAAATAATGAAATACAGTCCTTGCAGTGGGCTTGCCAGCATAATCAAAATTGCACTGGGAATAGCTCCCAAGTAAGGTCCAAAAAATGGTATTACATTGGTCACACCTACAATTACACTTACCAATACTGTATATGGCATTTTTAGCAGATATAAAATCACAAAACACAAAATTCCAATAATCAAAGAATCCAAAATTTTACCAGAAATAAATCCTCCAAAGATTTCATTGCTTTTGTGAACCGTAGTAACAATTGCATTTGCCTGTTTTGCAGGAAATATTGCAAATATCACTTTTTTACTTTGTCCAATAAAGGTTTCTTTACTCATTAAGACGTATACCGAAATAATCACACCAATAATCACATTAAACATTACTTTTACTGCATTAATCACTCCTGTGGTAACAGATGCCAGTAACGTCTTTGTTTGAGGAAGAAATTCCGTCTGTGCCCAATTCTCAAAATATTCCGTTGCCTTTACTAGACCCATTTCCAAATAACCTGCCATTTCACTATCTGAATCTGTATAACTGGTTACCTGCTTCGTGAAATCACTTACCTGTCTGGGAAGGGTTTCTATCATCCCTTCAATACTGCTGTATAATTCCGGAATTACCATTTTTAATAAAATTCCAATGATAATCGCTACTAATAGAAGCGCACCTGCCACACTTACTCCGCGTACCACTTTTTTACTTCTTCTTTGATTCTTGATTCGTTTCTCTGCAAAGGGAAGCAGGTGTTTTTCTTCAAAGTTTACAATGGGTACTACTAAATATGCCAAAACCAGTCCGATAATAATAGGCTGTAGAATAGCCATGATTCTTGACCAGTTCTGAGCCAGTCCATGATACCGGTATATCAGAAAAAATACCGATATACTAGCTATAATTACAATCAATGCTGTAAGTCCCACTGCTAAATAGGGCTTAATATTCCAATTTACTCTCTGTTTATGAGGTTCTTTCTTATTCTCATCCAAGATAAAATTATTCCTCTTTTCTTTTCATTTTGTAACCTAAAATAAATCAGCTATTACCCTTTGTAATAGTTAATCAAACAACCTCGTAAAATAATACTCCGTTCATCTTCCGTAAGTTCTCCCATTTTCAGTGTAAATTCTGTTAATGCTCCGTTTTTCACTACGTATGCTGGTATTACACTTTGAGCTTCTTCTATTGCTTTTTTAATCTCTGGTACAAAAATATAATCTCCATTTGTAAATGGTAGTTCCTGTTCTGAAATCAAGAAAGGTAACATTCCCCAATTAATTAGATTAGAACGATAACGTTTTGTCGCATATTCATTGGCAATATTTGCCCAGCCTCCTAAGACTTTTTGGCAGGAAGCTGCCTGTTCTCTGGCAGAACCATCTCCTGGTTTTACTGCAAATATGGTACTTCCAAATCCTATGTTTCCTCTTCCTGCATTTGGGAATTTTCCATTTACTATCTTCATTACATCTTTTAATTCCGAAACTTTTTCCAATGGACAAGTTCCCGCTTCTACTGCTTTTTGCGCTTTCTGTATTTCCTTTGCACGCCCAACATACCCTGGATCTTTTCTAGATAATGTAAATTCTGCCAGTCCTAATGGATTGGAACGGTAGGAAGATGTTTCTCCTGATGGAATTAATTCATCGGTTGTGGTTACCGGATCATGAATTTCAGCCACTACTTTCAGCATCATATTTTCTGGAAGTTCACACATCGCAGGCCAGTCTTTAATATTCGGTCCAAACTTAACCTCCTGTGAAGGGTCTGCAACCCCATGGCTGTCAAATACACGGTTTTTATAAATATTACTGTCAAAATAATATTTTGGCTTACTAAAATCAACATCGATATCTGTTGCAGACGTTAAATAACCTTTGTTGGCTGCTGTTGCTGCAATCGACTTGGCATCCATTAGTGCTACAGAGGAAACTTGTCCATTTTGCAGCTTGCTTCCTTCTCTATTAGGAAAATTTCTAGTGGAATGACGAATGGAAAATCCGTTATTGCTTGGAGTGTCCCCTGCACCAAAACATGGTCCACAGAATGCTGTTTTTAAAATAGCTCCTGTTTCTAATAAGGTGGCTGCTGCACCATTTCTAACAAGTTCCATATAAATAGGCATACTTGCCGGATATACATTTAGTGTAAATTCATCGGAACCAATACTTGCTCCCTTTAGGATATCTGCCGCATCACAAATATTTTCAAATCCACCTCCGGCACATCCTGCAATAATTCCCTGATCCACATAAAGTCTGCCATTTCTCACTTTATCCTTCAAGGTAAATGCCACTTCTCCGCCTAAACTTACCAAAGCTTTTTTCTCACAGTCATCTAAAATATCCATTAAGTTTGCATTTAATTCTTCAATGGTATACGTATTACTTGGGTGGAATGGCATCGCAATCATTGGTTTTACTTTACTTAAATCTACTTCAATCATACCATCATAGTATGTTACCTGACCCGGATTTAATTCCTTATAGTCTTCACTTCTTCCGTGAATTTCGTAAAACTTGCGAATGGTATCATCTGTTTTCCAAATGGAAGATAAACAGGTGGTTTCTGTGGTCATAACATCTACGCCAATACGGAAATCCGCACTTAGTTCTGCTACTCCAGGTCCTACAAATTCCATTACTTTATTGTTTACATAGCCGTTTCCAAATACCGCCCCAATGATAGCCAGTGCCACATCCTGAGGTCCTACTCCCTTTTCCGGCTTTCCTGTCAAATAGACTCCAACTACTTTTGGCATGTTAATGTCGTATGTCTTACACAAGAGTTGCTTTACGAGTTCTGGTCCTCCTTCTCCCATTGCCATGGTTCCTAAGGCACCATAACGTGTATGAGAATCAGAACCTAGAATCATCTTGCCGCCTCCAGCAAGCATTTCTCTTGCAAACTGGTGAATGACTGCCTGATGTGGTGGTACATATACTCCACCGTATTTTTTTGCACAAGATAATCCAAACATATGGTCATCTTCATTGATTGTTCCACCCACTGCGCAAAGGGAATTATGGCAGTTGGTCAATACATAAGGAACCGGAAATTTTTCAAGTCCCGATGCCCTTGCCGTCTGAATAATTCCAACAAAAGTAATATCATGAGATGTTAATTTATCAAATTTTATTTTAAGTTTGTCCATGTCCTTAGAAGTATTATGGTCTGCAAGTATTCCATATGCTATGGTATTGCCTCTTGCCTCTTCTTTTATTACTGTGGTTCCTGTTTGTGCTTGAATGGCTGATGCTGCCTGTGGTCCATCCGAAATTAAATTCTTTCCGTTCACTAAATATACACCGCCATCATATAATTTTATCATGATTCGTCCTCCTTCTATTTGCACAAAAAGCTGATGGAAAATTCCATCAGCTTTGCTTTTCCTTATTACCGTATTATACTGGTCTGTCGTCTGAATTGCAACCTTAACTTTCCTTGAGTTAGGGTTGTTTCATGAATAGTTAAGAATATTTGCGTATCTATTAGAAATGGCGCAAGATATCAAATATCCCTTATCTTTAAAGATTTTTCATTCTAAAAAATAGAAGTACATTGTTCCGAAAGTATGCGTAAAAGCGATACCTCACATTTCTTCCGGCATAGGTTCCGGTATCTGCTTTTCCCTATGAAAAGAAATAGTTACTTTGAATAAATCTCCATCCAAATATACTTCAAATTCTCCACCCATTAGAGCAGTTAAATTCTTAGCAATAGATAGTCCCAGTCCACTTCCCTCAGTACTTCTTGAAACATCACCACGGATAAACCGCTCTGTCAGTTCATCTGCTTGAATATTTAACGCATTTTCCGAAATGTTTTTAATGGAAAAATGTACCATTTCCTCTTCCGCATTCATATCTACATACACTCTAGTATTTGCCATTGCATATTTTGCTACGTTGTTATAAATATTCTCCACAACTCGCCAAATTTTTCTTCCATCCGCAATAATAACAACCGGTTCTTTGGGTAAACTGGTAATTGCAGTCAATCCTTTTGCTTCAAATTTTTCATTAAATTCGCCGCCTGTTTGATACACTAGTTCCACCAAGTTGATTCGTTCCATTTCCAATGTGACATTTCCGGAACTTACCTTGGACGCTTCTACCAAATCCTCTGTGAGCTGCTTTAATCGCTGGGATTTTCCATCTAACACACCAATGTAATTTTGTATCCGTTCATTTTGAATATCTTCTCGCTTTAACAAATCTACATAATTAATAATAGAAGTAAGAGGCGTTTTAATATCATGGGATACATTGGTAATTAAATCTGCCTTTAGCCGTTCATTCTTCATGCTGGCATCGACTGCATGAAACAAACCATCTCCAATAGTATTCACCGACTCTGCCAAAATTTTGTTGTCCCCTTTTAATTCTTTAGAGTTAATTTTATATTCTAAATCACCATTGGAAATACTTCGGATTCCATCCATTACCTTTGTGCGCTGGCTTCCTTCACTTAGAATAATCACTCCTTCTAACACAGATAATCCTGCAAACAGCACCATTCCCATTACTATCCATTCATTGGTACTATTTATAAGCATTGGAATAATAATCATGCACCCTAACAAATGCAGACCAAACCAAACAAACATTTTTGTTACCGGTCTGCGCCCTGAAAACACTTTATGAATTCCGTGCAATATCCAGTAAGTCATACTGTTGCTCCAAAGTACTTCTGCACGGATTCTGCGTACAAAGCTTAAATAAAACAGTAATATCAATGCCGTACTAAAAAAGGTCATCACACCGGATATAATCAAAAATCCCGCCAGCTCTTCACTGCCAAATTTAGGCACAATCAACACTGCTGACATGGGAATTCCAATTCCAAGTAATACAAACATTGCAAATACAATCTCCGTTGGAATATGGTCAAATTGGTTCAGCTTCACCTGATTGGGCGCTTCATTCGTCTTTCCTGCTGCCAAACTTAGATAGATTAAGCAAATCAAACTTCCCAATCCACTGGTTACCGCAAATAACAGACTAATATAAATCCACGGGTACATTCTGCCATATTCCTGTTTTGCCTCCCCGAAACTGTCTTGATTGGGAAACGATGTGTCTACACACAGAAATAACACCTTTCCTTTTCCACCATATTTAGCATCAATGGTATCATAGAAAGTATCCTCCATTCCACCTACATTGGTTTCAAGACGTACATCTGCTTCCCGGTAATAAAAATATTTTCCTTGGCTCTTTCCAATCTTGGTCAGTTCTGTCTCTTTCACATCGGACATATTCGTATATACTGTTCGTTTATTATCCATTTTAATCCAATAAGAAATATTGCTTCTATCTTGTCCTAGATTATAGCGATTTAAACATTTCTTGTAGAGATTCACCTCATCGCCAATGTTGTCCAATGTATATTCTAATGCTGCATATTCCTTTTTTACCTGATTTAAAGAAATACTTCCCTGTAAAAAGTTATTCCATATTCCGCCTCCACCTAAGGGCAGATGTTCTTCATCCACAAAATCATAATTTGTACGACTAGTATTGTATTTCATTCCCATATCTGTTAAAAGCAGTTCCAGTTCTTCTGAACTTAATTCATATAAGCGACCCTCAATTACTCTTTGAATGATTTCTTCAAGCCTGGCTTGTGTTTCCTGGGTAATTGCTGCTTCTGTTTGATCCATTGTAGTCTGGGCAATATTTGATGCATTTTCTATTTTCCCCTCCTGCAATGCTATATTATAGGAGCCACCATAGTAATGTTCTACATTTTTTACAATAATTTCTTGAAGCTCCGTAGTCATTTCTCCTAGATTGGAAATCGTTTTTTCCTCTCCCAGTATCAAATCATCATTCTTATAAATGCTCTGTTTTTGGTGTATTCCATTTTCCAAATAAAACTCCGATAAAAATTCATAGTTGGACGTGGTATATCCTCTTGACCATTCTACCAAATCTCCCAATTGATATTCCATGCCATGCTTGTCCATTTGAATATTATCTTGTATTCCGTCCGGTATTTCCTGATTATTGTAATATTTTCGGACGTCCACTATTTTTTCATCATTAAAGCTGCCCTCTGTTTCAAATTTTCGGCGCAAATCAGTAAAATTTAATATATCACTTACGGTATCAGCAAACTGAGATTCAAAATATCCGGAAGATTTATAATCCTTGTTAGCCATATCTTTTAAATTCAAAATATTCTTGCTGCACAATACACTGATGACAATAATTGAAAGTACCAGCATCACAGACAAAATTTGCTGAACTACTACCACTGCTGCTTTAAATCCAGTAGAATAGTGAAGTTTTTTCATTCCACAACCGCCTTTTTACTTTGATTTTTCTATTTTGTATCCAACCCCCCAGACTACTTTTAAATAACGTGGTTCTTTGGGATTTATCTCTATTTTTTCTCTAATATGGCGAATGTGTACCGCCACAGTATTGTCCGCACCTATGGCATCCTCATTCCAAATATTTTCATAAATTTGATTAATGGAAAACACTTTTCCCTGATTTTTAACCAAAAGAAGTAAAATATTATATTCAATTGGAGTAAGCTTCACCTGATCATCATCCACCGTCACTTCTTTTAAATCATCATTTATCATCAGTCCACCCACCTGATAAATTCGCTGGCTGGTTTCTGCTACATTCCCAAGCTGTGTATAGCGACGCAGCTGTGATTTAACTCTGGCTACTAATTCCAATGGATTAAATGGCTTTGTTACATAATCATCTGCGCCAACATTCAATCCTAAAATTTTGTCCGCATCTTCTGATTTTGCTGATAAAATAATAATTGGAATACTGCTTTCTTCTCTAATTTTCAGTGTTGCACGGATTCCATCCAGTTTGGGCATCATGATATCAATAATTAGCAAATGAACCTCTTCCTGCTTCAATACCTCCAACGCCTGTTCTCCGTCATATGCCTTGAGAATGCGGTATCCCTCCTGCTGTAAATAAATTTCAATGGCATCTACAATTTCTCTATCATCATCACATACTAATATATTTTTCATCTTCTTCACCTCATTTTTTCTATCAACTTCCTCTTTGGACTTTGATAGTTTTATTATACCTGAAATCAAGAAACATGCAAAATATTTTCAAGATAATAAATACTATAGCAGACGTTTTTTAAGTTTTAAGAGGATATTTATTAAGATTACGTTAAGAAATCATCTAATGTTTACAGACATTACACGTATTTTTCGTATATTCTAGATACACTATACACTTCAAGCAAATAATCATCATTAGTTGTCAAAATTTTTACCAGATTTTGTCTTTCCTAACCGGATTCGCCAGTCTTTTTTCTCTTCCTCTTCCACTTCTCCTTGCTTTTGTTTGAAATATTCTGCATTTAGATCTACTTTTACTTCTGCATTAAAATTGCTTTTAGAACTCTCTTTTTGAATATTCTCTTCATTTTGAAGTTCACTTTTTTGAGCTGCACGGCGGCGCAGACTTTCTGCAAATTCTTTCCCTGTTACCTTGGCCAAACTCTTAGATACTTCATCTCCCGATTCCTCTAAATCGATTTCCACTAATTCAATATCTTTTCCATTTTTATCAAAATATGCTTTATTTATTTTTATTTCCGGTTGAATAGACGCATACGTCTTTCCTTCATTTTTAATACGTTTTCCTTTGTTTTTATCAATTTCTTGGTGAAGTTCTTTTTCTCTTTCTCGATTCTGTTCTTCTACAATCTTTAGATATTTCTCAGAATCTGCAAAATTTTGCAATTGTCCCTTTAATTCAGACTTATTCTGACGCACCTTATCCTTTTGCTGAGCCATTTCACGATTTAATTGACGAAAAATCTTTTCCACGGAATCATTTGCATCTTCCATCATGTGTTGGATTCTACTTAATGCATCATCTGTATAAATAATAGAAGAAGCATACACATCCGCTGCATGTTTTTTTGCCGTTCCTATGAGTTCTTCCCCTTTTTTTTCACAGCGTCGTTCTGACAATTCCTGTTTTTGGCAGGTTACTTCATATTGATCCATCGCTTCATAGATTGCTAAATTCAATTGAGAAAGCAAGTCCAGTGCTTCTTGTTTCTTTACCACAACCTCACCCTTATTCCCTTTATATGGCTTCCCATTGGCAAAGAGCAGGTGTATGTCTTTTAAAATCCGTTCTATTTTATCTTGTATACTCATACTTACGCGCCTCTATTCTCACAGGTTTTTTCTCTTTAGCAAACTTCCGATATACCTTATAGTACATTTCTTTTCTTCCTTGCCCAGTAATTACCTTCAATCGTTGAATCAGTTCCTGATCCGATTTAATGAAATCTACAATTAAGGGCGAATATCGAATTCCTTTTTCTGCTTCAAATTCTTCCAATACGGCTTCTACCGTTTTAGCTCCTGCATAATTTCTACCTAAATTATCTGTTGCCGCGTCTAGACAATCACAAATTGCAACCAAATCAATGGCAAATTTATCTGGGCAATCCTCATTATGAAACTCCGTGGGATATCCACCTTTTCCGTTATAATATTTATGATGTCCTAAAATAATGTTGCTATATTTTTTTAATCCTTTAAATTCTTCCATACCAAATAATCCATTTTCTGGATGTTTTTTTATATTATCAAATTCCAGTTCTGTTAGCTTCCGTCGCTGCATGCTAATTGTAGTACTGATAGACAGCTTTCCTCTATCATGAAGCAATGCACCATTTTTTAGAAACCTAAGAATCATCTCTTTTTTTTCTAATACTTCTTCCTGAGTATTGGTATTTAATAAACCTATCATATATTCTGGATGCACGTCCAAAATTTTCTTTCCTATTTCCAATACCAGCATGGCTACATCATTTACATGAATCTCCGTATCTCCATGGCGCGCCAGCAGCACTTTTTCATACAAATCCAGTACTTCTCCTGGCTGTGTATAATATGCCATAAGCTTCATGGTTTCGTTGATAATCATCCGATCAATGTATGCTTTGTTTCCATTTCTTGGAAAACTTGTATAATATCGCTCTGCATCTAACTTTAGCCCCTTCTCCCACTCCGGGAAAAAACGTTTCGCTCCTTCATACAAATCTGGAAGGAACAACGGCATCATGTGAACCAGATTACTGTTCATATAATTACTAATCGCTTTCCTTCTTTCTTTAAACTCCTCCTGATAATACTCATATAACATTTGGTAATAACTCTTCTCTAAAATTTCCCCTTTCAGATATTTTTGTTTCCAATAATTATGATATTCCCAGCCTGTGAGCCTTCGACTATTTTTTTCTTTCTCTAGTTTTTCAAAATACTCTTTCTCGATCTGAATTAGTTGAGGTGTCTTGTTTATTTCTGTTCCAAATTCTAATATATTTGAGCAAATTTTATCCTCCACTATTCGCAGCATGCGCAAAGTATCAAATCCATTGGAAGATCTTTTTTTTGTTAATTCCTCTTGATAACAAGTTACCGTCTCAAGTAAATTCTTCATGTGCTTTTCTTGATAACCGGCTCCTGATTCTTTATCCCAATTACTTCTATTAAAATAAGATGACAATACCATTTTGCATATCTTGGGATTGTCCATTCTATCCTGTTCTTTTCCACAGTCTATTACTTTCTGATAGCATTCATAAACCATTTTATTTAGTCTTTGATTATTCATATATCCATAAAAATATCCTAAATAAAACCAACAGTAGATTTGATTTTGGATATCGTTTTCTTCTTTATAATAATCTTGTAATTTTTCTAATATTTCCACAGTAAGGAGACTGTCAAATACATCTTCTTTCGCCATTTTTAATATTTCAGCCAAAAATGTATCCCCAGTCTCTTTTGTAAACAACTTTTTATCTTTTCCTTCTTCAAGAAAAGGTTGAATCACTTCTTTTATTTTTATTTCATTTTCTTCAAATACTTGTTTTTGAAACTCTGATTTATCATGTAATAACAAAAACCATTTTTCTTCCTGCCCAGGTTCTAAATATAAAAAATATAAATAATTTTCATACTCATTCTGCTTCCGTACCTTTTCTTTATATTCTTTATAAAATTGGCGTATTTCTTCTTTCCCAATATTCTTCATTGAAAGAACCTCCACACTACTCCGAGAAGTTTATATTTCACTACGTCTTCTTTAATTTTATACTAGTCGTACGGATTTGTAAATCATTTTAATATTATCATTTAAAAACGGAAGTCACGTTCGCCATTGTGAATATTCGAAAGGTATGATATTACTTTTTCTTTTACCTTAGGATTTGAAATAACATCTAATTCTTTTTCAATTAATTGATCTCCCATGACTTTTGTTTCTTCTGATGCGTAATCTTCCAAATATTCTTTCAAGGTCATCAATGCATTGGGGTGACAGCAATTCACTATTTGTTTACTTTTTAATAAGGACATAAACCGGTCTCCGGTTCTTCCTTCCCGATAGCAAGCCGTACAAAAGCTTGGCACATATCCCATTTCCATCAGCCATTTTACAACTTCATCTAAGGTTCGATTATCACTTACATCAAACTGAGATGAATTTTCCTCTTCTGATTCTTCCTCTGCATATCCACCTACACTGGTTTTAGAACCACCACTGACTTGAGATATTCCAAGGTGCAACACTTTTTCCCTGCAGGCTTGGCTTTCACGAGTGGACACAATCATACCGGTATAAGGCACAGCAATTCTAATGCATGCTACAATTTTTTGGAATGTTTCATCTGAAATACCTGCATCAAATGTATCCGGATCAATATCCTCTGCTCGACGTACTCTTGGCACACTAATGGTATGTGGACCTACCCCTTTGTATGCTTCTAAATGTTCTGCATGCATCAAAATACCTACAAAGTCATAGCGGTAATTATTGATTCCATAAAGTACACCTAGACCTACATCGTCAATACCACCTTCCATCGCACGGTCCATGGCTTCTGTATGATAATCATAGTTATGCTTTGGTCCTGTTGGATGAAGTTTTTCATAGGTTTTCTTATGATAGGTTTCCTGAAATAAAATATAAGTACCAATACCTGCTTCTTTTAATTTTTGATAATCTTCCACAGTAGTGGCTGCAATATTTACATTTACCCGACGAATTGCACCATTTTTGTGTTTAATTCCATAAATAGTGTGGATACATTCTAAAATATATTCAATGGGATTATGAACCGGATCTTCTCCTGCTTCCAATGCCAGTCTTTTATGACCCATATCCTGTAATGCCATAACCTCTTTTACCACTTCTTCCTGACTTAACTTTTTACGGGAAATATGTTTGTTTTTCGAATGGTACGGACAATATTCACAGCCATTAATACAGTAATTGGATAAATATAAAGGTGCAAACATAACAATTCTGTTACCATAAAAATCTTTTTTTATCTGCTCTGCCAATCTATAGATTTCCTGATTTTTATCTTCCAGCTCGCAGTCTAAAAGTATGGCGGCTTCTCGATGAGATAGTCCTTTCCGTTCTCTGGCTTTTTCCAATATCCGATCTATTTCTTCTCTGTTATTCTTATTTTTTTGTGCATATTCTAATGATTCTAAAACTTCCTGATCACTAATAAATTCTTCTGCCTTTGGGGACATTACGTTATACATTTTTTCCTCCTAATTGTTCTGTTTCGTTGTGCTAGGATAATCTCCGCGTTCTGTGCTAAGCTCATATCCAATTGTTTGCATTCTTTTATTTAAAGATTCCCTACCTTCTGCCGCCTCATCTCCGGTTCCTATTTTATTATCATAAAGTTCATATTTTTTTCGCACCAGCAGAGGTGATAAATTAGGCATTACAACATTGGCACCTGCTAGAATCCCCAATTCTCTGCCTCTTGAATCAATGGTTCCAAGTGCTGTGGTGGAAGGAATAAGCAATTTCGGGTTCATAAGTCTTAGCAGTCCTATCATAAATAGCGTAAGCTCTACTGTTCCTCCTGGTTCTAATGCAAACGGTGTTTGATGATGGGGAACAAAGGGCCCAATTCCCACCATATGAGGGTCTAATTCTTTAATGAATATCATATCCTCTGCCAGCTGTTCTGTTGTCTGACCAGGACTTCCCACCATAAATCCTGTTCCGGTTTGATACCCAATCTCTTTTAAATTATATAAACATTGTTTTCGCTTTTCCCCTGATAATTCCTTTGGGTGAAGTCTGGCATAGTGGCAGGCCTGAGCTGTTTCATGGCGAAGTAAATAGCGGTCTGCTCCTGCCTGATACAGCCTTTTATAACTTTCTTTGGAGCGTTCTCCAATGGAAAGCGTCACCGCACAGTCTGGATATTCTTTCTTGATTCCACGTATCAACCCTTCTAGCCTTTCCTGAGTAAACCACCCGTCCTCTCCACCTTGTAATACAAACGTACGAAATCCCAATTCATATCCGGTGTCACAACAGCTTCGTATCTCTTCTTCTGTCAGGCGATAACGCTGGGCTTTTTCATTACTTCTGCGAATACCACAATAGTAACAATCATTTTTACAATAATTTGTAAACTCTATTAGTCCTCTAGTATACACCTTATTTCCAAAATAGTACTGCTGCCACTTTCTTGCTTTTTCAAATAAATTTTCTGCTGTTTTAGGGGTTCGCTGTTCTATCAAAGTTATCCACTCTGCCTTGGTAAGATATCTTTGTCTTTCTAGTGTTTCCAGTAATTGTTCTGCTGCTTCCATGCACACTTCCTTTCCTTTTTGATTTAGGTATACAAAATGCCCTTGTACCATTTTGGCGCAAGGGCATATATCCAAAGTTACTAAACATTCTTCGTAACCGTATTACGGTATATTTTGCACCGTCCCTGTCAGGTTTGCCTTCCCGGTCTGGTTTGCATCTTTTTGTCAGTTTACGGTAAGAAACTTCTATCCGCGCACTCCTTATATCTTGTTTATCATATCATTTTCCTTCCCTATTTTCAAGGTACTTTTTCATGCTGCAGCTGCATAAAATAATGACGAAACTAAATTGCTTAAATTTAGTATCTATGAAATCTGCCATTGTCCTTCCTACCTTTTTTCTACTTTGCTTTTCTTGCTTTTCTTGCTTTTTTTACTAATTTGACAATCAATGCAATAAAAAGAATAAGAAGGATTACTGCCCCTGCTGCAATACTTATCATTACAACTGCTATCCTATTTGGATTTTTGAGTACAGCACCTAGGCTGGAGTCGTCTTCCACTATCTTACGTTCATGGGTGGTGCTGTAATATTGTGGTATAGTCGAGCTGCCATTCACTTTTTCAAAAGAGTCTAAATATTCTGCCACACATACCCATCCCTTTAATTCTCTTCCATTTTTATAGACAATATAGTCTTCTAATTCTTCCTTTGGAATTTCTTTTCCGTTGATATCCTTTGGAACTATGGAAAGAATCCCAAAGGACTGTCCTTTTACTGTTCCTAACATATGACCTGTATAAAGATCTGCAACCACACGGTAAAGCTTATCTTCCTGAATTTTTTCTTCTTTTCCCTCCATATCTTGTAATTCCGTATCTGTTACTCTATTTAGAATAAGACGATTGGGATTCAGTTTATACGAAATTCCACTGGTATATAATTGTGCTACTACCAGAATAGGTGAAATAGATGCATCCACTTCTGCCATTGTTCGTAATTCTTTTCCAGTAAGATAGATACTTATCATAGGATACCCTGGTATTCCATCCGGTCCAATTCCTAAAGAAAGCGTTTGGAATGCATTGGAAACCGTGACATTCGTATTCTGAAACAAACTATCCCGTACACAACCACTTGGTATCGCTGCTACTACTACCGGATTTTCATCCTGAGTATTTGCATGATTTACTCCATATAAATAAGCATCTGCCAAAAGATTTCCCAAGGTTTCTTCCTGTAATACTGTCCCTAATCCTTTTATATTTGCAAATTCCCATGGATTATAGGTAAGCACTTGATCCTTGGTATAGCCAAATTGTGCCAGATATTCTCTGTCAATACATTCTCCCAATTCATCAATTTTCTTTTGAATTTCTGCATTTGTTTCAAAGGAATCGTCCAGTAATGTTAATTCATAGTTTTCTACTTTCCATCTGCCCTTTTCATTTTGAACCATTTGAAGTGAACCTATGCGAGCTCCATATTCTCCAGTGGATACAATTGCTGTATTTCCATGAACAATTGGCTTTTCTAACGTAGTATGAGTATGCCCACTAATAATTAAATCCAAATCCGGAACCCCTTTTGCCAACAGTTCATCCTCTGATTTATCTGCCTCCGGCCAAATTCCGCTATGAGAAACACACACAATAATATCTGCCTTTTCTTTTGCTTTGATTTCTGCAACTGTTTCTTTTACTGCCTCCACAGGATCTTTGAATTCCAACGCACAGGTGGGTGCAAATTCTTTGGCACTCACTCCAAATACCCCTATTACTGCAATTTTTACATCACCTTTTTCCAGCATAACATATGGTTTGATTCCATAATTTTCAAAGGCTGATTGAAGCTCTTTGCATTCTTCTACACGTTCTGATGCTAGAGATGACTTCCAGTCCACATTACATACCACAAGCTCTGGCAATGTATCGCCACTGTCCTTTGCAGTTTTCAACATATTCGCCAATCCCTTGCTGCGGTAATCAAATTCATGGTTTCCAATTGTTCCCACATCTAATCCTAAATTTCCCAACATACGTAATTCTGCAGCATGGGTTTCATAAATGGTTTGATATAATGTTCCCATAGCAAAATCTCCAGCATCTGCAAACAGCAAATTCTCATCTTGAGAACGTTTTTCTTCCAAATAAGTACTTATTCTTGCAAATCCACCCACTAACTGCTTCTCTCCTTCTTCCTTTAAATAGAAAGAATTCAAACGAGAATGTAAATCATTTGTAAATACTACATTTAATTCTTTTGTCTGTTTTTCCTCTGCCATTGTGCTTACTCCTAATAGTCCTACTGCCAGTATCGGCACCAGTAAAAAAGCTAACCCTTTTGTGATTTTCTTTTTCATACGTAAAAGCGCCTCCCTACTTACCTCTTAGTAAATAATTTCACTTACTCTGCCTTCTCCAAACTTTTCCCAAAAACTCTAGTTTAAATCTCTATCAATTCATATTCTCTAATTCCAATACCCAGTTCTTGCGCATGATCTATGCATGATTCCCAATTGGTATCAGAATGTGTCATATGAAAATGATCCCCATGAACTTCCTTTTCTTGTTCCATTTGATCGGCAAGAACACTCCCTGCAATAATCGGCTGGCGATTACATGCATCTGCACAGGCAACGTCTAAGGCTACCGGATCAAAGGATGCAAACATTCCAACGTTTGGAATAATAGGAATATCATTTTCTGAATGACAATCACAGTTTGGTGAAACATCACACACAATAGAAATATGGAAATGTGGTCTGTTTTGGCAAACTGCCAAGCTATATTCTGCAATTTTATAATTCAGCATATCATTTGAGGAAGAGGAACCGGCCTCAATGGCATCTTTGGGACACACTCCAATACAGCGTCCACATCCTACACATTTTTCATGATTTATAAATGCTTTTTTATCTGTAACGGTAACACCGGTATGAGCACATACTTTGGTACAAGCTCCACAGCCTACGCATACTTCCTGATTTACATAAGGCTTTCCATCACTGTGCATTTCCATTTTGCCCGCTCTAGAGCCACAGCCCATTCCAATATTTTTTAGCGCACCACCAAATCCGGTTGTCTCATGACCTTTAAAATGAGTTAAAGAAATCAAGATATCCGCATCCATAATGGCCCGCCCTATTTTGGCTTCTTTTATATAGGTTCCGTTTATAGGAACCAGTGCTTCATCCGTTCCCTTTAATCCATCTGCAATGATTATCTGGCATCCTGTGGACAAAGGACTGAATCCATTTTCCATTGCAGTGTCTAGATGATCCAGTGCATTTTTTCTGCTTCCTACATATAAGGTATTGCAATCAGTAAGAAATGCCTTTCCCCCTTGTTCTTTTACAATATCTGCTATCACTTTAGCATAATTAGGACGGAGAAAAGCTAGATTTCCTTTCTCTCCAAAATGAATCTTTATAGCTGCATAATGATCCTCAAAATCAATATTTTTGATTCCGGCTGTTAGTACCAGCCTTCTTAATTTCTTTGGAATATTTTCCTTATATGAGGTCTTAAATGTAGTAAAATATACTTTTGATTGTTCCATGTTTTCTTCCTTTCTGTCTTATCTGCCTTATCTGTCTTATCTGCCTTATCTGTCTTATCTATCTTATCTGTTTCGTCTTTTTACTCCCTAATTATATCATGGTCAATACGGAAAGTCTAAACGTATTTTCTTGATTTTTACACTTTTCCTTGATTGTTTTGTTATTTTATTCTATCTTCTTGTTGTCTGTTTTTTTACTTTTTCTTCATAGTTTCTTTCGAATTCTTCATCTTTCTTTTAGAAATTATCCACATTTTGCACACATTTATCCCTTATACTCAGTATATCAAATGAAGTTGATGACAGACAGCAACACACAGCGCAGATAGCAAGGTGGGATTGGTTGTCAGCTTCGACTAACAATAATTAACCTTTACATAGATTGGTGCCACCGCCCAAGATGTGGCACCCAAGAAACATTTCATAAATTTACTCCCCCAAAGCGTTGCCATAGGTAACGCTTTCCTTCCGTCCATTTTTAGTAATATACTATTGTTTGAACTTCACGTATTCTTTATATTTTTTCCATACTTTAGACACATTGTTGCTTTATACTAAATATATCAAATGAAGTTGATGGCATCAGATAGCGCGCTTTGTTGTCAGCTTCGCCTAACAATTCGTAAAATTTATTATAGATTAGTATTGCATTTTTTAGCAGTACACAATGTTTTTTCATTTCTTTCCCTTTAAAAAGGCTGCTGCAAATAACTTTAATTTGTCATTTTGCAACAGCCTTTTCCTTTTTATCTTCCTACATCAATTCTTACCAATGCTTTCTTTAATGCTACTTCTGCACGGGCTACATCCAGTTCAGATATATGATCATCTAGACGTTCCTTTGCACGGTTCAATGCTTCTTCCGCACGCGCTACGTCGATTTCTTCTGGCCATTCTGCAATTTCTGCTAGTACCGTTACTTTATCCTGTAAGATTTCCACAAATCCTGCATGAATTGCCGCTTCTTTTTTTCCTTCCGGCTCTGTAATAGTTACAACTCCGGGAGCCAATACGGTAGTCAGGGGAATATGATTCTTATAAACACCCATTTCTCCATCTACAGACGTAAATTCTACCATGGTAGCTTCTCCTTGATAAAAGATACGATCCGGTGTAATGATTTCTAACTGAAAGATTCTGCTTTCCTCTGCCATATGCTCACCTCCTATTTCATCCGGGCGCGAACATCATCAATGGAACCTGCATTTAAGAAATAACTTTCGGGAACATCATCATGTTTTCCAGCCAGAATCTCTTTGAAGCCGCGGATTGTTTCTGTAATTGGTACATATTTTCCATCCAAACCGGTAAACTGTGTTGCCACGAAAAATGGTTGGGATAAGAATCTTTGTATTTTTCTTGCTCTATTTACAGCAAGTTTATCATCTTCAGAAAGTTCATCCATGCCAAGAATTGCAATAATGTCCTGTAATTCCTTGTAACGCTGTAAAATTTCCTGTACGCCACGGGCTATCTCAAAATGTTCCTGTCCTACTACACGAGGATCCAAAATACGTGAAGACGACTCTAATGGGTCTACTGCCGGATAAATTCCAAGTTCTGCAATGGAACGATCCAATACCGTAGTAGCATCCAAATGGGCAAATGTAGTGGCCGGTGCCGGATCCGTTAAATCATCTGCGGGAACATATACTGCCTGTACGGAAGTAATAGAACCATTTTTCGTAGATGTAATACGTTCCTGTAATGCACCCATTTCTGTCTGTAAGGTTGGCTGATAGCCTACGGCAGATGGCATACGTCCTAATAATGCCGATACCTCTGAGCCTGCCTGTGTAAAACGGAAAATATTGTCAATAAATAGCAATACATCTTTTCCGCCCTTGTCACGAAAATATTCTGCCATGGTAAGTCCTGTTAATCCTACACGCATACGTGCTCCAGGTGGTTCATTCATCTGTCCAAACACCATGGTTGTTTTATTAATAACTCCGGATTCCTTCATTTCATAATAAAGGTCATTTCCTTCACGGGTTCTTTCTCCTACACCGGTAAATACAGAATATCCACCATGCTCTGTAGCAATGTTATGGATTAACTCCTGAATTAATACGGTTTTGCCTACACCGGCACCGCCAAACAGACCGATTTTACCACCCTTTTGGTAAGGGCAGAGCAGGTCAACGACTTTAATTCCGGTTTCCAGCATTTCGGTAGAAGTTGCCTGTTCTTCAAAAGCCGGTGCTTTTCTATGAATGGGCATATATTCTACATCTGTTGGTGGCTCGATTTCGTCAATAGGTTCTCCCAAAACGTTAAACATACGTCCCAGTGTCTTTTCTCCTACGGGAATGGTAATGGCTGCACCGGTTGCTGCTGCCTCCATACCCCGAACAAGTCCATCCGTAGAACCCATGGCAATACATCTTACCGTATCATCACCCAGATGCTGGGAAACCTCTACAATCAGTTTCTTTCCTTCTTTTAAGGGAATCCTAATTGCTTCATTGATTTCCGGCAGCCTGCCTTCTGAAAATTTAATATCCAGAACAGCACCTATAATCTGAGTGATTTTACCTATATTCTTTTCTGCCATAATTTCACTCCTTGTATAATAATTTTCAGTTTCCGTCCTTCTCATAATAACATCTTTACTTTATGAGATAGCCTCCGCTCCTGCAATAATCTCCGTTAATTCTTGTGTAATGGAGCTTTGACGGGCACGGTTATATTTCAATGACAAATCACTAATCATATCATCTGCATTGCTTGTTGCGGAATCCATGGCCTGCATTCTGGCACCATTTTCACTGGCAACCGCTTCTACTAATGCACCATAAAACAAACTTGCCATGTACTTAGGAATAATCAAGTTCAGTGCTTCTTCTTCATTTGGTTCATAGTTCATCAGCACCTTGCTGTTTTCATCCTCTGCTTTGGCATTTTCCTCTTCTGAAGCATCTTCAAATTCTACTGGAAGAAGCTTTAGCAGTGTTGGCTCATGGCTTACCGTATTCTTGAAATGCGTATATGCCAAATAAATTTCTCCAATTTCTCCCGATACAAAAGAGGCTAATACCTCTTTGCAGATTACTACTGCATTCTCATATACGGGACCTTCAATTACATCGGAATAGTCTGCTTTTATTTCATAGCCTTTCCGTTGGAATGCTTCCTTTGCCTTACGTCCGATTACATAAATCTGTGCATCTTCCTTGGAAATATCGCTGCCTGTAATAAGCTTTACGATATTGGAATTATATCCACCTGCCAGTCCACGATTAGAAGCGATTGCAATAATCGCTTTCTTGGAGGACTCGCCGGCTCTTAAGTACGGATGATCCATATTGCCGGAACGTGCCAGCATAGAGGTAACTGTCCGATACATGTAATTAAAGTATGGATTCGACTGCTCTGCACGGCTTCTTGCCTTCTGCAATTTTACAGTAGAAACAAGCTTCATGGCTTTTGTGATTTGCTGCGTACTCTGTATGCTGCTTTTTCTTCGCTTTATGTCTCTCATAGAAGCCATAACATTCACCACCTATTCCTGTTCTACTTAAACTGCTCTTTACACTCTTCAATTGCTTTTACAAGCTTGCTTTCTATTTCTTTGCTAATTGCCTTTTCTGTACGAATGGCTTCTGGTAATTCCGGATATCTATTATCCACAAATACAAATAGCTCTTCTTCAAATCTGATAATATCTTCTACTGCAATGTCCAGTAAATATTTATTGGTCGCGGCATAAATCATCATTACCTGATATTCTACTGCCATAGGCTTGTATTGGGGTTGTTTTAACATTTCGCGTATTCTTTCCCCTTGTGCTAACTTCTCTTTCGTATCTTCGTCTAGTTCAGAACCAAACTGTGCAAATGCTGCTAGCTCACGATACTGTGCCAGTTCCACACGAATGGGGGCTGCAATCTTCTTCATAGCTTTAATCTGTGCAGAGCCACCAACACGGGATACTGAAAGACCAGCATTCACTGCCGGACGAAATCCTGCATTAAACATTTCTGTTTCCAAATAAATCTGACCATCTGTAATGGAAATTACATTGGTAGGAATGTATGCTGAAACATCTCCTGCCTGTGTTTCAATAATTGGCAGTGCCGTTAAGGAACCACCGCCTAATTTGTCAGATAATCTTGCGGCACGTTCTAATAGTCTAGAATGTAAGTAGAATACATCTCCAGGATAAGCTTCACGACCTGGTGGACGACGAAGAAGTAAGGAAAGTGTACGATAAGCAGTTGCATGCTTGCTTAAATCATCATATACCACTAGAACATCTTCTCCCTTTTCCATCCATTCTTCCCCAATAGCACATCCGGAATAGGGGGCAATGTACTGTAATGGTGCAAGTTCACTGGCAGTAGATGCAACTACTGTAGTATAATCCATTGCACCAAATTCTTCTAATGTTTTTACGATGGTAGCAACCGTAGAAGCTTTCTGGCCAATGGCAACGTAAATACACTTTACTCCCTGACCTTTCTGGTTGATTATGGTATCAATGGCAATAGCTGTCTTACCTGTCTGGCGGTCACCGATAATTAATTCACGCTGACCACGTCCGATTGGAACCATAGAGTCAATTGCTTTGATACCTGTTTGTAGTGGAGTATCTACGGATTTTCTTGAGATAACACCAGATGCTACTTTTTCTATCTGTCTAAATTTTGTAGTTTCAATGGGACCTTTACCGTCGATTGGCTGTCCTAATGAGTTTACCACACGTCCTATCATAGCGTCGCCCACCGGAACTTCTACTACTCTTCCCGTTGTCTTAACAGTGTCACCTTCGTTGATATTCCTCTGGTCACCTAGTAATACGGCACCTACATTATCTTCTTCCAGGTTCAACACCATTCCATAGACTTCTCCGGGAAATTCTAATAATTCGCCCTGCATTGCATTTTCCAAGCCATGAATACGTGCAATACCGTCAGCTACCTGAATAACCGTACCTACATCAGATACTTCCAGTTCTGCGGCATACCGTTTCACCTGCTCTTTAATGACTGAACTTATTTCCTCTGGTCTTAAATTCATGGAGCGTATTCACCTACTTTCAACTGTATTTTTGATAACTTTCTAGTGAGCTGGTAGAGCTTATTCTTGACACTACTGTCTACCACGCGGTCACCAATCCGGATTACCATACCGCCTATTAAACTTTTATCCACACCATAATGCATTTCAAACGCTACATACTTTGTGGTTTCCAATAATCTAGTTTCTATCTGCTTTTTCTGACTGTCCGTAAGGGGCATAGGTGCCATCACATAAGCAGTACCTATATTCTTATATTCTTTCACCTGATCTATGAAATAAGTAAATACTGATTCCATTTCACCATAGTGACCCTTAGAAACAAGAATACGCATTAAACCTGTTAATTCATTGCAGACTCTGCCTTTAAAAATATTTTCCAGAATTCGAATTTTTTCTTCTTTGACGATTTTGGGATGATTCATCAGTTTGGAAAGCTCGTTGTTTTCTTGAAGAATCTGTTGTACACATTTTACTTCATCTAACAATTTATCCACCTGATTGGATTCCACGGCAAGCTCAAACAGTGCATCCCCATATGTTTTGGATACTAATTTTGCCATGTGCGTTCACCCATTTCCTTTAATGTTTCTTCCACCAGTGTGTCCTGAACGGATGTATCAATGGCTGCTGCAACTACTTTACCTGCCATCATTGATGCGATTCCTATCATTTCCTGCTTTGCTTCATCCATTACACGCTTTTTCTCCAACAGTGCTTCTTCATTGGCGCGCTTTACAATATGAGCTGCCTCTACCCTGGCTTCCTCTACAATTCTTGCTTCATTTTTTAATGCTTTGCTACGTGCGTCACTTAAAATTTCCTCTGCCTCTTTGTTGATACCTTTAAGCTTTGCACCATATTCTTTCTTGATTGCAGATGCATCTTCTTTATCTTTTTGGGCAGTATCTATATCATTCTTAATATGTTCCTGTCTGTCTTTGAGCATCTTTCTTGCCGGATTAAACAACAGATAAGACATCATGGTAAATAAGAATAAAATCGCCAGTGCCAAAAGTACTGTATCATGTATCAGCTGAGGGTTTAAGCCAAATAACTGTTCCAAGGCCTGACCTCCTTTCCTGCTATTTTTTCGGAATTACCTTTACATCCTATACCAATGGTTTTACAAAAAGTAAAAGGATTGCGATTAACAGACCATAAAGACCTGTGGTCTCTGCTACTGCTTGTCCTAAAAGCATGGTAGAAGTAATATCGGATTTTGCACCCGGATTTCTACCTACTGCTGCTGCTGCATGACCTGCTGCAATACCTTGTCCAATACCAGGTCCAATACCTGCGATAACGGCTAAACCTGCACCAATTGCAGAGCATGCTAAGATTAAATCTGTTCCTGTAATATTTTCCATAAAAGTGTTCCTCCTTAGGGTTTCTTTTTGTATGCTTTGTTTTACCGGAATGTTTCCGGCTGTTACGGTTGTTACTCCTCGTCTCCCATTGCATTGCTAACATAAGTCATCGTCAGCATACAGAATACATAGGTCTGGATACATCCAGAAAAAATATCAAAATATGCATGTAGCGCCCCTGGCCAAAAATACGCAAACTTAGATAATAATGCGTAAATCAGTGCCATAATAATTGTTCCTGACAGTACATTCGCGAATAAACGCAAAGACAAAGACACAGGCACTGCGATTTCACTAATTAAGTTAATCGGAAACCAAAGTGGCAGCCATGGTGGTAGTGGTGAACACATATCAACCCATATCTGTTTGGGCGACTGATATTTAAACTGGCAAAAATGAATCATACAAAATGTAATCAATGCCAGTGGCAGTGTTACGCCATAGTCTGCAGTAGGCGGTCTTAATCCGAATAGACCTGAGATATTACTCAGCAGGATAAAGATAAACACCGTACTCATATAGTTGACAAATTTGTCTCCCTTTTTTCCCATAACTCCATGGATCATTCCATCTAGCTTCTCCACAATTAATTCCACTACATTCTGAAATCCTGTTGGAATCTCAGATGCGTGCTTCATTGCCCGATTTGCCGCAAGTGAAAATAGAAGCAGAACCATCATGACAATCAGGACACATACATGTGTGGTAGTTATCCAGAACGTTTGTCCAAATAATTTGTAGGAGAACAACCCATGAACCATAATATCAATATCTGCACCAGATGACAGTAAAATTGAACTATGCACTCTCTCACCTCCTTATGAAATTTATTATTAACTGTTTACCTAACTTCGTCCGAAGACGTATTATCACCTTTCTTTGTAATATTCAAGATGATTTTATGTGTAAAGGGCTGTAAATATGCAGCTACTTTCAGTCCCATTACGCCTATAAACATGGTAATGGGATTTCCTATCTTGAGGTAACCCACCACCACAAATACTAAAATTACAACGATATAACGTAGCGCAGCAAATGCTGCTGTTCGCATTGTAGCACGCTTTTGAGCTGCAAGATCTACTGCATCGTAAATTACCACTGCCATATTAATTGCCATTCCAATTGCAAGTACAACACCAATCCATAATCCAACACTATATGATATTTTATCTGTAACAAACCAAACTCCTATAAACTGCAGGATTACCCCATAGACAATCAATTCCAAAACCAGTTCAGAAAGTACCGGATTAATTCTTTTTAGCACGTCTTTGATCCCTTTCTTCTGTATCGTTCATAATTCTTTTTGACATCACATAGACATTGCGAAACCCTGCCAATGCTCCCACAAAAAATAGTGGAATAGTAATCCATTCTATAGAAAACCGCCGTCCTAGATATATTCCCAACATAGAACATAAAAATATAGGTACTAGCATGTTAATTCCAAATTGGGTAATCAATACGAGAGAACGGTATACGGTTTTTTTATATTTCAACTTGGCGCCTCCGATTTTTTCGTATTCGTGCACAATATTCCTACTATTTTCATAAATAATTCAACAAATTGTCCAAAACAATATACACTAGGTTATTATATCTATTTTCATATGAAATGTCCATTGATTCAATAAATTTTATTGAAAAATAGTAACAGCTCCGCCTTTGGCTGAACACTTTATAAAAAGTTATTGTAAATACGCCAAAACTTTTAGTAGTGTCTTTTGATTTATTACCCACATATTTCAAGATTTTGTTTCTAATTGTGGATAACATTGTAACATGGCACAGCGAAGGAGTTATGTCAAATGATAGAATTACCACTTTGTCTTGACAATCAAATTCCCTTCATTATATTATCATTATATGACAATATAATGAAGGAGGTGCATTTACATGACAAAGAAAACACAGACAAAGTTGCAAGGCCTGTTGGTCGACCAAAATTTTTGTAACCATTTGTACAATTGCATGGAGGTTGAGGTAGCATCTGCATATTTTAAAGAGCACGACTTGGAACTGACAGAGGACGAGGTACTGAAAATATTAAACGACATTAAGTATGATAAGGCTAATTTTGGCGATTTAAGTGACAACGCATTAGACGCTGTGGTTGGAGGTGACTCCAAGAAGTGCACAAAGTGGAATACACTTGGTCTATGCTTAAGGTGGGAATGATAAGCACAAGCCCACCCGGTTTTGTTCGTGCTTGAATTTTAAATACTCATAGGAGGTCATTATGATTTATCTTGATTATTCCGCCACAACGCCTGTCGATGCTAGAGTTTTGCAGGCATTTTTGGAAGCAGGGGCTGTTTGCGGTAACTACAACGCTTCCAACGGCTTTGGTCGGATAGTAAAAAACAAACTAGATGATGCGGTGGCACAGCTTCAAATGTTGCTGGATACACCAAACCACGAGATTATCTGCACAAGCGGTGCAACCGAGTCCAATAACCTTGCGATTAAAGGCGTTTGCCGTCGGGACACAGGCAAAATAATAACAACAAATTTCGAGCACGCCTCGGTATACGCACCCATTACTGCACTGCAAAAAAGGGGCTTTAAGGTTGCGTTTGTCCGCACACAGGCAAACGGTCTTGTGGATGTCGCACATCTTGAAGAGCTGTTGGACGAGCAGACTTGCCTAGTGAGCATTGCTGCGGTGTCCTCCGAAATTGGCTATCTACAGCCAATCGACCAACTGGCTGCGCTGGTTCACCAAAAATCCAAGGCTGTTTTACATGTAGATGCCACACAGGCCATTGGTAAGATGGAGATTTCTCTGGCAGATGCAGACCTTGTCAGCTTTTCGGCACACAAGTTTTATGGGGTCAAGGGTGTGGGGGTGCTCCTCAAACGGCAGGGCATTCCGCTGATGAAAGAGCTTGTGGGCGGTCACAGCCTGAGCAAACTCCGCAGTGGTACCCCACCAACTGAACTAATTCTTTCGATGACAAAAGCACTGGCACTGTGGCAAAGCGAAAAAAAAGAACGGCTACAAAAGGTGGCTTTGTTGCGTAGCTTGCTGGAACAGCAGCTGGCTCTGTTGCCGTATGTGCGAGTAAACAACCCTGGCTCAATTGCCCATATTGCTAATCTTTCGGTGCGTGGTAAGACAGGCGAGGAAATGCAGAAATTTTTGGATGAGAATGAAATTGCGGTGTCTGTGGGTAGCGCTTGCTCTGCAACGCCCTATTCACGCATTGTAGAAGAGATTACAGCCGATCTTCAAACTGCTAAAGAAAGCTTTCGTGTCAGCCTATCACACTTAACAACTGAGGCAGAGGTTATGCAGCTTGTTGAATGCTTAAAGGAGGTTCACTAATTTGAAACTTTTATTTATGACAATGGAGGGCTGCGGTGCCTGCATTGAGAAAAGAGATATGGTGTACAACCAACTCCCAACGGTCTTTCCAGGGCTAACAATACAAGAGCTTGACCTTGACCAGTGGGATGAACTCACCGAACAGGTAGGGCAGGAACTGCCATACAGTAATTGTGCACCGGGATTTGTCATGCTAGATGACGACGGACATGCCATGTTTCAAGTCGTCGGAACCCCCGGTCCACAGTACCTTGCAAGATTGGTGCGGCAGTATCGGTTGGTTTCTGGATTTTCAATCACCGAAGCGAGTGAAGATGAACCCGCTATCCTCTCGCTGAAGTGTGTAAAAGGTATTTGCCGACTGTAACCTTCTTATAGCATTTTGACTTTTAATACGAACGGCAAGGCGGTATCATAGAGAAAAAATATGCCTATATGAGTACTGGTCTAGCGGTTGTGCAGAGTGGGTATGCAAAGAGTAATTAAGACGGCAACCGAAAAGATGCAATTATCCCACCTTTACGCAGAGCGCTTGTGGTGTAAGAAAAAAGGAGGATATTTAATATGACAAACACAATGAAAATCAAGCTGCAGGGAAACCTAGCAGACCCTGAATTTTGCAGTGGCATGTGCAGCTGCATGAAGGCAGAGGAAGCCCTTGCTTACTTTGCACAGCACGGTCTGGAGCTGGAAGAAAGAGAAGCGCTGGACACTTGGAACGCCGCTATGGAAGAGGACGCAAATCGCATGGGTCAGCTGACCGACGAGGAGCTGGAGCAGGTAGCAGGCGGTTGCTTAAAGGTATGCCAATCCGTTACTAAGTTTGGCATTTGTATAAGGTGGGCATGCTAACAGGGGTAAGACGGCAAGACAGTATAACACATACATTGCATGTATTTATCACAAGATTTAGTGCCTTTTCTCGCCACCGTTGGTGGCAACCGAAAAGATGCAATTATCCCACCTTTACGCAGAGCGCTTGTGGTGTAAGAAAAAAGGAGGATATTTAATAT
>JAVVUO010000032.1:0-27277 GCA_036653135.1 Lachnospiraceae bacterium
GACAGACCAAAACTAGGTATGTACGTTTTCCCGATTTGTTAATGGAGTATGGAGATGCATCACTTGTGCAAGGTCAACAGAAAAAGATTATTTCTAAGTATGCAAAAATACCGTTGCTCATTATTGATGAATGGCTGGTATCAGATATTTCCGACAGCGAGCTGTACTTCCTTTTTGAACTCATGGAACGACGCTCCGATTCTACCTCCACCATCTTCTGTACCCAATATAGAAAAGATGACTGGATCAAACGTATGGGTGAAGGCATTCAGGCCGAGGCTATCGTAGATAGGTATGCTTATTCCGCATTCTGGATAGAGACTGGAAACATGAATATGCGAGAATACTGTGCTCAAAACAAAATTTAACAACAAGACAGTGGAGCTCAAAGGCGAACCAGTGGTTCGCTAAGAAAAATCAGTGGAGCGGAACCTAGTTCCGCTCCGGAGCTTCTGTCGTGAAATAATCATTTTGTAGTTATTTATAAAAAATCCTTAGTTTTGCAGCACTTAACTCTTCTGCTAGATTAGATTTTTCTTCTGAAGAAATTATACTATATCCAAACAGAGAAATCCATTAAAAAAAGACATAATACCATAAGTTTATTATGATACTATGTCCTATAAATCATCTGATTCCAAACATTGAAGATAACGGATTTGCATTCACCGCATTCTCTAATTGTTGTTTTGAAGCTGAGGCATAAATTTGTGTTGTAGCAACAGAGGTATGACCCATGATTGTCTGTAACGACAATAAATCAGCATTTCCATATTGATACATCATTGTACATGCGGTGTGGCGCAATAAATGGCACGACCAGCCCAATTTTTCTATCCCAGCTTTCTTTAAATACTTCTTTACTATATCCTCTACAGCTCTGCCCGTCAACCTAGTTCCAAACTTTGAAGTGAATAATGCTCGTTCTGTAATTCCTAATGTTTCACGCTCTGCTAGCCAATCATTAATTGCCTTTTTAGTAGCAGGTGTTAAAAATATTGTTCTTGCCTTATCACCTTTACCAACAATACTGATTGTGTCCTTTTGAACCATATCCACATCCAAGCTTATCAGTTCCGATAAGCGTAATGCACAATTTAAAAATATTGTCAGAATACAATAATCTCTTTTGCTGTCTTCTGCCATCATCAGTAATCGCACCGCTTTTGTATCTGAATAAGTCTTATATGAATACCCCATAGTTACTCTCCTTTTACTGGAACAAATAATGGATGTTTCCATGGAATTGCCTCTTCCCGAAATTGCTCCATGTATTCGTCAAAGATATCAAGGTTTATAAGAACAGTCCCACCTGTTCCTCGATTGATCTTATACACTACCCCGGCCGCTCTTGCCATTTCTATAAATCTATGATGACCAATGCTGTATGTAATTGAACCTTCTCCGATTCTCACATGTTTTTTCTGCACATATTTAGATGTGTTTACTACTTTATTAAATGTTTCATGAATTCCTCCATTTTTTTTCGATGTATCAGTACTGTTCTTGGTAGCTTGTATAACGCATCCGCTGATAATGCTACCATTAACAAAACTTCCTCTTCTAGTTGAAAGAACTGCCTAGCCTCTTCAACCCTAAGGAATCTTTTTGTCTGAATATTTTCTGTTTCATATACTCTAATTGATGTCTGTAACTCATTCGTCACCCAAATCCACCTCTTTGCTTGTTACTCTAAATCGTTCCAGATAGCGGTCAAGAATCTCTGTATTCACAAGCACCATCTAGTTCACTTTATATACCGCATTTGCTTTCTTTGCTATTTCCTGAAACTTTGATATGCCCATTCCGTAGACTTTGCAGCCATCCTTATATCTCACAAACTTTTTTCTGCTCTCTTCTGCTTCCTTATAATTAAATCTTTTATCCTGCTTCATGCTATTACACCTCTTTTCTGAAAAGGACATCATTTTCTCTATAACGCAAAAAAGGACACTTCTCTAAATTTCTCTAGAAAAGTGCCCAAAATAGTGCATTCTTATTAAATTTGACTTCCTTTACAAAAATTCAACCTCATTCGAGCGTATTCGTACTCGGACATCTTTTTGATGTCCTTATGATGTCCTTCTGGTTTCAAAATGTCTGTAAATCCGCATAAACACTAGCTTTATTTGTCCAATGTCTTCATCGTAGGAAACAGCAGCACATCTCTAATTGCCGGTGAATTGGTCATCATCATAACCATTCTATCGATTCCAAATCCAATTCCTCCAGTTGGTGGCATACCTACACAAAGAGCATTTAAGAAATCTTCATCAATGCTATTTGCCTCTTCATCCCCTGCTGCCTTTAACATTTCCTGCGCTTCAAAACGTTCTCTTTGATCCATTGGATCATTTAGTTCAGAATATGCATTTGCCATTTCCCAGCCATTCATAAACAATTCAAAACGCTCGGTATATTCTGGATTTTCCGGTTTCTTCTTGGTAAGTGGAGAGATTTCAATAGGATGATCCATAATAAACGTAGGCTGAATCAAGTGTTTTTCCACATATTCTTCAAAAAGCAGACTTAAAATATCACCCTTTTTATGTCTGTCTTCATATTCAATATGATGCTTGTCCGCTAATGCTTTCGCTTCTTCATCACTCTTGATTTCATTAAAATCAATATTGGCATATTTCTTTACTGCATCTACCATGGTAATACGCTCAAAAGGCTTGGATAAATCAATCTGATATTCTCCATATGTTAGCACTTCGGAACCAGTTACTTCTTTTGCCACATGGCGGTACAGCTGTTCCGACAAATCCATCATGCCATGATAATCGGTAAATGCCTGATATAACTCCATTAATGTAAACTCTGGATTATGTCTGGTGTCAAGACCTTCATTACGAAATACACGACCAATCTCATATACGCGTTCCATTCCGCCTACAATCAATCTCTTTAAATATAATTCCAGTGAAATTCTTAAGTGAATATCCTCATCTAATGCATTAAAATGTGTATCAAACGGTCTTGCTGCTGCTCCACCCGCATTTGGTACCAACATAGGAGTTTCCACTTCCATAAATCCCTTTGCATCTAAATAGTGTCGAATGCTGCTTAATATTTTAGAGCGCTTTACAAAGGTGTCCTTTACTTCTGAATTCATTACAAGATCCACATATCTTTGACGATATCTAGTATCTGTATCTGTTAAACCATGGAATTTTTCAGGGAGAATCTGAAGGCTTTTGGATAACAATACCACTTCACTAGCATGAATAGAAATCTCTTCGGTTTTAGTTTTAAATACCTCACCTTTAATTCCTAAAATATCTCCTACATCATATTTCTTAAAGTCCTTATAGGAATCTTCTCCAATATTATCACGCGCCACGTATGCCTGAATCGTTCCCTGCAAATCCTGAATATTACAAAAAGACGCTTTTCCCATTACACGTTTAAACATCATTCTTCCTGCAATAGTAACCGTCTGTCCTTCTAATGTATCAAAATTGTCTTTCATTTCCTGGCTGTGATGTGTTACATTATATTTTGTAATCTGAAAAGGGTCTTTTCCGTTTTCCTGCAAATCCTGCAATTTTTCCCGGCGAATCTTTAATAACTGGTTTTCATCCTGCTCCTGGGCATTATTATTCTGAGCCATTTGTATCCTCCTCTTAGTTCGAACGCTGTATTCCCAATACTTTATATTCCGTAATTCCTGCCTGAGTATCTACAGATACCACATCTCCTACCTGAGCTCCTAGCAATGCTTTTCCTACTGGAGATTCATTGGAAATTTTTCCCTGTAAACTATTAGCTTCGGTAGAACCTACAATTTTATAATCCAGTTCTTCCTCATATTCACAGTCATAAATCTTTACACGGCAGCCTACATTGATTTTATCTAAATCTACCTCATCTTCTACTACTACCTCTGCATTTTTTAGAATTTTTTCAATTTCTTCAATTCTAGCTTCAATATCACGCTGCTCATCTTTCGCAGCATCATACTCTGCATTTTCCGAAAGGTCTCCCTGTTCTCTTGCTTCTTTAATCTTTTGGGCAACTTCTTTTCTTTTAACTACTTTTAAATCTTGTATTTCACTTTCTAATTCCTGCAAGCCCGCGTACGTTAATAAATTCTTCTTTTCCATACATTACACCTTTCCCGTTTCTATATTTATCCTTAATTGTAATACATTTTCATATTCCTTTGACAATCACAGTATTATACCCGATGGGTACTGAAATGTCAAGATTTCCCCCTTGTTTCCAAGGTTTTTTATAGATGGGAATATAGCAAATATCTTCTCCCATCAACCGATTGTGAAAGCTTTGCTTTTGCTCCATGTCCAAAATTACATTAACCCCTGTATTGGATACCAATGATTTTTCTTCTACCTGAACCACCAAACCTGTATCTTCATACATTTTATCTATATATGGAGCAAAATATGCAGGACGATGGGTGGCAATTTTTAAAAAATTTAAGTCCTTGGAAATTTGTTCCAATACAAGCTGTACCTCATCTTCTTCCAGCATAGATTCCGGTGGGGTATCCGTATCCAGTAGCAAGGGACGAAACTCTTGATAATTTCTATTATAATGTTCCAATACTTGTTCTAAGATGAACCTTAACTGTCCCAGATACCTATTTTCTTCTTGAGAAATTTCCGCTTCCACCACTTGCTTTACTACTTTTTGTCTGTTTAATTTTCCAATATAGGATTTCAATTTAAGAATCCAGTTCATATCTAGTCAGCATCCTGTGTATTAAGTTTCTCTAGTATATGATACAACACGTCGAAATAATTCCTCTAAATCTTCATAAGTTTCTACTTCATTGATTTTGCCCCGAAGCTTCGCCGAATTTTTATAACCTGCAGTATACCAGGCTGCATGCTTGCGCATTTCCCGAATTCCCATTCCCTCTCCCTTAAAGGCAATTTGAGATTTCGCATGACGCAACAGCATTTGGGTGACTTCTTCCATTGTGGGTTTTGAAAGGGTTTCTCCCGTTTCAAAATAATGCAGAATCTGACGAAAAATCCACGGATTTCCCTGTGCACCTCTTCCTATCATAAAGCCATCACAATTTGTTTGAATTTCCATATTGATTGCATCTTGGGCAGTTAAAATATCTCCATTTCCAATGACGGGAATAGACACTGCATCTTTGACCTGTCTGATAATTTCCCAATCAGCCTTTCCAGAATAATATTGTTCTCTAGTTCTGCCATGTATGGCAACTGCCGCAGCCCCTGCTGCTTCTGCAATTTTTGCAATTTCTACTGCATTACAATGCTCTTGATCAAATCCCTTACGAATTTTTACCGTTACCGGTTTATGAATTGCTGCTGCAACTTTGGATACAATTTCATATACCAGCTTGGGGTTTTTCATTAATGCAGAACCTTCCCCATTATTTACTACTTTAGGTACCGGACATCCCATGTTAATGTCTAAAATATCGAAATGTCGTTCCTCTATTTTTTTTGCCATTTCACTCATAATATCCGCATCTGCACCAAATAGCTGTAAGGATAGGGGACGTTCCTCTTCTACCGTGGTTAATAAGGCTTCTGTATTCTTATTATTATAGTAAATTCCTTTTGCACTGACCATTTCCATGCAAATAAGCCCTACACCCTGCTCTTTGCAAAGTATGCGAAATGGCAGGTCAGTTACCCCTGCCATTGGAGCTAATACCAGATTGTTCTCTAAGGTTACATTTCCAATCTTTAGTTTCTCCATACTGTCTATTTTCCCCGATTCTGCTTGTTATAAATAAGACGCAGTCCCTGAAGTGTTAAATTAGGGTCATAAATATCAATATATTTAGTTTCACTGACAATAATACTTCCCAATCCGCCAGTTGCTACCACTTTTAAGTCTTTCCAGCCACTTTCTTCTTTCGTTCGTTTTATAATATATTCTGTCTGCCCTATCTGCCCATAAATAAGACCTGCCTGCATACTGCTGATAGTTTCCTTTGCCAAAATACTTTTGGGTTTACGAATTTCAATCTCAGGTAATTTTGCCGCATCTTCCCAAAGTGCTTTGGCAGAGGTTCGAATCCCAGGTGCTGTTACTCCCGATACAAACGCCCCAGTTTCATCTACTAAATCATAGGTGGTTCCCGTTCCAAAATCTATGACAAATACAGGTCCTCCATATAATTCAAAGGCGGCTGCAGCATCTACAATACGGTCTGCACCGATTTGTGCCGGATTTTCTGTTGTAATTCTAATTCCTGTCTTAATTCCAGGTTCTACAATAACTGGATGAATATTCAAATATTTAATAAAGGAACTTAACAGGGAATGCATTACGTTTGGAACTACGGAGGCAATAATAACATCTTTGATTTCACTGGCCGCAATATTATTATGCTCCAATAAATCACAAATGCTGATTCCGTATTCATCTGAAGTACGCAATAGTTTCGTTGTCATGCGGAATGTGGCTTCAATTTTGTCCTGGGCAAATGCCCCAAAGGTAATATTTGTATTTCCTACGTCAACTACTAATAACATTTCTCTAATCCTCCAAATTTTCTTCTGTAAGTTCTTTTTTCAAGAAAAATATTTTATAATATAATTCCAAGGCTTCTAGCAATTCTTCCTTGGTTCTTTGCAGCTGCTTTACTTTCAATACACTTCCTATTTCATCATAAAGCAAATCACCCTCATCTGCTGAGGTCTGAAATTGAAGTGTCCCATCTTCATCAAATACAAGTGTTAAAATTCCTCCAATGTCTTCTGTATACAGTACACATGCTATTTTCAATTCATCTTTAATACTATCTGGCAATCCTTCAAATCCTTTATTCAGATAATACTTTTTCGTGTAGGCACTAGAACCGCACAACACTGTTTCTGTCTGATTCATACTTTCTCCTTTATACATAACCGTAGATTCCCCGAACGGATACTTCTCCCGAAGATATTTTTACGATTTTTTCCTGGTGCTTTACTAGAAGTTCACCTTGTGGGTTAATTCCCAGTGCCTGTCCTTCAAATTCTCCAATTGGATCTAATACACGTACCTGTCGCCCTTTATTTACAAGCAGCTGATTATATTCCTCTGCAATCGCTGATAAATCTTGTGTTTGTATATATTTTTCATAATAAACTTCAAATTCCTCTAATATGGCATTTAATAATTCTGCCCTGGATACGTGAATTTCTGTACCATTTTCTTTGCTGGACAAATCAATAGAAGACGCAGTTTTCACAATTTCTTTCGGAAAATCCAGCTGATGCACATTGATACCGGTTCCCACCACAATATAGTTTACATAATCTATTTGAGCACTCATTTCTGTGAGAATACCTGCCACTTTTTTCCCATTAATCACGATATCGTTGGGCCATTTAATTAGCGCTTCCAAACCGCTTATCTTTCTAATTCCTTTGGCAGCTGCCATTGCCTGTACTAAAGTAAGCATTGGAGCATTGGAAGGCATAATTTGCGGTTTTAGTAACATAGTATAGAATAGTCCACTGTCCTTAGGAGAGTTCCAGGTTCGTCCCCGTCGTCCTCTTCCAGCAGTCTGCGTATTCGCCACGATTACTGCTCCGTGAGCAGCCCCCTCTTCTCCCTGGCGCTTTGCCTGAGTATTGGTAGAATCCAATTCTGCATAATAGTAAATCGGATGCCCTGCCCATTTTGTCTGTTGAACACTTTCTATTTCACTCTGACTTAAAATATCAGGAATAGATAGCATGCGGTATCCTCTATTTGATACTGCTTCTATTTCATATCCGGCCTCTTTTAACTGATTAATGGCTTTCCACACAGTAGTTCTAGATACCCCTAATAGTTCGCAAAGTTCTTGACCGGACACGTACTCCTGATTCTGACGCAGTATCTGTAAAATCTTTGTCTTCATATGTGCTCCTATTTTAGTGTTGCATACATCACTGCTTTAATGGTATGCATACGATTTTCTGCTTCATCAAATACCACTGACTGGCTGCTTTCAAATACCTCATCCGTTACTTCCATTTCATCAAGACCAAACTTGTCGTGAATTTCTTTTCCTACGGTTGTATGTAAATCATGATATGCCGGCAGACAATGCATGAAAATTGCTTCTTTTCCTGCGGATTCCATTACTTTTTTATTAACCTGATAGGGAAGTAATTCCTTAATACGGTTTTCCCACACTTCCACCGGTTCTCCCATGGATACCCATACATCCGTATAGACTACATTGGCATCTTTAGTTCCTTTTAGCACATCTTCTGTAAGTGTAATACTTCCACCGGTTTCTTTTGCCACAGCCTCACAGTAGGACACTAATTCCGGTTCTGGAAAATATGCTTTATTGGTGCATGCTACAAAATTCATGCCTAATTTAGCACAAGTAACCATCAGAGAATTTCCCATATTATAGCGGGCATCTCCCATATATACAAATTTAATTCCCTTAAGATGTCCAAAATGTTCCAAAACTGTCAGCATGTCTGCTATCATCTGTGTGGGATGAAATTCATTGGTAAGACCATTCCAAACAGGCACGCCTGCATACTTTGCAAGTTCTTCCACAATGTTTTGTCCATATCCACGATACTCAATGCCATCATACATTCTGCCTAATACTCTTGCGGTGTCTGCAATATTTTCCTTCTTTCCAATTTGAGAACCCGTCGAATCTAAATAAGTAACATGCATGCCTAAATCATATGCTGCTACCTCAAAGGAGCATCTGGTTCTGGTACTGGTTTTTTCAAAAATAAGTGCAATATTTTTACCCTTTAAATCGTCGTGTGGAATTCCTTTTTTCTTTTTATCTTTCAACTTAGCAGATAAATCTATCAAATATGTTATCTCTTCTGGTGTAAAATCTTTGAGTTTTAAAAAACTACGTCCTTTTAAATCCATGTTCTTCTCCATTCTGTACATTCTTGTACCTATCACTGATAAGGCGAACGGGCTGTCCTGGCACGACAGCCCGTTATCCTGTTTTCTGCTACCCTTGCTATTTATTTTTCTTCTACTGCAATCTCCGTGATTGACTTTACAAGACCTGCAATCCCCTGAATTTCAGAGGGAATAATAATCTTAGTAGCTTTTCCATCTGCTGCTTTGGCAAATGCCTCTAAGCTCTTTAATTGAAGTACCGCCTGATCCGGAGCTGCTGCTTTTAGGAAACGCAATCCTTCCGCATTGGCCTGCTGAATTTTAAGAGTTGCTTCTGCCTGACCTTCTGCCTCACGAACCGTTGCTTCCTTCTTAGCTTCTGCACGAAGAATTGCTGCCCGTTTCTCTGCCTCTGCATCTAATATCACAGATTCTTTCTTTCCTTCTGCTACCAAAATTGTAGCTGTCTTCTCACCCTCTGCACGAGTTACTGCTTCACGACGTTCACGTTCTGCCTTCATCTGCTTCTCCATAGCATCTTGAATTGCCTGTGGCGGAATAATATTCTTTAATTCTACACGATTGACTTTAATCCCCCAGGGATCTGTTGCAATATCTAACGAAGCCCTCATCTTAGTATTGATGGTTTCTCTAGAGGTCAATGTTTCATCTAATTCTAAATCACCAATAATATTACGCAGTGTGGTTGCAGTAAGATTTTCAATTGCCATAAGGGGATTTTCTACACCATATGCAAAAAGTTTTGGATCTGTAATCTGAAAATATACTACCGTATCAATGCGCATGGTAACATTATCTTTTGTGATAACCGGCTGTGGCGCAAAATCAACAACCTGTTCTTTTAATAACACTCTTCTTGCAATGCGGTCCATAAATGGTATTTTAAAATGAAGACCCACGCCCCAGGTTCCCTGATATCCCCCTAAACGCTCCACTACAAGTGCATTGGCCTGTGGCACAACTTTAATACAAGACGCTAATAAAATCAAAATAAGTACTACTAATACAGCAACTCCTATGGCTGGCATATTCAATTCCTCCTGTTTTATAATTCCCAATTCAATTAATTTGTAATGTAACTATTTGATTTCTTCTGCATATTTTTCTTTATCATTCGTTTTACTTTTTTTTACCATTAGCTTTACTCCGCGAATTTCCATGATTTCTACTACCGAATCCTGTGTAATGATAGTTTCATCATAAGACCTTGCTGTCCATTCCAGCCCATTCACACTCACATGTCCCTGTGCTTTTTCATTGTTAATCTCTTCTAGCACCACTGCTGTTGTTCCGATTAAACTCTCTGCATTTGTCTTGGTTCTTCCTGTGTTAATATACTTTGCGGCAAATGGTCTGGTAAATAAAAGCAACACCAGTGACACCACCACAAAAAGTATAATCTGAAGCGAAAGACCCGCACCTAGTAAACTGGCAATGAAAGCAATTAACGCACCGCCTGCAAACCATATGCTGGTAAGTCCTAAGGTAAATAGTTCTATCAGTGCCATGATTATAATCACAGCCAGCCAGAAAATACCTTCCATAACGTCCCCCTCCTTCTAAACCTTTCTGTTTTTTCTACGTCATTACGATTTACATCCCCTAGCTTCAGACGCATAAAAACAACTCTTATTCACATATTACTATATATTTTCCAAGATTACAATATTTAATACAAAAAACAGGACCGCTGACGTAACTTGGCAGCTGTCCTGTTATAAATTCTATTTTTACACATAAAATGCATTTTATCCTATCCTGTTTCTTCTATACTATACTTATTCTTAGTATCTTAGAAAAATACATGATTTCCAATTACGATTCCACTTTGACCGGAACCTGAACTTTTGAAATTCTTTGCACCGCTTACATTATCTGAACCGTTTAATGCTTCCTGAGCAGCTTGCAAGCAGCTTCCACTTACTCCACTAGATAATACCCTTTCCAGCTTTCCACTAGATGCTGGTGAAAACTGACCTCTTTGATAAATAACACCGGAAATACTTCCTGCAAATCCTGAGCGAAGACGATTCATAACAACCGCTCCTACTGCCAGTTTCCCTTCATAGCTTTCACTACCTGCTTCACATTGAATCAATGCTCCTAAGAGGGTAACATCATCATAAGACGCCTCCACGGCACCCTTTTGCTGTGTTCCTGCACTTGCCCGCTGCGCTTTTTTAGCCTGTTCTGCTTTTTTGGCTTGTTCTGCCTTTGCAGCCTCTGCGGCAGCTGCAGCAATTGCTGCCTGCTCTTCTTCTATGGAAATTGCTTTTCCAAGTTCTAATGCTACACTTACAAATTCCGAACTTACATATCCTGTTTTATCATTGCATTTTACAGCCACCCAGCCTTCTACTGCCGGTGCTTCTTTATCTACTTGAATTTTTTCTGCATCTTCCAACACATCTAAAATCTCTGTATCTTCTGCCGTAGATGCCACTCCACGAACTCTTACTCCCGCAGAAACTGCTGTTGCATAAGTAGTTCCCTGCTGATTTGCAAGGGCTTCTGCTCCTATTCCGGTTACGCAAAATTCATTTTTTACATATCCTACTACACTTCCGGAACTAATTTTGGTCCAAACATCACCTTTTTCCTGAATATCTGCTACTGCTCCTTTGTATATCTTACCTACTACTTCTGCGTCATCGGAAGCATCTTTTCGAATATTTAAAAATTCTTCCACATTTGGCATTAGCTTTGCCGCCCAAGGTGAAATTTCCTGACTGACCTTTAATGCCGGCATGATTATTTTCTCTGCTGATTCTGTGTTTTCTATCACTGCTGTAACCGGCTGTACTAGAACCGGTGGTATCTCTTCTTCCAGGCTTGCTGTTACTACATTCACCTGTGTCTTTTGAATGGTTGCTACTTCGGTCTCTTCTACTGTGGTTTCTTCTGTAAATTCTTCTTGGATATCTGTGGCAGCCTGAATCGTTGTTCCTGTACTAAATATAGTTGAAACTGCCATGACAATTGCAAATCCAACAATAACTCCGCTTTCCATAACCTTTCTATTGAATTTCATCTTTAACCTCCTGAATGCGAAACAACATACCTTACATTTGTATATGTTATTTTATGCAAATTTGTTACAATTATTACGAACTTGTTACACTATAGCAAAGAATTTGTAATTTGTCAACTTTTTATCTACGTGCAAATCATCATCTTTTATTTCATCTTTTATTTTCTCCCATATTTGTAGGACAATAGTACTTCTTTTTATAGGAAGGTATTGCTTTACTTTCTACCAATTATGCTTTTTTCCTCTTTTTTGCGTATTTTTGTACATAATTGCAGATTATATCTTTCCCAATTGCAATTTTCTTAGTAAAATGATATAATAGTATAAACTATTTTTAGTAAAATTCATGTTGTATTTTAGTAAAACAAGGGGGTATTCCATTGAAATTCAAAGTAAAAGATGTAGAAAACAAAAAGCCGAAAAAAACAAAGGAAAAAAAGGGAAACTTTTTTTCTTCTATTAAAACAAAAGTATCCTGTCTTATGATTAGCTCTATTGTTTTAACCATCATTTCCAGTATCTATATTATCATTCCAAGCGTTAACAAAAACATTACAAATATTACACAAAACTATATGTACGATTTGACTTCTGCCTATGGAAGAATTTTGGATCAAAACATCAATATTTCTGTTATGTATTTAAATGTAGATCGACTTCAGAATCTTTTTGAAGGAGTCGGTATCAAAGGAATTGATTCCAGCTATTTTTACGTAGTTGCTGCCAATGGTACTATTTTGTATTCTCCGACTACTGATAAAATAGGAACTGAGTCTGACAAAGATGCTATTTTAAATATTGTTGACAAGTTAGCTGCCGGTGAGATTCCCGAACCGAATATTCTAACTTATGAAGATGAGGGCACTACTAGATATGCTTCTACCTATGTTTCTGGTAAAGGAAGTGCTATTTTAGTTTTAACTGCCAACGAAGACGAAGTGCTTGCCTCCATCAATCAGATATTAATGAGAGCCATTATTGCCGGTTTTATTATTACTTTGATTTTAGTTACCATAGGTTATCTGCTTACTGCTAAAATGATACGTCCCTTAGTTCAAATTACTGCCATTACCAATCGCCTTGCTGATATGGATTTTACCGAAGATCCCAAGCTCAAAAAAATCATGCGGCGCAGAGATGAATCCGGAATTATTGGGCGGGCAATTACTGCATTGCGTGAAGCACTTGTGGGTGTTGTATCTGATATTAAAGAGCAAAGTACATTGTTATATCAAACTTCCAGTGAGTTAAATAATAACGCTATTACAACTTCCAATACGGTGCAGAACGTAGAACATGCTATTGCAGAAATCGCTACTGGTGCTACAAGCCAGGCTCATGAAACTCAGCGTGCCACAGAAGATATTGTAATCATGGGAACCATGGTGTCTGATACCAATGCTCAAGTTTCTGCTCTGCATACTGCTGCTGATTCTATTAAAGAATCCAGTGATTCCGCAAATAAGACATTACAGGAACTAGACCGGATTAATCAGCGTGCCCTTGACTCCATTGGTATTATTTACGAACAGACTCATACTACCAATGAATCTGCTCTTAAAATTAAAGAAGCTACTACCTTAATTTCTTCTATTGCAGATGAAACCAATCTCCTTTCTTTAAATGCTTCTATTGAAGCTGCAAGAGCTGGAGATGCAGGTCGTGGATTTGCCGTAGTTGCTTCTCAAATTCAAAAACTTGCAGAACAGTCCAATGATTCTGCGCGCCAAATTGACACTATTATTTATACTTTACTGGAAGATTCCGAAAAAGCTGTTAAGACCATGGATGAAGTAAAAGCAATTATGGCACAGCAAAATGAGAATGTTTCAAAAGCCGGCACTGTATTTACCTATGTGGAAAACGGCATTAATGATTCCATTTCAGGAATTGCTGAAATTTCAAATCGCACCGGCCAGCTAAATTCCACTAGAAACAACGTTGTAGATGCAGTACAAAGTCTTACTGCTATTGCCCAGCAAAATGCCGCCAGTACAGAAGAAACTTCTGCTGCTGTGATAGAAGTTTCTGAAGTTATGCAAAATATTACGGAACATGCACAGCAGCTTCAAGAAATCGCTTCTATTTTAGAGAAAAATGTAACTACCTTTAAATTATAATAATTTGCTACTTTAGCAAAAAATGTAACTACCTTTAAATTATAATAATTTGCTATTTTAGCAAAAAATGCAACTACTTTTCCATTATAATGCATTGCTACTTTAGCAAAAAATGTAACTACCTTTAAATTATAATAATTTGCTATTTTAGCAAAAAATGCAACTACTTTTCCATTATAATGCATTGCTACTTCAATAAAAATAATACCGGCTCCTGCTCTATGCAATACCTGCATAGAACGGAAACCGGTATTATTTTAATCTAACCTTTTTTAATCTCACCCTTTTATTAGGATATGATACTATTTACAGTCTTTTTAGTAATTCTTCTCTTTCTGTTTCATATCCAGGCTTACCAAGCAATGCAAACATATTACGCTTATAGCTTTCTACACCCGGCTGATTAAATGGATTTACGCCTAATAAATATCCACTAATACCGCATGCAAACTCATAAAAATAGAACAGCTGTCCTAAATAAAACTCATTTTGCTTTGGAATTTGAATCATCAAGTTTGGTACATTTCCATCTGTATGAGCCAAAATAGTACCATTCATAGCGCTCTTATTTACAAAGTCCATATTCTTTCCTGCAAGATAGTTTAAACCATCTAAATCTACTGATTCTTCTTTAATCTTGATTTCACAACGAGATTCTGCCACATTTATTACTGTTTCAAACATAATTCTAGCTCCATCTTGTATAAATTGTCCCATGGAGTGTAAATCAGTGGTAAGGTCAACGGATGCCGGAAAAATACCCTTTTGGTCTTTTCCTTCACTTTCCCCAAAGAGCTGCTTCCACCATTCTGATATGTAGTGAAGGCTTGGCTCATAATTTGCAAGAACTTCCACTGCCTTTCCTTTTCTCAACATGATATTACGGATTGCTGCATATTTCATAGCATCATTCTCTGCAAATGGCTGATTCAATGCCAGCTCACGCCCTGCGGCTGCGCCTTTCATCAGTTCATCAATATCTGCTCCACTTACTGCAATAGGAAGTATTCCTACCGCTGTCAGTACAGAGAATCGTCCTCCTACGTCATCTGGAACTACAAATGTTTCATATCCTTCTTCCGTTGCCAGATTCTTTAATGCTCCCTTTGCTTTGTCTGTGGTAGCATAAATTCTCTTTGCAGCTTCTTCTTTTCCGTATTTTTTCTCTAACATTTCCTTAAATACACGGAAAGCAATTGCCGGCTCAGTGGTAGTACCTGATTTAGAAATAATATTTACTGAAAAATCTCGCTCTCCAATCACTTCAATTAAACCTGTGAGATAGGTGGCACTAATACTATTTCCTGCATAGTAAATCTCAGGTGTTTTGCGAATTTCCTTGGATACATTATTATAAAATCCATGTCTTAAAAATTCGATTGCTGCCCGTGCTCCTAAATAAGAACCACCAATTCCAATGACCACAAGAACTTCTGAATCTCCTTGAATTTTTGCCGCTGCCTGCTTCATTCTTGCAAACTCTTCTTTATCATAATCTATGGGCAAATCCAGCCATCCCAAAAAATCATTTCCTGCTCCGCTTTTGGACATCAATACGTCTTTTGCGTTCTCCACCAACTTGCTCATGTAGGAAATTTCTTCCTCACTGACAAAACTTGCTGCTTTTCCATAATCAAATGTTACTTTTTCCATTACACACACTCCTTTGTTCTTCAGAACTTTTTGTGAATTGCTAATTTTCCACTTATGAATAATTGTAGCAAATTCAGTTCACATAATCAAGAAAAATATTCCTGAAGAACTGCATTTACAATTTGTTCCTCTTCTTCTTTTTTTCTTCCATCATTAGAAAGAAGCATCTCTTTTTCTTCTCTTGTCAAAGTGACTCTTTCCGGTTCTGCTTCTTTTGTTTCCTTTGTTTCCTCTTTTAAAATTACATCCATATAATTCTGTATATTTTGCGTAATGCTCTTTAGACTGATATTCAATCTTTTTATCTGTTTTACGATTCTAGCAAGAAATCCAAAAAGCATGACAACCAGTAGTCCTCCTGCTGCCATTGCTAAAATCTCCGTATTCTGTTGCATCCAAACAATCATTTCTTTCATGGGCTTGTCCCCTCCTATTTTTTTCAAACTACCTTCTTATTATAAAGAAACATTCTCTTTCTGTGAAGTGGTTCAAGCATTTTTTTCACCGCATGTTTCCGGCTTTTTCGACATTATTTTTTTCTTGACTTTTAAAATAGAGAGTATAAGATAGGAGTAGCATACTAGAAAGAAATAGCGTATCATAAAGAAATAGCGTATCATAAAGAAATAAGATATTTATGTATCGCTTTCATTATTTTAGGAGGTCATTATGAAAAGAATCGTTTTAACAGGCGGCGGAACTGCTGGGCATGTCACTCCAAATATTGCTTTGCTCCCCCGTTTAAAGGAACTGGGATACGATATTCACTACATTGGTTCCAAAGAAGGTATTGAAAAGAAATTAATTGAAGCATACGATATTCCATATTATGGGATTTCCTCTGGAAAACTGCGCCGTTATTTTGACTGGAAGAATTTTTCCGATCCTTATAAGGTACTGAAAGGATATACCCAGGCAAAAAAATTATTAAAGCAGTTAAAGCCCGATGTTGTCTTTTCCAAAGGTGGATTTGTATCTGTTCCTGTTGTTTTTGCTGCAAAGCATAGTAAAATTCCTGCTATTATTCATGAATCTGATATTACACCGGGTCTTGCCAACAAGCTTGCTATCCCAAACGCCTGTAAAATATGCTGTAACTTTCCCGAAACGCTATCCTATCTTCCAAAAGAAAAAGCTGTTTTAACTGGCTCTCCCATTCGTAGTGAATTGCTTCTAGGAAATAAGAAAAATGCCCATGATTACTGTCATTTTTCTTCCGAAAAACCTGTTATATTAGTAATTGGCGGTAGCAGCGGCTCTCAATTTATCAATGAATTGGTTCGCAGTCTTCTTCCTGAATTATTGAAATTTTATCAGGTTATTCATCTTTGTGGAAAAGGAAATTTAGATAAAACTTTACATACAACTGCCGGATATGCGCAATTTGAATATGCAAATCAAGAATTAAGTGATATGTTTGCTTTAGCAGACCTTGTGGTTTCCAGAGCCGGCGCCAATGCAATTTGTGAATTACTTGCACTTCACAAGCCTAATCTTTTGATTCCTCTTTCTGCCAATGCCAGTCGTGGAGATCAGATTTTAAATGCTCATTCCTTTGAATCTCAAGGATTTAGCATGGTAATTGAAGAAGAACACCTAAATAGTGTAGTTCTTTTGGATGGCATACAAACATTATACAAAAATCGTGAACAGTACATCACTTCTATGAAACAGAGCCCACAATTAAATTCAGTGGAAACGATTGTACAGCTCATTGACCATGCTGCCAATGTGGTAACTCATTGATTTCTTGATTCTCTAAAAGCCAAAACAGTTTCTTGGGAATAATTCCAAAACTGATTTGGCTTTTATGATTTTTACAGCTTTTACTACTTTTACGGCTTGTACTACTTTTACGGCTTTTACTACTTTTTCAGCTTTTACGGCTTTTATAGCTTGTACTACTTTTACAGCTGGTACGGCTTGTATGGCTTTTACGGCTTGTATAGATTTTACAGCTTTATGGCTTGTATAGCTTTTACAGCTTTATGGCTTTTACAGCTGTTACGGCTTTTACTACTTTTATAGCTTTTACTACTTTTTCAGCTTGTACTACTTTTACAGCTGTTATAGCTTTTACTACTTTTTCAGCTGTTACTATTTTTACAGCTGTTATAGCTTTTACTACTTTTACAGCTTTTACGGCTTGTATGGCTTGTATAGCTTTTACAGCTTTATGGTTTTTTCAGCTGTTACTACTTTTACAGCTGTTACCCCAGTTTCTTCTTTATTTCCTCAAGTTCTTCTTGCGAAATTTCCAAGTGATTCCATTGCAGTTTATCTTGATTTTCATCATTCTTATACCGTGGAATCAAATGCATATGAAAGTGAAATACCGTCTGCCCTGCTACTTCTCCATTATTCTGCATCAGGTTCAATCCATCACACTTTAACACTTCTGTTATATGTGTTGCTAGTTTCTTTGCCAATACCATAGCTTTTCCTGCTGCATCCTCTGGAATTTCATATAGATTTGCGTAGTGCTCTTTGGGAATAATTAATGCATGTCCTTTCGTCGCAGGACTAATATCCAAAATAGCTCTAAATTCTGAATCTTCATAAATAGTCTTGGAAGGAATTTCGCCTTGGGCAATTTTACAAAAAATACAAGTTGTGTCTTTCATCTCTTACCTCCTGTTTATTGAAACATAAATACTTGATCTAACATTCGCAGTGTTTTAAAATTTCCTTTTGCCGTCATCTCGCCTGTCATAAATGCACGCTGAAATGTCATTCTACCCTGCACAATATTATCCATTACGGCAGGGGTAAGTTTAGCAAATACATCTATTTTTTCATCCTGTCCATAATGAACATTCAGTTCATCCCCATCAATGGCAACAGTCAATGGTTTTTTCTTCCCCTCAATCATAAACAAATAGCTTGCTGTAAAGTTCTCCTGAGGCGTGAAATTGCTTTTTAGTTCCGTAATATATGCCATCTCTTCATCGTTTTCACTCTTTCCTAACATGTCCTTAAACATGTTGGCAAGTTCCTCAATATCTTCTTTTTGTTTTTTTACATATCCATCATCTGATACAAATTTAGATAATTGTTCACTTTCCTGAGGCGTTAAATCCAATTGTTGGGTACGTAATACGGACTGTTTTACTGCTTGATTACTGGTAGGCAGATTTTTCACCTTTTGGGAAATAGTGCGATAAAGATTTTCCGCTTTTTTTTCAATAATAAGTGTATATTCATGATTCATCTCAAAGGACACTAAATCATCTACATAACCACACAACCCTTCACAGGGCAGTCCCCCTAGAATCTCCCAAGCATTGGAAAGGGTAAGTTCTCCTTCCCGCTCTCCATATGTAGTTGACATTACAATTGGCTGCATATAGGTATTGGAAATCTTTTCTTTATCCGCATATAACCAGCAAGCGTCTAAGAACTGCTGCATGTAGCCTCCAATTCCCAGCCATTCTACCGTTGTGGCAAGAATAATTCCGTCTGCTTCTTTGATGCTTTGAGGTAGCGTAGAAATGCTGTTCTTATGCTCATAAATATTATAGCGTTCCACATTCACGCGAAGTTCTGTCAACACTTCCTGGATTTTGTTAATGATATATAAGGTTGGATCATCCAATAATCCTCGTCCGCCATAGTAAATATTGATCTTCATATTTTGCCTCCATACTTTTCAATATATCCAGTATATAAATTTTTGGAGATAAAATCAATCTTTTTTCAAGAAAAGACATATTCCTCCCCAGCAAAGCAAAGGATATCCTTCTTGTTTAACACTTTTTTCTCATGATATTCTAATAATTCACCATTTAAATAGGTTCCATTGGTGGAATTCAAATCTTCAATATAGTATACTTTATCCTGCTGCAATATTTTTGCATGAAGTCGGCTAATACCCTCTGATTCTATTTTTCCATCTACCTGCCCCTCTTGTGTACCTAGAAGAAACGCTTCCCCAGTTATTATAAAATCACTACATTTCCCCACTCCTTGATACGTTAATCTCCCAGAAGGACAGGGCTGCTGCTTTCCAAGGTATACCGTGGGATGCTGTTGCTGCTTTTCTTCCTCTGCCACCTGTTCCACCTGAAATACCGGTTGATATTCCCCTTGCTTTTTCTTTTTCCAAAGCAAGCCCAGATTTTCTTTTTTGTTTTCCCATATCGTTTGAACTTTTTCAGGCAGTTTTAGACCGTTTCTTACCAATTCCTGTGCTGTTAATCCTTTTTCTCTTTTTCCTCTTTCTGATAAATTTTTTAAAAATATTGCTTTTTTTTCTTTTTCCGTGATTTGTAACGATTTTGAAGCAGTATTGCTTTCTTCCTGTACTTTTTCAGATAATTGTTTTGATGATTCCTGCCCATTTTTTTCTTCTATCTGATTCATATTGGCACTATTTTCCTGTTCTAGTATCTGACCTAACATTTCTTTCATTGCAACATTTTCTTGAAGCATCTGTTGATACACCTGATACCCAAACTCCACCGCTTCCTTATCTTGATGGTCAATTAGCTTTAACAGTCGCTCCATCCATTGTTTTACGCTCTCTCTTAAACTTTCCTCCCAAAATGGAAGATACGTAAAACAAATTTCTTGATTCGCCAAATTAACATAAATAAAATTTTCTTCTAAACATACCCCACTTTCTCGCAGCAAATATTCCGAAAGAATACTACAACTGTTTTGAAGGGAAAACAAAATTCTGCGAAATTCTTTCTGATTTATTTTTCTTCCTGCCAAATAATCCGAAAGCTGCTGTTTTCCACTTATTTCAAACTGATACTGCATCTTTCCATCTATCACAATCGTCTGCATGGGTAAAAAATATGGAATTTTGCTCTTTTGCAGCATCATAAGTTCGCATATTTCAAGCTCTTTTCCCTCCTGCTCTACACACATATAACTATTTTTCAAATTACGCTTATAAGTTATTTCCATCTTGGATTCCTCCTGGCTATTTTTACAATGGTTATATTTTAATCAAAGGCAATGTACGAAATATCGGTACCGGATTAAATTCTTTCCATTCTTCTGTGATGCAAAGAATTTCCTTTGTTTGCATGTACATATCAATCGTCTGTTCTAAAATAAAACACAGGCAAAACAATATAATTGGCATCAAAAGTGCTGCCTCCACCGTATAGCTCCCCTTTACCTTCATACTCCGTCCCTTTTCTTTCTCAACTTAGATTTCCATAGTTTCCCATTAGCATGGTTACATATGCAATAAGCAGAAATGGCGCAAATGCAATTTTATCTTTTTTTCCTTTTTTTCCAAAAAACAGCAATCCTAAGGACCAGCAGCCAGCTAGTGCCAATCCAATACACAGCAATTCTAGATTTTCATTTCCACCAAGATAAATGCCTGTTATGATTAATAAGATTCCATCTCCAAGACCTACGTTGCCCCGACTTAACATACTAATCAATATCATTCCAGCTCCTAGAAGCATCCCCCACAAAATACTAAAAATGGAACAAATAGGATTACAAAGATGAAGTAACAAACCTGCAATGCCAAAAAGCAGTAAATAAGTAAGTGTCATTTCTTTTTTTCGATAGTCTTCTACAGCGCAAGACATTAATAGTCCTAATAATAAATACTTATGCATCTCAATCTCCTCCACATCTTGAGCAAGGTTTTCTCCCTCCAACTTGATTGAATGGTATCATATAAATAGTTCTTTTCAGTCCTGGGCAGCTTAACTTTGTATGATAACACCGCCCTTCTTTGGTAATATAGAGCGTGCCGGAAGAATAATGTGCTTTTGCACAAAACCCACATGGTTCATAATCTGCCAAAATTTTCTTCTTTTCATTAGGTGTAACTGCCTCAATGGATAATTTTAAATGAGTACAGCTGCGGCTCTTGTGATATACGCTTCCGGTTGGCGTGATATAAACCCAATGTTGATTCTCCTTTCCCTCCTGTCCAGTCATATCTCCCGTCCATCTTCGAATTCTGACTTTTTCGGAAAAATGCATTCTGGTATTTCCAAAAAAAGTAATGGGGTTCTTTATCCTGTAATTCACTTTTACCTCTAAATACTCCTCATCTACTATGGATTCCTTCCAAGAAAATCCCGCCAGTCCCAAGGAAATATAAGTAAGCGGGCAATCTTGTTTTAATAATGTCTGATAAAATAATCCTTTGGTTGCCAATTCCACCTTTTCTGGTGTTTCCTGTCCCATCAAGGATGTTTTGCTAGCAGCTTGTCCTAAGGAATCTGCTACTATATATTGAATCTGCAATGCGCGAAAGAAAAAGAGTACATAAAACATTAAGAATAAAAATAATGGCAAAACCAAAGAAGCTTCCAAGGTAAGGCTGCCACTAGGGAAAGCATTTAAAAGTGCCTCTCGTCCTTTGGGACATGTAAAACTTTTTATTTTTAACCACTTGTGCCTGAGAGAGATTTTTTTATTTTCCTTTCTAATATTTGGAGGCACTTTAAAACACCTTCCCTTCTACACCTACCCTATCTGTTGCTTGGGTAAATTCTAATAAGACAATTCCTGTTCTGTATTCCAAGAATACACTCCACCTTGTTTTTTTCCCAATGTAATCAGCTGTAAAAACAGAGGCTGTGCCACGTACTGTTCTTGCACTTTGATTCCATTTAATAAAGTATCCACTCTTAACTTTCCATAGCCATCTATTAATCTCATATTTTCTTCTACAACATTCATTCCTCGATATACCAAGGACCGCCTTGGAGTCATACCCAGTAATATCATCAAATATTCCCGATAACTTAATCCGCCACTATCCTGTGATGGCTGTCTTTGTTGATTAATATCCTGCTTTAGATTTCCTATATCACTTTTCCATTCCAAAGGGGATTTTACCAGTGCTATGGTTCCACCTGCCAAAAGACACCGAATATCCTGAATACTCTCTACATAACTCCATGCCAGTAATATTCCCACCTGCACTGCCGAAATCAAAGGCGGCATGCCGGTAAATCCCACTGCGCCTACTGCAAGTTCCAAAGAAACCGCCTGCTTGGCTTCGTCTTGCATTAAAGTAGTAAAGTTTCCCACTTCACGTATTGCCAATAGCTTTTTTACCGTTTCTTCAAGATTATCCGCATCCTTATCCCTTCCTCCAATGCAGTATTCCAATTCGTAATCCAATGCATGATTTTCGCTGCCTTTCTCCCCATTCCCTGCCATACAAGAAAAATATGTATTCAAATATAACACAAACCATAACTTATCCACACTCCCTTGGGGTTTTGCTGGTTGATTTCCACAATAGCAACTTCGCTTTTCCACCATATCCTCTGCTTCTATTCCTTTTTGAGAAATGGCATTAGGATCTTCAACCACCATATCCAAAATTCCTTTCTGTTTTAAAGGTTTTACAATATTAATGGGATTTTGTTCTTTGGGAAGCCTTTGTGTGACTTTCTCCGCAGGCACATAATCGGGCTTTTCTTTCTGCTCCTTTTCATATTTTTCAGCACTGGCTGTGGCATCCTGAGCCATTTTCCAGTTTTTTTCCAGCTCATCACTTTTTTTAGACATTTCTCCACCCATTTCTTGTTTTTCCCAGATAGTATCTAGTACCCCAGCTGCTAGCTGCTGTTGAATCGCTGTACATGCCTGTTCTTGAAATGCTGCCCCACCCCAATCAGTGGCTAAGGTATATTCACTGATTTCTACATTTTTTAATGCCAGTTGGAAGAAACCTGTAGAAAGCTCTTCCAACCTTGCTTCTTCCATCATCTGTCCTTCCAGCAAAGACAAATCCAATGTTCCTGTACCTGCGCTGCCGTCTAGAAACAGCATACCGTACTGTTCCCACATTGCCCCATTATATGCACCAAATGCAGATTCCAAATCCAACTTTCCTTTTTGATATACTAAAGTTTCTAGTCCTTGTACCCTAGCAGCTTCCAACATAGCGAACAGGAAAGATAAAATTAACAGTAAGGTTAATGCCAAAAAAATAGTAATACTTCCATCACACTTACCTTTTTTTCCTCCCATTCCATCTTCCTCCCTATACTCTACCAGCCTGTTTTGTGATTTTATTGAAAATATTATTGACCAATACGGTAAGTTGATTTTTAAATATAATCACTAGTCCAATTAAAACTACTAAAATTAAAATCACCTCTACTACACCAATTCCATCTTCTTCCTTAAAAAACAATTTCACTTCTCTCATATTCATACTTTCCTTTCTCTTTTTTCTTAATTGTTTGGGAATTTCTTGGATTTTTTTAGATTTTTTTAGATTTTCATTGATACCATTGCGGGAACCATTAAAATCACTAACACAATTACCAGCATCATCATCATTGGAAGCAGTAATTTCGTACCTGCCTCTTCTCCTGCTTTTTGAGCCCTTGCTTTTCTCATTTGAAACGATTCCCTTTCCTCCTCCTCCAACATTTTTTGCAGACCCTTGTTTCCTCTCCTTACATTTTGAGCTAAAAGGGAAGATAATTTACGATATTCTTTTAGCTTACAGCGTTCACCAAAATGTTCTAGTGCCTTGATTTCTCCAACTCCCTCCTTTATTTCATTTAAAGTAAATGCCATTTCTTCGTAGGCCGGCAGTGTTTTTGCATTTCCTCGTTTTTTCTTTTCTACATAAGAATGTACTATTTTTTCCCAAGCTAGATTAAGATTCATGCCCGCTCCTATAAGCAGCGATATTTCACTAACTATCTTTGGATAGTCCAAAAGCATTTGATTGTGCCAGTTCTGCTGTCTTTTTTTTTCTTTTTCTTTTTCTGATAGAAGCATACCAATACCTGCTGCCCCTCCAAGCATTGCAATTACAATACTCCTATTTTCCGTATTTTCTTTCCATGTCACTTTTTTCCCTTCTACTTTATTGGGTAACATCAATGTTTTTGTGCCCTTTTTTGCATTTTCCTGTTCCAGCAGCAATTGTAGTTTTTCTGTAAATCCTTCTGTTTTGCCTTTTTCTTTTGGCACCACCAACATAGGAATACAAACAAGATTACTTTCCCCCTGACAAGTTAATTCCGCTGTTAGTTCTACTATTACAGGTTCCTTTACCTGTGTATGTAACGTTCCATCTGGATAAAACACCTGATAATCTGAAAAACAATAATTGGCCTCTACTGCACCTTCTTGTAATAGTTCCGGTAATTTTAAAGACATGGTAATCTTATCCTCTGACGTATTTTCCCCTAAAAATTTCCCTTCTAGCTCTTCTTCTGCCTGCTTCAAAGAAATTTGTTTTTGTTCCTTGGTAAGCTGGCACTCTAGCACCTTTACCTTGATAGGCATATCCTCCCCTACGCCTTTGGCTGTGACCAAATATTCCTTTTCTACACTTCCACCCCCTGCCTCTTTTCTTGTTTCTTCCCTTGGCTGTGACCATTTTGTATCTACCATTTCCAGTACTGCTGCCATGATAACTCCCACTAAGAAAACAAATACTGCCTGACGATAGTTCTTCTTATCCGGCTTATTTCGTTTTAAATACCAATATCCTACAGCGCAAATTACAATTCCTATGATGTACCACTGCATTGATTCCTCCTTGCTTTTTATACCTGAATAGACACAATATGCCTTGACAGCTGATACGCAACTCCATACAATATCAAACAGCCACTCATAACGCCAATCCCCAATGCATTTCCATACAGTTCCTGTATAAACTCCGGCGAACAAATGCTTACATACAGTAAAATCCCCATAGGAACTAGATTCATAATACGCTGTTCTAATTTTTTCGCTGCCATCACTGTTTCTATTTCTCTGGAAACTTCCCCTTTTTGGCGAATTTTTTCTACGGTAGTTTGAAAGATTTTTATAAAATCTCCACCGCTTCGTTTTGCAAAATGGAGTACCTGGGCAAAACTTTGAATTTCTTCTAATCCACTACGCTCTGCTAAATCATCTAGAATCTGTTCTAATGGAATGTTAAGTGCTGTCTGTTGGTTTAAGTTCTTTGCCTCCACCCCCATCAGGCTCTCTTCTCCATACAATTTAACAAAATCTTTTCTTGCTTCCACAAACGCATTTTCTATAGAATATCCTGACTTTAACGCTGCTGCTGTCATTTGAAGCAATTCACCAAATTGCTTTTGCAGCTCTAGATTTCTCTTGTGCCGAATTTCTTTTTTTCTTTCCTTGATTACCAGCGGATAGAGAAGCACAATTAAAATCATTCCATATTTACTTTTATAAAATAACCAGGATATTATCCCTGTAATAATAAGAGAAATTCCCATACCATAACACTTTTCTTTCCAAGACAATTGACTATTGATGTACACTTTCCATCTCCACCTCCATGTTGGCTCCTTGTAGTTTTTCCTGGTGTTCTAGCGTTCCTTTTTTGTGCCAAATTCCTTCTATTTGTCCCTTTGCATTTCCTTGTTCTTGAAATTCATAAAGTACATTCAATTGAATTTCTCCTTGGGCAATGCCTGCCACTTCTGTAATGCTAAGAACCTTACGGCTTTTATCCCTTAATCGTCCCAAATGCACTAAGATATCCACTCCCGCTGCAATTTGTGCACGAATTGCAGGCAAGGGAATCTCTACCCCCATCAGCACCATGGTTTCCATCCTTGCCAACATATCCCTACTACTGTTACTGTGTCCCGTACTTAAAGAACCATCGTGTCCAGTATTCATAGCTTGAAGCATATCCAAACATTCTGCCCCTCGGATTTCTCCGATAATAATCCGATTTGGCCGCATACGAAGAGCTGTTTTAATTAGATCCCTTACTGTAATTTCAAGCCCGCCTTCCACTCCTGCATTCCTAGTTTCTAAACGTACCAGATTATCAATCCCTTGAAGCTGAAGTTCCGCAGAGTCCTCAATGGTAACCACCCGCTCTCCTTTAGGAATAAAATTGGAAAGCGCATTGAGAAAGGTTGTCTTTCCACTTCCTGTCCCACCTGAAATAAAAATGTTATAGCCAGAAATCACCAGTTTTTCTAAAAATTCTGCGCACTCCCTGCTAATAGACTGCTGCTTTATCAATTGTTTCATCTGCATGGCTTCTTTAGGAAACTTTCGTATAGACACCACCGGTCCTTCCAATGCAATGGGTGCAAGCACTATATTTACTCTAGAGCCATCGGAAAGTCTAGTATCTACAATGGGTTCTGCCTCATTTACCATACGATTGTTGCTTCCTACCATCTGTTGAATAATATCCTCCAGTTTTTCCTTAGAAGAAAATCTACGCTCCCACTCATAGAGTTGTCCTTTTTTTTCATAAAAGATATGCTCAACTCCATTTACCATAATTTCTGTTATTTCATCATCTTCTAGGAGTTCCTGCAGCAAATCCAGCTTTCGCAGAGAATGAAACACCTGCATACGCAGTTCCCTGCGTTGTTTTACTGATACTAGATTTTTCTTGGCATACTGACTTATTTTTTCATCAATTACTTCTAATATTTCTTCGTCTTTTGTTTCTTTTGTCATATCCAGATATTCTAATACCTGCTTTCTAATCTCCTCCATCTCACTCCTCCCTCTCATTTCTTCTCACTTCTTCCTCTCACTTTTCCATCTCACTTCTTCTCACTTTTCCATCTCACTTTTCCATCTCACTTCTTCTCACTTTTCCATCTCACTTTTCCATCTCACTTCTTCCTCTCACTTCTCCCTCTCACTTCTTCTCACATCTTCCTCACAC